>DATMLM010000049.1:0-160131 GCA_035570055.1 Gemmatimonadaceae bacterium
GCCATGCAATACGGACGCACGACATTGTCGAAGTTCATCATCGAAGAGCAGCGGCAGAGCGCCGAGCGCGACGAGCAGCTGACCGCTCTGATCAACGACATTCAGACGAGCTGCAAGTACATCTCCACCGCCGTCGCACGCGGCCCGCTGCAGGGCACGCTCGGCTCCAATGCCACACGCAACGTGCAGGGTGAAACGCAGCAGAAGCTCGATGTCGTTGCCAACGACATCATGCTGCGCAGTTGCGAATGGGGCGGCCAGCTCGCGGGCATGGTCTCCGAGGAGTTGCCAGAGCCCTACGCGATTCCTGACGGTTATCCGCGCGGGCGGTATCTGCTGGCCTTCGACCCGCTCGACGGCTCATCGAACATCGATGTCAACGTCCCGGTCGGCACGATCTTCTCGGTCATGCGGAAAGTCTCACGCGGCGCCCGCGGTGATCTGTCCGACATGCTGCAAGCGGGCCGACGCCAGGTGGCCGCGGGGTACGTGATCTACGGCTCCAGCACGATGCTCGTGTACACCACCGGACAGGGCGCCCATGGATTCACGCTCGATCCATCCATCGGCGAATTTTTGCTCTCGCATCCCGATATCAAGACCCCGACGCGTGGCCGATACTTGTCGGTGAATGACTCGTACGAGCAGCAGTGGGAGGAGAATACGAAGGCGCTGATCCGACGGTATCGTGGTCTCGATGGAAAAAGAAAGCCGCTGTCAGGCCGATACGTTGGATCCTTGGTCGCTGACTTCCATCGCAATCTCTTGGGCGGTGGCCTCTTTGCGTATCCGGCCAACTCGCAGTATCGCAAGGGGAAATTGCGCCTCCTCTATGAGGCCAACCCATTGGCGTTCATCTGCGAGCAAGCGGGTGGCGGAGCCATCGACGGCGTGAACGACATCCTCGACTTGACGCCGACCGAGTTGCATCAGCGAACGCCGCTGTACATCGGTAGCAAAGACGAGGTCGCCCTCGCGCGCGAGCTACTCGCCGCGAGCCTGAGCGCGGTCGGTGCGTGAGCTGACACCGTCGGGTTTGACCGTCGCTCCCGTCTATCGACCGGCCGATGCGCCGGTCGAGTACGCACGTGACCTCGGCGACCCGGGAACGTTCCCGTTCACCCGTGGGATTCAACCCACGATGTACCGTGGGCGTCTGTGGACCATGCGCCAGTACGCCGGCTTCGGGACGGCGGCCGAGACGAACGCGCGGTTTCGCCTACTCCTGGCCGCTGGTCAAACTGGCTTGTCCGTCGCGTTCGACCTGCCGACGCAGATGGGATTCGATTCTGACTCGCCACGAGCGTTGGGCGAAGTCGGCCGTGTGGGCGTAGCGATCGACACGGTGGAAGACATGCACGCCTTGTTGGCCGAGCTTCCCCTCGATCGCGTGTCGACGTCGATGACGATCAATGCGACAGCGTCGACATTGCTGGCGATGTACATCGTCGCGGCCGAAGAACGGGGTATCGGCCGCGACAAAATATCGGGCACGGTCCAAAACGATGTCCTCAAGGAGTACATAGCCCGCGGCACGTATATCTACCCACCAGGGCCGAGCCTCGCCCTCGTCGCCGACGTGATCCGTTTCTGCACCGCCGAGGTCCCGGGCTGGAATCCCATATCGATCTCGGGCTATCACATCCGCGAAGCGGGAGCGACGGCCATCCAAGAATTGGCCTTCACGTTCTCGAACGCGATCGCGTATATCGATCGTGCCTTGGCGGCGGGGGTGGCCATCGACGAATTCGCACCTCGGTTGTCTTTCTTCTTCGCCGCTCACAACGATCTCTTCGAAGAAGTCGCGAAATTCCGCGCGGCGCGGCGGATCTACTCGCGCCTGATGCGCGATCGTTTTCACGCGAGCGAAGCGAGTGCACGGTTGCGCTTTCACACGCAAACCGGTGGTGTGACGCTGACCGCGCAACAGCCGCTGAATAATGTCGTGCGAGTCACCGTCCAGACGCTCGCCGCGACCCTCGGCGGCACGCAGTCGTTGCACACGAACGGCTACGACGAGGCGCTCGCCCTGCCGACAGCCGAAGCGGCCACGCTCGCGCTTCGCACACAGCAAATCGTTGCGTACGAGTCGGGCGTCGCGAGCACCGCCGACCCATTGGCCGGCAGCTACTACGTCGAGCACCTGACAACGGAGCTCGAGCAACACGCACTCCAGCTGATGTCACGCGTCGACGACCTCGGCGGGGCCGTCTCCGCGATCAGCGCCGGATTCTTCCAGGACGAGATCGCCAAGAGCGCCTACGAGTACCAACTCCGCGTCGAGAGCCGCGATGCCCCGATTGTCGGCGTCAATATCTTCACGGATGACTCCGCGCCCCCGACGATCCCAGCTCCCGATTTCAGCGCGCTCGAACGCGACCAAGTCGCGCGTCTCGCCGCGGTGCGCAAGAGTCGCGATGCCACCAAGGTCGATGCCGCGCTCGCCGCCCTGCGCACCGGTGCTCACGACCAGCAGCCACTGATGCCGCTGATCATCGACGCCGTCCGCGCGCGCGCTTCGGTCGGCGAGATCTCCGATACGCTACAGCGCGAGTGGGGACGGTTTCGGGACTCGTGAGGTTGTTACTGATCGCCCTGCTGGCGACCCAGGACTCCACGCGAGTCTATGATGTCTTGCCCGATCAGAGTGATGACATTCCGGCTGCCATCGAGCGATCGGTTGAGCACATGAATTTCATCATTCGCCCAATCGCCCGACATCGGCTGCGGAAAACCAATCCGCTGCCGCGGCAACTGCGCCTCGACTACGCGCCAGACACGATCACGGTCCACCTCGGCGACGCCCCACCGGCCGCGCTGCCTCGTGACGGCTCAGCCGTGCCGTGGCGTGACATAGACAACGACAAGTGCCGCATAAGCCTGACACTCGCGGGCGATACGTTGATCGAGCACGTCGTTGCGCACGGCGGTCAGGGCGAGACGCGTTACGTGATGCTGGACGGCGGCAAGCGCGTGCGCGAGGACGTGCGCATCACGAGCTCGCACCTACCCGAGCCCGTGGTCTACAGTGTCACGTTCGCGCAGGCGCCGTGAATCACACCCCGCCGTACCATTCGTAGCCCTGGTCGGACCAGTAGCCGCCGTTGCGCTGGGGCAGGAAGACGATCTTTGTCAGGTACTTGGTGTTCTTGTAGCCCAGCTTGACCGGCGAGAACACTCGCGCCGGGCCTCCGTGGGCTGCTCCCAGCCAGTGGCCGTCCATTCCGTAGGCGACGAGCGTCTGCGGGTGCATCGCCGAGGGCAGGTCCCAGGACTCGTGGTAGCCATCGTCGAACGACTGGAAGTCGACATATTGCGCCTCGGGTCGCGGCTGGACGAAGGCGGCTAAGGCGCTGAGGCGGACGCCGGTCCAGGACGCCACTGCCGTCCAGCCCTCGACGCAGTAGTGGTTCACCCGCTGGGTCACGGACGGCAGGCTCGCCAACTGGCTCAAACTCAGCGTGAGCGGCTTGGCCACCATCCCCGAGATCTCCAGCGTCCATGGGCCGCGCTTCGCGGCGTCCCACATCGGGACCGTGTTCGCGATGTAGTAGGACGGGTATGCGACCTCGGGAGTGATAAATCGGCCCCGAGCTACGTCTATCGCCCGGTGCCGAAACAGCCCCCGCTCGACTTTCTCATTCGCACGCTCGGCAAAGGAGAGCGTGCGGTCGCAGGCGGCGAGCAGGGTCAGTGCGGTCGTGCTCAGGAAGTCGCGCCTACGCATCGGCAGGACTGTCCTCGCGCGCGCAGGGCGCCAGGTGGTAGAGCGGGCGGGCGTTGCGAGCCTCTGGGGAGCAGCGCTCGTCGTAGCGCCCCGTGATCATCGAGGGAATCGAATACGGATCAACCGCGAAGACCATGAAGACGTGCCCCACCACCAGGATCACCAACAGGCTCATGGCCACGAAGTGCCAGTACCGCGCCCACACGTAGCCCCCGAAGACGCTCGTCAGCCACCCCAGCTCCACCGGCTTCCAGATCGCCAACCCCGTGAGCACCAGCAGGACCCCGACCCAGGGCAGGCTGAAGTAGGCCAGCTTCTGGAGGGCGTTGTGCTTCCCCTGGTGGGGGTGGTGCTTGGTGATGAAGAGATAGAACCGGACCATGGCGATCGAGTCCCGGAGATCGCCCTTCCGGGGCACCAAGTCACGCCACTCGCCGTGGAGGTAGAGGAACCCCAAGTAGACCAAGCCGTCGAGGACCAAAAGCCACATCATGGCGAAGTGCCAGTGGCGGGCGCCGCCGAGCCAGCCGCCGAATGTGAGCCAGTTGGGGATCGGCTTGCCGGCGAAGGGATAGCAGCAGAAGCTCTGGCCGCGGCGGGCGAACGCGGGGTAGGCGTTGAAGATGCGCAGGCCGGAGCCGACCATGATGGTGATGGCGACGACGGCAACCCAGTGCGTGACCCGCACGACCCAGTGGTGGCGGAGTACGGTTGTCATAAGCTAAGTTCCAAGATAATGCCGACTTACGCGTATCGTTGCCCGAACGGCCACGAGTTCGATCACTTTTTCCGCAAGATGAGTGACGCGGTGCAAACGTTGCCGTGTCCGACCGATGGCCTGCCTGCAGTGCGCCAAGTGTCAGGTGGTGCTGGCCTACACTTCAAGGGTTCCGGATTCTACGCCACTGACTACAAGCGCCCCAGTAGCAACGGCGGTGAAGGCTCCGACAGCAAACCCGCGGACAAATCAGCCGACAAGCCAGCCTCTCCCGCTTCATCGTCCGGAGACGGATCTAAAAAGAGCGAATGAACGACGTTGAACTGCTGCGTGACGCGCTCGCTCACGCGGCGCGCTCACTCGGCGCGCCCAGCGACGTCGCGCCCATCGTCGAACGCCCGCGCGATCCGTCGTTCGGCGATTGGACCACGAACCTCGCCCTCACGCTCGCCAAGCCGCTGGGCAAGAAGCCACGCGACATTGCTACGGCGCTCATCGCCGCGCTGGATCTCTCGGCGCTGCACGTGGCCGCGGCCGAGATCGCGGGGGCCGGGTTCATCAACTTTCGCATGCACCAGGCCGCGCTCGCGCGAGGCCTGGCGGCGATTATCGCCGAGGGCGACGGCTACGGGAAATCCGACGTTGGACACGGACAGCGCGTCATGGTCGAATTCGTCTCGGCGAATCCAACCGGCCCCTTGCACGTCGGTCACGGCCGGCAAGCGGCCCTCGGCGACGCGATCTCCCGGCTCTTGGAGTGGACCGGGTGGGATGTCTCCCGCGAGTTCTACTATAACGATGCCGGGGTGCAGATCGACAATCTGACGGCGAGCGTCCAAGCGCTGGTCCGTGGCCAGCCCGTTCCCGAAAAAGGGTATCACGGGGAGTACATCAAAGAGATCGCCGCAGAATACTCGGCGGCGTATCCCGGTGATCCCCTCGCGGACAACGCTGATCAAGTACGACAATTTGGGGTGCGCGTGTTACGGGGCGAGCAGGATCGCGACCTGCAGGCGTTCGGCGTGTATTTCGACACGTACTATCTCGAGTCGTCACTCTATATCGACGGTTCGGTTGAACGAACGCTCGCGGCCCTCAAGGCATCCGGGTACACGTATGAGGACGGGGGGGCGCTCAAGCTGCGGACGACCGCTTTCGGCGATGACCTCGATCGCGTGATCATCAAGCGGGACGGCACGAACACATACGTCGTGCCGGACATCGCCTATCACGTCGGCAAGTGGCAACGTGGGTTTCAGAGAGTGATCAATATCCACGGCGCCGACCATGTCGGATATTGGGCGCGGGTGCGGGCTGGGCTGCAGATGATGGGTGAGGGCATTCCCGAGGGATGGCCCGAGTATGTCATCCACGATCTCGTCAAGGTCGCGCGCGGCGGCGAGGAAGTGCGCATGTCGAAGCGCGCGGGCAGCTACGTCACGCTGCAAGATCTGCTCGAATGGGTGGGACGGGACGCCGTGCGGTACTTCTTTCTCATGCGGCGGTATGTGTCCGATCTGACGTTCGACGTCGATCTCGCGCAGCGGCAGTCGGACGAGAATCCCGTCTATTACGTGCAGATGGCCCACGCCCGCATGTGCGGCATCTTTCGCGTCGGCGGGATCAATAAAGACGAGTTGCGCATTGAGACCGAGGCGTTGGATGCGCTCAGCGCCCCGGAGGAGCTCGAGCTCATCAAAGCGTTGCTCGACTTTCCCGACATCGTGGAGAGCGCCGCCCAAGCCCTCGAGCCTCAGCGGATCACAGCGTACTTGCACGAGACGGCGCAGCTGGCGCACCACTGGTATCACAAGTATCACGTGCTCGGAGAGCCCGAGCCCGTGCAAAGCGCGCGACTGGCACTCGCGCGCGCCACGCAACTCGTTCTCAGGAACGCGATGACCCTGTTAGGAATTCACGCGCCGGAGCGGATGTGACGGTGCTCGTCGTTGGCTCGGTGGCGCTCGACTCGGTCGAGACGCCATTTGGGAGCGCCGAGAACGTCCTCGGCGGCTCGGCAACATTTTTCGCCTCCGCGGCGTCGCTGCTCACGACCGTGCAAGTCGTCGGCGTCGTCGGGTCCGACTACCCCGTCGACAAGCTCGCGCCGCTCGTCGCGCGGGGCGTCGATTTCGCCGGCCTCGAACGGGCCGAGGGCGAGTCGTTCCGTTGGCGCGGCCGCTATCGGCACGACCTCAATACCGCCGAGACGCTGGAAACCCGGCTTGGCGTGTTCTCGCACTTCCGGCCGAAGATTCCGGAGCAGTTCCGGAAGGCGCCGTTCGTCTTTCTGGGCAACATCGATCCGCGATTGCAAATCGATGTCCTGAGCCAGGTCAACGCGCCGAAGCTCGTGGCGTGCGATACGATGAATTTTTGGATCGAGAGCCGCCGTGCCGATCTGGTGACGTTGCTCGGCCAAGTGCATCTCATCACGTTGAATGACGCCGAGGCGCGGCAGCTCACGGAAAAGGCCAACCTGGTCCATGCCGCCCGCTGGATTCTCGACCACGGCCCGCGTTACGTCATTATCAAAAAAGGCGAGCACGGGGCCTTCATGTTCACCCGCGCATCGGTCTTTTACGCGCCCGCCTACCCACTCGAGAAGATCTTCGATCCGACCGGCGCCGGCGATTCGTTCGCTGGCGGGTTCATCGGGTACCTGGCGAAAACGGGCGATCTGAGCGACGCGAATATGCGGCGCGCCGTCGTCTACGGCGCCGCGATGGGATCGTTTGCCGTCGAAAAGTTCTCGAACGAACGCCTGATGGAATTGACCCGCTCGGACGTCGACGCGAGAGTGGCGGAGTTCAGGAAGCTGGTCGCGTTCGATACCGAGATGCCGACGTGATCGACTACAAGGCCGCGGGGGTCGATCTCGACGCCGCTGACGATGCCAAGCGGCGGCTCAAGCGTCTCGTCGAGTCGACCTTCACGGCTGGTGTACGCGGGGCGTTCGGCGGTTTCGGCGGCATGTTTCGCGTGCCGAGTGGAGAGAAGCCGCGCTTGTTGGTGGCGAGTGCCGACGGTGTGGGCACGAAGGTGAAGATCGCCATCGAGGCCGGCCGGCACGACACGATCGGCCAGGATCTCGTCAATCACTGCGTGAACGACATCCTGGTCCAGGGCGCGCTGCCGCTCTTCTTCCTCGACTATGTGGCCTTTGGCCGGTTGGTCCCCGAGGTGGTCGAAGCCATTGTCGCGGGTGTGGCCGCCGGGTGCAGAGAGAATAAGTGTGCGCTCATCGGCGGCGAGACGGCCGAGATGCCTGGCGTGTATACGCCTCCTGATTACGACTTGGCGGGGTTCATCGTCGGTATCGTGGACGAAGACCGAGTCTTGGGCGCCGATCGCGTGCGGGCGGGCGACGTCGTGCTCGGTCTGGCGAGCAGCGGGCTGCACACCAACGGCTATTCGCTGGCGCGACGGGTAGTGAGCGATCGGCTCCATCTTGCGGTGACTGACCGGTTCCCGGGCAGCGACCGCTCGGTTGCCGATGTGCTGCTCGCCGTGCACCGGTCATACCTGGCCGCGCTCGGTCCGGTGCTCGATCGCGTGCACGCGTTGGCGCACGTGACCGGCGGCGGATTGCCGGGCAATGTCGACCGCGTGCTGCCGCGTTCGCTCGATGCGCGGATAGTGAGAGATCGATGGCCCGTCCCACGTGTATTCGATGTACTGGCCGAAGCAGGTGGGATTGGCGAGGCAGAGAGGTACCGCGTCTGGAACATGGGCGTGGGGATGGTTGTCATAGCGGACCCGTCGTCGGTCGAGACCATCGCGGACGCATCCCGCCGCGCGGGAATCGACTCATGGCTCCTGGGCGAAATCGTTCCGGGGGAAGGACGGGTACACATCGTGTAATCACGGAGACACGTACCATGCGTGGCGTTATTCGTTCGTTCGCGTTCGGGGCGCTCGCGATTGGCGTGCCCAGTGCAGCCCTGCAGGCGCAGTCCGCCCAGTGTGCCAACGCCTCCGTCCAGTTGCAGGACGGTTGCCAGAAAACCATGGACCTGTTCGCCTTCCTCGCCCCGCAACTGGCGAGTTCCGTCGCCGGCGGCAATGCCATCCTCGGCCAAGGGGGGTCGCTCGGCGGGCTCGGACACTTCACGATTGGCGTCCAGGCCAACGTCGTGAAGGGCGACATTCCCAAATTCAACCAGTTCCAGGTCGCGACGACCGGGTCTCAGGCGACGGATTTCAACGCGTCGAACTTCCCGGTGCCCATGCCGTCCGCGATCCTCGGCATCGGCATCTTCGGCGGCATCCCGCTGGGGATCACGAGGATTGGCGGCGTCGACGCGATCGTGAGCGGGATCTATATCCCGAAGGTCTCGAGCAACAACATCTCGCTGCAACCGAAGAACTCGTTCCAGGTCGGGTATGGCGCGCGCCTCGGCATCGTGCAGGAGACGCCGTTCACGCCCGCCGTCTCGGCCTCGTGGATGGAGCGCGATCTGCCGACGACCACGATCTCCGGCTCGGACAACAACGGCGACACGCTGACGGTGCATAACCTGTCGGTCAAGACCAGCGCGTGGCGCGTCGTGGCCAGCAAGAACTTCTTCATCCTCGGTCTCGCGGCCGGGGTCGGCCAAGACCACTATAGCATGTCGACCGACGTGGACGTCGGGCTGAACCAGAGCGCATACCCCGCCTGCCAAGTGCCGGGGGCCGTTTGCTCGGGCACTGTTGCCAGTCCCAAGCTGAGCATCACCCGGGCGAACTACTTCGGCGATCTCTCGATCAACATGTCGATCTTCCGGACGGTCTTCGAGGTCGGCCAGGTGGCCGGGAAGGACATCCCGACCTTCAATACGTTCAGTGGGAACGTCGCCGGGTACAGCCGCCTCTATGGTTCGGTGGGGTTTTTGTTCAAGATTTAGGGCATGGATCATGAGCTAATGGCGAGGGCGCTCGCGCTCGCTGAGCTGGGGTGGGGACAGACGGCGCCGAACCCAATGGTCGGCGCCGTTCTTGTGCGCGATGGAGAGATCGTCGGCGAAGGGTACCACGCGCGGTATGGCGGGGATCACGCCGAGATCGTGGCCTTGCGCATGGCCGGCGAGCGGGCGCTCGGCGCGACGATGTACGTGACCCTCGAGCCCTGTGCGCACCACGGGAAGACACCGCCATGTGCCGACGCCATTCTCGCCGCGGGCGTCGCGCGGGTCGTCGCCGCCACGACTGACCCAAACCCTGTTGCAGCCGGGGGCGCCGCGCGGCTTCTGGCCGCGGGCGTCGAGTTCGAGGTCGGGGTGGACGAGAAGGCGGCCCGGGAGCTCAACGCACCGTTTTTCCATGCAGCGAAGTCCAAGCGCCCCTGGGTGACGCTCAAACTCGGCGTATCACTCGACGGGGCTATCGCGGATAGTGGCGGGCAAAGCAAGTGGATTACGAATGCCGCTTCCCGTCGCGAGACCCATCGGCTGCGAGCCGGCAACGATGCCATCGCGGTCGGAATCGGAACTGTTCTGGCGGACGATCCGGCACTGACCGTCCGGGAGGCTCCCACTCCACCTCGCGTCCCCCCAATTCGTGTGGTCTTCGACCGATCGGCGCGACTACCGCTCGACAGCCAGCTCGTACGGACGGCCCGCGAGGTGCCGGTCGTGGTGGTCGCCGGCCGGGCGGCCCCGAAGTTGGAAAACCACGGGGTCGAGGTCATCGTGGCGCATACGACGCTCGAAGCCCTCGAAGCGTTGAAAAAACGGGGCGTGCGGGCGCTCCTGGTCGAAGGAGGCGCTCGGCTCGCGGGCGAGCTTGTTGGCGGGAAGCTGGTCGACCGACTCGTTATCTTTCAGTCGCCCCGCATCCTCGGCGCCGGGGCCACTGGAGCCTTTGCGTTCGCGCCGCGAGAGACCGCGGCCGATGCACCAAAGCTTCCCATCATTGTGCGCCGGGCATTTGATGACGACCTAATGACCGTGTATCAATGTTCACGGGACTGATCGACGACGTCGGGACGGTCGAGCGCGTGCTCGATACTCCCGCCGGACGCGAATTGACCATCGCGTGCCGGTACGAAGACCTTGCGCCCGGCGAGAGCATCGCCATCAACGGCGCCTGTCTCACGGTACGCGAGTGTGCGCCGCGCCGTTTCACCGTCGCGGCGATCGTCACGACGCTGGACCGGACGACCGTTGCGAATTGGACGGCGGGCACACGAGTCAACCTCGAACGCTCGTTGCGCTCGAGTGACCGGCTCGGCGGCCATATCGTGCAGGGGCACGTCGATGGCGTCGGACGTGTGCGCGGAACCTCGCGGCGCGAGGATGCCTGGCTCATTGACGTGGAGGTACCAGATGATATCTCCGAGCTCCTGGTCCCCCACGGTGCGATTGCTGTCGATGGCGTGAGCCTCACCGTCAACGAGATTTTGGGACGAGATGCGCTGCAGCTTTCCATCATCGAGTACACGTTGCGCCATACCACGCTCGGGTCCCTGAAGGCCGGCGACCGAGTGCAAGTCGAGGCCGATGTGATCGGCAAATACGTGCGTCGGCTAGTCGCCCCCTACACCGGGAGCCTATCGTGAGCTTCGCACCGATCGAGCAAGCGATCGCGGACATTCGCGCCGGCAAGTTCGTGCTGGTCGCCGATGACGAGGATCGCGAGAACGAGGGCGATCTCATCTGCGCGGCCGAAAAGGTCACGCCGGAGATGATCAATTTCTTGTTGCTCAATGCCCGCGGTCTGATTTGCTTGGCGCTGACGCCGGAGCGCGTCGAGCACCTGCGACTGTCTCCACAAACCGAAGTGAACACCGAGGCCATGCGCACGGCGTTCACGACGACGATTGACGCCGCCGCGCGCTATGGTGTGACGACCGGCGTCAGCGCGAGTGATCGCGCCACGACCATTCGGGTCGCGGTGGATCCGCGGAGCGTGCCTGGCGATCTGGTGCGTCCCGGGCATATCAACCCGCTCCGCGCGAGGGCTGGTGGGGTGCTGCAGCGGGTGGGACACACCGAGGCCGCGGTGGACCTCGCACGACTCGCCGGACTCTATCCCGCCGGAGTGATTTGCGAAGTCATGAACACCGATGGGACGATGGCCAAGCGGCAGAACCTGGAACAATTCGCGGCGACGCACGGCATCACGTTCGTCACCGTCGCGCAATTAGTGTCGTATCGGCTGCGCACCGAGCGGCTCGTGCATCGGGTTGCCGAGGCGCGGCTGCCGTTGGAGCACGGCGCCTGGCGCATCATCGGGTATCGCAACGATGTCGATCAGCATGAGCATGTCGCGCTGATCTTCGGTGATGTGGCGGGAGGCGAGGATGTGTTGGTCCGGATGCATTCGAAGTGCCTCACCGGCGACGTCTTTCACTCCCAGCGCTGCGACTGCGGTTGGCAGTTGGATCGTGCAATGGAGATGATCGCGCAAGCGGGACGCGGCGTGTTGGTCTACCTCGATCAAGAGGGTCGCGGCATCGGCTTGCTCAATAAGCTCAAGGCGTACGCGCTTCAAGACGAGGGCGCGGATACCGTTGAGGCCAACGAGCAGCTCGGGTTCAAGCCTGATTTGAGAGACTATGGAATCGGGGCCCAGATTCTCTTGGATCTGGGATTGAAATCCATTCGCGTGCTGACCAACAACCCTCGCAAAATGGTCGGACTCGAGGGTTATGGCCTGCGCATTGTGGATGGTGTCAGAATAGAGGCGCCCGCGACGCAGGAAAACGCTTCGTATCTCCAGACGAAGCGATCGAAGCTCGGCCACCTGCTCGCCTCGTAGCGTGGCCGAGTTCGCGGGGGAGATAGCGGCCCAGGGGCGGCGCTTTGCCGTGGTGGCCAGCCGGTTCAACGAGCAGATCACGCAGAAGCTGGCCGAAGGCGCGGTGACGGCGTTGCTCGACGCCGGCGCGGCGTACGACGATGTGGACCTCGTGTGGGTGCCCGGGGCGTGGGAGCTGCCGGCCGCGGCGCGCGCGCTGTTGGCGTCCGACCGGTATGACGCCATTGTCGCCGTTGGCGCGGTCGTTCGCGGCGACACGCCGCATTTCGATTTCGTGGCTGGCGAGGCGTCGCGGGGGCTCGCCGATGCGAGCGCCGAGTTTCACACCCCGGTGGGGTTCGGGTTGCTGACGTGCGATACGATGGAGCAGGCGGAAGCGCGCGCGGGCGGGCTGCACGGCAACAAGGGCGCCGATGCGGCGCGGGCGGCCATCGAGATGGCCGACCTGTTCGCGCGTCTCGCCATCGATGAAGACGCGACTTGAGACTCGCGCGCGATCGCGCGCATTGCAGGCCCTCTATGCGTGGGATATTCGGTCGGCGCGGGAGCCGCTGATCCGCATCGCCGCGCAGGTGTGGGACGATTTGGCGGTGCCGCCTGACGAGCGCCAGATCGCCGGCGAGATTGTGCGGATCGTATCGAGTCAGGGTGCGGATCTCGATCGCACGCTCGCCGATGTGACGACGAACTGGCGGCTGGATCGCATCGGGGCCATCGAGCGCTCTGTGCTGCGCCTCGCGGCCGCGGAGCTGGCCCGTGGGGTGACGCCGCCGCGCGTCGTTATCCAGGAAGCGATACGACTCGCCGAGCGCTATGGGTCGGCCAAGAGCGCGGCGTTCGTGAACGGCGTCCTCGACGCGCTTGCCCGGCGCACGGGTCGGTTGTAAGCGCGCATGCGCATCGTCGTCATCAACTGGCAGGATCGCGAGAATCCGCAAGCCGGCGGAGCGGAGACGCATCTGCACGAGCTCTTTGGGCGTCTCGTCGGATACGGGCACGAGGTCTCACTCGTATGCGCCGGTTGGCGGGGCGCCGCGCCGCGCGCGGAGCTCGATGGCATCCAGGTCTATCGGGTCGGGACGCGCCACACGTATCCGTTGCACGCCCGGCGTCACTACGAGTCGCTATTCCCACCCGGCTCGCACGACATCCTGGTCGAGGATCTCAACAAGATCCCGTTGGCCACGCCGCATTGGAAAGCCCCGCCGGTGGTCGGGCTGGTGCATCATCTCTTCGGGCTGACGGCGTTTCGGGAACTCGCGGCGCCGTTGGCGAGTGCGGTCTGGCTCGCAGAGCGGCCCCTCCCGCTCATCTATCGGAACGTGCCGTTTCAGGCGGTAAGCGAAAGCACGGCCAGTGATCTGGTCGCTCGGGGAATCAGACGCGAGAACGTTACGGTCATCTTTCAGGGGGTCGATACTGGCTGGTATACGCCATGTGATACCGAGCGGACGACGGAGCCACGATTCGCATACCTCGGTCGTCTAAAGAGATACAAAGGGGTGCATCTGGTCATTCGGGCCTTCGCGGAGGTCAGGCAGCGCTATCCCGCGGCGACGCTGGATATCGCCGGGGCTGGCGACTACCGGCCTAAGCTGGAGCGACTCACAAGCTCGCTTGACCTCGGGGAGAGCGTACGGTTTCTTGGCAGAGTGTCCGAGCGGGAGAAGTTGGCGCTCTTGAGGCGGTCGTGGGCGCTGTTGTTTGCGTCGCCGAAGGAGGGGTGGGGTATAACGAACCTCGAGGCGGCGGCGTGCGGTACGCCGGTGGTTGCCTCGAACTCACCCGGCATCCGGGAGTCCGTCATCGACGGCAAGACCGGCTATCTCGTTCCGCATGGCGACATTCACGCGCTGGCCGACGCCCTTGGACGATTCGCGGGTGAGCCAGGGCTCGTACGTATGATGGGCGCCAACGGGCGGAAATTTGCCGAGACCTTCACCTGGGATCGAGCCGCGACTGAGACCGAAGCGCACCTCTCTTCCGTTCTTGCGTACAGCAACCAAGCCACACACGGAGGGTAAGCTCATGGACGTCATCTTTCATGCCCACCACGCCGTCATCTCCGATCGAGTTCGTGCCCGAGCGCAGGCAGCAGTCGAGCGCGCGGCCGAGCGACTCAAGCGGAGCGTCGACGCCGTGGTGCGGTTTGAGGGAGACGGCCGAACGCGGCGCGTGGAGATCGTGCTCCACGCGCCACGGCATCGGAGGCTGGTCGCCGAGGGTCACGCCCCGTTCTTTGGCGCGGCGCTCGCAAACGCGATCCGGTGCATCGAAGCGCAATTGCGCAGCTCCAAACGAACGCCCAAGGCTCGACGAGCCCGGCCTCCTGCATTGACACTGCGCGAGAGCCGCGCCTAACCTATCGAGTGCCACGAACCATCACGGTCGGCCACCTCTACGAGCGACTCCGCGACGCGCTGGAGCTCGAACAGGTGGTCGTCCCTGGTGGTGGCGGCTTGGGACTCGACCGGCCGATCACGTCATCCGAGGTCTCCTCTCCCGGTCTGGTCCTGGCCGGGTACGTCGAACGTTTCGGCGGGGGTCGCCTCTTGGTCCTGGGCGAGACCGAGATCTCCTATCTCAATTCGTTGAGCGTTGAACATCGCCTCGCCTCGCTCCGGCGGTTTTTCGAGTTCCCGATCCCGGCGCTGTTCGTCACGAAATCCCAACCATTGCCCGCAGGATTGGCCGACGTGGCGGCCGCCGCGGGCGTGCCGGTGTTTCGGTCGCCGCTGAAAACCAATGAGTTCTATCGGCGCATGTGGCCGATGCTCGAGGATGAATTCGCGGCGTCGACAACTATCCATGGTTCTCTGGCCGACGTATTTGGCGTGGGCCTGCTGTTTATCGGGAAGAGCGGCATAGGCAAATCCGAGTGCGTCCTGGATCTCGTCGAACGAGGCCATAGACTGGTGGCGGACGATTTGGTCCTGGTGACGCGCCGAGGCCAGGATGTCCTCGTGGGACGGGGCCACGAGCTGCAAAGACACTTCATGGAAGTCCGCGGTATCGGCCTCGTGGACGTCCGGGCGATCTTTGGCATCCGCGCGGTGCGCCAGCAGAAGCGCATCGAGGTGATCGTCCAGTTGGAAGAGTGGAATTCCGAAGCCGTGATCGACCGCACCGGGCTGGATGGCGTCACCATGGAGATCCTCGATGTGCCTATCCCTAAGATCACGGTGCCGCTCAATCCGGGCAAAAACATTACGGTGGTCGCGGAGGTGATCGCGATGAACCATCTGTTGCGGTACTCTGGTGTCGACGCCGCCGAGGCGTTCAACGAGCGCTTGATCGCGCGCATGCGCGATGCCTCGTCCATCCGCCGCTACCTGCAGGAAGACGATGAGTAACCCGGCCGTCCGCGCCATCGTCGCCGGACACGGCGACTTCGCGACCGGGATGATCTCGGCCGTCGATCAGATCACGGGCCGTGGCGGCGTCTTCGTGCCGATGACGAACCGCGACCTCTCCGTGGACGACATCACGAAATCTCTCGAGTCGCTCCTCGACCGCACGGGCGCCGGTGTCGTGTTCACGGATCTGCCGGCCGGGAGCGCGACGGTCGCCGCGCGGCGCGTGCAGCGCGCGCACCCCGACCTCGTCGTCGTCACGGCGATCAGTCTGCCGGTGCTGCTCGACTTCGTGTTCCAGGGCGATCTGGCCGCCGCCGATGCGGCGCGGCACGCCGTCGAGAAGGGGCACGGCGCCCTGGCGATCGTGGGGTTACCCGGTGCCCGTTGATCTCTATCGTATCGACGACCGCCGGATCCACGGACAGGTGGTCGTGGGCTGGGGCCAGCCGCTCGACCTGCGGTTCATCGTACTGGTCGACAACGAGATCGCGTCCAGCGATTGGGAGCAAGAGCTCTATCGCATGGGCGTTCCGCCGGACATGGACGTGTTCTTCGAGAGCGTCGACAGCATCGCGACGGATTTTGCCCGGTTCACGCGCGACGCGCGGCACGGCATTCTGCTGACGAGCGACATCGACACGATGCGTCAGCTGGTCGAGCGCATGCCGAACGCCATTCGGGCCGTGAACCTCGGCGGCATTCATCATCGGCCGGGCCGCAGCCCGAAGTTGCGATACGTCTTTCTCGATGGGACCGAAGAGGACGCGTTGCGCGGGCTCGCGTCGCGTGGCGTCATCGTCAGCGCGCAGGATGTCCCGGCCGCGCGACCCATCCCGCTCGACGAGCTCTTGGCGCTCCATGGGGCCGCCAAGTGAATTGGTTCAATCTCGTCCCGTTCGTGTTGCTGGGCGCCATCGTCGGGCTCGACGTCGTCAGCTTTCCGCAGGCCATGATTTCGCGCCCCATTGTCGCGGCCACCGCGAGCGCGGCCCTCGGCGGGCATCCGGGGCTCGGGCTCGCGCTCGGCGCGACGCTCGAGCTCATTGCGCTCGAGATGCTGCCATTCGGGGCCTCCCGCTACCCCGAGTGGGGTTCGGCGTCGGTTGTCGGTGGGGCCATCATCGCCGGTACTCCAGGCCAGACTATTACTCCAACCGTCACGTCCTCGGCATTGGTGCTTGCGGTGCTCGCTGCGCTTGCGACAGCCTGGATCGGCGGCTGGACGATGGTGATGCTGCGTCGCCTCAACGCGGTCTGGGCGCGACGGGCTACGCCGATACTCGACACCGGATCACCACGAACGGTCGATGGGCTGCAAATCCGGGGACTCTGCGCCGACCTGCTGCGCGGGGCACTGCTCACGGCCATAGCCTTGGCGGTTCTCAATCCGATAGTTGACGCCGTCATTCACTTGTGGGGCGTGCCACCGGCACAATCGCGAGCCGTCGTCGTCGGCGTCTCGGCGACGGTGGCAGTCGCGGCGGCGTGGAAAGTCTTTCACACGACCAAAGGCGCGCCCTGGTTCTTTCTCGCCGGATTGGCGGCGGGCGTCGCGTTGGCGTGGGCCCAATGACGGAACCGACGCGAGTTCCGCGCAAGATCTGGCTTGCCATGTTTACCCGGCTGCTCGCGGTTCAGGGGTCCTGGAACTACGAGCTGCTCATGGGAAACGGTATTGCCTTCGCGGCCGAGCCGGGACTGCGGCTCTTACCAGAAACGGAGTACCGAGAGGCGTTGGCACGCGAGGGCCGCTATTTTAACTGCCACCCTTATCTCGCGTCCATTGCCGTCGGCTCGCTCGTGCGCGCCGAGTTGGAGCGCGTGCCGGGACCGAAGATCGAGCGGTTCCGGACCGCGTTGTGTGGGCCGCTCGGGAGCGTGGGCGATCGATTGATTTGGGCCGGCTGGCTCCCGGCGTGCTCGCTGCTGGCGCTCGTCGTGTTTGGCGCCGGCGCGCCGGCATGGGTCGTGGTGACGGTATTTCTCGGGCTGTACAGTGCCGGGCATTTGAGTCTGAGGGCGTGGGGACTATCGACGGGGCTCGACCGGGGCATGCATGTCGCAAAAGCGCTGGCCGGTCCGGTGTTCCGGCGTGGACCCGATGTGATAGCGAGAGCCGGCGCGTTGCTGGCTGGTATGGCGATTCCGGCGGCGTTGGCGCGGGTGGTGCGGCATGGACCAGCGCCCGGGTCCGCGGCGCTGTACGTCGATGTGGTGGCCGGCGTGTTGGCCGGCGGTGTGCTCCTGGTGCGTATGCACGGCCGCGTGGACGGTTGGCGCATCGCGCTCGTGGTGCTGGCGGCGTTCGTCCTCTACGCGGTGTTACGGCATGGCTGAACGGAGCGTGAAGATCGTCAACAAGAATGGGCTCCACGCCCGGCCTGCGGCCGAGATCGTGAAGACCGCCTCGAAGTTCACGAGCGACATCATCATTGTGCGCGATGAGCTCGAGGTCAACGGGAAGAGCATCATGGGCGTGATGATGCTCGCGGCCGAGTGCGGCTCGGAGGTTACGCTCCGCGCGACCGGCCCGGACGAGTCGGCCGCGGTGGAGGCGATCGCCACACTCATCTCCAGTAAGTTCGGAGAGAAATAGGTGGATCGAACGCTCGCGGGGCTGCCCGCGTCCCCGGGGATCGTCGTCGGGCCCGTGTACCTCCTACGCTGGGAGGTTCCCGAGGTCGGTCATCGCATCATTGGCGACGATGCGATCCCTGAGGAGATCGAGCGTCTGCGCTCCGCGTTCGTCCGGGCCAAGGAGCGCCTGCGCCACATTCGCGCCCGCGCCGAGGCACACGCCGGGCCGGACGAAGCGCGTATCTTCGACGCGCAGCTCATGATCCTCGAGGATCCGACGCTGCTCCAGGAGGTCGAGTCGGTGATTCACCAGAACTATGGGGCGGAAAAGGCCTTCGATCTGGTGATGCTGGAGCACCGTCAGCGTTTCGCTCGCCAGACCCACGCGCTGTTGCGCGAGAAAGTCAGCGACTTGACGGATGTCCATATCCGGGTCTTGACCGCATTGCTCGATCTGCCGGACCACGACCCGGTTGATGTGCCGAAAGGGGCAAACGCAATCCTTCTGACACACGACCTCACGCCGAGCCTCACGGTTCAGTTAGACCGCGAGGCTATCGTCGGGATCGCGACCGATGGCGGTACGGGCACGTCGCACGTGGCGATCCTCGCGCGGTCGTTGGGACTACCGGCGGTGCTGGGGCTGAGAGATGCCACGACGAGGCTCACGGGCGATGAGCGCGTCGTGCTCGATGGCTTCGCCGGCGTTCTCGTGGTCAACCCGACCGACGCCGAAGTCGATGCCTATCGCGTGCGGGCCAGAAGGGAAGCAGAGCGCCAGGCCGAGTTGCGGCATTTTGCGGCGGCTGAGCCGATCACGAAAGACGGTGTGCGCATCACCGTCCTGGCGAACGTCGACTTGCCGGAAGAAGCCGAGAGCGCGGCGCAGAGTGGCGCGGAAGGCGTTGGCCTCATGCGCACCGAGTTTCTGGTGGTAGGACGAGCCACCATGCCTGACGAAGAAGAGCAGTATCGCTCCTACGCGAGAGTCGTCGAAGCGTTTGCCGGACAGCCGGTGGTGATCAGAACGTTCGATGTCGGCGGCGACAAGCTGCCCGCGGGGACGTACCCGGTCGAACAGAACCCGTTCCTCGGTTGGCGCGCGATCCGGATGTGTCTCGACGAGTCAGAGTTATTCAAAACGCAACTGCGCGCGTTGCTGAGAGCCGCCATGCACGGCGATGTGCGCATCATGTTGCCGCTCGTCGTCACGCTGGATGAAGTCCATCGCGCGCGAACGTTGATCCAGGAAGCGGCCGAGGAGCTCGAAGCCCGGGGAACGGCGTACAGTGATAGCGTGCCGATTGGCGTGATGATCGAGACGCCCGCGGCGGCGGTCGCGGTGGACACGTTCGCGCGGGATGTCGCGTTCTTCAGCATCGGCACCAACGACCTCGTGCAGTACACGCTCGCCGTGGACCGCGGCAACGCGAACATGGCGTCGCGATTCACGCCATTGCATCCCGCGGTACTCCGCCTGATCCACCGCATCGCCGAGGTAGGCGACAGCAACGGGCTCGAGGTCGGGGTGTGCGGCGAGATGGCGTCAGAGCCACTGATGGCATTTGCGCTGATCGGCCTCGGGTTGCGACAGCTCTCGGTGGCGCCACGCTCGGTGGCCTTAGTCAAGCGCCTCATTCGCGGCGTCGATGTCGAAACGGCAGCCGCGGCGGCCAAGGAAGCCATGTCCGCGTCGACCGCCGCCGCCGCCGAGCGCGGGTTGCGGCGGCGCTTGTTGGTGGCACTCGCCGACGACCCGATCTTAGGGGAGAACGGGTTGCCCAGCCCCGCGTAGTCTCGTAACATCCCAAAATGAGTTCATCACGCCATCTCTTCACGTCCGAATCGGTGACCGAAGGGCACCCGGACAAAGTTGCCGACCAGATCTCGGACGCAGTACTCGACTATATCATCGCCGACGACCCGACCTCGCGCGTCGCGTGCGAGACGTTGGTCACGACCGGCATGGCCTGCGTCGTCGGCGAGATCACGACCAAGACCTACGCGCCTATCGCCGACATCGTGCGCGCCAAGATTCGGGACATTGGCTATACCGATGCGACGTGGGGCTTTGATTGGCACACGTGCGCGGTGATCAGCAGCATCGATCGGCAGTCGCCGGACATTGCGCAAGGCGTCGATACCGGCGGCGCGGGCGATCAGGGCATGATGTTCGGATTCGCGACGGATGAGACGCCGGAGCTCATGCCGCTCCCGATCGTCCTCGCCCATCGCCTGACGCGCCGGCTCGCCGAGCTGCGAAAGGCGGGAGAGATCGAGTGGCTCCGCCCCGATGGCAAGTCACAGGTCACCGTTGTCTACGAGAATCACCGTCCGGTTGCCGTCGATACCGTGGTCGTCTCGACGCAGCACGCCGACGAAGTGTCGAATGAGGAGATTCGCGCGAAAGTCCGCGAACTGGTGATCGCGCCAGTCGTGAGCGAGTGGGTCGGGAAAAGCGCGGACGTCAAGTACTACATCAACCCGACCGGCCGATTCGTGCTCGGTGGCCCGCACGGTGATGCGGGCCTCACCGGCCGGAAAATCATCGTCGACACGTACGGCGGGATGGGCCGGCACGGCGGCGGCGCGTTCAGCGGGAAGGACCCGTCGAAGGTCGATCGCTCCGCATGCTACGCGGCTCGTTGGGTCGCCAAGAATATCGTGGCCGCGGGACTCGCGCGTCGGTGCGAGGTGCAGCTGGCGTATGCGATCGGCGTGGCCGAGCCGGTCTCCATCGCGTGCGATACGTTCGGCACGGCAACCGTGCCGGAGAGCAAGATCATGGATGCCGTGCGCGACGTGTTCGATCTGACGCCGCGTGGGATTATTACGGCGCTGGATTTGCGGAAGCCCATTTATAGCCGGACGGCGGCCTATGGGCATTTTGGCCGGACGCCGGTGGAAGAGAACGGCCTGACATATTTCACCTGGGAACGCACGAACCGTGTCGATGAGTTACGTGACGCGGCGGGTTCCTCTGAAAAAAAAACTAAAAGGGAAGTAGCGCATGCCAGTCGTTGAAACAGCCGCCTCGCCAGAGTTCGACGTCAAGAGCCTCGCGCTCGCGGACGCCGGGCGGGATCGTACAGAATGGGCCGAGCGGTCGATGCCAGTGTTGCGGTTGATCCGCGAGCGGTTTGCGCGCGAGCGTCCGCTCGCCGGAAAACGCATCTCTGCGTGTCTCCACGTCACCACCGAAACCGCGAATCTCGCGTTGACCTTGAGAGCGGGCGGCGCCGATGTCGCGCTCTGTGCCTCGAATCCGCTGTCCACGCAAGACGACGTGGCCGCGCACTTGGTCCGCGATTACGGAATGAAAGTGTTCGCGGTGAAGGGCGAGGACAGTGAGCGCTACTACGAGCACATTCGGGCGGTCATCGAACACCGTCCGGATATCACGATGGACGATGGCGCCGACGTGGTCGGCGCGATGCACATGATCGCGTTGGATCGTCTCGATGATCTCCCGCCGCCGGTACGGAAATATGTCGAAGGGCTCAGCCGTGCCGATCGCAAGAGGCTTTTGGACAACGTCATCGGGAGCACCGAGGAGACCACGACCGGTGTCATTCGGCTGCGTGCGATGGCCAACGATGGTGTCCTGAAATTCCCCGTCATTTCGGTGAACGACTCGTACACCAAGCATCTCTTTGACAACCGATATGGGACGGGTCAGTCGACGATCGACGGTATTATTCGGGCCACGAACGCTCTGTTAGCCGGATCGACCTTCGTCGTGGCCGGTTACGGGTGGTGTGGACGGGGAGTGGCCAGCCGGGCAAGGGGAGCGGGCGCCAACGTCATTGTGACCGAGATCGACCCGCTCAAGGCGCTCGAGGCGACGATGGATGGGTTCCGCGTGTTGCCGATGGCGGACGCGGCCCCGATTGGCGATATCTTCTGCACGCTCACGGGCAACATCCACGTGATTCGGGCCGAGCACTTCCGGGCGATGAAGGACGGCGCGATCGTCTGCAACTCTGGACACTTCAATGTCGAGTTGGATCTGGACGCGCTGGGCAAGATCACCGAGCGTCCGGTTCGGACCGTCCGCCCGTTTGTCGAGGAGTACGTGGTGAACGGCCGCCGGGTCTTTATCCTCGGCGAGGGGCGGTTAATCAATCTGGCGGCCGCGGAAGGCCACCCGGCGTCGGTCATGGACATGAGCTTCGCGAACCAATCGCTTGGTGCGGAGTATCTCGTGAAGAACGCGGCGTCGCTCTCGCCCGACGTGCACCGTGTGCCCGAAGCTATTGACCGCGAGATCGCGCGTCTCAAATTGGCGGCAGGCGGCGTGGCGATCGACACGCTGACGGCTGAGCAAACGAAGTATCTCGCGTCATGGGATATGGGCACCTGAGAGGCTCAGATGGTCGAGGTGGTGGTCGCGAAACTCGGGCTGGACAGTTCGACGAACAGCCACGTGGTCATCTTGCAGGAGAAAGATGGCCACCGGCTGTTACCCATCTGGATCGGTCAGCCCGAGGCTGACTCGATCGTGATGGAAATGAAGAACGTGAGGCGGGAGCGGCCGCTCACGCATGACCTCTGCAAGAACCTCATCGTCGGACTCGGCGGCACGCTGCGGCGGGTGCAGATCACCAAAGTGCAGAAGAGTACGTATTACGCCGAGCTGCATGTCGCGCGCCCTGAGGGGCTGGTGCAGATCGACGCGCGGCCATCGGACAGCATCGCCATCGCGCTGCGGCTCTCTGCGCCCATTTATGCGCAGGAGTCCCTGCTCACGGCCGTCGTCGAGGAGGAGGGTGAGGATTCCGTCGCGACGGCCGAGTCTCAGGCGCGGCTCGACGAGATGAAATTGACCGCCGAGCAACTCAAGGAGCGGCTCGAGAACCTGCGGCCAGAGGATCTCGGCAAGTTCAACATCTGAACTGCGCCCTGCTCGGACTCGCTTCGCTCGCCCTCGTCGGCGCCGGCGGCGATCATGTCGACGGGCGGGTGCTGCGGCGCGTCGGCAAAGGCGTACAGCCGGTCCCCGGCACGTGGGTCACGCTGCATCGCGTCGGGTCTGACACGGCCGGTCCGCTGGACTCGACACGGACCAAGACCGACGGGCGGTATGCGTTCAACTACAAGAGAACGGGCGATCCGCAGGCGATCTACTTCGTGTCGTCGACGTTCGATGGCGTCGCGTACTTCAGCCAGCCGCTGAGAGCCGCCGTCGAGACGGGTGACGATGCGCAGATCACGGTCTTCGACACGACGTCGCATGCGCTGGCGCTGACGCTGCGTGGCCGGCACCTGATCATTGCGGGGCCCGGCCAGGACGGCCTGCGGACGATCGTGGAAGTGTTCGAGGTCTCGAACGACAGCTCGATGACGCTCGTCGCGGGAGGACCGAACGCGGATCGGCCGACGTGGACGACGCTCCTGCCGGCGGGCGCCACGCGCTTTCGTGTCGGGCAAGGCGATATCGCGGCCGACGCCGTGAGCGCGACGAACGGACGCGTCGATGTCTTCGCGCCGTTCGCGCCGGGCGTCAAGCAGTTCTCGTTCTCGTTCGCGCTCCCGCAGAGCGCGTTTCCGCTCATGCTGCCGCTCGAGCACCCGACCGGCATGATCGAGGCGTTGACGGAGGAGCCGGCGGCGACGGTGCGCTCGCCGGCGCTCGCGCCGACGGCGGCGGTGACGGTTCAGGGGCAGACGTTCCAACGTTTCGTTGGGGAGAACACGCCGGCCAATGGCGTCCTGCGCGTTGATGTCCCGGCGCCTCCCGTGAGCGGCCAGCCGATCTACCTGGCCGCGCTGATCGCGGTCGTCGGCGCCGCGTTACTCCTCGGGCTCGCGCGAGCGTTCACGCGCCCGGTCCAGCGCGCGCTCGTGCCCGAGGGCGAACGCGAGCGGCTGGCGCGCGCGATCGCCGAGTTGGACGATGCGTTTGCGCGGAGCCACTCTCCGTCGCAAAAAGCGCGGGCGACCTACACCACGAAACGCGATGCGCTCAAAGCCGAGCTCACGCATGCGCTGGCTGCTGCTCCTCGCGGTCACCGCGTGTAGCGGCGGCCACCAAGCGTCGCCGCGCGACCTGGCGCTCGACGATTTTGGTGACACCGTACCGGTTGGATTGGCGGCCCGTCGCATCGCGTCGCTCAACCCCACGACCACCGAGCTGCTCTTCGCCATGGGCGACGGAGGCCGGCTCGTCGGCCGCACGCACTGGGACACCTATCCGCCCGAGGCAGCGGCCGTGCCGGACCTCGGCAATGGACTGCGGCCGAATATCGAGTCGGTGCTCGCCGCGCATCCCGATCTCGTGCTGCTCTACGCCAGCGCCGATAATCGGTCGACCGCGCTCAAGCTGCACGAGCTCGGAGTCGCGACGCTGTCCGTCAAAGTGGATCACATCGCCGACTTCGCGCGGGAGGCTCGACTCCTCGGGCGCGTGCTCGGCGATTCCGCGGCCGCCGCGACGGTGGTCGACTCGGTCCAGCGCACGCTCGACCGCGTGCGCGC
The DNA here is from genome assembly GCA_035570055.1 of Gemmatimonadaceae bacterium. GTDB lineage: Bacteria > Gemmatimonadota > Gemmatimonadetes > Gemmatimonadales > Gemmatimonadaceae > DASRDS01. Next base: position 24,599 of record DATMLM010000049.1, read on the forward strand.
GGCCACTGCTCCGCTGCCCCATCCGACGGTCTTCTGGGTCGTCTGGGAGTCGCCACTCATGGCCGTCGGTGGCGGCAGCTTCCTCGACGAGCTGATCACGATCGCCGGAGGAACCAATATTTATGGCGCGATGAGCGCGCCATCTCCCGTCGTCTCGCGCGAGGACGTCATGAGCCACCACCCGGACGTGATCTTTACCTCACCGGCAGCGGCCAAGGAGTGGACCGGCAGGGTATTGGTTCCCGATACCGCCCTGATCGGGCATCCATCCGTGCGACTCGGCGAAGCCGCCGTCTCGTTGGCCAACCTGCTGCACCCAGGTGTGCTGAAATAAATGCGAGGTCTGTGGACGACCTCGGTCATCGTCCTGCTCGCGCTGTTCGTGGTCGCCCTGGCCGTTGGCCCTGTGGCGATCCCGATGCACGACCTGTGGAGCAGTGAGATCGTCCGCGCGGTACGCCTGCCGCGTGCCGTGCTGGCGCTGCTCGTCGGCGCGGCACTCGGGATGAGTGGCGGCGCGCTCCAAGGCGTGCTTCGAAATGGGCTGGCCGAGCCATACCTGCTGGGGGTGTCGGGTGGCGCGGCCGTCGGCGCGGTCGTTGCCGCGATGCTCGGACTGGCCGGACCAGCGACGACACCGGTCGCCGCGCTCATAGGCGCGGTGGCGGCTGTCGTGCTGGTGCTGATCGTCGCCCGGGTGGGCGGCGGGAGAGGTGCGGATCCGCGCGTGCTGATCATGGCTGGCGTGGTCGTCGGTGCCTTTGCGAATGCCGCCATCATGGTCGCGCTGGCATCGGCGCCCGCGGATACCGTTCGTGGGGCCGTCTGGTGGATGATGGGGTCTGTTGCCGACGCGAATTGGCCGGGGATCGCGTGGCTGGCTGGCTATGTCACGGTCGGCGGCGCCCTGCTGCTCCTCTGGGCACCGGAGATCGACGCGCTCGCGCTCGGAGATGAGGCCGCCGCGGCGATCGGCGTCGATGTCGACCGGGCGAGCCGGCGGATCTTTCTCGCTGCCGCCACCGTTGCCGCCGCGACCGTCGCGGCGGCGGGGCTCGTCGGGTTCGTCGGGCTCGTCGTCCCCCATATCGCCCGTAGCGGGGGCGCCCGTGCGTCTCGCGCCATCCTCGGCGCCTCGGCCCTCGTGGGCGCCGCGCTGGTGCTCGCGGCCGACATCGCGGCCCGCACGGTTCGGGCTCCGGCGGACCTGCCGCTCGGCGCCATTACGGCTCTCGTCGGCGTCCCATTTTTTCTCTCGCGCCTTCGGCGCTCGCCATGATCACTGTTCGCGACCTCGTGGTGCGGTACGACGGCGCGCCTGAGCCAGCGTTGGACGGTGTGACCCTGGGTGCAAAGAGGGGGGCGTTAACAGCGCTCGTGGGACCGAATGGCAGCGGGAAGAGCACGCTGGTGCGAGCGATGATCGGTCGCGTCCCAGTGGAGCAGGGCAGCATTCGCATCGATGACGAGGACGCGCTGGCGCTGTCCCGTCGCGCGTTCGCCAGACGGGTAGCCGTGGTCACTCAGCGGGATGAGCCCGCGTTCCCGCTACTCGGCCGCGAGTACATCGCGCTGGGCCGCTATGCGCATGGCGGGTTGTTTCGAACAGCGCAAAGCGACGATCCGGCGGTCGACCTGGCTGCCGAGCGAGCGGGGGTCACGGCGTTTCTGGAGAGGCGGACGGACCAGCTCTCTGGCGGGGAGTGGCAGCGATTACGCATAGCCCGGGCATTGGCGCAGGGCGGCGAGGCGCTCGTGCTCGATGAGCCGACGACGTTCTTGGACATCGGACATGAAATGGCGCTTTTCGAGCTGCTCGCCGACCTTGCCCGCGGCGGGCTCGCGGTCCTGCTGGTGAGTCATCAGCTCAACTTGGTCGCGCGTTTCGCCGAGCAGGTGGTGCTCCTGCACCACGGGAAAGTGGCGGCATCGGGGACGCCGGGCGCGGTGATGCAGGGAGCAATCCTGGAATCGGTGTACGAGTGGCCCCTCGTCGTCACGCACGATCCCGCCGTGGGCGCGCCAATGTTGGTCCCGCTCCGGCGTTAGACTTCGAGCATGGCGCTCGTGACAACCGAGGCCGTGGTGCTGCACGCGTTCGACTACATGGAGTCGTCGCGGATCTATCGCCTCCTGACGCGCGACCGTGGGCTGCAATCCGCGCTGGCGAAGGGCGCCCGGCGCGCGCGCGCGAAAGTCGGCAGCTCGGTCGACCTCTTCGCCCAAGGGGAAGCGCATCTCTACATCAAGCAGGGACGGGACCTGCACAACCTGGCGACGTTCGATGTCACGCGCTCGCGCACCGCGCTGGTGGCTGTGCCCGGGCGATTCACGGCGGCGTCGGCGTTGGCCGAGCTGGTGCTGCGGTTCATGCAGGAAGACCCTGTTGGGGGTCCCGCGATCTTCGACACCGTCGTTCACGGCCTGGACATGATCAGCGCGGCGGACGCCGCGGCGGTTCGCGAAGCCGGCCTCTCCGCCGCGTGGTCACTCGTCGCCGAGCTCGGATTCGCGCCGGAGGTCGAGCACTGCAGCAGCTGCCACTTGGCGGTCGAGCCAACGGTCGCTGCCGCGTTCAGCTGCCCGGCGGGAGGGGTGCTGTGCGAGCGATGCGCGCGGGGCGCCTCCGTCAAGCGACTGCTTCCGCCGAGGGCGCGGGAAGCACTCGTGCGCTGGTCCGCCGGCGAGCGGGCGACGATCGCCGACGACGGTGACGGTCGGGCGCACCAGCGCCTCCTGCGCGAGTTCGTGGCCGAGCATCTGGCCGAGTCGCGAGAGCTCCGCGCATTCACCGCGTGGGAAACTGGCGTCATATGATCCTCGGCACGGCCGGGCATATCGACCACGGGAAGACCGCGCTGGTCAAAGCGCTGACCGGTGTGGATACCGACCGGCTGCCCGAGGAGCGACGGCGGGGGATCACGATCGAGCTCGGGTTCGCGCCACTGGTGCTGGAGGGCGTCGGCACGGTCGGTGTGGTTGACGTGCCGGGCCACGAGGCGTTCGTCAGGACCATGCTCGCCGGGGCGAGCGGGATCGATCTGGCACTGCTCGTCGTGGCGGCGGACGAGGGGCCGATGCCACAGACGCGGGAGCATCTGGCAATACTCGACTTGCTCGGCATCCGCGCCGGGGTGGTCGCCCTGACGAAAGTCGACCTGGTAGATCCCGACTGGCTGGCCCTGGTGCGGGAAGATCTCGGCGGCTTACTCGCGACTTCGTCGCTCGCCGCCGCTCCCATGGTCGACACATCGGTCCGGACGGGTGCGGGGCTCGATGAGCTGCGAGTGGCGCTGACGAATGCCGCACGGGCGATTCCGCGCCGGGACGACGCCGACCTCTTTCGCATGCCCATCGACCGGGCGTTCACGATCAAGGGGACCGGCACCGTGGTCACGGGCACCGTGTGGAGCGGGTCCTTGAGTCGGGATGCCGTCGTACGGATCATGCCCGGGAGGCGTGAGGCGCGCGTGCGGGGCCTGGAGTCGCATGGACAGTCGGTGGACCGGGTGGCCCCCGGGTCGCGAGCGGCCGTCAGTCTGGGTGGTGTCGACGTCGACGAAGTGCCTCGTGGGTCGACGCTGGTGACCGACGTGGCGTGGACCGAAGCGAGCGTCATCCGCGCGGATGTTCACCTCGTCGATGGGGCCGAGCTCGGACCCCGCACGCGGGTGCGCTTTCACCTCGGCACGCGGGATGTCGGTGCACGGGTCGTTGCCAGATCAGGCAGCGGAGATAAGGCCGCCCGCATCGTGTTGGACGAGCCGATTGTCGGTCGGGGAGGGGACCGGTTTGTCCTCAGAACTGCGTCGCCAGTGTCCACGGTAGGAGGCGGTGTCATCACTGATCCGTCGCCAGTCGGGCGGCGTGTGAGAGTGTGGCAGGGGTCGGGGTTGAGCGTTGGCGAGCGTCTAGGGATGTTGATAACTGATGCTGGTGAGTCCGGTCTCGAGCGCGCCCGCCTCTCAGTGCGACTCGGTATCACAAAAGATCACATCGAATCAACACTCGATGACGCTAGTCAACATTATGTAGTAATTAACGATAAGCTATTCGACATACTGTGGATTAGTAGCGCTGAGGACCGGGTACTCGCCGAAGTCGATGCATTCCACGTGCGCGAGCCGCTAGAGGCGGGAATGTCGCTACAAGCGATTCGCAGCGGGCTAGGTGTAATACCAGTAGTGGCCGACGCGGTCGTCTCGCGATTGGTGGAGCGTGGTCTCGTGGTCGTCGATCGCGGGTTAGTGCACAGGAACGGATGGTCACCGAGCCCGAGCCCGGCGCAGCGGTCAGCGCTCGACGCAGTGGAGCGGGTTCTGCATCAATCTGGAAGGGAGCCGCCGAGCGTTAGCGAGCTGGCGACGACGTACGGGTCCGAAGTTGGAGCGATACTGCGTTTCCTCGAACGGAGGGGGCAGATCATTCAAGTTGAGCCGGACCGGTATTATGCGGTGTCGGCGCTGGAGGCCGTGGTTTCGGACCTTCGGCGTGGGACTGAGACCGGAAGGGCCTATGGGCCGTCAGAATTGAGGGACGTCCTTGGGGTGTCCAGGAAGTATTTGATCCCATTGTTGGAATATTGTGACCGGCAGGCGGTCACTATACGAAGAGAGTCGGGTAGGATCGTGCAACCGTTTGATGCAGTTGACAGTCAGTTGGATAGACGCCTATCGTAGTGATGGGCCGTCACTAAGGAGCTAGTCGCAACTTTCTTTCGTCTGTCTCGGAGCGTTCGTATGGTTAGCCGTTGGGCAGCACTTGTTTTTGTGCTTGCTCTCGGTGTGTTGGTACCACGACACGCCTTGGCGCAGGGGGGATCTCTTCCTGCACCGGGGAAAAGTCGTCCCGGGTTGGTCTTAGGATCGAGCTACCCGAACCCCTTGGTTTCGGAGACGAGGATTCCGTTCACGGTTGGTGATAGCACGTGCACGGGATCGGCGCGGCAGTATAAAGTCAGTCTCCGGATCTACAATCTGTTGGCCCAGCTGGTGGCGGTGCCGGTGCTGCAGAATGGTACCATCACGCTTGCCGGGGGGCAGCCGTTAGGGGATGTGCTACTCACCTGTGGCAGGTACACGGCGTATTGGAACGGCACGTCAGTCATGGATAAGCAGCGCGTCGCGCCAGGGGTGTATCTCTATCAACTGGACGTTGACGGGCAGACTGACGTGAAGAAGATATTGGTCCAATAGCAAGACGCTCCGGCCCTTCGGGCGCGGGGCGTCTTTTTTTGTGCGCGTGGCGCTTCGCGCCTACGCACACTGTGATATAGCGCGCCCGGCCAGTCGCACTTGAGCCGGCCGCACCGGCGATCGGCAGATCGGCACCGCATGATCTAGCTCGCAGGCCAGTCGCATTCGAGCCGAACGTGCTGACGCTCACCAGATCGGCAGACCGCGTGATCTAGCCCGCAGGCCAGTCGCATTCGAGCCGAACGTGCCGACGCTCACCAGATCGGCAGACCGCGTGATCTAGCCCGCAGGCCAGTCGCACTTGAGCCGAACGCGCCCGGCGCTCACCAGATCGGCAGATCGTGCGCTCTAGCCCGCAGGCCAGTCGCACTTGAGCCGGCCGCACCGGCGCTCACCAATCGGCAGATCGTGCGATCTAGCCCGCAGGCCAGTCGCACTTGAGCCGAACGCGCCGGCGCTCACCAGATCGACAGACTGCGAGCTTCAAGCGTAGGCGCGAAGCGCCACGTGCACCTAAATCGCTGGTTTCTTTGCCGGAGGCACAACCGGCGGCCGCACGCCCGGTGCGCCTGGCGGACGAGTGACCGAGGGCGCCGCAGGCGCCGAGGGAGTCGTAGTCCGGTTGAGAACAGGGGGCGCAGCCTTGTTCGCCGCCGCCGCCACGCGAGCATCGATCGCGTGCAGCAACTCCACCGCGTGATCCGGCCGCTCGGCGAGCCGACTCGCCGCACTCTCCAGCACAGTCGGCGTCAGCCGATACACCCTGAGTACGGAGTCCCGCTTGCGCACCCGCCCAGCGCTATCCAGACTGGTATCCTGCGCCACTAACCGAAGCCCAGTCATGGACCTGACGAACGTCGAATCGCTGACATCGCTACCAGTCGGATGTCGGCACGCCAGGCTGGCGGCTGCTATGATAATCCCTAGGCCAGCGCGGCATGCCGGCCGTGCGCATACGTGCCAGTTTCGCGGCCTAGACCCGGTCCTCCGATTGCGAATCACAGACGCATGATCAACGCAGACAAACTCACGGTCAAGAGCACCGAGGCCATAAACGCGGCCATAGACGATGCTCGCCGGAACGGAAACCCGCTGGTCTACGACACGCACCTGCTGAACGCACTCCTCGACCAGGACGAGGGGATCGTCTCCCCGCTGCTGCACAAGCTCGGCGTGAGCGTCGAGGCCCTGCGCGACAAGGTCGTGGCCGAGACGGGTCGCTATCCGCGCCAGTCGAATGCGCAGCCGTCGCTCTCGCGAGAGCTGAACGGCGTGTTCGACCGCGCCGAGCAGGAAGCCAAGTCGCTCGGCGACCAGTTCGTCTCGACAGAGCACCTGCTGCTGGCGCTGGCCGAGACGCGGGCGACGGAGAGCAAGAACCTGTTGGAGGCTGCTGGGGCAGACAAGAAGGCGCTGCTCGAGGCGCTGCAGGCCGTCCGTGGCTCTCACCGGGTGACTGACCAGACGCCTGAGACGCAATACCAGGCGCTGCAGAAGTACACGCGCGATCTCACTGACGCCGCGCGGCGCGGCAAGCTCGATCCCGTCATCGGGCGCGATGAGGAGATTCGGCGGGTGATCCAAGTCCTTTCCCGTCGCACCAAGAACAATCCGGTCCTGATCGGCGAGCCCGGCGTCGGCAAGACGGCGATCGCCGAAGGGCTCGCCCAACGCATCGTCAATGGTGATGTGCCCGAGGGCCTGCGCAATCGCCAGCTCCTCGCGCTCGACATGGGGGCGCTCATCGCCGGCGCGAAATTCCGCGGCGAGTTCGAGGAACGCCTCAAGGCGGTCCTGAAAGAGATCACGGACGGCCAGGGCAAGTTCATCATGTTCATCGATGAGCTCCACACGATCGTCGGCGCGGGCAAGGCCGAGGGGTCGATGGACGCCGGGAACATGCTCAAGCCCATGCTCGCCCGCGGCGAGCTTCGCGTCATCGGCGCCACGACCCTCGATGAGTATCGCAAATACGTCGAGAAAGACGCGGCGCTCGAGCGGCGATTCCAGCCCGTGTACGTCGGCGAGCCGTCGGTCGAGAACACGATTGCGATCCTTCGCGGCTTGAAGGAGCGCTACGAGGCGCACCATGGCGTGCGGATTACCGACTCCGCGGTCGTCGCGGCGGCGACCCTCTCGAATCGCTACATCGGCGATCGATTCTTGCCCGACAAGGCCATCGACCTGCTCGACGAAGCGTCGTCTCGCCTCCGCATCGAAATCGATTCGATGCCGCAGGAGATCGACGAAGTCGAACGTCGCGTCACGCAACTGGAGATCGAGAGGCAGGCGCTCCGAAAAGAGAAAGACAAAGAGTCGACCGAGCGGCGCGATGCTCTGGAGCGCGAACTCGGCGAGCTCAAAGAGAAATCCTCAGGCATGAAGGCCCAGTGGCAGCGCGAAAAGGAGATCTTAGGCGCGGTCGGCAAATTGAAGGCGCAGATCGACGAAGCGCGCCAGCAGGCCGACCAGGCAACCCGCCGGGGAGATCTCGGACGCGCGGCCGAGATCACGTATGGCACGATCCCGGAGCTCGAGCGCAAGATGCTCGAAGCCGAGAAGCAGCTGGCCAGCCGCCAGGCGGGTGGCGCGCGGTTCCTGCACGAAGAGGTCACGGCGGATGACATCGCCGAGGTCGTCGCGCGCTGGACCGGCATTCCCGTTGCTCGCATGCTGGAGAGCGAGAAGGAGCGCCTCACCAAGCTCGAAGCAGAGCTGGCGAATCGGGTCATTGGCCAACCAGAAGCCGTGACGGCCGTGGCAAACGCTGTCCGTCGGTCACGCGCTGGCTTGCAGGATCCAAATCGGCCCATCGGCTCGTTCATCTTCCTGGGCCCGACGGGTGTCGGGAAAACCGAGACCGCGAGAGCACTGGCCGAGTTCCTGTTCGATAGCGAACAGGCGCTCGTGCGCATCGACATGTCCGAGTACATGGAGAAGCACGCCGTCGCCAGATTAATAGGGGCGCCGCCAGGATATGTCGGCTATGAGGAGGGTGGCCAGCTGACCGAGGCGATACGGCGCCGGCCGTACTCGGTGATTCTCTTCGACGAGATCGAGAAGGCGCACCCGGATGTGTTCAACATCCTGCTGCAGATCTTGGACGACGGACGGCTCACGGATTCGCAGGGGCGGACCGTCGATTTCAGAAATACCGTCATCATCATGACCTCGAACATCGGCGGCCAGTATATCCTGGATCGCGGGACGAGTGAGTGGGTGGTCGTGGAGACCCAGGTCATGGCGGCGCTCCGGCAGCATTTCCGCCCGGAGTTCCTGAATCGCGTCGACGACGTGATCGTGTTCCGGCCGCTGTCGACCGAAGACATCGGCAAGATCATCGACCTCCAGGTCGCGCGGTTGGAAGAGCTTCTGACCGAGCGCAAGCTCACGTTGGAGATCACGCCTGAGGCCAAGCGGGTCATCGCGGCCGAGGGGTACGATCCAACTTACGGCGCGCGGCCGCTCAAGCGGGCGCTCCAGCGTCTGGTGCAGAATCCATTGGCGCTCGGGGTGCTGGACGGCAAGTTCAAGGAAGGCGACCGGATCCTCGTCACGGCGGAGCCGAACGGGACGTTGACGTTCGCCGTGGCGGCGGAGACCGTGGGCGCGGCATGAGGATCGATGAGCGCGATGCCGTCTTCATGACATCGGCGCTCGACGAAGCACGCGCGGCGGCGTCGGCGGGCGAAGTGCCCGTCGGCGCCGTCGTCGTATTCGGCGACACGATCGTGGCGCGAGCGGCCAATCGCATGCGTCGCGACAACGAGGCCACGGCGCACGCCGAGTCCCTCGCGATCCGCGCCGCCTATCTCACGCTCGGCCGTCCCCGTCTCGAGGGCTGTACGTTGTACGTGACCCTCGAGCCGTGCGCCATGTGCGCGGGCGCGATCGTGCTGGCGCGCTTCGACCGGATCGTCTTCGGCGCCTGGGACGAGAAAGCCGGCATGGCGGGATCGGTCGGCGATCTCCTCAGGCATCCGCGCTTGAATCACCGACCGGAAGTCACGGCCGGTGTCTGCGCCGACGAGTGCGGCGCGCTGCTCACGGCGTTCTTCGCGGCGCGCCGTCAGTAGAGTGCGTACAGGTTCCCGTCCCCGCTCCCGACGTAGAGCACATGATCGGCGATCACGGGCGATGAGAGAATCGGCCCCACGATGAATTTGCGTTCGACCAACGCGACCATTGCGTCGTAGAAGGGTTCCACGTGATGGCCCGTCTCGAGTAACGCCGGCAGGTTGGCGCGCGAGTCGTCGGTTTGGAAGATCCAGCCGGGCTTGTGGGTGGTGAGATCGATCGCGGTCAGGGTGCCGTCCCAGCTCCCGATGTAGAGCCAGTGCCCGGCCAAAGCCGGCGAGCCGAACATCTCGAGACGCGTGGGTAGTTCGAATACCGGTGTGCCAGTCTTGGCATCGAGCGCCCAAATGCGCCTGGAGTCGCTCGTGCCAAAATACACCTTGCCGTCGCGCACCGCGGGCGAGCTGACGACCCAGGAGCCGTGGTTGTCGAACGACCACTTCTGGGCGCCAGTCTGCGCGTCGAGCGCATAGAACTTCGAGTCTCGGCACCCGAAGTAGACCATGCCGTCGGCGACCGCGGCCGAGCTCTGAATGCCGACCTGATTGTGAATGTCGGGATCTTCGCCGGTCTTGAATCGCCACTTCAAGGCTCCGGAACTGGCATCGATGGCGTAGAAGTAGCTGTCCCAGCTCCCGATGTAGACGACGCCGTCGGCGATGGCGGGCGATGCATGGATGACGTCACCAGTCTGATACTTCCAACGCAGTGTGCCTGACGCAGCGTCGACCGCATAGACATAGCCGTCGCCGCTGCCGAAATACACGACCCCGTTGGACACCGCCGGCGATGACAGAAAGACGTCGAATGGGTCGGGCATCCGCTCGGCGACCGGTAGCACACCATGGAGATGCGTCCCCGCGAACCGGCGCTCGCCTTGGGTCGCGAACTTCCATTTGAGCGTGCCGGCGGAGGCGTCAGCCGCGTACAGATTCCCGTCGTAACTCACGACATAGACGACGCCATTCGATACGGCTGGCGAGGACGTCACGCGGGCGCCGGTCGCGAGCTTCCAGCGCAGGGTCCCGTGGGCCAAATCGACAGCGTACAGGTGGCCATCCGTGCTGCCGACGTACGCGGTCTGGCCCGCGATGGCCGGTGACGCGATCACGCGACCGCCGGTGTGGAACCGCCATTTGACGCCGGCCAGCTTCGCGATGCCGGTATCACCGTAGACGGCCGTGTGCGCCAGGTCGCCACGGAACATCGCGGTCTGGAGCAAGGCGACGCAGCCGAGCAAGAATGAGTGCATCCCGAGAACTTGCGGGAGCCCTCGCGTATTTGACACGTTGGAGTGATGAGACCACCGACGGCGGGGCTGTGATAGACTACCCGTTCTACCGACCTACTGCGGCCGAATTGGCGGCGTTCATCGCCAGCCAGCGGATGGGACGTCTCGTCACGGCAAATGCCGAGGGATGTCCGCACATCGGCCTCTATCCGTTTGTCACGGATGGAGAAGCAGTCGAGGTGCACCTCGTGAAGGGTGACGGTCAGGTCGCCGACATCCGCCAGAACCCCAGGGTCGTGTTCGAGGTCGATGAGATTCTCGCGTTCATGCCGTCATACTTGGAGCATCCGGAGAGCGGTCAGAAGGCCGATCACCATTATCGGACGGCGATGATCGAGGGCGAGGCGCGTATCGCGGACGAGCCCGACGCGGTCGCCGAGCACCTCAGTCGACTCATCGCGCGGTATCAGCCCGAGGGCGGATATCGTCCGCTGACCGCGACGGATCCCATGTACGCCCCGGGCGTCGGCCGCCTCGTCATGATTCGCGTCGAACCCACGCGCGTATGGGCCAAATTCAAATTGGGCCAGCAGCCAAGATGAAAACACTCCTGACTGGAGTGGCGATGGGTGAGTCGCCGCGGTGGCACGATGGGCGTCTCTGGTTCTCTGATTGGGGCGCGCAGGAGATCATCGCCGTAGACGCTCAGGGCAAGCGGGAAGTCGTGCGCCGCGTGCCGTTCGAGTTGCCATTCTCCTTCGATTGGCTGCCGAGTGGACGACTGCTCGTCATTGCGGGCCGCGAGGGGCGCATCTACGATGACTACGCCGACCTGACGGCGCTCGCGCCCGGATGGAATGAGATCGTCGTCGACGGGCGCGGCAACACGTACGTCAACGGCTCCGGCGCCGTCGCGCTGGTCAGGCCGGACGGATCAGTCGAGCGCGTCGGTGACGGCGGCGCGTTCCCGAACGGCATGGCCGTGACACCCGACAACGCGACGCTCATTCTCGCCGAGTCCTACGCACGGCAACTGGCCGCGTTCGACATCGCGGCCGACGGGACGCTGTCGAATCGGCGCACCTGGGCCGCGCTCGGCAATGGCGTGCCTGACGGGATATGCATGGACACCGATGGCGCCGTTTGGTACGCGGACGTGCCGAACAAGTGCTGCGTGCGCGTGCGCGAGGGTGGCGACGTGCTCGACAAGGTGCAACTCGACCGCGGCGGGTTTGCGTGCATGCTCGGCGGCGCCGACGGGCGTACGTTATACATCGTCGCCAATGAGTGGCGCGGCATGGACAAGGTCGCCGAGGTCGCGGCGGCACGAACTGGACAGATTCTTACCTTCGACGCACCCTCTCCTCACGCTGGATGGCCATGAACGCATATCTGTCAGCATCGCTCACGGTGAAAGACGTTCGGACAAGCGTCGCGTGGTACCGCGATGTGTTGGGATTCACCGTCAGTCAGGAGCACGAGCGCGGCGGCGTGCTCCGCGCCGTTTCGATGAGTGCGGGCGCCGCCGCAATTCTCGTGAGTCAAGACGATGGCGCGAAGGGCGCCGACCGCGCGAAGGGCGAAGGGATTTCGCTGATGCTCACGACCGAAAACGTCGATGACCTCGCGACGCAGGCGAAGGCGCACGGCGCGACGCTGGACTCCGAGCCGGCCGACATGGGTGGACGGAGAGCGTTTCGGCTCCGGGACCCGGATGGATTCCGGTTGACGATCGCCACCGAGCGGAGGGCCTAGTCTGTGGCGTCTATACTGAGCCCGCTTCGGGTTGGGGATCTCGAGCTCGCGAATCGCGTGGTCATGGCGCCGATGACGCGTCTGCGTGCGGGGAGGACGGGTGCGCCAACCGTCCTCAACGCGACCTACTACGCGCAACGCGCGAGCGCTGGGCTCATTATCACGGAAGCGACGGATATCTCGACCCAGGCCACGGGTTATGCCGGCGCACCGGGCATCTGGTCGCCCGAGCAGGTCGCCGGCTGGCGGCTCGTCACGCGGGCCGTGCACGAGCGCGGCGGGAAGATCCTCGTGCAGCTGTGGCACACGGGCCGGATCTCGCATCCATCGCTGCAGCCTGGTGGTGCGCTACCGGTCGCGCCGTCGGCGATCGCTCCGAAAGGCGACGCCGTGACCTGGACTGGCAAGCAGCCGTTCGTCACGCCACGTGCGCTCACGATCGAGGAGATCCCCGGCATCGTGCAGCAGTTCGAGCAGGCGGCGCGCAATGCACGCGAGGCGGGCTTCGACGGCGTCGAGATACACGGGGCGAACGGGTATCTCATCGATCAATTTCTTCGCGATGGCGCAAACCATCGGACCGATGCGTACGGCGGGACGCCAACGAACCGCGCGCGGTTGCTCTTCGAGGTTGTCGAGGCGGTCGTCGGGGTATGGGGCCCGGGTCGCGTCGGCGTACGCGTGTCGCCGCTCGGAACCAACTCCAGCATGAGCGACAGCGACCCGATGCGAACCTATCACGTGGTCGCCGAAGGCCTCAGCCGCTTTCACCTCGCGTTTGTCGAGGCGCGCGTGGCGTTGCCCGCGGGCGATGCCATGCTGCGCATGCTCCGTGAGACCTTCCACGGCCGGCTCATGCTGAACGAAGGCATGACGCTCGACACCGCCAGTGCCCTGATCGCGAGTGGCGAGATCGATCTCGCGAGCTTCGCGCGTCCGTTCATTGGGAACCCCGACCTCGTCGCGCGGTTCGCCCAGGGCGCACCGTTGGCCGCGAGCGACAATGCCACGTGGTACGGCGGCGAGGCGGCGGGGTACGTCGATTATCCGTCGCTCACTGCCGTTGGAACAGCACCTCCTGAATCTTCCCGTCTGGCGTCCGATACATGAGGGCGCCGGCCGGCTGCTTGCCGCTGTTGAAGTGGATCACGGCGACCTCCATGCCGCCCCGTTCCGCCGTGTTGTCAACCTCGACATTGCTGATCGGACCCAGCGAGTTGTGCGCGCCGGCGACGAGCTGCGGCGTGAGGAACGCACTGTAGTCATCGCCCAGCGTCGAGCGGTCCACACGTCCCGATTGCAACCCAACGAGAAAGGTCCGCGCCGCATCGCGGGCTGATGGGCCGTTGATCGTGGGCACGTCGACGTGCGGCACGAGCTTGTCGAGAATGTGGTTCTCGAGCGCATCGAGCGATGCGAAATCCGTGTTCGCCATCATGACGATCGCCGAACGGGTCGCGGGCACGACAATGTTCTCGGCCACGAATCCGCTGACTGCTCCGCCGTGCTTGAACACGACGGCTGGTCCTTCTTCGACAATGCCGTCTCCGCAGCCGTAGCCAGTCGACCGCCCGTCCTTCAACCGGCGTGGCGTCGTGAGCGTCCGGTACGAGTCGTCCGACAGCACCTTGCCGCCGATCAACGCCATATCCCAGGCCGCGATGTCGCTCGGCGTCGACCAGATGGCGCCCGCGCTTCCGGCCCAGCCACGCCCTTCCGGCTCGGCGGGGAACGGCGGGCCGAGGGCGTACGTGGTGTAGCCGGTCGCCATAGCCGGTGTGTGATCGACCGGGTCGAATTGCGTGTGCGTCATCCCGACGGGCGTGAAGATGCGCTGGGCGAGGAACGCGCCAAACGGCTGGCCGCCGGCTTGCTCGACGACGCGACCAAGGATGAGAAAGTTCGTGTTGCTGTACGACCAGCGCGTGCCCGGGTCGAAGTCGAGTGGGCGCGTCGCGTACTCGTCGATGATCTGATCCGCGGTCGCGGGTTTTTGCATCTCGCGATCGACGAAGTCGAGCGGATAGAAATCGCGATAGCCCGAGACGTGGTTGCCGAGGTCGAGCAGCGTGATGTCGCCGGCGCGCGTGAGCTTCGGGAAGTATTTCGCCACGGGATCCTGCAGCGTGAGCTTCCCATCCTGGGCGAGGAGGAGCACGGCCGAGCAGGTGAACTGCTTGGTGACCGAGCCCACGGCGAACATCGTCTCGGCCGAGACCGAGTCGTGAGACCCGAGCGTCTTGAGGCCGTAGCCCTTCGCCAGCACGACTTTGCCATCCTGCGCGACGGCGACCGAGAGTCCGACGAGGTGCTTGTCGGTCACGGTCGCGCGGATCACGCTGTCGATCTGCGCCACTGACACTGGCGAGACGGGCACGGTGCCGACGATGGCGTACGCACTCGCGGTGACCGTTGGGGTGGGTTTGCTGCAGGCTGCGAGGAGACTGACGATCGGTACACACCGCGCTATTCGCATAGAGTCCTTGTTTATGGCAAGACCGCGACGCCTTCGATCTTGATCATGTATTCGTCGCGAGCCAGAGCCACGGCGCCGATGAGCGTGCTCGCCGGGAGATGATCGCGATCGAGAAATTTGTCGCGAACGTCGCGGAGCGCCAGCACTTTGTCGTGGTCGAGACCCACGACGAAGTAGTTCAGCTTCACGAGATTGGCGGTGGTGGCGCCCGCCGCGGACAATTCGGCGCGCAGGTTCTCAAACGCCTGAGTAGCCGCCGCGCGATCGCAGATGTTTTCATTGGTCGCACATCACAGGTCTGAGTGTGGCAACGCGCGGCGTCGTGCCCGGCGAGACCACGATCAGAACACCGCCGTGGCAGGCTGACAGTTTTCGCGACGCGATGAAGAAGTCCGGCGACTTGGGATTACCCCTCCGCACGACGAGCGGGTCGCTCCCAAAGTCCGTGGAGGCGCGCGGGATCTCGGCGAACGCCGTCACCATCTTTGATCCCGCGATCGGAAGGCTGAGCTGCCGCATTTTCACGGTGTCCCCAGCTTGCAGCGCCAGCGCGAACCGCCGCGCCGTATCCTCCTGGACGCTGTACGCCGTCCGATGGCAGGCCCAGAGGAACAGCAGGGTGCAGGATACCGCGTATCCCGTAAGACGGGTCGTCATACGGGTAACCTGACCAAGCTGGACCGGGGTTTGCAATAGGTAGGCATCGTGCATGGAGACCATGGATTTGGGGGCATCGCGCACGCGATGAGCAGCGGAGAACGGCTGCTCCTCGACGGCGTGCTCGACTATGCGCTCTTTGCCCTCGATCCGCAGGGTTGCGTCCTCGCCTGGAACGCCGGTGCCGAGCACATGTACGGGTACCGGGCCTACGACATCGTCGGCCAAGACTTCGTGATCTCGTACATGGAGGACGATGTCGCCGAAGGTCGACCGGCTCGCGAGCTCGAGATGGCGGCGACGCGGGGCCGGGTCCAAAGCGAGGCCTGGCGTGTCCGCGAAGACGGCACGCGGTTCTGGACGAGCACGATACTGACGGCGCTCCGTGATGACGCGGGGGCGCTGGTGGGATTCGCCGGCATCACCCGCGACCTGAGCGACCGCCGACAGGCCGAAGTCGCACTCCAGCAAACCGAGGAGGGATTCCGGCTTCTCGTTCAGACCGTGCGGGACTACGCCATCTTCATGCTGGACCCGACCGGCCATATCGCGACATGGAACGCCGGTGCGGAGCGCATCAAGGGCTACACGGCCGACGAGATCACGGGCCAGCATTTCTCGATCTTCTATCCGCCGGAGGATAAGCGGGACGGCAAGCCAGCCCGCGAGCTGGAGATCGCGATACGGACCGGGGCGTACCAAGAAGAGGGCTGGCGCCTGCGGAAAGACGGGGCGCGCTTCTGGGCGAGCGTCGTCATTACGGCCCTCCGAAACCAGGACGGCAGTCTCGCGGGATTCGCCAAGGTCACGCGCGATCTCACCGAGCGGCAGGCGAACCAGGTCCGGGCGTTGGAGGACGCGCGGCGCGTGACGGAAGCGGAGACGGCGAATCGCGTCAAGGGCGAGTTTCTCGCCGCGATGTCGCACGAGCTCCGGACGCCGCTCAACGCGATCGCGGGGTATGCGGACCTGATGCTGATGGGCGTGAGCGGACCGGTCACCGAGGAGCAGCGCTCCCACCTGCAGCGCATCGCCAAGAGTCAGCAACACCTGCTCGGGATCATCAACGATCTGCTCAACTTCAGTCGACTCGAAGCCGGCAGCGTCGTATTCGACCTCGGATCGGTCTCCCTCCACGACGTCACCATCGGGGTCGTGCCGATGATCGCGCCGCAGGCGAATGCGAAGCAGCTCTCGGTCACTGCCCCCTGCGCTTGCGAGTGCTTGGCCCACGCGGACCGGTCGAAGGTCGAGCAGATTCTGCTCAATCTGCTCTCGAACGCGGTCAAGTTCACCGATGCCGGCGGATCGATCGTTGTCACATGCGGCTCGGAGAGCGATCGCGTATGGCTCAGCGTACGCGATACGGGAGCCGGCATCCCGTCGAGCGCCATCGAGCGCATCTTCTCGCCGTTCGTTCAAGTCGGACGCACTCTCGCCAGTCCCAAGGAAGGCGCGGGCCTGGGCCTCTCCATCAGCCGCGAGCTCGCGCGCGCAATGGGCGGGGATCTGACGGTGGAGAGTCGCGAAGGCGTCGGCTCGACCTTCACCCTCACGCTCCCGCAATTTTCGGCGTAGGGCTGACGACTAGCGCGCCCGGTATTCTTGCCACTCACGCTCGGTGATCTGTGCCATCGCCTTGGCCGCGTGATGGAGCCATCGAGCATGGCGCCGGCGCACATCGGTTAGGGCCGCCTTCGCACCAGCGGGGCTGCCGAGGTGCACGTTCGCGGTCTCGACGCCCATCGCGTGCACCAGCCGCGCTTCGTCCCGCTTGGCGCCCAGCGTCGCGATCTCGATTGGGTTCGAGTCGGGGGCGAGGCGTTTGACGATCCATCGGCCCACGACGCGCTGAAACGGGTCCGGTGATCGGATCGCGCGTGTCATCGCGCGCTCATAGTAGCGCTTGGGCGGAATGAGCGCCTTGGCTTCGCGCGCGATCTCGGCGCCGTCACACATGGCGATCATCGCGAATCGCGGCTGACCGAGGCTGCCAAGACCGGCTTCGCGTCGCACGATCGTTCGATGCGTGACCGGGTGCGGCACGAGCGCTCGGAGCGCGTGCAGTGCCGATCGCGGCGCCTCGCGCACGACCGGCCATTCGCGCAACCGGTCCCAGAAGTGTCGGGGAGGCTTGACCTCCTCGATGCCGAGCCTTTCCAGGTGCTCGTGAGATTCCGCGAGCACGAACGGAGATCCACCATGGCGAAGCGTCGAGACGTATCCATCGAGAATGGCATCGCAGGCGTCGCGAGGCCGTATGTCGATCAGGCCCGCGTCGCGAGCGATCCTGGCACTCGCCGCCAAACGGACCAGATCGTTCGTATAGGGAAGGGGATGCGCGTCGTCGAAGTCGTCGACGCCCCACGCCAAGCGACCTTCCGTGTCGCGCCAGGTGCCGAAGCTGTCAACGTGCAGATCGCCGACGGCGAGGACGCGCGGGGCGCGGCGGTCATCGGCGACGACCGAGGGATAGAGCTGCGCCCACCGATAGTAGGTGCCGCGCAGGAAGGCGAAGAGGTCGTCTCGCATGCGGGCGTGCTTGTCCCGCAGCGCAGGCGCGACGATTGGTGTCTCTCGCCGCAGCCAGCGCTCGTACTCCCGCGTCGCCTGATGGATGTCCACTGACCGCTCAAATGCAATCGCCGGTCCGTGGCGTCGATCTTGCCAAATCGGCCGCATCGCTGTCTCCCCGGAGGTTGACCCATGCGACCGATACTCCTGTCAGCCCTACTCTTCGCCGCCACTGCACGGGCTCAACAACCCGTGCAACGTGGCGAGACCACCTACACTCGTACCGTCGTGTCAGATACGTCATACACGGCGCGTCACCCGAGTTGGACGAACGCGCTCGAGATCGGTGTGTATCCGACGGCGCGTCATTATACGCCGGATGTCGGATATGGTGGCCTGTGGGGTGGCGGGCTCACCGGCACACTCGGCTATCACTTCACGTCATTTCTCGCACTCGAAGCGGGATACAGCGACACGTGGAACCCGGAGATCCCCTCCCACCTGCGCGGGAATCCCCTGACGCAGTTGGCGACCGGCTCGCTCGTGCTCGAGGTGCCGAGCCATGCGCCGGTCGTTCCGTACGTGTCCGGAGGCGCGGGATATAACTGGTTCCAATTTCATTTGCCCGACCCGGCGTATCCGGGACTGACCGACATCCGCACGAAGGGATTCTGGGTGTGGCATCCCGCGGCCGGTCTGAAATTCAAGCTGAGCCACAACACGGCGCTGCGCATGGAAGCGAATATGGATATCCAAAACCATCGACGCGCGACCGCGGGAGGATTCGTCGGTATCTCGTTCTTCCCAGGAGCGAAGCGGCCTGCGCCGCGCGTCGAACGCATCATCGCGACGCCGCCTCCCCTACACGACACAACCGTCGTGACCCGCGTCGACACGGTGCGCCTGACGGTGCCGCACGAAGTGCAGAGGACCATCGTCGACACGAGCGTCTTGCTCGTCTTGCAGGACGTGAACTTCGGGTTTGGTCGGTCCGATCTGCGGCCGCGGGCCAAGCCGGTGCTCGATCGAGGGGCACAGCAACTCAACGGCATCGGCAACGTACCGATTCAGATCATCGGGTACACCGATAGCGTCGGCTCCGACAGCTACAACAATCGACTCGGCCTCGCCCGGGCGACCGCCGTTCGAGACTATCTCGTGCAGGCAGGCGTAGATCCGAACCGGATCTCCGTGTCGAGTGGCGGCAAGAGCAATCCCGTCGCGTCCAATCGCACGGCCGCGGGGCGAGCGCTCAACCGGCGCGTGGTGATTCGGAAGAATGTGGGCGGTACATAAGTTCAGGGTTAAGATTTGCGCATGAAATATCTCATCTGCGCATTCGTGCTGGCCGGTGCACTGCAGGCGCAACCGGTCAAGGTGTACATCTCGGTCGACATGGAGGGGGTCGCTGGTGTCGTCACCGCCGACCAACTCCTGCCGACCGGATTCGAGTACGAGCGGTTTCGGACGTTTATGACCGCCGAGGCGGTCGCGGCGATCCAGGGAGCGCGCGACGCCGGCGCGACCGCGATCGTCGTCAGTGACTCGCACGGCAATGGCGAGAACTTGCTCATCGAGCAGCTGCCAACCGACGTCACGCTGGTCCGCTCGTGGCCACGGCCACTCACGATGATGGAGGGGATCGACTCATCGTTCGCGGCCGCCGTGTTCATCGGCTATCACGCGTCGACGACGAATCCCGCCGGCGTCCGCGCCCACACGTTCTCGAGCGCCACCTTTACGAGCGTGGAGCTCAACGGCGTCGCGATCCCGGAGGCGGGCCTCAATGCCGCGATCGCCGGCCGATTCGGCGTGCCCGTCGTGGCGATCTCGGGCGACGATATCGCCGTGCGCGAGGCGCAACAGATGATCGGCGGCCTCGAGGGCGCGGTCGTCAAGCGCGCGATCAGCTTTCACGCCGCGGCGACCATGACGCCGGCCGCGGCGCAGGCCTTGATTCGCACCACGGTTCGCGCGGGCGTCCAGCGGAGAGCCAGCATCAAGCCGTACGTCCTGGCCACTCCCGTGCGCTTGGATCTCAGCTTCAAGAACTATCGGCCCGCCGAGCTGTTGACCTATCTCCCGGGCGTCCAGCGCGTCTCGTCACACACGATTCGCTTCGTGGGCCACGACATCACCGACGTCTCGCGATTCATCGAGTTCGTGACGAACTATCAGCCCGATCTCTCGCCGTGAGCGCGGCGCCTTGCACGCTTCTCGCGCGATGGGGCGCGTAGACGAGCATGCGAACGTAGGCATCGTGGGCCTCACGCGAGCGGCCGGCGGCCAGCAACAGGTCGCCGTAGAGCTCGCGCGCTGGGAGCACCGGTCCCGGTGATATCGGCAGCGTGGGTTGTCGATCCTCGAGATCGGCCGCCTCCGACGCGCGCGCGATCGCCCCGGCCGTGTCGCCGGCGGCGAGCGCCAGCCACGCTGAGGCGGCCAGTCGCTCAATCTTGACCTCGGGAGCCCCGTGCTCGATGGCGTCGAGCGCGTCCACGTCGACCCGTGCGGCGGCGGTGTCGCCACTCCGCGCCGCGCCGATCGCGCGAGCGAAGTGCGTGATCGCCTCGGTCTCGCGGGTGTCGGGTGCCGGGCGTACCGTGAGGACGGCGGCCTCCTTCCAGGCATTGCGCTCGAGCGCATAGCGGGCCGGGATCGCGGCCAGCGCATAGGCGTTGGTGTACGACCCGGCCGGATAGCTGACCGTGACCGCGTTGGCCTCGTCAACGATCTTCTTCGCGTCGCTGTCACGGTGCTTCTGCAGGAACGCGTAGACGAGATAGTCCATCGCGTGGCCGCGCTGATCCCAGAGCCCGTGCCAACCCTGTTGCACCTCGTACTGCCGCGCGATGTCGGCTGACCTGACATTCGCCGCGATATCTTCGTCCCAGAGCCCCATGCGCGTGAAGATATGGGACGGCATGTGCACCGCATGCGGCACGGCGGGCGCGATCTGGGCGTAGCGTCGCGCGGCGTCGAGCGCGAGCGGCGCCAGGCGCGGCGAGTCATTGGCGTGGATCACGTAGTGCGCCAGCCCCGGATGGGACGGGTCGGCACGGAACAAGGGAAACAGAATCGAGTCCGCACGCCGCGTCCGCGCGCCGGTCGTGTCGTAGGTGGCGCCGTTGGCGATGATCGCCAGCGCGTAGAAGATCGCCGCCTCGTGATCCTCGGGGTTTTGCCGGTACACTTTCTCCATCGCCTGCTCGTACGCGGCGATCCGTGCTCTGTAGGACGGGGTAGGGAGCTCGCGATAGTACGTCGCGATCGCGTCCGCGTAGTCACGCTCGCGCGGCGTGTGCGCGAGCGACGCCGCGCGTTCGCTCAAATCGTGCCCACGCTTCAAGTCGTCGGGCGATGGCGGCGCCCACATCGGGTGGAGCAGGCTCATCGCCTGACCCCAGTACGCCATCGCGCAGTCCGAGTCCGCGGCGCTGACCGCCGCGAACGTGCGGAACGACTCCTCGTACCAGAACGAGTGCAGCAGCGCGACGCCGCGCTCGAACTGGGGCTGCACGTCGCTCGCGCACGACGTCGCGAAGTGCACGTGGCCGATCTCGTGCTCGTGTGCCTCCTGGGCGCCGAGGACGGTCGACACGACCAACAGTATCAGCGGAGCGCGCATAGCACCTCCCGTCCATCAATACTACAGTCGCTCGCAGGCCGCGCTCAACAGTGCCTTCGCCTTGTCATAGTCGGCAGATTTGAGATCGAGCGTCACCATCACGTCGTGCCGCGTCGCGCCCAAGATGGTGCCGTTGATGAGCGCGGCCGAGTCCCAGGGGCCGCGAAGCGTCGTGTCGGTCTTGAAGCTCGTCGTTACGGGAGCGCCCGTCGCGGAGCCACCGACCATCTTCATGAGACCGCCCATGATCTTCTGCTGCGACGAGTCGAGCGTGGGCATCGAGACTTGGGGCGTGCCGAGGGCCCCACTCCCCATCGGCATGGTGTGCTTCAGCCGGTCGAGCGCTTGATATCCGCCGCGCCATGTGACGGCCATTGGGTACGATCGGGGGTCGGCACCCCCCTTCACCTTGTACGTGCACTCCGAGCCATCGGGGTCGGCGACCGGATCCCCGTCCAACGGTCCCAGGATCTGTACAACGCGCGCACGCGGTATCAGATCGCACGCACTCGCCAGGCGCGGATGCGGTTTCGGCGCGAGCGCGGCTGCCCGTGCACCGTCATAGTCCAGCGGATGGTTGAGCCGGCCGACGATCTTCGTCGCGAGATCAATGGCGCCGGGTTTGCCAGCCTCTGACCCGCTGACGTCGACGATGATCTGGGCGTCGGACTTCCACACGGTCAGGCTGCCCATTATCGACCACATCGATCGGTCCCATGGTCCGGTCGGACCGGCCAAGAGACGTGCGCCCTGAGTCTGCCCGCCGGCGATGCTCTTTGGGGCGCCCGTGACGACTTGACCGACCTGAGCGGCTCCGGCGCCGCGTGAGACCGTTATGACAACGCTCCGTCCGTCCCGCCCGCGATACATGCAGGCGTCGCCTGCCGGACTCGGCGCGACGTCGGCGTCGTCGTAGCGGTAGGGAGGGTTGGCGAGGGGGCCGACGTAGGTCTCCGCCTCGCTCGAGGCGAGCCATCGGCACGAATCGGTTCCGTCCTGCGCTTGGCAGGCGGTGGCCGCGAACACGAAGATGATGAGAGAGAGTCGCATGCGGCCATCGTAGCACGGTCGCATCTCGCTGCCGTCTCTTGCGCGACAGACGGTCGCGAGACGCAGGCGCCCTAGCGTGCCACCCTCTCCTGCACGAGGTCACGGTGCCCACGCTCCGACTCGCCGCGCTGATCGCGCTTCTCCCCGCACTCCCCTTGTCCGCCCAGGGCCGCACCAGGACGTACTACATCGCCGCCGACCCGGTGTCCTGGGACTATTTACCCGGGGGCCGCGACGCGATCGTCGGCGCTCCGATGGTCGACACGGCGTTCTTTGCCAATGCCAAGCCCCGTCCGGTGGCGACGACGTATAAGAAGGTCCTCTACCGGGCGTACACCGACAGCTCCTTTCGCACGCTGGAGGCTCGCCCTCCGGAGTGGCGGCACTTGGGGTTTCTGGGTCCGCTCATTCGGGCCAGCGTGGGCGACACCATTCGCGTCGTCTTCCGCAACAATGGTCAGCGGCCGTTCAGCGTCCACCCTCATGGTGTGTTCTATGAGAAGAGCTCAGAGGGGGCGCCCTACGATGATGGCACCGCCGGCACCCATAGGACGGGCGACGGCGTGCCACCTGGCGGCACCCACATCTATGTCTGGCCCGTGCCCGATCGCGCCGGCCCCGGCCCGATGGACGGAAGCTCCGTCTTATGGATGTATCACTCGCACGTGGACGAAGTCCGCGACATCAACACCGGGCTCTTTGGTCCCATGATCGTGACGGCGCGGGGAAAAGCCCGACCGGATGGCTCGCCGATCGATGTCGACCGCGAGATCATCGCGAGCTTCATGCAGGTCGAGGAGAACGACAGCTGGCTGCGGGACCAGAACGCCTTGCGGCGGGACTCGCTCGAGCACCTGGGCCCGACGCCGAATCCGTCGAAAACGCAGGACGTCTATCCGTGGTTCGTGAAGTTCACGATCAACGGCTTCGTGCACGGCAGCATGCCGCTCGACGAGATCACGATGAAACAGAACGAGCGGGTGCGCTGGTATCTCATGGCGTCGACGAACGACTTCGACTTTCATGCCCCGCACTGGCACGGCAACACCGTCATCGTCAACGGCATGCGGACGGATGTGACGCAACTGGCGATGATGCAGATGGCGATCGCCGATATGATCCCCGACAACGTCGGCACGTGGCTCTTCCACTGCCACGTCTCGTTTCACAACGAAGAGGGGATGGCCGTGCGCTACCGCGTTATCGCGGCAACGCCGTGAGTCGATGGAGCACGGGATCGGTGTGAAGAAAGTACGGCCAGGCGCCGCGGTCCCGCGACTCGCGCACGAGCGCGGCGCCGTCGGCCGGCCGGCCCAGGAGCACGGCGATGCGCGCGCGATAAAACGAGGACCCCCAGCTACCGCGGTCCGCGGGCAGTGATGCCAGCCAGGCATCCGCTGCCCGCGCCGTTGCCGTGTCGCCGCTCGCGGCCGCCAATCCACCCAGCGTGCCGCGGAAGTCGACGTTCCCCGTATCCTCGGCCACCAGCGCGCGCGCGAGGGCGAGGGCGGGGACGAGGGTCCCTCGCAATTCGTTCAACCACACCTTGAACGTGCGGAGCTCCTGCGAGTTGCGCGTGCCTGCCGGCTGGGCGTCGATCCACGCGATGGTGCTGGCGGCCGCCTCGCGCGCCGCCGACGTGTCCCCATGCACCATGAGCTCGCGTGATCCGTAGGTGCCGATCCAGGCCGGAGTGCCCGTGAGCTCCGTGCGGCCATAGGTATTGGGACCGAGTCCGGAACCGAGGCTGGGCTCGGGCGGCAGCGCGAAGGATGCATCGAGCTCGCGCAGCGCCTCCGCGGAGCGGCGCAGGCCAGCCAACGCGCGCACGCGATTGAAGTTCTGGTCGAGGGTCTCGCGGGAGATCTGGCGGTTGGCGGCCACGAGCTCCGAGTCGTGCTGGCCCACGAGGTGATAGGCCTCGCAGAGATCCTGCCAGTAGTCGATGTGGTCCGCGGTTGGCAACCAGTCCAAATCTGTCTGCGGGTTCATCCGCCGCAACGCCTCGATCGCGAGCGTCGGGCGATTGGCCCACAGCGCCGCGCCCGCCGTCGACACTTGCATCGGTGATGAGGGCGGGAGGGCGCGGCCTCGTTCGATCACGAGGCGTAGCAGCTCGTCGTTACGGCCGTGACAGTGCGCGACCGCGATGCGAAGCGTGAATCCATCGACCGGTTCCAACACGTGGCGATGGAGCCGGGGCAGCGCGGCAATGGAGTCGACCGCCACGCAGTCACTCAGTCGCGCCGCGGCGGTGGCGAAGCCGATCGTCGACCCGTCGAACGTGGAGTCGCGCGCCATCGACACCGCAAAGAGCGATTCGGCGCGGGCAGCGTCGCCCAACCAGAACTGCTGGTCACCTGCGATGTACGGACTGTACGCTTCGAATGGCGGAGGTGCGACGCTCGCGTTCCACTCGGCCGCGAAATGGGGATCCAGTATCGAGGCGACCGAGGCCAGGACACGCGAGCGCGTGGCTTCAACGCCGTCGGCTGGCCGCGTGAGGCTCGCCGCCAGCGGACCGACACTGCGCAGGACGCGAGTCGACGCGACGTCGATCACCGACGCGATGAAGAGGAGACTGTCGCCAGAGCGATAGTAGCTGCCGGTGATGAGCGTACTCGCCCCGTTCCGGCGTGCCAGCGCAATCGGTTCGATGGGCTGCCCCGCCGATGCGTGGATGCGGGTGAACAGCACGCGTGGGTCGACGACCTCGATCAGCTTCGTCTCCAGGATGCTGCGCGTGATCCAGTCCACGACCATGTCGCCGACAGGGTCGAGGCGAGGGTCGCCGGTACGGTTCTCGAAGACCGAGACGATGAGACGAGGGTGCGGGTGGGCAGACGCCGATGGCGCCCGTGCCAGCACCCCGAGCATCGCCAGCGCGACCACGCCCGCCGCTCCCGCCATGGGCCACCAGCGGCGACCGCTTCGCCGCGGCAGTGCGGTCGCTGGTGGCGGCGGCGGCGCCTCAGCCGGCGTGACGTCCACCGGAGCGGCGCTCCGAGCGCGCAAGCGCTCGAACAGCGCTCGTGCATCCGCACTCGGCTCGGCGTCGAGCTCCGCTTTCAATCGCTGCGCGAACGTTTCGTACAATCGCAGGGCTGCACTCCGGTCGCCGGCTGCATCGAGCGCCAGCGCTGCCCTTTGCAACCAACCCTCGTCGAAGGGCGCGAGCTCACCCGCTCGCAACGCGGCGCGGGCGGCGTCGGCGTGACGGCCCTCGCGCATGGCGGCGTCGACCACGGCGCCGAGTGCGCGCAGGGCGAGCTCGCGGGCACGTGCTCGCTCGCGAATGAGCCAGTCCTCGAACGTCTCGCCGGCATTGCTGACGTGAAATCCGTCGAGCAGCTCACCGCGGTAGAGCCCAGCGGCCTCGTCGTACCGGTTGGCGGCGACGGCATCGCGCAGCGCGACGACATCGCACCAGAGTTTCGCCCCGTCGAGCTTGATCTCGTCGTCGCCACGACTCGCGAAGACGTCGTCGCCCAGCGCGAGGCGCAGTTGATAGAGTGTGTTGCGCAGGGCGCGCCGCGCCGCGAACTGGTCGAGTTCGGGCCAGAACACCGCGAGCAGGCTGTCGCGGCGATGGTAGGTGTCGGCGCCGATGGCGAGGTACGCCAGTAACGCCAACCGCTTCGGTTGTGCAAGGAGAGCGCTCGCATCGGTGCCGTCGGCGCGCGAGATCTGAGGCGCGCCGAACAGCGCGAGGCGTATCAAGGTGGCCACTGTCTCCTAATAGTCTCCGTCCTGCTCACCAGGGGCGACCCCGAAGATGTCGTACAGGCCGTCCCTGGCCTCATTTGGGCAGACTATACAGCACCTTCCCGTTCTCGTCCAGAAATTGGAGCGTGGCGACGTTCGAGGAGTCGACCGCCATCCGAATTCGAGGCTTCCCGTTCGTGTCCATGAGGAGGACGGCGGCATCGTCGTGCTTCGTGCGGCCGACGAACACGCGTTCCGTGAAGTGCCCTAACTCGGTCGCGTGCTCTTTGCGCAGTGCTTGCATGGCGTCCTTCTTCGCCTGCCCGTCGCTCATCGTTTGCACCTTCACGAGCCCGCGGACCAAGTCGGCGGTGAGAGGGACGTTTGGCTGATCCCAGACCTCGAGCGCGGATTCGTTGTTGTCGCCTTCCTGGCTATGGCTCATGCCAATCGCCTCGTTCTGGCGATAGTTGTCGAACCGGATCGTACCGCCGGCGACCCGTTTGCCGTCGACCATCTTCCCGCTGTACACGAGGCCGCCGTCCTCGTCGCCCTCGTCATTGAAGAAGATCATGCCGGCGCCATCGCGCTTGCCATCGCGGTAGGAGAGGTCCACGCCGGCGACCGTGCCGCCGGGCATCCGATCCGTGTTCGCGATCGCCAGCCGCAAGTGGCCGTCCTTTTCACGGATATTGATTCGTTCGGCGTCGATCTCGGTGAACTTGACGGCGCCTGGGCCTTTGGCCGCGACGAAGATCAGCACGCCAAACGCCAACGTGGACACGTACGCGTACGCTTTCAGGAATCGCAGCTCCCGCTCGATCTTGCTGTCCATCTTGCGCGCCCTCCGGCACGGGGGTAATTGTACGGACAAATAAGACTTCACTCCCGGGCGCGTGCTGTCCAGAGCCACATCCCGCTCATCGTGTCGATGGTGATGGGATGGCCGAGCAGGCGGGCCTGCAGCAGGATCTGTCCGCGATGGTGGCCGTCGTGGACCATGTAGTACGTGAGAAACTGCACCGGATGGTGGACCGACCGACCGACGCGGCCGCCGCGTTCGAGCGCCGGCTCCAACACCTCCAGCACCGCTCGGCGCTTGGCCATGAGCGCGCGTACGGCGCCAGCCTGCGTCACTTTGTGCCGATCCAACTCCGGCGGCACGGAGACTTTCGGCGCGGCCCGGCGCAAGTACACCAGCGCGCAGTTGTGCATGTGGGCCACGATCGCGGCGATCGTGCGCATCTTGGGCGCCGGTGGCTTGGCGCGCCAGACGTCCGGGTCGAGTCGCTCGACGAGGTACGCGTTCACCCGCGCGCTGGCCGAGTAGGCGCCGAGTAGCTCAGCCGTGAGGTCAGGATTGGTGGGCATGACCCGAATCTATGCGCGCTGGTTGTATACGACTTGCATAAGGCTGCTCCCGTTGACTCATCACGGGAGTGTCCATGGTGTCCGCGGTTCTTCGTCGGTTTGCGTCGCTTACAGCGTTTAGCACGTGTACGATCGCCGTCATGACCGCTTGCTCCGATTCCGCGGCGCCACCGATGGCGTCCCCATCAACGATCCAAGCGTCTGCCGCCGCGCTGCCGGTCGTGAATGCGGTCGTGCGTGTGCTGCCTGGACTCGATGGAGCACATCCGCGAGGGATCGACGAGTTCGATGAGGTCGTTGGCAGCACCGCGGCAAATGTGCCGTTCTATTGGAGCCCGTCGAACGGGCTGGTTCTGTTGCAGCATCCCGGGTTTACGACGGGGCAAGCGCGGACGATCAACGACCACGGGGCGATGTCGGGTACCCTCGGCGGGAATACGGCGGTCGTCTGGATGCCGTTACACACTGGCGAGTTCCGCGTGTTCCCGTCACCAGCGTCGCAAAGTTGCTCGGCTTCGGTGCTGACGTGGGGCGGCGAGCTCGTTGGAACGTGCGTCGCGACGAATGGCACCGCGTATGGAACGATATTCAACTGGCACGGGGCGCCGACCCAGACCTCGGGGTACCAGTACAACGACCTCTCCGGCGACGGATATCTCGTTGGGGCGCAAGACGACAATGGAGTGCTGACGGCGCCGATTGTTGTCTTGCCGAGCGGCCAGGTGGTGGTGTTGCACGGAGTCGATGGTGCGATACACAAATGGGCCGCTGTCAACGCGGTGGCCGAGGGCGGGTACCTTGCGGGCTACAGCACCGAGGCCGGGTGTACGCAAGGCGTCGTGTGGGGTTTGTTCACCTCGGGGCACGCGACATGGCCCGAACGGTACCTCGACGTCTGCGGCGAGGCGAACGGCATTACGTCGGACGGGTATGTCGTCGGGACATCATTCTCGGGCTGGGCTTTCCTCTGGTATGAGGAGCCGGGGCCGGGCTTGCAGCGGCTGCCCGGGCTCGGGCAAGCCGGCGAGACCAGTACGGCCGTGGCGATCTCCCTGCATCATGCGCTCGGTACGATCACATCGAATGGCGTGACCCACACGGTTATCTGGAATTTACCCGACCGTACGTGACGCCGTCGATGTACACGCTCTCGTTGTCGGTGAACGGATAGAACGCGAGCACGCGTTGCACGGCGCCGCCGTCGCCGTCGAGCTCCAAGGTGTAGCCGGTCACCTTGTACGTGCCGCCCAGGTTCGCGTTGCCGCGAACGCGCGAGGTGGTTGTCGTGGTGACCTGGCCATTGCCGCCGGCGGACGCGCTGCCGCTTCCGTGCTGATCCTGATAGGAGCTCGCGCTACCGCCGAATCCGCCGCCAGCTTGCACGGCTCCAGTGCCGGCGATCACGCCCGAGCTGCGGGCGAATCGCCCGTTCTGGGAGAACGCAATGGTGGCGGATGTGTTGTAGGAGCCCATGCCGCCGAACCTCGTCGAATTGCGGTGAATCAAGCTGATGCCCATTGCCGCGCCGGCGGGCAGCGGCCGCGCCCGATCGGCCGCGAGCTTGGTCCATTGTCCGGACGCGTCCTGTATCAGCACATCGCTGCCCGACTGCTTCCATCGACGCCACTTCGCGGGCTCCCGTTGCTTGGAGGCGCTTTCGTCGAGTAGCTCCGGCGGCACCGTGAGGCCTAGGTACGCCCAGCCGTCGCTCAGCAGGAGGTCGGCCGACTCGACGTAGGCGTAGCCGCCGGCGGTGGTCTGGCCGCGACCTTCGTGCATAACCATAAAGCCGGTAGTCGACCTGACATTCGCGCCACCGACGATCGTGCCGGCCGTCCGGGCGTACTCTATGGCAGACGCGACTGGCAGATTCGTCACGATAGCGCTGAACTGTACCGAGTCACCCGCGTGTGCGGCCGCGGTGTAGAGCGCGATCCACGACTGACCTTGGGCGTCGCGATAGTTGGTCTGGGCTACCCATGCGCCGCTCGAGTTTTGTTGGGGCGCTATCGTACCGGTGAGCGTGCCACGCTTGGCGACGTCGGCCTTTGCTTGCGACGTGAGCCATGCGCCCAAGTCCGGACTGGACAATTTCTGCGCCGGTTCCAGCGTAAGCGTGAAGAGCTGGCCTGTTGGCAGGCTCGATGGAGCGTAGGTCCAGCTCGCGCCGGCGCGAGTGGCGGTCCAGCCGGACGGGGCAGGGACGGGTTGTCCGCGGACCGACGCGAGTGGTAGCGCGAACAGCAAAAAGAGGGCGTTTTTCGTCACGATTGCTAGTATGAAGGGCCCAGCTTCTCCATGAGCTGTGCCCGGCGGTTCCGGCTGACGGCAAGTGCGGTGCCGTCAAGGAGCACGACGGTGAGACCGCCGATGCCGTGGCGTCGCACTTCGCGTACCCGGCGGAGGTTGATTATTGCCGAGCGATGGATGCGTGTGAACGCGGCGGAGTCGAGCTGTGCCTCGAGCGATGCCAGCGTCGCCCGCATGACATGACGCCGTCCGCCGATGTGCAGCACCGCGCAGTAGTCATCGGCCTCGATCCAGTCGACATCGGCAGTTGGGACAACCACATCCTTCCGCCCCACCCGCACCACGAGTTGGGTGTTCGCCGGGGCGGTAGCGGTCGCGTGGTCGTCGAGCAGCGCGCGGAGTCGTCGCTCGAGGTCCGTGTCTCGCGTGCGTGTCAGCGCGTCGCGCGCCCGGTCGAGCGCCTGCGCGAAGCGATCGGCGGCGACGGGCTTGAGCAGATAATCGATGGCCCGCACGTCGAACGCGCGCACGGCAAACGCATCGTACGCGGTCACGAAGATCACGGCCGGCATGGCCGCGGGTCCGACCGCGCGCAGCACACCGAAGCCGTCGACCTCGGGCATCTGGACATCCAGGAACACGAGATCGGGTCGCCCACCGCGAATCAGTCGAATGGCGGCGTGGCCGCCGAGCGCTTCGCCGGCGATCTCGACGTCATCGTGCTCGGTCAGCAGCCCGCGCAGGGAAGCGTTCCCGAGGGGCTCGTCATCGACGAGCAGCACGCGAATCGGCCGGCGCCGACTCATGTGGATTGGCGGAGCGGGATCAGGATGTCCGCCCGCACGCCGCCCCCGGCCGCGCGCTCGAGATCGAGGCATCCATCCGCGCCGTAGAGCGCCGCCAGGCGGGCGCGGGTGTTCTTGAGACCAACACCCGTCGCGCCATCCAACGTCCAACCGATCGGCAGCCCGGGTCCGTCGTCGGTCACGCGCAAGTGCAGCCGGTTGGACTCCGCGAAGGCTTCGATGCGCACATGGACCGGAGCTTCACGTCGGGCGACGCCGTGCCGAACGGCATTCTCGACCAGGGGCTGCAGGACCATACTCGGGACGAGCGCCCCGCCAATCCCGTCCATGGGTCCGACCGCCGTCGTCAGGCGCTCGCCGAATCGCGCGCGCTCGATCGCCAGGTAGCGGTCGAGCAACGCCAACTCGTCGCGCAGCGGAATCTCCTGGCTCGTGGTGTCCTGCAGCAGGTGTCGCAGGAGCTCACTCAGGTGTGTCAGGACTCGCACGCCCTCCTCGGGCTCGCGGGCTCTGACGAGGCCCACCGCGGCGTTGAGGGCATTGAACAGGAAGTGGGGATGCAACTGCGCACGCAGCGCACTGAGCTGCGCTTGTGCCAGTTCGGCCGACAGTGCCGATGCGCGGATCTCTTGCTCGCGATATCGGTGGAAGTTGTCCATTGCGTAGGCCGCCAGGAGTACGCCGAGGTACAAGATCAGTGTGAAGGGAACCCAATCGGCGAATAGCGCGACGAATCCCTGGTGCCCGCCGTATGTCAGATTGACGACCGCGGCATGGATGGTGACGGCCGTCAGGCTGGCAACGATGTGCACGCCAATCGAGGCCGCGCGCACGGGGCGCCGCAGTGGAAATCGTTGAGCGAGCCAGAGGATCGCCGGCGTCATGAGCGCCCAGGTGTACCATCCCGGCGCGCGATGCACGACGACGAGCCAGAGTGGCGTTGGCGTGCCCCGAAGACGGTCGGAGACGTAAAGGGCCGAGACCTCGGCGAGCGCGGCGACGGACCACACGGCGGTGATCGTGAGCATGGAGAGGCGGCGTGCGCGCATCGTGCCGAACGATGGCATGAATGCTCGGCGAGCGCTATGCAGATGCAGCGAGTGACACTGGCCGTGCCGTCGGCGGTGCGGTGCGGGCGACTCGCTGCATCGTCGCACTGGAGCGCGATGGCGTTTGGTACGTTGCCGCCATGCTCCTCCTACTCATTGCCGCGTTGGACAGCACGCCTCCGGCGCTCGCGTACGACGGCCGTGCGGGACAGATCTCGGTCGCTGTTCCTCGACTCGATGCGCACATTGCGATCGATGGCACGCTGTCCGCACCCGAGTGGCGGCAGGCGGCGCTGCTCACGGGATTCTCCGAGTATCAGCCGGTTGATGGATTGCCGGCCGAGGATTCGACGCAAGTCCTCGTGTGGTACTCCAAGGATGCCATCTACTTCGGCATACGGGCGTACGAGCTGCACGGACTGCCGCACGCGACGCACGCCAACCGCGACAAGATCGACGGTGACGACTATGTGCAGCTCATCCTGTCACCCTTCATCCATTCCCATCAAGCCGTCGTTTTTGCCGTCAATCCATTCGGTGTGCAGGAGGATGGCACGATCACCGAAGGCGTGAGAACGTCGATCGGCAGCATCGGGATCCGAAATGCCACCGGTCCGGATTTCGTCGACCTGAGCCCGGATTTCGTGTTCGAGTCGAAGGGGCAGCTGACCGCGTTCGGGTATCAGGTCGAAGTGCGGATCCCGCTGCGGAGCATCAAGTTCCCCGCGAAGTCTCCCCAGAACTGGGGCATCAACATCTTGCGCAGGATCCAACATTCGGGTCACAGCGACACGTGGTATCCCACGAAGCTGGGCGCCTCCTCGTACCTCGATGAGGCAGGCGCACTCACGGGTTTCCGCGACCTCGACGCAGGGCTCGTCCTCGATCTCAATCCGATCGTCACCGAGAAAGTCATTGGCAATCCCACCGCGGCCCTCCCCGCGGGCTGGGGCTATGGGGTCGGGCGGCCCGAGCTCGGAGGGAATGTGCGGTGGGGGATCACCCCGAGCCTCCTGCTCAACGGCACGTACCGCCCCGATTTCGCGGAAGTGGAATCGGACGCGACGGAGCTCATCCTCGATCCCCGCGTCGGCGTGAAGTATCCCGAGAAGCGCCCGTTTTTTCTCGATGGATTGGAGCAGTTCAATACGCCGAACAATCTCATTTATACGCGCAGCATCGAGGCGCCGATCGCGGCGTCGAAGCTGACCGGCAAGCTGGGCGACGTGTCACTCGCCTACCTGGGCGCGATCGACGAGGAGGATCAGACCGGACTCACCGGCGGACATCCGGCGATCAACGTGTTCCGTGTGCGCGACGATTTCGCGCAAGGCTCCCAGATCGGCGCGGTGGTCACCGACAAAGAGGCGGGCGGGAGCTTCAACCGTCTGGTCGGCGCCGACTCCCGCGTTGTGTTCGGCAAGGTCTATTCGCTGAGCCTCCAGGCGGCCACCAGCATGACGCGCGATTCGGGCGTGAGCACCGCCGGCCCGCTCTGGCAGGCCACCCTCACCCGCACCGGACGGTCGTTCTACTTCAACTACTCGCTCAAGGGCATCGACCCGGAGTTCACTGCGGCCGACGGGTTCATTTCGCGCGGGAATATCGCGAGGGCGTCGTTAGACCAGCGATACACGTTCTACCCGAAGCACACGTTCCTGGACACGTTCGGGGTCGGCGCTCTGTACGACCCCACGTGGGTCTATCGAGACTTCACCGCATTCCGAGGGCCGCAGGAGCGGGAATTTCAACCGTACGTGACCGCGACGCTGGCCGGGGGCTGGCAGCTCCTGTACATGCAGGCGCTCGGGTCCTACGGCTACGATCCATCCATCTACCAAGACTACTACCTGGGCCACATCGGACCGCATGACACGACGTACACCCACTATGCCGGCGGGAAAAAGATCTGGGACAACGATTACATCCTCCAGGTCACGACGCCGACGTTCTCGACATTCGACCTGTCGCTGTTCGAGTTCTACGGCAACGACTTCAACTTCTTCGAATGGGCGCCGGCCTATTTTTGGTGGACATCGTTGACCCTGAACTACCGGCCGACCGGCCAGTTGCGTGCCCAGCTGACGTATAACGCGGAGGTCTATTGGCGGCACGACGATAAGTCGATCGTCGGGAAGACCCTGATTCCGCGGCTCAACGTCGAGTATCAACTCTCGCGGCCCATCTTCTTCCGGCTCGTCGCGCAGTACGACGGATCATACCAAAACACCCTGCGCGATGACTCGCGCACCGGGTTGCCGATCTTCATCTTCGATCCGGCCACCGCAACGTACGCGCGCGACACCGCGTTTCAAAACAACCAGCTGCAGCTCTCGGCCCTGTTCGCGTACCAGCCTATCCCCGGCACGGTTGCCTTTGTCGGATACGGCAACACGCTGAACCCGTCGCGGCGGGTCGCCGACAATATTTTCGTCAAGTTCAGCTATCTGTTCCGGATGTGATGCGGCGCGAAGGCGAGCAGCCGATGCACGAGCAGCGCGGGCATCGCGATGAGCAGCGCCGCAATGGCGTACTCGGTGCGAGAGACGCCGACGCCGAACGGGAACCATATCCCGGGAATACGCAGGAGCGAGATCTCGGTCGGGAAGAGCGACATCGCCACCAACCCCACGGCGGGTACGGCGAGCCAGGCCTCGCGGCCCTGTCGCCGCACGCCCATACCGGTGATCGCGATCAACAGCGTGGCCAGCGCGAGCCGCACGACCTGCGCGAGCGTCGCGGCGTGCGCGTACTGCGCGATCATCAAGAGCGCGGTGAGCACGCCGACCGCCGCCGGGATCCACGCGGGGCGACGGACGCCGAACCACGCGCGCCACGCCATGACCCACGCGCCGGTCATGAGCGGAATCAGCAGGGTGACCGTGACGATATCGAACATCGGACGGCTCTCGAACGGGAGCCAGAAGAACACCGCCTGGTTCTCGCGGCGCGCGCCAATGAGGAGCAGTGCCACGATGAGCCACCAGTAGCCGCGATCGGCGGTATCGAACTGCATCAGGATCAACACCACGATCGCGACGGGGATGAACCCGAGGCCCTCGACGCAGTCGACGATGTACCCGTTGAACTTCTCCAACCACTGCAGGTCATATTGCGCCCTCACCGCGGCCGCTTGGCCCAGCTCAGGCGCGATGCGGATGCCGCCGCCGGACGGATCGCCGATCAACGCGCGCGGTCGGGCCCATACGCGAATGGCAATGACCACGGTGTCGCTCACAGGCGAGAGCGCGAACAGGCGCGGCTTCGTGTTGTACACGGTCGGCGGCGTCGTCGAGAAGTCGCCAGCGCCGCCGGCCAGGCGCCCGTCGATGAAGAGCTGATACGCGTCGTCTACCTGCAGGGGGCCGAGTACGGCGAGCGCGTCGGTCGGCGGCGTGGTGAGAACGACGCGCGTGCGATACCACGCGAACCCCGTATACCCCGCGTGTCCCCGCGCGCCCCAGCCGGTGACCCAGCCAGTGAGTCCTACGTCGCCATCGTGCGCGTCGGGCGATGACGGTGTGAGATCCACCGCCTCCCACGCGGCGTCGTTGAAATGCGGATCGGCCCACGCCGCATCGTCGCCCGTATGGAATTTCCACTCGGTGAGCGTGACGATGGCGTGTCCGAGCGTAACCGACCCAGCGAGGAGCATCGACAAGGTGAGCACGGCGCCAGTATATCGCGGTCGGCTCGCTCTTAGCTAGATTGGGGCCATGGAAGAGACCTTATTGAGCCGCTTCATGCACGCGCTGGCCACCGGCGCGATCCGGGTCGTTGATCTGAGTCAGCCGCTCGATCCCAGTACCCCTGTCATCCAGCTACCGCCAGACTTTGGCCCCTCGTGGCCGTTCCGTTTGGAGGAGATCTCGCACTACGACAGCCGCGGACCGGCGTGGTATTGGAACAACTTCTCCTGCGGCGAGCACACGGGGACGCACTTCGATGCGCCGGTGCACTGGGTGACCGGCAAAGACTACCCCAAGAACGCCACGGATAGCATCCCGGCCGAGAAGCTCCTGGCACCAGCGTGTGTCATTGACGTCTCCCGCGAAGCGGCCGCCGATAACGACTTCTTGCTGACCCCAGCCCACGTCGAGGCATGGGAAAAGAAGAACGGGCGCGTTGAGGCGGGATCCTGGGTCCTCATGAGAACCGACTGGTCCAAGCGTCCATCTCCAGCGGCGTTCCTGAACATGACCGATACAGGGGCACACGTGCCAGGGCCGCACCCGGAGCTCGTGCCATTTCTGGCACGCGAGCGCAACGTGATCGGCTGGGGGTCCGAGGGCGTTGGCACCGACGCCGGCCAGGCGTTTCGGTTCGACCCTCCGTTCCCGTGCCACAGCATCATGCACGGCAGCAACAAATTCGGACTGGCCAGCCTCACCAACCTCGATCAGCTCCCGCCCAAAGGCGCGATCCTGATCACGCCTCCGCTCAAGATCGTCAACGGCTCCGGAAGCCCCTGCCGCGTGCTCGCGCTGGTGACGGCATGATACATTAGGAGTATGGCGGAACGGAGTTTCGCGAAGGAGGTCCGCAAGCTCAGCCTGGGCGCCGGCGAAGAATTTCGCGGCGAAGGCATCCTCGCCGTCACCAAAGCGCTCCTGCAGTCCGGCGTATCGTACGTCGCGGGATATCAAGGGGCGCCGATCTCTCACTTGATGGACGTGCTGACCGACGCCAACGCGATCCTCGAGTCGCTCGGCGTCCACTTCGAGCACAGCGCGTCCGAGGCCACCGCCGCCGCGACCCTGGCCGCGTCCGTCAATTATCCGCTCCGTGGCGCCGTCACGTTCAAGTCGACGGTCGGAACGAATGTCGCGTCGGACGCCCTGGCGAATCTGGCATCGGGCGGCGTGTGCGGCGGCGCACTGATCATCGTCGGCGAGGACTATGGCGACGGCTCCAGCATCATGCAGGAGCGGTCGCACGCGTTCGCGATGAAATCGCAGATGTGGCTCCTCGATCCGCGGCCCAATCTGCCCTCGATCGTGCGCGCGGTCGAACAGGGGTTCGCGCTGTCCGAGGCGAGCCATACGCCCGTGATGCTGGAGCTCCGCATCCGGGCGTGTCATGTGCACGGGCGTTTCATCGCCAAGGACAATGTCCGCCCCCAATTCACGCTCAAAGACGCGATCGAGCGCCCGGTCCGCGACACCAGTCGCATCGTGCTCCCGCCGTCGAGTTTTCTCCATGAGCAAGAGAAGATTCGCACCCGGTGGCCCGCGGCGCAGACGTTCATCGTCGAGCATGGGCTCAATGAAATGTTCGCCGAGGACGCCCAGGACATCGGCATCATCCTGCAGGGTGGCATGTACAACACCACCGTGCGGTCGCTCGAGCTGCTTGGCCTCGCCGATGCGTTTGGCGACACCAAGATCCCGCTCTATATCCTCAACGTCACGTATCCGCTCGTCGATGACGAGGTCAAGCAATTCTGCGCGGGGAAGCGCGCCGTCTTGATTATCGAAGAAGGCCAGCCCGATTTTATCGAGCAGGCGTTGAACGCCATGCTCCGCAAGATGGGGAGTGACACGCGGGTAGATGGAAAGGACGTGCTTCCCATGGCTGGTGAGTACACGGCAGCCGTCGTCATGGCGGGCGTTCGTGCGTTCATCGAGAGGCACACCCCGAGCCTCCTGCAACCTCGCGCGAGACCAGTTGCGGCGAGCGCGAAGCGCGAGCTGCCAGTGCATTCCCGGCCACCGTCGTTTTGTACAGGCTGTCCTGAACGCCCGATCTTCACGGCCATGAAGCTCGTCGAGCGCGAGCTTGGCCAGCACCACGTGAGCTGCGACATCGGCTGCCATCTGTTCTCTATCCTGCCGCCATTCAACATCGGCGCCACAACGATGGGCTACGGCCTCGGCTGGGCCGGGGCGGCGGCGTTCAACACCAAGGAGACGAACAAGCGCACAGTCTCATTCATGGGCGATGGCGGGTTCTGGCACAACGGCCTGACGAGCGGCGTCGGCAATGCGGTGTTCAACCAGAGCGACAGCGTACTGATCGTCGTCGACAACAGCTACACCGCGGCGACCGGCGGACAGGACATTCTCTCGTCCAAGGCCGACAACCCGATCCGGCGGACGAAGCTCTCGATCGCCGACGCGGTGCGGGGCGTCGGCGTAAAATGGGTGCGCACCATCACGCGGACCTATGACGTCGCGCAGATGCGCGATGTGCTCCGGGATGCGCTCACGACAAAGGAGAAGGGCCCCAAGGTCATTGTTGCGCAAAGCGAGTGCACGCTGAACAAACAGCGGCGCGTCAAGCCGCTGATGCTCCAACGCGCGAAGGAAGGGCATCGGGTCGTGCGCGAAAAATTCGGCGTCGACTCCGACACCTGCACGGGCGACCATTCGTGCATCCGCCTCTCGGGGTGTCCGTCGCTCACCGTGACCGACAACCCCGATCCCCTGCGCCCGGATCCGGTGGCGACGGTGCTCGATAGCTGCGTCGGGTGTGGCCTGTGCGGCGAAGTGGCCCACGCCGCGAAATTGTGCCCATCGTTCTATCGAGCCGACGTCGTCTCGAATCCCGGCCGGTGGGAGCGCATGGTCGCACGGATTCGCCAGGCCATGATCGGGATCTTGCAACGACGTACCGACCGGCGCCTCGCCGGCATCTACGGATGAAAGCGACGAGCGTCGCTATCCTGGCGATGGGCGGCGAAGGCGGCGGCGTCCTCGCCGACTGGATCGTCGACGTAGCCGAGCACGCGGGGTACCGGGCGCAGACCACCTCGGTCCCCGGCGTGGCGCAGCGGACCGGCGCGACGATCTACTACGTGGAGATCTTTCCGGCGTCGGACCGCGAGCCGGTGCTGGCGCTCATGCCGGTGCCGGGCGAAGTCGATGTCGTGATCGCCTCCGAGCTCATGGAAGCCGGACGCGCGGTGCAGCGTGGATTGGTCACGAGCGACCGGACGACGCTCATCATGTCGACGCACCGCGTCTACTCGATGACCGAGCGCACAGCGTCGGCGGACGGTCGCGTCGACTCCGCCGCGCTGCTCGAGGGGGCGAAGCAGGCGGCGCGCCTGTGCGTGAGCCGCGACTTCTCCAAAATCGCCGAGGACAACAAGAGCGTCATCAGCGCGGCTTTGCTCGGCGCGCTCGCGGCAACACACGCGCTGCCGTTCGAGCGCCGGCAGTTCGAAGAGGCCATTGACCGGGGTGGCGTTGGCGTTGCATCGAGTCGTGCCGCGTTCGCGGCAGGCTTCGCCGCGGCTACTCAGAGCGAACCGACGGCGATCCACACCCCGGTGAGGTCGAGCATAGGCCCCCGGCTC
Organism: Gemmatimonadaceae bacterium; assembly: GCA_035570055.1. Lineage (GTDB taxonomy): Bacteria > Gemmatimonadota > Gemmatimonadetes > Gemmatimonadales > Gemmatimonadaceae > DASRDS01. Next base: position 63,663 of record DATMLM010000049.1, read on the forward strand.
GCCGCGCTGGCTACCAGGGTCCGACAGACGTTCCCGGCGGCGTCTCACGAGATATTGATCGCGGGGATCCAGCGGCTCGCTGATTACCAGGACGAACGCTACGCGGCCGAGTATTTGAATCGGCTGGATCCCATTCGCGATGTTGACTCGGGCGAGTTTTTGCTGCTGAGAGAGGCGGGGCGGTACCTCGCGCTCTGGATGTCGTACGAGGACGCCATCCGCGTCGCCGACCTCAAGATTCGCGGCGGTCGTTTCGCGCGCGTCGTGCGTGAGTCGCGAGCCACCGACGGTCAGGTGGTGCACATCAACGAGTTCCTGCACCCGCAGATCGGCGAGCTGGCAGACATCGCGCCGGCGTGGCTTGGCCGATGGATGCTGAAGAGCGCGACCGTCCGATGGGTGGTCGGAGCCCTCACCAAGAAAGGGACCGTTCTCCAGACCACATCGCTCAGCGGATTTGCGCGGTTGTATGTTCTCGCGGCGCTCCGCCCCACGCGGCGTGGCTCGCTGCGCTTCGGAGTCGAGCACGCGAAGATCGTGGAGTGGATCGAGCGTATCCCGCCTTTGGCGGCGACCGACTATGCGCTCGCCGTCGAGGTCGCGCAGTGTCCGCGCCTCGTCAAAGGCTATGGGGAGACGCACGAGCGCGGCAGCCAACGGTTCGACGCGGTCATGCGGGCCGTGCCGGAATTGCGGGCGCATGACGATGCCGCGGTCCGGCTCCGCGCGCTGCGCGAGGCGGCGCTGGCCGAAGTATGAGAATCGCGTGCCTGGGGGGCGGGCCGGCTGGACTCTACTTCTCGATTCTCGCGAAGAAGGCCAATCCATCCTGGGACATCACGGTCGTCGAGCGCAACCGGGCTGACGATACGTTCGGGTGGGGCGTCGTGTTCTCCGATAAGACGATGGACGGATTTCGCTCGATCGATCCCGAGACGCACGACGCCATCGTCCGGGCGTTCCGCCATTGGGATGACATCGACGTCCACTTCAAAGGCCGAACGGTCACGTCGGGGGGTCACGGGTTCTGCGGCATCGCGCGGATAACCCTTTTGCGGATCCTGCAGGAGCGGGCCGCTGATCTCGGTGTCGATCTGCGGTTTCAGACAGAAGTGACCGACCCAACGCAGTACGCGAGAGAATTCGATTTCGTGGTGGCGTCGGACGGGGCGAATTCGGTTACCAGGCGTACGTTTGAAGGCATTTTTCGGCCGAACATCGATGTCCGCCGGAACCGCTTTATTTGGCTGGGTAGCCGCGCCAAGCTCGATGCGTTCACGTTCGACTTCGCCGAGACCGAGTGGGGCTGGTTCAACCTCCACGCGTATCGGTTCGCCGATGACTGGTCGACGTTCATCGTCGAGACGCCCGAGAACAACTGGCGGGCGGCCGGCCTAGATCGGATGCCGCTGGCCGAGTCGATTCGTTTCTGTGAAACGCTGTTCGCCGACCGCCTCCAGGGCCAGCCGCTCATCTCCAACGCGCACCACAAGCAGGGCGCCGACGCCTGGCTCACGTTTCAGCGCATCCTCTGCGAGCGCTGGTACCATGAGAACATCGTGCTGATCGGCGACGCGGCGCACACGGCCCATTTCAGCATCGGGTCCGGCACGAAGCTCGCGATGGAGGATGCGATCGCGCTCGCGCGCGTCCTCGCGGGCGGAGGCGCGCTGGCGCAGTACCAGAGCGAGCGGGAGGTCGAGGCACTCAAGCTGCAGAGTGCTGCCCGCAATCGGATGGAGTGGTTCGAGCAGGTGGAGCGCTACGTGCACTTGGAGCCGGAGCAATTCGCCTACAGCCTGCTCACGGGCAGCCAGCGGATCGGCCACGAGAATCTGAAGGTTCGCGACAAGCAGTACGTGGCGAGCGTGGAGCGATGGTTCGGCGAGCGGTGCGGCGTGACCGATGTCCGTCCACCCATGTTCACGCCGTTCACCGTCCGCGGCGTGTCCCTCAAGAACCGCGTGCTGGTCTCGCCCATGGCGACGTACCGCGCGATCGACGGGATGCCGAACGACTTTCATCTCGTCCATTTCGGCGCCCGGGCGATGGGTAGCGCCGCCATGGTCTTCACCGAGATGACCTGCGTGTCACCCGAAGGGCGCATCACGCCAGGGTGCTTGGGACTGTGGACGGACGCGCAGCGAGACGCCTGGTCGCGCATCGTTCAGTACGTTCATGCGGAGACCGACGCCAAGATCGCGCTGCAACTCGGGCACTCGGGGCGCAAAGGGTCTACGCGTCGCGGATGGGAGGGTATCGACCAACCGCTGGAACATGACAACTGGCCGCTCGTCTCGGCATCCGCCATCCCGTACATCGAGGGCGTCTCGGCCGCTCCGCGCGAGGCAACACACGCCGACCTGGCGTGCATCCGCGATCAGTTCGTCGCCGCGGCGCGACGAGGCGCGATCGCCGGCTTCGACTGGCTCGAGCTGCACTGCGCGCACGGGTATTTCCTGTCCAGCTTTATTTCGCCGCTGACGAACAGGCGCACGGACGAATACGGCGGTTCGCTCGCCAATCGCTGCCGCTATCCACTGGAAGTGTTCCAGGCCATGCGCGATGTCTGGCCGGACGATCGGCCGATCAGCGTCCGGATCTCGGCCCATGACTGGGTGCCGGGCGGACTGACGCCTGATGACGCGATCCAGGTCGCTCGCCTGTTCAAGGACGCCGGCGCCGACGTGATCGATTGCTCATCGGGGCAGGTCAGCAAGGCCGAGCGACCCGTGTACGGCCGGATGTTCCAGGTGCCGTTCGCCGACCGGATTCGGAACGAAGTCGGCATACCCACGATCGCGGTCGGCAATATCTTCGAGGGCGACCACGTGAACACGATCATCGCGGCTGGTCGCGCCGACCTCTGCGCGGTCGCCCGCCCGCACCTCGCGGACCCAGCGTGGACGCTGCACGAAGCCGCGAAGCAGGGGTACGCGGATCTGTGGTGGCCCGATCCCTATCTCAACGGAAAACAGCAATTGGAACGCAACCTGGCGCGCGCCGCGCTCCTCGCATTGCAAGCATGACACTCACCGGGAAGCACGCCGTCGTGACCGGCGGCAATCGCGGTATCGGCGCCGCGATCGTCCGCGCATTGCAAGAAAACGGCGCGCGGGTCACTGTCGTCCACCGGGCGACTGTCGATGTCGCTGATGGCGATGCGGTAGCCCGAGCATTTGCTGGAATGGGTCGGGTCGACATTCTGGTCAACAACGCTGGCCAGGCGGGCTCGGCGCCCTTCGGCAAAACGGACCACGAGCTGTGGCGCCGGATGATGAGCGTGAACCTCGATGGCGCGTACTATTGCATGCAGGCCGTGCTGCCGGGAATGCGAGAGGCGGGGTGGGGGCGGATCGTCAACATCGCCAGCACCGCGGGCCTGGTTGGATACCGGTACGTCTCGGCCTACTGCGCCGCGAAGCACGCCGTGGTCGGCCTCACGCGCTCGGTGGCGCTGGAAGTCGCGACCTCAGGTATCACGGTCAATGCCGTGTGCCCGGGATACACGGAGACCGATATGGCCAGCGACGCCATCGCGAAGATCGCCGAGCGCACGAAGCGCACGCGCGAAGAGGCGCGCTCCGAGCTCGAGGCCCACAATCCACAACACCGACTCGTACGGCCCGAGGAGGTAGCGAATGCCGTCGCCTGGCTCTGCCTGCCCGGCAGCGAGGCCATCACGGGGCAGACGATCGCCGTCGCCGGCGGTGAGGTCATGACATAATGGACATCGAGTACGTCACCGCAAAGGGCGTCGCGACGATTACGCTCAATCGGCCCGAGCGCAAGAATCCCCTCACGTTCGAGATGTATGCCGAGCTGAGGGATCACTTTCGTGCGCTCAACACGACCGGAGACGTGAAAACCGTCGTCGTCACCGGCGCCGGTGAGAATTTCTGCTCGGGTGGCGACGTGCATGAGATTATCGGGCCGCTGACGCAGCGCGATATGCCGGGTCTGCTGGAGTTCACCCGGCTCACCGGCGACCTGGTCAAGGCCATGCGCGCGTGCCCACAACCCATCGTCTCGGCTATTGACGGGATTTGTGTCGGCGCGGGCGCGATCATCGCGCTGGCGTCGGATTTTCGCTTGGGTACCGCGAGGAGTAAGACCGCGTTCTTATTCACGCGCGTAGGCCTCGCTGGCTGCGACATGGGTGCGTGCGCCATGTTGCCGCGCGTGATCGGTCAGGGCCGTGCGGCCGAGCTCCTCTACACGGGACGCAGCATGAGTGGTGAGGAGGCCGAACGCTGGGGGTTCTTCAATCGCCTGTGCGATCCCGCCAGCGTACTGGCCGAGGCGAGAGCGTTGGCGGCCGACTTGGCTGCCGGGCCGACGTTCGCGCACGGAATGACGAAGAAGATGCTTCAGCAAGAGTGGAACATGGGCGTCGATGAGGCGATCGAGGCCGAGGCGCAGGCGCAAGCCATCTGCATGGCGACGAAGGATTTTGACCGCGCGTATCGCGCGTTCGTCGCGAAAACGAAACCCGTGTTCGAAGGCAACTGACGGATGGCCGATCGCGCATTCCTCGATTGGCCATTCTTCGAGGCTCGTCATCGCGCTCTCGCGGGTGAGATAGATGCGTGGGCCACGGAGCATGTCGGGGCCGGCCACGAGATGGATGTCGACGCGCAGTGTCGGTCGCTCGTCAGGGCCTTGGGCCAGGCAGGGTGGCTCAAGTACGCGATAGGGGATATCGACACCCGCGCGGTGTGTCTCATTCGCGAAACGCTGGCGCGGCACGAGGGCTTGGCGGATTTCGCCTTCGCTATGCAGGGTTTGGGATCGGGCCCGATTTCGTTGTTCGGCAATGGCGACCAGAAAGAGCGATATGTGGCGCGGGCCGGTGAAGGCGCGAGCATCGCCGCATTTGCGTTGTCGGAGCCGTCGACCGGGTCGGACGCCGCCGCGTTGACCTGTGCCGCGCGGCGCGATGGCGACAGCTACGTGCTGGATGGCGAGAAGACGTGGATCTCGAATGGCGGGATAGCGGACTTTTATGTCGTCTTCGCCCGCACCGGCGAAGCACCCGGAGCCAAGGGTATCACCGCGTTCGTGGTGGAGCCGGGCACGCCGGGCTTCGACTGCTCCGAGCGCATCGAGGTGATCGCGCCGCACCCGCTCGGGCGTCTCACGTTCGCGAGCTGCCGGGTACCGGTCGCCCAGGTGATCGGAGATGCAGGGCAAGGGTTCAAGATCGCGATGGCCACCCTCGACGTCTTCCGGACGTCGGTCGCCGCGGCGGCGCTGGGGTTTGCCCGGCGGGCGCTCGACGAAGCCTTGCGCCACGCGACGACGCGATCGATGTTCGGCCAGATGCTGGCCGACTTTCAGTTGACGCAGGCCAAGATCGCGACGATGGCGACGGGGATCGATGCCGCTGCCCTGCTCACGTACCGGGCGGCATGGCTTCGTGATCGCGGCCAGCGTGTGACGGTCGAAGCGGCGATGGCGAAGATGGTCGCCACCGAGACCGCGCAGCAGGTCATCGACAGCGCCGTGCAGCTCCTCGGCGCGCTCGGTGTCGTGCAGGGCCATCCCGTCGAACAGCTCTATCGGGAGATTCGACCCTTGCGTATCTATGAGGGCGCGACCGAAGTGCAACAGGTGATCATTGCGCGCGGGATCATGAAAGGTGCCTGACGTCTATCGCTCGGACATTCTCATCCGGTTCAGGCATTGCGATCCCGCCGGAATCGTGTTCTTCCCGCGCTATATGGAGATGTTCAACGATCTGGTCGAAGACTGGTGCCGCGACGCGCTGGGCTTCGACTTCAATGAGATCCACCTCCAGCGGGGCTGGGGCTTGCCGACCGTGCATCTCGACGTCGATTTTCGCTCGCCCAGTGTGTTGGGCGATCGGCTGTCGGCGACGCTGCGGGTGAATCACATCGGGTCGAGCTCGATCGGCGTGGATATCACGCTTTGCGGACCAGATGGCGCCGAGCGGGTGCGAGGAAAGTCGGTGCTCGTGTTCACTCGTGCCGAGACCAAGCGCGCCGCGCCGATTCCCGACGAGTTACGCGCTCGTATCACCCAATTCTATGCCGGTTGATCTTCTGCAGCCGGACGGCTGGGAACGCCCCAGAGGTTACGCGTACGGCGTCGCCGCCCGAGGCCTCGTCGTCTGCGTCAGCGGCATGATCGGCGCGGGCCCTGACTTCGTGAGTCAGGTCAGGGATGCTCTCCGACGCATCGTTCTCGTGCTGGCGGAGGCCGACGCACGTCCGGAGCACATCGTTCGAATGACCTGGTACGTGATCGACCGGGCAGAGTATGTCGGCGCGTCCAAGGCGACGGGAGACGTGTACCGCGAGATCATCGGCCGGCATTACCCCGCGATGACGGCGGTCGAGGTCTCGGCTTTGATCGAGCCCCACGCGCGCGTGGAGATCGAGGTTACGGCGGTAGTGCCCGACGGCGCTTGACGACGAAGTAGACGATCGTCAGGGCGCCGAGCCATGGTAGCCCCGCGATCAGCGTGATGCGCATCCCCTCGACCCACCACGTGGTCACGAGAATCGCGACCATCGCCACGGCGCCTATGATCGAGGTATATGGGTAGCCGATAAGCCGCGCGGGCAGCGGACGTCCACCCGCCGCCTCCCACCGCGGCCGGAACCGGATGTGCGTGACGAAGATCATGAGCCACACGAACAGGATGCCGAATAGCGAGACGCCGTACAGGTAGACGAACGCGCTGTTGGGATAGATCACGGCGACGGCAAGCGCGATCGCCAGCCCCAACGTCGAGGCGAGGAGCGCCGGAACCGGCACGCCACGCTTGGAGAGGCGGCCGAACGCCGCCGGCGCGTACCCGCCCCGCGAGAGCGAGAACATCATGCGGCTCACGAGATAGAAATTGCAGTTCATGCTCGACGCGGCCGCGCTGATCACGACGAAGTTGACGATGTTGGCCGCCGCCGGTACGTCCATCAGCTCGAAGACCCGTACGAACGGACTCGTCGTGACGGTCGACCCGGGCTGGATCTGATTCCACGGGACGAGGCCGACGAGCACCGTGATCGCGCCCAAGTAGAACACGAGCAGACGGCCGACGGTCTGCCGCAGCGCGCGCGGGATGGCGACGTCGGGGTCCTTGGCTTCGCCGGCCGTGACGGCGGCGACCTCGGTCCCGGTGTAGCTCAAGATCACGATCACCATCGCCATCCAGACGGCGGATACCCCGTGAGGGAAGAACCCACCGTGGCTCGTGTAGTTCGTGAGGCCGATGGGTGTTCCGGCAAAGCCGAAGATGGCGCCGACGCCGAGGACGATGAAGAGGACGATCGCGATCAACTTGATCATCGAGAACCAGTACTCGAACCACCCGAAGCTGCCGACGCTGCGGGCGTTGACCGCGATCAACGCGACCGAGAATGCCAGGACCCACAGCCAGCGCGAGGTGTGGGGGAACCACCACTGACAGTAGATGGCGATGGCGATCGCCTCGTTGCCGATCGCGATGCACTGGCACGCCCAGTACGTGTAGCGGACCGTGAACCCCGCCCATGGGTTGACGTACCGCTCGGCGTAGACGCCGAATGATCCCGCGGTCGGGTGCGCGACGGCCATCTCGGAGAGCGCGCCCATGAAAATCAGCGTGATGGCGGCCCCGAGGACGTAGCTCAGGATCACGGCGGGGCCGGCGATGTGGACCGAGAGCGAGCTCCCGAGGAACAGCCCGGTGCCGATCGCGCCACCGAGCGCGATCATGCTGAGCTGACCGACGCCCAGCTCGCGCGACAGCTCCTCGCCCGTCGGCTCGGCGGGGGAGGTCACGCGCGCGCGAGCAAGTCTCGATTATCCTCCAGTACCGTCAGGGCCACCTCGACGTCGTCGAGCGTGTTGTACACGTGGAAGCCGAAGCGAATACCATCTTTGCGCGACGAGACAGCCACTCCGCGCGCGGTCAGTTTCGCGACCGCGGCTTGGGCATCGCGCGCGCGCACGACGACCAGGGGGCCGACGCTCGACGCCGGCGTCTTCGTGGCGACGCCGAGGTCGCGGAGTCCGCTGAGAAACGCGCGGGCCAGCTTCTCGACCTGCGCCGCAACGTTATCCAATCCCACACGAGCCAAGAGCTCCAACGCCGGTCGGACGAGATAGACGCTGGGCATGGGTGGCGACCCGCCCTCATAGCGCCGTGCATCGGGCGCGGGGTCCAAGATGCGGGTCTCGAACGCGAACGCATTGCGCTGCGCGAGCCAGCTGGTCATCGTCGGGTTGAATTCCTCGATGAGTCCGCGCCGAATGTAGAGGAACGCGATGCCCGGAGGCCCGAGGAGGTACTTGAGCGTGCCAGTGACGAAGAAATCGACGCCGAGCGCTTTGACGTCGATCGGGCGCGTGCCGCAGTCCTGATAGCCATCGAGGAAGAGCAGCGCGCCGTTGTCGTGGGCAATCCGCGTAATGGCGGGGATGTCCGACCGTGAGCCGTTCACGAACGAGACCGCGGTCAACGGCACGATCTTCGTGCGCTTGTCGACCGCCTTGGTGTACGCCTCGGTCGGGACCTGATTGTCAGTGCCGTCGAGGAACCGGATCTTCGCGCCCCGCGGCTGCTGCGCCAGCCAGATCTGGCCCATCGTCGGAAACTCGAACTCGCTCATGACGACGGTATCGCGCCCATCCTTGCCATTGAACGCCAGCGCATTGGCGATCGGGTTGATCGCCGCTGAGACGCTGGTTGTGATGGCGACCTCGTCGGGCTCGGCGTTGATCAACCGGGCAAACTGGCGGCGCAGGCCCTCGTAGCACTCCATCCACGTGTCCCACGGGGTGACGGACGTCCGCCAACTCTCGATGTAGGCCCGCATCCCGGCCTCGCTCGCATCGGAGATCGCGCCCTGCGAGCAGTTGTAGAGATACGTTTTTTCGCTGAGGATCGGGAAGTGTGATCGCAGTTCCGCGACCTGGTCGTCGGTGAGCATGCCCAAATCTGGCGTACGGACGACCACGGTTCTAGTATGCACTATGGACCGGAAACACTTTTATGCGACGATGAACGGGGAGGGAACGCTCGATTACGAGCGGTATCTCAATACGAAAGCGCTCCTCTCTTGCCAGAAAGATTTTGCGGATTTTTGCAACGGCGACGAGCTCCAGTTCCAGATCGTGCACCAGGTGGAGGAACTGTGGATGAAGCTCATCGGGTACACGTTGCTCGATATCGACGACTACTTGCAACAAGAGAACACGAACCGCGTCGTCACGCTGTTCGGCCGGACGCACACGGCGCTCCGGCTCATGATTAGCCAGCTGGCGCTCCTCGAGACCATGTCGCCACGCGAATATCAGGAAATTCGCCTCCGGTTGGGCAACGGCAGCGGACAGGAGTCGCCGGGCTATCGGACGCTGCTCAAGATGCCCACGCACATCTGGCAGTCGTTTCAAACGTATTATCTCGACAATCACGGTCTGACTGTCGAGAAGATCTACAATACCGAGTATGCCCACGGCGATGCCTATGTCGTTGCCGAGGCCATGGCGGAATTCGACGAGCTCTTTCAACGGTTCCGGTATTGCCACGTGCAGCTCATCCAGCGCACGATCGGCCTCGGCTCCAAGTCCCTCAAGGGTCGCCCGGTCGACCGGCTCATCGAAGGGGCGCACGCCACGTTCTTCCCGGAGCTGTGGGACATCAGGAGCCAGATGACGGACGGGTGGGGCAGCCAGTACGGCGTGGTCCGCGACTCCCTTTCCGCTCACTAGCGGCGCCCCTCCTCAGGCGCCGTGCGTCCCGCGGGATCGCACCGCCTGATCGTCCGCCGCCCGGCGCTCGATTCTCTCGCGCTCGCGCTGCGATCGGTCACATTCGACTTACCGCCGAATGGTACGGTCTCCGTTGCACTCGCGACGCCGTCGGTCGCGACTGTCCTGGCCGAACCTCGGCGTTTGACCCCACCACCAATGCCTGCACGCTGTATGTGCTCGACGGCCAGTTCGTGGGTCAGGACGACTACGCGCGACGGCTCCCCCCAACCGACGCAGGTGATCGGCATCGATGAGACTCGCCGCTGCGTCAGCGCCTATTGCCTCGGGAAAGACCACTCGCCGTCGGGAGTGCGCGCTTTGATCGCCGTCGCGCGGCCGTTCTCGACGACGAATTCGTACGTTTGATCCGCGAATTGCAAGGTCCGGAACTGGAGGCCTTTGACGGGAACCAGCGGCTGCGGCGGGTCGCCCGGGGTTACCAGGCGGAGCCCGGAACCTGGCTGATATTGCACCTGGAACGTGCTCTTGTCCGGAAAGACGTACACGCCCGCGAGTTTCGCGAGGATCGCGGTATCCGGCATATCCGGCTTGCGCGCGAATACGGCCTCCGCCTCGTCGAGGGACAGTACGGCATTGTCGACATCACCCTGTGGATTCGTGCGGAAGTTGACCGAGAAACGACCGTACCGTTCGTCGTCGGGTGTGTCGAACCGGTCGTAATGAAAGTGGTTCAACGGGAAAGCAAACTCGTGGAACGTGAATCGCAGGGTATCGTTCGTGAGGCCGATCTGGAGCTGGCCGTAGCCGGGATTGTCATACGTGCCGACATAGTCGGCCAACGCGTGTGACGGCTTGGTGTTCGGCACGCGGTCGGTGCCGGCTTTCGTGCGTGACTCCGTGGCGGCCTTTTTCCACGCCAGGCGATCCTGCAAGCGGCGTTGGCTCCACGGCGTCTGTGTCATTCCGAGCAGACGCTCGTACACGTTGTAGCTGATGACGTTATAGAGCGGCGCCGCGTGATCGCCGATCACAAAGATCAGCACGCCAATGCTGTCATTCGGCATGAACGAGATCTGCGAGTGAAAGCCATCGATATCGCCGCCATGAAAGGCGAGGAGATGGCCGCGATACGCCGCGACCTCGCGGCCCATACCATAGGCCGGGTCGAGGAGCTCCCAATATCCCTCGGATTCGCCAAGGGTGTTCGGCAGCGCGATCGATGGGGTCAGCGTGGCTTTGAGCACGCTGGCCGGTAGTATGCGCTTCCCGTGATACTCCCCGTTGTTCATGAGCGCGATCAGCCAGTGCGACATCTCATCGATGTTGGAGATGATCGCCCCGGCGGGCGCGATGCCCTCCTGGTCCTCGTAGTAGGGGATCTTGTACAGCTCGAAAGAATCCCGTCGCTCGTTGTAGGGGACCCCGTGGTCCGGGTTCCGCGTCATGTCGCCGACCGCATATACCGTGGCGTTCATGGCGAGCGGCGAGAGGATCCGATCACGGACGAACTGCTCCCACGTCTTCCCTGATTGGAGCTGAATGACGTAGCCGGCGGCGGCGAACATCAGGTTGTTGTACAGAAATGTCGTACGGATCGGCTGCTGCGGCTCGAGGTACTTGAGCTTCCCGAACAACTCCGCTCGCGTGAACGGTGACTTGTACCAAAAGAGGTCGTGCCGCGTGACGCCCGTGCGGTGCGACAGCATGTCGTGCAGGGTCACGTTGTCGTTCAGCTGATCGTTGTAGAACTGAATCACCGGCACGGATTGACGGACCGGCGAGTCCCAGGTCAGCTTGCCCTCCTCGACCAGCATCCCCGCCGCGACGGCCGTGAACAACTTCGTGTTCGACGCGATCTGAAACATCGTCGTGGGCGTGAACGGCAGCTTCTGCCCGTAGTCGCGATAGCCGTAGCCCTTCGCGAAGACGAGCGAGTCTTTGACGACGATGCCGACGCCGATGCCCGGTGCGTTCCAATCCTTGAGCACCTGCGCCATGTAGGCATCGAAACCCTGCATCTTCCGTGACACGTCCTGCGCGCTCGCCGACACGGCGAGGGTCATCGACACGAGGGCCGCAATGCCGATGGTGCGAATCCGCAGAGCTATCATTTGAGGGCCTCGAAGTAGTGGTTTTGTCCCTCATCCTCGTACTCACGCAGTACACGGAGACCAACTGCTGAGAGCTGTCTCTGGTACTCCTCGGCTCCAAGCGAGCGTGATTCCAATCCCGTCATCGCATCGTTCCACACCACCGGCTCAGCCGGGGACGTAAACAGCAGCCGGCCACCCGGCACGAGTATGTCGGCGATCTCAAGGCCAAAGACGTTCAGCCCTTCGGCGACCAGAACCTCGGTAATCGGCAAACCGGGCCCGCAGCCGAGGTCAATCACGGCAGCTCCGCGCGGCAACGCTCGAGCCCACTGCCGCACCGCACTCACGCCGACGCCCGTAGAACGACCGTGCCCCGGTGGGCCAGAAACTCAGCCGCGACATCTTCGTATCCATTCGAATGTGTCAAAATAATGTCCAAATCTCGTCAGGAAACCCGGCGCACTAAACAATGTCGGACGACCGCGCGTAGGAATTGTATACAATATCAGGAGCGCGGTATGAAGCGGCTGACGCCGGCGGTGCTGTTGCTCATGACGACTGGTTGCGTATTCGCGGTGCGCCCCATGGACTCGATCCCACCGGGGGACAAGGTCGTTCTCCAACTGAACGATCGAGGGATCTCCGACATGGCGCCGAAGCTCGGTTCCGGCGTGTATCTCGTGGGCGGCCGGCTGCGACAGGTCGACTCGACGCGCCTCGTCCTCTCGATGGGCGGCACCCGGTCGACGTATGATGGATTCCCATACTACGGATACAACGCGTCCGCCTACTCCTTTCTGCCGACCGAGTGGAACGGCGAGACAATGTCCATTCCGAAGGTCGACGTTGCCGTCGCGCGCCAACAGCGCATCTCGACTCCGCTCGCGGTGGCGATCGGCGCTGGCGTGGTCGCCACTGGCGTGTCGACGGGTTTGATCATCGCCAACTGGCACCACGGCCTGCGGCCGCTGCCGAAGCTGCAAAGTCCTCCGACTCCCAACGTGCCTTTCGTGCACCGCGTAGGACCGAATGCGGGGTATAACCCAGCCAACAGCCCGTAACTCATCCGAGGGAGATAGTCATGGCGCGCACCGTTGCGGACGTCATGTGGACAATGCTCGCACAGGCCGGCGTGACACGCTGTTACGGCATCGTCGGCGATGCGCTCAATCCGGTAGTCGATGCCTTGCGCCGCAACGGCAAGATCGAGCTGATCCATGTGCGGCACGAGGAGTACGGCGTTTTCGCGGCCGTGGCCGAGTCGTACCTGACGGGCAAGCCGGTGGTCGTGTGCGGGACCGCGGGCCCGGGCGTCACGCATCTCTTCAACGGTCTCATGGACGCGAGGAAAGAGGGGGCCTCGGTCATCGCCATTGCCGGCGACGTTGAGACACGGATCATGGACACGTCCGCGCTCGAGGAGCTGAATCCGTACAAGTTCTTCGATGCGGCGGCGCTTTACGTCGGACGGGTCGTGAACGCCGCGCAGGCACGCGCGGTGATCAATACGGCGATCGTGACCGCAACGATAGAGCATGGACCGACTGTCATCTCGATGCCGGGTGACATCGCGGCTGCTGATGCGCCCTTTCCCGCCTACGAGATCACGACGCCCGCGGCGCCGGTGTTGCGGCCGGCCGATGGGGATATCGCGACCCTCGCCGGTATGATCAACGACGCGCGCAGTGTCGCGATCTTCGGCGGCGACGGCTGTCGGGAGGCGCGCGAGGAAGTGCTCGCGTTGGCGGACAAGGTCAAGGCGCCAGTCGGGTTCTCTTTCCGCGGCAAGCAGTGGCTGGAGCACGACAACCCGTATGCGGTCGGCATGACCGGCCTCCTCGGGTACGGCGGTGCGTACAAGGCGATACATGATGCGGATCTGCTTCTGTTGCTGGGGACTGATTTCCCCTTCTCGGAGTTCCTGCCCGGGGACGATGTCAAGAAAGTTCAGGTCGATCGCAATGCGAAACACATCGGCCGGCGGACTCCGGTTGATGTGGGCCTCGTCGGAGATGTGAAGGCGACTCTCGCGGCGGTGTTGCCAAAGGTCAGCGCGCGCGACGAGAGGCGGTTCCTGGACAAGTATCTCGGCGAGACACGGTCATTCGACGAGATCGTGAACCACTACGTCGACAAAGGTCCCGACATCAAGCCGATTCGGCCGGAGTTTTTGACGGCGACGCTCAACGAGCTGGCCGCCGACGATGCGATGTTCTTCGCCGATACCGGCACTCCGTGCATCTGGCTGGCGCGCCACATCAGAGGCGGCGCGAACCGGCGGCTCTTCGGGTCGTTCACGTGGGCCTCAATGGCCTGCGCGGCGCCGAACGCCTTCGGCGCGCAGTTGGCATATCCCGGACGCCAAACCATCGCGCTCTGTGGTGACGGCGGCTTCACGATGCTCGGGCTCGGCGACCTGGCGACGCAGGTGCAACGCAAGACGCGGGTGGTGCAACTCATCTACAACAACGAGTCGCTCGACTTCGTGAACATCGAGCAGCAGGAGGCCGGGTTCATTCCGTACGGCACGCAGTTCAAGAATCCGAACTTCGCGAAGGTCGCCGAGGCGTTCGGCGCCAAAGGCATACGCGTCGAAGATCCGAGCGATGTCAGAGACGCACTGGCCGAAGCGCTGGCCTATCGAGATGGGCCGGTGGTCGTGGACGCCGTCGTCGAGCCGTTCGCGCTCTCCCTTCCGTCTCACGTGCCATTCCACACCGCGAAGGGCTACACCTTGAGCCTCGCGAAGCAGGCGCTGTCGGGCCAGATGGATGCTGTGATCCAGACGATCAAACGGAACGTTCGGCTCGTCTAAGGCGCATTTGATCCGCCGCCTGCTTGATGGCATCCGCTCGCGTCTCGCCGGCGGCGACGCGCGCCTTGATGAAATCGATGTAGTCGCCCGGGTTCGGTTCTTCGGATGTGCGGACGCCAGCCAGACACGGCGCACAGAGCTCTTCTACGCTTTGGTCGCGCGTCGGCCCGACACCGGTCAGATTCACCGTAGTTTTGCTTATCCGCTCCGTTGCCTCTCGCTGACCGCAGCGTTGACAGACCATACTGCAACATAATCGAAAAATGCTTACCGATCTCCGAGACGCTGTTCGCTCGTTCCTCCGGACGCCCGGATTCACGCTGGCGGCAACCGTCGCGCTCGCGCTCGGCATCGGCGCGAATGCCGCGATCCTGAGTGTGGTCGAGAGCGTGCTGCTCCAACCGTTGCCGTACGCCGAGCCCGAGCGGCTGGTGACGATTCTCCAACAGGGCAGGAATCCCGTCGCACCCGGCACCTTCCTTGATTGGCAACGGCAGTCGCGATCGTTCTCGGCGATGGGCGCGGCCGAGTACTGGACCGCGACCCTCGCGGGTGTCGAGGAGCCGGAAAAAGTGTACGCGCTCCACATGACGCATGACCTCCTCCCGATGCTCGGCGTCGCGCCGATGCTCGGCCACGTGTGGTCCGCGAGTGAAGACATCCCGGGACGGGACCGCGAAGTCGTCATCAGCTACGGCGTATGGGCCAGGCGGTTTGGCGCACGGCCCGACGTCCTCGGCGCCACCATGCAGCTCGACGGCGAGCGCTACGTGGTCATCGGCGTCATGCCCAAATCGTTCGCCTTCGCGCCATTCTGGGCCACGCGGGCCGAGATCTGGGCGCCGCTCGCACTCGGACCGCGGGCGGCAGAGCACGGTGGCGGCAGCCTTCGCGTCTTCGCGCGACTCGCCCCCGGCGTCTCGATCGACCGCGCGCGTGGTGAGATGGCCGGCGTCACGCGTCAGCTCGAGCACGAGTTTCCGGGCACGAATCTCGACATTCGCGTCACCGACCTCACGCAACAAGTCGTCGGGAACGTCCAGAGCCCTTTGTGGCTCATCCTCGGCGCCGCGAGCTGCGTGTTGCTCATCGCCTGCGCCAACGTCGCGCACATGCTCCTGGCCCGCGCGACGGCGCGGCAGCGCGATGTCGCGGTTCGGATGGCACTCGGTGCGACCCGCGTCCGCGCGGTCCGGCGTCTGCTGACGGAAAGCGTGGTGCTCGCCAGCCTCGGCGGGTTCGCCGGACTCCTGCTGGCGCGCGTGGGCGTGCGGCTCCTGGTCACGTTCGAAGCCAATAGCATCCCGCGCGCGAGCTCGATCATGCTCGACGCCCGGGTGATCGCCGTGACGATCGCGATGACGCTGGCGACCGGCATCCTCTTCGGTCTCACGCCGGCCCTCCGCGCATCCGTAGACGAAGGACGACGGCCGATGGACCGCGGCGGACGCAACCGCACTCGCCACGCGCTGATCGCGTCAGAGTTCGCGCTCGCGCTCATGCTGTTGGTCGGCGCCGGCCTCCTCATTCGGAGCTTCATCCGACTCGAGGCGCGCGACCCCGGGTACGACCCGCGCAACGTGCTGACCATGGTCATGCCTGTCACGGGGACGCCGGAGAGCCCGGCCGACCGACGAGCGGCGTTCTACGATGCGGTGCTCGACCGAATGCGGGCGCTGCCGGGTGTGAACGCCGCGAGCGCCGTCAACCACATCCCGATCGGAGGCGACGACTGGGGATGGCCGTTCCACATTGAGGGGCAACCAAAGCCACGCCCGGGCGAATCGCCCGTCGCGTCATACAAGGTCGTCATGCCCGGATATTTCGAGGTCATGGGCATCCGATTGCTCGGGGGCCGCGACGTTGCGCCAAGCGACCGGGCTGGCGCGCCCGGTGTCGTGGTCGTGAACGAGTATCTCGCGAAACAATATTGGCCACACGAAAGCGCGGTCGGAAAGCGGTTGACGTTGACCAGCGACTCGACGGGCCAGCCCATCTGGCTCACCGTTGTCGGCGTCGTCGATAACACGATTCACGATCATTGGGCGGAGCTGCCTGAAGACGAAGTCTTCGTGCCGTTCGCGCAGCAACCCGATTACCTCGGCAACCCGAAATCGCAGTTCGCCTACATGTCGTTCGTCGTCCGCGTCGCACCGAGGGCTGGGGACCTGATCCCGAGCATCCGCGCGACCATTCGGTCGCTCGATCCCGCTGTCGCGGTCGCGGAGGTACAAACCATGACGCACATCGTCGAGTCCGCGACCGCGCGCCAGCGGTTCTACCTCCTGCTGCTCGGCGCGTTCGCGGCGATCGCGCTCGTACTCGCCGCCGTCGGCATCTATGGCGTCATGAGCTACGCAGTCTCGAGCCGCACGCACGAGATCGGCCTGCGGATGGCGCTCGGCGCCCAGCCAAACCAACTCCTCTCGCGCGTGATCGGCGACGGGATGATCGCGGTCGCGGTCGGCGGAGTCGCCGGGATGCTCGGCGTGCTCGCCCTCTCACAGGTGATCGCGACCATGCTCTACGGGGTGCGGCCTACCGACGTCCCGACGTTCGCGAGCGTCGCGATCGGCCTCGGCCTCGTTGCGCTCGCCGGCTGTTACATTCCCGCACGTCGCGCGGCCATGGTCGACCCGCTCGTCGCGCTGCGGACGGACTAGAGGTTGAAAAGTCGCGCCGCGTTCAGCCCCAAAATCTTCGCGCGGTCTGCCTCCGGGATCGGCAGCCCGCGCAGTGATTCCAGCATCGACGGAATGCTGCCGATCTGGTGGGGGTAATCACTGCCCGCCAGGATGTGATCGACGCCCGCAAATGCGATCGCCAGTTGCAGCGCATCGCGATCGAAGTTCACCGTGTCGTAATAGAACTGCTTAAGGTATTCGCTCGGCGGTCGATTGATATTGACGCGGCACTCGCGAAACGCGTGAAATCCGCGGTCGAGCCGCTCGGCCAGGTAGGGAATGGCGCCGCCAAGGTGACCCAGCACCCAACGAATCCGCGGAAAGCGCTCCGGCACGCCGGCGAACACCAGCTTGGCCGACGCAAGCGTCGTGTCCATCAAGAATCCGACGAGGGGCATCAGCCAATAGTCCGTCATCGCCTCCACGCCCACCGGATCGGTGGGATGGATGTGCAGCACCGCACCGAGTGCATCGGCCGCTTCATACAGCGGCCAGAAGCGCTCGTCCGCCAGCGCCACTCCGTTCACGTTGCTAAAAAGCAACGCGCCCCGCATGCCCAGCTGCCCGCACGCGCGCTCGAGCTCGCGCACCGACGCCGCGGGACCATTCAGCGGCAGCGTCGCATAGGCGGCAAATCGACCCTTCTTGTCGCTCACCACGCGAGCGAACGCATCGTTCACCAAGCTGGCCAGCCGCGCCGCCGTCGCCACAGACTCCACGTGCGTCCCCGGCGTCGTCAGCGAAATCACTTGCGTGTCCACGCCGAGCTGCTGCAGCACGCCTTCGCGATAGTCGATATCGCGATGCCCGCGCACCGCGATGTTGTAATCGCCGGGATAGTGCAGCCACGGATTCCCATCGGCATCGATGGTCACCTTGACGTTGCTCGGTCCGGTGCGCAGCGCGTCGATGTAGGCTGGCGGATAGTAGTGATTGTGAACGTCGATGATGCTCACGTGCGAATCCTTTTATAGAATGGCCAACCGGCAACCACGAAGAGCAAACCGACCGCGCTGTCACGCGGCGCGGCCACGATCTGATTGCACACAATCACCGTGCAGGCAGCGACAAATAGCGCTGGAACGACCGGATATCCCCAGACCCGGAAAGCGGGCGCATAGCCCGGGCGGCGCCGCAAGCGAAAAATGCCAACCACCATCAGGGCGAAAAATATCCATTCGGTGAACACCACGCGCGTAAACAGTGCCCGATACGTTCCCGTTGCCACGAGCACGCTCGCCCAGATGGCCTGCGCTAGGAGGCCTACGTACGGCGTGCGAAATCGCGAATGAATCGCGGCGAGCCACTTGAACGCCAGCCCGTCCTCCGCCATCGCGAAGTACACGCGCGGCCCGCTCAAGATGACGCCGTTCACCGCGCTCGCGCCGGAGAGGATCACCAACGCCGAGACAATGCTTCCACCCCACTTACCCGCGAGCGCGTTCGCGGCATCGGCCGCCACGCGCTGCGACGCAATCATTTGCTGAAGTGGCAGCACCCGGAGATACGCGGCATTCAAGCCGAGATAGCAGGCCGTCACGACGAGTATGCCGATCAGGAGCGCGCGGGGGATCGTGCGGTCGGCGGCGCGTGTCTCGCCGGCCGTGTACGTCACCATGTGCCATCCGCCAAACGCGAACAGGCCCGCGATCATGGCGAGAAGAAACGCTCGGGGTCCGGGCAGGGGCTCGTGCATCGGCGCTACTGGCGCAGTATGACCGCTGCCAGCGATCGCGAACACGAACACGAAGATCAGCGCCAGGGCCAGCACTTTGGCCGACGTGAGCGCCGTCTGTACCGCGCTGCCCTGCCTCACGCCAAAGTAGTTCACGCCCGACAGCACGAGGATGACTCCAATCGCAACGGCCTGCACTCCTCGATCGCCGAGCGGCACGAAGTACCCCACATATCGTGCGACGATGACGGCAATCGCCGCGATGATTCCGGAGTGCATGATCCAGAACATCGCCCAGCCCCACAAGAAGCCCGCCAGCGGCGAGATGCCTTCGCGCAGAAACACATAGACGCCGCCCGTCTCCGGAAACGCCGACGCGAGCTCCGCGCACGCCATTGCGCCGCACAACGTCAACAAGCCCGCGAACAACCACACCGCCATCATGGCGGGCACGTTGGGCACGAGCCGGCTGATTTCCGATGGTTGAACGAAAATCGATGTCCCGAGAATGATGCCCGCGACGATCGCCGAGGCGGCCAGTACTCCCATCGTTTGTTTCAGGCCGGATGGCATTGAGACCAAGATAAAGTCGAATTCGCAACCAACAACACGGTTGGCGGTGTCTCAGGGCGATGAGACATCTCCTCTTCGTTGGAAGCGTCCTTGCGGCGGTAGCCCCCGCGGCCGCTCAGCGGGCTACGATCGACGCATCGGCGCCGGCGGCGATGTACCGGGTATTGGTCGCGATGCACGACGGCGCGAGCGAGACGCGCGCCGAGGCGATGCTCGATTCGGTGCTCGATACGCGGGCCTACACGATCATGTTCCACCATTACAATCGCGTCTGGCGTCCGAATCACTTGCCGCGGCCGGTGTTTCGGGACATGATCTCGAGCCTCGCGTTCCCGGCGCGCTACTCCGCCGGCACGAATGAACGCGCGGACCAGATGCTGCCCGTCTGGCGCACCTACTATGGTGATCTCGCCGTATACGAGAAGAATCTCCGTCAACTCGACCAAACGAATCTCCAGGCGATGGTTCGAGAGGCGGTCCGCGTCGCCCAATCCTGGCTCCCCCCGGGTTGGACCATTCCTGACTTCGAGGTCGTGATCCTCCCGTCGGGTGGGAGCAAGGCGTTCTCGATCGACACGGCGCAAGGCTACGACTTCCTGCAACTCCCGCGCGACTCGGCCAAGGACATCCAGTGGGACGATCTCCGGAGCACGATCGCGCACGAATCACATCACACCGGGCAGCACGCGGCGATCCCCACCTCGATGACCGCGGCGGACTCAGTTGACTACCGGTTCCTGACACTGTTCACGGCCGAGGGGACGGCCACGAAGTTCGTGAACGATTTCCCGGGTGGCTGTGTCCCGCGGATCGATCCGGACCGGCGCGATCCCGCTTTCTCCCCGGAAGTCGAATCATGGTGGGCACGGTACACGCCCCAAGAGCGCGACTTGATGGATCGCTTCGTGGCGACGTTCGAGCGTGCGCGCACGGGCACGGTGACGAGCGACTCGCTCACGGCCGAGATGGGAGCGTTTTGGCTGAACGGATATGTATCGCCGGTCTATTTCATCGGCGGCGAGCTCTATGGTGCGGTCTACCTCGGGTTTGGAAAACCCGGTTTGTTCACGGTCATGCGCGACGCGCGCGAGCTGCTCCCCCTGTACAACGAGGCAGTGCGCAAGACCCCGAGGCTGCTCGGGAGTTGCGTCCTCCTCCCCGATTCCACCGTGCGCCACGCGCGGGCGCTGGGGCGCGAGCACTGAGTCTTGTGCCGTAACTTGTATACGAACAGTATACAACCATGCGATCACTCGGCCGTCTGCTGCGCGTCCTGTCTCCGCTCATCGCGACCCCCGCGCTCTTGGCGGGGCAATCGCCGACGACCCTCAGCGTCGCTGATCGCCAGCGCATCGATGCGGTGTTCAAGGACTCCAACAAACCGCACGCCCCAGGATGTGCGCTCGGCGTTCTCCGCCACGGCCACATCGCCTATGGTCGAGGGTACGGCTGGGCCGATCTCGAGCACGCCCTGCCGATCACGACGGCGAGTCTGTTCGATATCGGCTCGACGTCCAAGCAGTTCGCCGCCGCCAGTATCGCGCTGCTGGCCGAGGACCACAAGCTCGCGTTCACCGACGATGTCCGGAAGTACATCCCGGAGCTGCCCGAGTACGGCGCGACGATCACCATCGATCATCTCATGCGCCACACGAGCGGGTTGCGCGATTACAACGGCCTCCTCGTGCTCGCGGGTCACTCCTTCGAGGAAGTGACGACGGATTCGCAAGCGCTCGCGCTCATTGTGCGACAGCGCCATCTCAATTTCCCGCCGGGTTCGCGATACGAATATTCGAATACCGGCTTCTTCCTGCTCTCGGTCATCGTGCACCGCGTGAGCGGCCAGACGCTCGCCGATTTCGCGCGCGAGCGCATCTTTCGACCCCTCGGCATGACCCACACCCTCTATCGGAATCGCGCCGCGATGCTGATTCAGAATCGGGCGATGGGCTATGCGCCAAACGACAGTGGACCGGATGCCCAGGGGACCGCGCCGTTCAAGAACAGCATGTCCAACTGGGAGCAGACGGGCGACGGCGCCGTTCAACTGTCGATCGACGATGCGCTCCGATGGGACGAGAACTTCTACCATCCCACCGTCGGCGGTCAATGGATGGTGGACCAACTCCAAGCACGCGGCACGCTGGCGAATGGCGACTCGATCAACTACGCCCGCGGTCTCTTCGTCCACCCGTATCGGGGATTGCGCAGGATCGAGCACGGCGGTGATTGGATCGGGTATCACGCCGCGTACGCCCGATTCCCCGACCAGCATACGTCGATCATGGTCCTCTGCAACTCCGACGGCATCTCGCCGGACGGCTTGAGCGACCAGGTCGCCGACATCGTGCTGGCAAAGGACTTCCCCGCGAAGACCCTGGCGGCGACAACGGCCAGTCACGCCAAGCCGAGCGGAGTGGCGGCCGTCGCGACGAGTCGGTTGGTGGGGAGCTACTTCGACAGCACGACCGACGAGGTGTATGGCGTCATCGACACCGGCGGCGGGACGCCGGCTCTCAAGTTCGCGGGCCGGACATTTCCGTTGCAGGCAACGGGTCCGTCGACATTTGCGGTTCCTGGGTTGCCGGTCTCCGTCACGTTCACCGTGGGCGACGCTGGGCCGGCCCGGGCGCTCCGTCTCGAGGTCGCATCGGAGGATCGTCCGGAAGCCACGAGGTTCGATCCGGCCAAGCCGGATGCGGAGTTGCTGCGCGGGTATGCAGGCCACTATGACAGTCCCGAGCTCGGCGTCTCGTGGTCCATCGCCGTCGATAAAGACCATCTCGTGGTGTCCGGTCCGATACCTGTCGTCGAGATTGCCGGCTCGCTCGAGCCCGCGATGACGGATGGATTTACCGCGCCGGGTGCGTTCATTCGATTCACGGGCGACGGCTTCGAGCTCAGCGCCAGCCGGATGAAGGGCATTCGGTTCGATCGCAGTCCCACGCTGGGTGCAGTGTCGCAAAACGACCTGCGACCCGGGTCGCAGCCACCCGACGCGCCGGACGCGCTCAAGCCGCTGATCGGCGACTACGGAGCGCCCGCGGATTCGAACCCAGTGACCGTCTTCGAGCGCGCCGGCCAATTCCTCGAGGCCAAGAAAGGCGAGGCGCCAAGTAGCCTGTCGCCCGACTCCGCGCGTCGGATCTCACTCCCTCGCCGCGATTATGTGTCAGCGACTGGCAACTTCTACGTCCATCCGGTTCGACCCGTTGACGAGCTGAGACGGGAGGCGCTGCGGGCCAAGCCTCCCGCGGAGGCGGGACCGTTTCGGACGCCGGACTTGGTGGATATCGCCGCGCTCGATCCGGCGATCCATCTCGACATCCGGTATGCGTCGACGACCAATTTCCTGCGAACGCCAGTCTACACCGAAGCCCGGGCCTTTCTCCAACGACCCGCGGCCGACGCGTTGATTCGGATCCTCAATAAACTCAAACCGCTCGGCTACGGCCTCTTGATCCACGATGCGTATCGCCCCTGGTTCGTGACAAAGATCTTCTGGGACGCCACACCGCCGGAAGGAAAGATCTTCGTCGCGGATCCCTCGCAGGGCTCGCGCCACAACCGTGGATGTGCCGTCGATCTGACGCTGTACGATCTCGCCACGGGCAATCCTATCGAGATGCCTGGGACCTACGACGAAATGTCGCAGCGATCGTTCCCGACGTATCTCGGGGGCACATCGCTCGAGCGTTGGCATCGCGATCTGCTGCGCGCGGCCATGGAATCCGAGGGGTTCAGCGTGTACGATGCGGAGTGGTGGCACTTCGATTACAAGGATTGGAAGCAGTATCCTATACTCAACACTCCGTTCGAGAAGCTGGAGCATCGATGACCGTCGGACGTTTTCTGATTCTTGCGGCGGCCGGGTTGCTCGCCGCGTGCGCTGGGCACCAGAGCGGCGCCGCCGGTGGCGCACCCGCTCCGGCCGCGTCCGGAATATCGGCCACTGATCTCCGCCGGTGGCTCTTCGTTTTCTCCGACGACTCGATGTTGGGGCGCGGCTCGGGCACCGAGGGCAACGTCAAAGGGACGCGTTACATCGCGGCCGAAGTCGCCCGTATGGGCCTCAAGCCCGCTGGCGAGAATGGCACCTATTTCGTGAACGTGCCGCTCAAGATGCGGCGCCTGGACAGCGCCAGCTCACTCGCGGTCGGCGGCACGCCGCTCACGCTGATGACCGATTACGTGGCCGTCGCCTCGTTCCCCGGCTTCCCAAGGATGAGTACGACGCTGGATGCGTCCCGTGGCCTGGCGGTGATCAACGGCGGCCGGATCGCCGACACCAGCGTGACGCTCTCACCGTCGCAAATCGCCGGCAAGATCGTTGTCGTCGATCTCCCGTTGACCGGCGATGGACGGCCCGACCCGCGCTTCTGGACCCATGGGGGCCTGGATAGGTATCAAGGTGCCGCCGCGATCGCCGTCGTCGCGATGAGCACACTGCCGCCGCAAGCCTTGAGGTTTTTTTCGAGCGGACGGTTGCGGTTGGCTGATCCCGCGACGGAGCAGGGCATGCCGACCGGTGGTCCGGCGGGCTTGCTCATCACGCAGGCGACCGCCGACAAGATGATGGTCGCCGGCGCCACTGTCGTGGGCAAGATCCAATTCACCGATCGTCCGTCCGCGTTTCCCGCGCGCGACGTCGTCGCGATCCTTCCAGGCAGCGATCCGGCGCTCGCCGGCGAATACGTCGCCCTCGGCGGCCACAACGATCACCTGGGCGTCGACCACGGCGCCGCGGTCGATCTCGATTCGCTCCATGCGTTCAACACGGCCGCCTGGCAGCTGCGCGGACTCTCGCCGGACGGCCCGCGGCCCACCCCGGAGCAGCTCGCCACGATCCACGTCAACGTCGACTCCCTCCGCCGTCTGCACCCGGTGCGCCGCGATTCCGTGTACAAAGGCGCCGATGACGACGGGTCGGGCTCGGTCTCGGTGCTGGCGATCGCACAGGCGTTCGTGCGATCGCATAGTCGCCCGAAGCGCTCGATCCTCTTCGTCTGGCACACGGGCGAAGAGTTGGGTCTCTTCGGCTCGGAGTATTTCACGGATCACCCGACCGTGCCGCGCGACTCGATCGTCGCGCAGCTGAACATGGACATGGTGGGGCGCGGCGATGCCGGGGACATCAAAGGCGGCGGGCCGACGTACGTGGAGCTGGTGGGCTCGCGCCGGCTGTCGACGGAGCTGGGTGACATCGTCGAGGCCGTGAACAAGACGGAGCCGATGCCGCTCACGTTCGACTATACGTTCGACGCCAACGGACACCCCGAGAACATCTACTGCCGGAGCGATCACTACGAGTATGCGCGCTACGGCATCCCGATCGTGTTCTTCACGACGGGGTTGCACCAGGACTACCACCAGCTGAGTGACGAGCCACAGTACATCGACTACGAGCACATGGCGCGGGTCGACCACTTGGTGTACGACATCGCGGTCCACGTGGCCGACCTCGATCACCGCGTCGTTGTCGACAAGCCGAAGCCGGACCCGCACGGGCGGTGCCAGCAGTAGCGATGGTCAGTTCCCTTTGATCATCGCCTTCGTCCACAGCAGGATCTTGAGGCACCGGCCAACAGAGCCTTCGGGGACCGGTGCCGGCTCCTCGGGCTGATAGACCTCGACGGCGATGAGCGCGCCGGGCGGCGGAATCTGTTCCTCGTCCTCGGGGGCGTCGATCTGCCCGCTCTGCGCGTCCAGGGTGTACACCGATCGACCGTTCCCGAGCAGCACGCCGTTGACGAAGTACGCGGTACATGCGCCATAGCCAATGAGCGTGCTGGCGCCACGATCCGAGTATGCGTGCAGCACGTTGTTGTGGTCCACCTGTAACCGCACGCCGGGCATGCCCCGGAACAGCTCCGCCGTCTCGTTGTCCTGCCGGTTCTTGATCTCCTCGGCGGTCATGAAGTGTCCGTGCCCAACCCTCATGCGCGCGGTGAGACCGATGGCGTCGTACACGGGCGCCAGGCGGAGGCGCTCGGCGATGACATTCACGGTGGCCAGTGTCGGCGGTGCACGTTGCATCGTCACGTTCAGCGCGCGCGGCTCTGTCGCGGAGAGGTCGACCGGAATCACGGCTGCGCCGAGTCCGACGCGGCGAACCACGAGCACTTGCGTGCCGGCTGGGGCGCGGAGGCCGAAGCTGCCATCGCTCGAAGTCGGAATCTCCAGGTGGCTGCCGAGGATCGTCACGAGAGCGCCGCCGATAGGAGCGCCTGCATCCGAGACGACTCGGCCCGTGATGGTCGCGCTGCCGGTGTCATCCTCGACGGTGAGACGGAGATCGCCTAGCGTGCTGTCGATGCTCAGCGTCACGATCGGCAGATAGGCATGTGTCACGCCCCGCGCCGCCAGGAGCAGTGCGGAGGAGGCGCGTTTGAGGCAGAGTCGGTAATGGCCGGTCGAATCGCTCGTCGTTTGCTTGGTGTCTTCGACGCGGTCTTTGTGCAAGGCAGCCCAAGCGGCCGAGATCGCGGCGCCCGCGACCGGCTGATTGGACGCGGCATCGACCACGCGTCCGGTTACGCACACCTGGCCCCAGCCGAGGCTGGGGATCGGGACCAGCGCAAACGTCAACGCGCGAGTCCATTTCATGACTAGACACTAATACATAAATTTGTCATACGCGAACAAATTGCGCTCGAAGAACACTTCACGACGCCCGAGGTTCTAGCGGCCGTCGCGCGCGCCGGCTACCCCTCTGCCCCAGCAGGCACGGGGCCGGTGCAGGGCAAGCTCGCCGATCTGGGCGCCGGCCGGCTCGCTGATATGGACGCTGCCGGGATCGATATGCAGGTGCTGTCGCTGCTCGGATTCTGGATGGACCGTTTGGACGCGGCGACGGCAGTAGCCGTCGCGCGTGATGCCAATGATCGCGTCACGGACGCCATGCGTGCACACCCGGGCCGTTTCGCGGCGTTCGCGGCGCTGCCGATGATTGATCCGAACGCGGCCGCGCGCGAGCTCGAGCGTGCGGCGACGAAGCTGCAGTGTCCGGGCGCGCTGCTCAGCGGAACAACAAACGGCCTGTTTCTCGACCATCCGTCGTTCGCACCAGTGCTTGAAGCCCAGCGCATATTTCACGGTCCCTCCGTTCCTGCGCGCCCTCTCGGTCGTCGGCGCCGACCGGCTGATGTTCTCGGTCGACTATCCGGTTGGCGAGAACAGCGCTGGTCGCGCCTTTCTCGATGCATTGCCGGTCGCTCCGGCCGACCGTGAAAAGGTGGCGCACACGAACGCGGAGCGCCTGCTACGCCTCTCAACGTGACGACGCACTAAAGGCGAGTTGCCACGGCATCGCGAATGCCATACGTTCTCGCTCCGTGATTCGTCCCGCGTGCGGCGCGCTGATCGTTCTCTTCGCCATCGGTGCGGCCACAGCGGCCGCTCAACGCGGTGATACCACCGCCGCGGCGGCCGCCATCTACCGGCGCTACGCCGCCCAAGTGGTTCGTATCGAGGTCGTAGAACAGAGCTCCGCGGCCAAATCTGGCGTGGGTTCCGGCTTCTTCGTGACGGCTGCCGGCCACATTGTCACGAATTATCACGTGATTGCCTCGCTGGTCACCGACCCGGATCGCTACCGGGCCCAGATCACGAGTTCGGGAAAGCAACCGTCGCCGCTGCATCTCGTCGGGATCGATGTGGTGCACGACCTGGCTGTCCTGACGTCTTCCATCCATCCGCCCGCGTTCATCTCCCCGGCGCCCGTGACCATCTCCATCGGCACCCGGCTCTACTCCCTTGGTCACCCGTTGGATCTGGGATTGAGTGTCGTGGAGGGCACGTACAATGGACTGGTCGATAGCACCTTATACCCCAAGATCCATTTCACGGGCGCCATCAACCCCGGCATGAGCGGTGGGCCAGTGCTCACAGCCTCCGGCGCGCTCGTGGGAGTCAACGTCTCCACGGAAGACGACGAAGTCGGATTCCTCGTGCCCGCGGACCGCGCCCGCGCTCTCCTGACGACGGTACTCGCCCCGGACTATCGCGCGCCGACCGCGTTCCTCCCCGTGGTGTCGCGGCAACTGCGCGACTATCAGGACACGTACCTGCCTCAACTCTTCTCGGATTCCACGCCTTCGATCACGCTTGGACCATACGCCGTGCCCACGAGACCGGGGTCGTTCTTCCGCTGCTGGGCCGACGCGACCGATGGTCGCACCACGAAGTTTCGCCGCACGGACCATCGGTGCTCCACGGAGGATGCCGTATTCATCTCCGATGAGCAGTCCTCGGGTCTCATCGCCATGCACCACGAGTTGTTGACCAGCACCGCGCTCGGTCGCGTCCGGTTCACCAACCTCGTCGGCGCGCACCTCGCGGATCGGGGGAACGCGACGGGCGGGCTCGAGGAGGATGTGACCTCCTATCGCTGCGAGACGCGCAACGTGCGGTCGAACCGCCTGACGTTCCGCGCGACGCTGTGCATCCGCGCGTATCGAAAGCTCGATGGCTTCTATGATGCCCGCTTCGTCGCGGTCACGCTGGGCGGTGCGGGCACTGCGCTCATTTCGACTCTCAATCTCACCGGCGTCACATTCGACAACGCCGAACGGACGACGCGCGGGTTCCTGCGTCGCATTCGATGGGCCAGTTGATCGTCGAAGTGCTCGACGGTCGCGGTGCCGTCCGCCATCGCGTCGACGTCATCGCCTTGCCGGCCACGATCGGGCGTGCCTATGACAGTGCGGTCGTGTTGGACGACCCGTACGTCGATCCGGTACATGCGCGGATCGTCGCGTCGGACGGCTGGCTGGCCATCGAAGATGCGGGCAGTCTGAACGGAATCCGCGCCGGTCGCGGCGAGACTGTCGCCCGTGTCAATCTGGTCTCGGGCGATACCGTGCGTGTCGGCCGGACGGTCCTCCGATTCGTCGATCCATCGCGGCCGCTCGCACCCGCGCTCGCTGATCTGCAACGCACGACGACGACTGGCGCCGGTTGGGCCACGCCACCGGTGGTCGCCTGGAGCGTATTGGTGGCGACGACGGTCCTCATCGTCGTCGCGGAGCTCGAGTCGGCCGACAACCGGCCAGTCACCAGCACCGTCTTGAGCCTGCTCCTCGGTTGGTTCCTTTTGCTCGGCGTCTGGGCCGGGGTCTGGGCGGTCGTCAATCGCATCGTCGTGCATCGGTTCCGGTTCCTGGCGCACATGGCCATCGGATCGCTCGCGGGCGTCATTGCCATCGTGTTCGGCCAGGCGGAGGCGTTCGTGCGGTTCCTCTTTCCAGCGAGCGTGATGGCCACGCTTCTGGGCACGCTCGGAGAAGTGACGGCGATCGGGGTCCCGATTTCGCAGCACCTCGGACTCGTGTCGACATTGTCGCGGACCAAGCGCTGGGCCATCGCGTTGGCCTTTGGCGCGGCCATCGGCGCCATGACCGTCGCTACCCAGGTGATCGATCACCGCAAGTTTTCTGCGACACCTACGGTTGCCGCCAGGCTCGAACCTCTGCCAGCGTCGTGGATTCCCGCGCAGGCACCCGACGATTTCTTCACCGAAGTCCGGCGGCTCCGCACGCGCGTCGACGCCATGGCGGCAGAGCGGCCCTGAGGTTCGGAAACGGCGCGCCCATCGAACGCCTGTTGGCGCGTGCCGGCGCAGACATCACCCTCTTCTGTCCGTTCCGTCCATCGCGCGAGTTGGGCGAGGCGCTGATCGATCATCTCCGTCCGGTCGATGCACTCACAGGGAGACTGGACGGTCCCGTAGTACTGCCCGGGCAGGAAGATCGCGTCGATCTGAGCATGGTAGAAACGTTCCCATGCGCGTTGCGACAGCGTAAACTGCCGTAAGAACGCGGTGTCCGCAGCGTGTTTCTTTCGCACCAGCGCGATCTCACGCTCCAGGTGCGCTTCGGCTTTGAGCACGTTGCATTTCGCGAGGATATCGGTGGTGTCTACCTGTGCGACTTGTGCGCTCAACGGCATGGCGAGGGTGACTACACTGGCGAGAAGGACGGTGATTCGAAGAGCTGGCATGGCGAAGTGGTGTAACGGTGATGAGTTCGCGAGCGGGAGAGCGTAGATTACCGATGCCAGTTGTGAATCACCACATGTCGCGTCACCCTGTACTGCCATGACATATCGCGTGCTTGGAGCGCTTGTCCATTGCGCGGCGATCGTTGTCCAGGTGGCACCCGCGCCCGGGGTCGATCTGGCAATCCGCGACGCGACCATTCTCGACGTCCGGTCCGGCCGACTCTTGCCGCATCGGACGGTCTTGATCGCCGACGGATTGATCCGGGCGATTCTCGCGCCCGGAGCGGGCAGCGCGATCGTCGCTCGTCGCACGATCGAGGGTAGGGCACGCCTCTTGACCCCCGGCTTGTTCGACGTCCACAGCCACTCGGGAATGGTGCTGGGCGATTCGGTGACACCGACGAACGGCGACATCACGCATCTCGTGATGCGTCCGAATTCGATTGCCGCGTATCGACGGCGATACGCCGAGACGTACCTTCCGTACGGCGTCACCAGCGTTCGGGACGCAGGCAGTAACGCACACGATATGCCTATGCTCGTCGCGTGGATGCGGCGCACGAGAGACGCGCCGGATTTTTATCCGGTCGGTGCACAGTTCATATCGCCGGAGCCCGGTCGCGTCCCCCCGCCGTTTCAGATCGCGCTCGCCGACTCGGCGGCGGCCGCTGCTCAGGTCCGCCGGTACTACGCGCTGGGCATTCGGGACATCAAGCTCTATTGGCGCCTCGATCGACCGGCATTCGACGGGGCGCTCGTGACCGCGCTCGCGCTCGGGATGCATCCCGATGGTCACGTTGGCGACGGAACCGTGAGCATCGGCCAGGCGCTCGATCTAGGGCTCAGACGATTCGAGCACATCATCACGATCCCTCCTTCCGTCCTGCGCGCATCGGAACGCGATTCCGTCGAGAACGAACTGCCCGACCTGATGGGCGTCCACCGCGATCCTCGGTGGTGGTCGCGACCGGGCATCGGCTTCCTCGTGGATCCCGCGTACTGGCGCTATCTGGGACCGGACAACCTCCGCGTCCTGGCGTTGATCGACCGGTTTCGCGCGCTCCACGCGAGCCTGACACCGACCCTGCATCTCGAGGCGCAGCGTCTCGGTCTTACGTACTTTCAGTCGGCGCCACGTATCCCGTTCGAGGACGTATCGGGTGTCAGCGACGCCGAGCGGCGTCGCGCGGTCGAGGGGTACCGGATCATGGCGAGCTACGTGCGCCGATTTTACGCGGCTGGCGTGCGTCTCAACCTCGGCACGGACACGCCAGATCCCGGGAAGGCCGCGCTCTCGGAGATGTTGCTCTTCCACGACGCCGGGATCCCGATGGCCGGGGTGTTCGCGATCGCGACCATCAATGGCGCCGAGGAAGTCGGCCAAGCATCCGTGGTAGGCGCCGTCGAGGTCGGGAAACGGGCTGACCTGCTCTTGTTCGATCGCAGTCCGCTCGACCAGCCGACAAACTTGCTCGGCCCGAAGACCGTCATCAAGTCGGGCGTTGTCTGGTGCTCCGCATCTGATTCCGCGCCGCGGCCATGCGGTTGAGGGAACAACAGCGCGCCGATCGCGACCGACGTGGAGACGATATTCGGAATTCCCACGCACGTCGCGTTGAAGTGGCAGATCTCGCCTCCGAGCTTGCTGGCCGCGAAATCCTGATTCCTCCCAACAGCCCATCTGCCGGCGTCCGCGTCGCGTTCATAGTCGAAAACGGCGCGCCGATCGAACTGCTCGAATTCACCGACCCTAGCCATCCTGCCCGCCGCTAACAAGAGCTATCGAAGGATGCTCAATCGGCTCTCCGGCCGCGCGCTGTTGCTGGCCTTCGCGTTCGCGCCGCATGCGTTGAGCGCCGCGCGCGCGCCCTCGACCACGTGTCAATTCCAATCGGCGAACGGACTCTGGACGGGCTCCTGCGGGGTCCTCTTCGCCGAACACCGGACGCTGACGATTGCTCCCGCCAAGTCGATCACGACCGGTGTCTGGCAGAAGGGAGCGACGCCGACAGCCGTGTGGTCGGGGCAGATGACGGACTCCGCCTCGTCGCCCTACGCCGTCGAAGTCGAGATTTACTCGGGCGGTTCAGGTATCGTCCGCACTGAATTCGGCTGGTACGCCGTCTCGGGGTTCGCGCTCTCCCCCACCGACTTGCGATTCCAGATCGACACGTCTCGCGAGATCATCCCGAACGAGCTGGATCGCCAGATTCTGCGACGCGCCGCAACAATCCTCTCTTCAGCGTCGACGTGGAACCGTGCCGACAACCGCCGGTGCCCTCCAACGGCGACCACCTGGAGTATTTACTGCGCACTTGAGCGCGCAACGATCGAAGTTACCGGCGGCTTTCACCACCGCCGTCCGGCGCTCGAGGTCGTGCGCCAGATCGTCGAGGAGCGCACCGCCGGAAGGAATTACAATCATCGTTTGATGGACTACAACAACGATTCGACGACGAGTCTCAACGACGTCCAAAGTCTGTTCGCCGAGGCCTTGAAACGAGCGGACTCGTGACGCCACGCGCGGGCCCAGTCCTGCCTCGTGGCTGCGCCGCCATCGGGATCAACCGATCGTTCGGACGACCGCAACGGTCGATGGCACAGTCGACTGACGTGACAAACGTGGCGCCACGTATGCACGTGGTATGCTCCGGGTCGTTCGTCTGGGAGCGATTATCGCGTTGCGGTGCCGCCGATGCGGTGCAATGTTGGCGACCATGCGCTATCACATTGTTCTGTTGTTGGCTGTTGTTGCATGTTCCGACGCGACGCAACCGATCGCTCGTCCCCTCCACAGCACTCAGGCGATCGCGGGGGCGAGCGTGCCGTTCGCGACCAACGTCCACACCGCATCGATCCCGATTCCCGCGGGATGCATCGCGATGGACCTCAACAACATCGCGGAGGTTGTGGGCAGTTGCGGCGGTATCTATACGCCGAACACCCAGTCGTACGCCTTCAAGTGGCAAGCTGATCGGGGCGCCACGTATCTGACCTTTCAGGGCGACACCGCGAACCAAGCCTTCGGCGTCAACAACAAGGGCGAGGTCGTGATCGGGTACGGCACCGGCAACACTCCGCGGGACGTCGCCATCTGGGACTGGTTTGGCAACCTGACGCGGCGGCGACGGATCTCACCGTACTCGAGCGCATGCCAACCGAACGGCGGCATCAACGATCCGGGGACGATCGTCGGCTCATGCGTCCTCGGGGCCAACAACACGACTTTGTCGGATGTTGCTACCCTATGGACGCCGTACGGCACGCCGGATGGCCTGCACCCGGGCGGGGGGGCGGGACTCGTACCGCCTGGGGTTGGCAAGTCCATATCGAACACGGGCTACATCGCCATTCAGAGCTACGACCCGACCCTCGCCGCATACCTGTTCACGCCGACTCTTCAGCTCGAGCCGTTGGCGTCGCTCAATATACCGAACGTGAACGGTATGTTCGTGTTCGGGGTGAACGACCTGGGCCAGGCGGTTGGCGCGGCCACCACGGTAGGCAACTCGCAGTGTAACGAGTATGCCGTCGTGTGGTTGACGCCCGACTCGGTGGTCAACCTCGGCGTCTGCGGAGGTGCTTCGGCGATCTCCGACAACGGTGTCGTGGTCGGGAGCGGCTCGCTGACCGACACCAGCGCCAGCTTTGCCTTTATCTGGACCGCCAGCGGTGGGCTGCAACGCCTGCCAAATCTGTTCGGCCAAAGCACCGTCCAGTCTTCCGCGGCGTTGAAGATCAACGCCAACAACCAGATTCTCGGGAGCCTGATCGTCGGGTCGACCACCGTGGAGAACCCGGACACCTACACCATGCTGTGGACACTGCTGGCACCACCAGTACAGATAACCGCTAAGCAATTGAGGTAGCCCCTAGCCGCCGCGTCCGTCGCTGGTCAGTGCACAGTCGACTCGTGTATGTACACGATGCGCCATCCCTCGGGTCGTTGCTGACAGACCATCGTGACCATGAAGTCCGCCGTCTTCACCTCACCCGTCGGCAGCGTCCGACGCGACGACAGCGGGTCAGTCACGACTACGACCGCCGGCGTGATCGTCACGACCCGCATCGGACCGTGCTGGCTGTACACTACATCGGTCTTGGCCCACGCCTTGAGCTGCACGTCCCGGAGGTTTGCGAACCCGGTCGTCACCTGACCGTTGTACACGAACGTCACGGTCGAATCCCGCGAGTACGAGGCGAGGAAACGATCGGTATCGTGCGCGTTCGCCGCCGGAAGGAGGTCGTCCAGTATCCGCTGCAGGCCGGCCGGCGCCTGCGCACCGGCGGTTCCACCGAGCAGTGCGCACACTATCAAAGCGCTGAGCGTCGCGTTCATGCCAAGAATCTAGCACGGCGGGCGACGCCGGGGCGACGGATCCGGGTACGGGAGGACTGCGCAAGGCGCGCATTGGCAAAAGAAGATCCTCGCGCCGCGAGTCCGCGCGCTGATGGAAGATGAGATGAGGAGGCAACCGCGATGAAGGGTGAACTGTTCGACAAGCTGGTGGGTGCATGGCGGCTTGGCCATAGAAGCGATGTCGGGATGGGCGTTCGCTGGAACAGCACATCGAGGGCGGTATATTGTTCAACATGGTATTCCGCAAGGTGTATCGCGTCACCATGTTTGTGCCGCCCGATCGAGTCGACGCGTTGCTCGACGGCATCGTGCGCGAAGTGCCGTTGGAATACGGGCGCTACGATCGCTCCGCGTGGTGGTCCGCGGTCGGTGTCGAGCAGTTTCGTCCGCTACCGGGCGCCCAACCGACCTTTGGCGAAGTCGGACGCACCGAGCGCGTTCCGACGGTGCGCATCGAGTTCGTGATTCCTCGCGACCGCGCCCTCCTCGACCGATGCCTCACGCGGGGATTGATTCCGAATCACCCCTGGCAAGAGCCGGCGATTTTCATCGACGAGTCTGAGGTCACCGTTTCACATCCAGCCGAACCCGAACGCTGACGTCCCGGCACTGTCCGGAAGGAGCGCCATGGGAAAGATCGTTTTCGGCATGATGCAATCGCTCGATGGCTACATCGCAGGCGCCACCGGTGGCCCACAACTGCCGCAACCCGGCGAACGGCTCCATCGCCATTTCAACGACCATGTCCGCGGCCTGGCCGGCATTGTCTATGGCCGGCGCATGTACGAGGTGATGCGCTACTGGGATGACGATCAGTCCGATTGGGGAGCCCTCGAGTTCGATTTCGCGGCGGCGTGGCGCGCGAAGCCGAAATGGGTCGCATCACACACGCTGAAGTCGGTCGGCCCCAATGCCACGCTGATCCACGACGACGTCGTCGGGTTCGTGCGCAAACTCAAAAGCGATATCAATGGAGAAATCGACGTCGCCGGCCCCGAGCTCGCCGGGATCCTCACCGCCAGCGCCTTGATTGACGAGTATCGCCTCTACTTCCGCCCGTTCGTGCTCGGCGATGGCAAACCTTATTTCGCTGGGCCTCGGCCGCCACTGCACCTCGTTGGCGCGGAATCCGTCGGTGAAGACGCGATCCGGCTGACATACATCATATAAGCCACTGTCCTCTAGGTCCAATCGTCGCTGCTGTTGGCGGTCGAGCCCAACAAGCTGTCCACCAATATTTGGGTGAAACTGATCCGGACTTGTTCGTGCTCGTACGTCGACGGCGCTGTCGAGTGCTTCGAACCTTGCGTCGCCGCGCGCTGAAGGTCGAGCCCGATGATTCGGGCGTCGCTCAATGCCACGGAATTGTCTGAGAGATCCGTAAGCTTCAGGGTCGGGCCGCATCTTGTCTTGCTTCACGACGCCTACCAAATGCCAATCTGGTCCTGCGCTTTCGAGTATCAAGCGACCGCGGATGGTGAAGAGCGACACATGGCCTCCTCCTGCTGGAGCATCCTCGACGCGGTCACGCAGAGGCAAGCAGATTATTCGTTCGACTTTCCAGGCCGCAGCGTCACGTAAACAACGAGCGCGAACCCGAGCTCCGCAAGCATGACGAAAATACTGCCTTCTGGACCGACCGTGCCCCCACTGAGGTACGCGGCGCCGAGCGGATGGGAGACGAGGAAGTGGCGCGAGACCATTATGCCGCTGTCAGGCACGCCGTAGAAGTACGATTGCGCCCAATCCCACCCCAGGTGCGCACCGATCGCCCACCAGAGCGATCCAGTGCGGTACAGACTGTAGCAAAACACCAACCCCCCAGTCGCCACTTGGACGATGCCAAGGACCCGTTCGCCGGAGTTGCCCACATGAGCCGCGGCGAACACGACCGACAGGATCGCCGCGGCAGGCCAAAAGCCGATGCTGCGGCCGAGCGTCTGTTGCAGATATCCGCGAAAGGTCATCTCCTCGGCCACGGCGACGAATGCGAACAGGGCGGCCCACTCGACCGCGAACCGCACAGCCGAGAAGCCCGTGAGCGCGGTGCCGTCGAACGCCAGGTGGCCCGTCAACCCCAGCAAGCCCACGAGGCCGGACAGCATCACGAAGCCCCAGAACGCTCCCCATCCGAATCGCCGAACGAGCGCACTGTCAGTGAGGCCGTAGGACCAGAACGACCGGCGTTCCGCCAGCGCCATGACACCGGTCGCCAGGAAGACCGGCAGTATGGCGTTAAAGAACTCGATCAGGACCGCGAGCCGCGGGCCAGGCACGCCGCCGGCTGCGGCCATCTGGCGCTGGATCGTTCCGCCCAACACGTACTGAACGAGGCTGGAAATGGCGAGGACGATCGCCGCAAAGATGAGGGCGCGCCAACCAGCCCGCAGGCCGTTCGGGCCGACGAAAATATTCTTCACTGTCAAACTTTACGAGGACGCATGCATTTTGTTTCATGATCGCACGAGCACGCCCCGTCTCGGACTTCTGCGGGCGCGACTGTTGAACGAGCTGACGATCATCTATGATGGCGAGTTTCGCGATGTGGTTGAGCACGACATCCATCGACATTTCCAAGGCGGCATCTATCCATACGAAGGAATCGATGGCGACACATCGTGGAACATGCTTCGCACGTATTCGAAGCTGAACGCAATGATCGTTGTGTCGCCAAAGACACTGCCGTTGCTGGCCAAGCGCGAGGAGTCGGTCCAACATGACGATTTGGAGTCAATGCAACGCGCGTTCGCGGGAAGCAGCTCCTGGGTGTATGCCATACGGCGGTTTCCATCGACCTAGAAATTCATCATTGGGGCGTATCGGCCGACGCCGTGTCACAGGGCTTTCGCCGGCTCCTGAACGCCAAGGCACGATTCAGAGGCTGCTCGAGTGATGTGCCCAAGACCCCGTTGTGGGGCAGGGCCGATTCGTATCAGCATCGGCGCCGTTTTGCATCTGTCTGCGCGGTTTCGGCGGGTTATGTCCCCAAGGATGTCCCCAGGATCGAGAGAGCTCGCTCAACGGGTGTTCGTTCGCACAACGGCGGTCCCAAGGTCGAACACCGAGCGTCGAAAGGACCGGATTCACATAATGCCGTAACTCCAAGCGCCATGGGTGCTTCGCGACATACGGAGTGCAGGCATACTTCTTCCACTTCGTCGCCGCGCTCGCGCCGTGGGTCTGAGCGCGCCGAGCGGCCATCATCGACCTATTATCGCTATGCGGCCGGAGTAGTGTAATGGACAACGTGCTCCAAGATCTTCGCTCGGCCGTGCGCTCGTTGCGCAAGACGCCATGGTTCACGTTGGCGGTTGCGTTGACGCTGGCGATCGCGATTGGCGCGAACACGCTGGTCTTCAGCGTCGTCAACGCCGTGTTGCTACAACCGATGGCCTACGCCGACCCGAGTCGGCTGGTCATGGTTATGCCGGCAGACTCGAAGGCTACGCCAACCATATCGCCCCCCACGCTTCGGGATTGGCGGGAGCAAGTCAATACGCTGACGGGCATCGCGGCGTACCAGTCGGGCAGTGTGACGCTGACGGGTTTGACCGAGCCGACATCGCTGGCCGTGTACCAGGTTTCCGCGAACTGGTTTGCGCTCCTCGGTGTTCGCGCCGAGGTTGGGCGGGCGTTTGCGCCTACTGAGGACCAGGGAGTGGTGCCGACGGTCGTGATGCTGAGCGATGCGTTTTGGCGCTCGCGGTTCCGGGCCGATCCACGAGTGATCGGTCGGGTGATCGATCTCAATGGCAGACCGCTCGTGGTCATCGGGGTCGCGCCGCCGACAGCCACCTTTCCAAGTTCCCCCGATGTGTGGATACCGCGCACGTTCACGGCCGACCAGATGAATGAGATCGGCCGTGGAAAACACATGCTGGATGGCGCGATCGCTCGGGTGGCGCCGAACGCCACTGTCGACGCCGCGCGACGGGAGTTCGAGGCGGTCACCGCACGCATCCGGCAACAACATCTGCTCGAGGAAGCCGGGCTTCGCTCCACGCTGCGGCCACTGCGGGATGGCGTCGTCGGTCAGTCGCGGCCCGCGTTGTTCATCCTGATGGGGGCGGTCGGATGCGTGTTGTTGATCGCGTGTGCCAACGTGGCGAATCTCCAGCTCGTGCGCGCCTCGGGGCGGTCGGCCGAGCTGGGGGTGCGGATCGCGCTCGGCGCCGGACGGCTCCGTATCGCACGGCAGTTGATGACCGAGAGTCTGGTGTTGGCGGTGATCGGTGCGCTCGGTGGGGTGGTGCTCGCGTATGGCGGCGCGCATCTCTTGGTGGCGGCGCACCCAGGGGACTTGCCGCGGCTCGACGAAGTGAAGATCAGCGTGACGGTGCTGGCGTTCACGGGAGTCGTCGCCGTGATGACCGGTCTCTCCTTTGGGCTCCTGCCGGCGATGCAGGCGGCGAATCACGACATTGTGGATGGGCTCAAGTCCGGCATGCGAGGCGCGAGCGCCAGTCGTCGGTCGGGCCGTCTCCGGGGCACCCTCGTGGTCGCGGAGACGGCGTTGGCGGTGCTGTTGTTAATCGGAGCCGGGTTGCTGACGCGCAGCGTGGCGAGCATGATGGCGGTCGATCTCGGGTTTGTGCCCCAGCACGTCGTGCGATTTAGCGCGCAGCTGCCCACGGCGCGATACACGTCCTGGTCGCAGAAGCGGGGGTTCACGCACAGTGTGATCAGCGATATGCAATCGCTACCCGGAACATCCGCCGCGGCCGTGGCGTATGGCGCGCCGTTCGATAACGACGCCGGTGCCTATTTCCAAATCGGCGGGCGCGCACCCGATCCACCGGGGCGTCCGTCGAACGCGCGCATCAGGATGGTGAGCCCGGGCTATTTCGCCGCGCTCAGCATCCCGGTGCGGCGCGGGCGGTCGTTTACCGATGACGACCGGCCGGGCGGTCATCCGGTCATCGTCATCAACGATGCGCTGGCCCGTCAGTTCTTTGCGCACGAGAATCCGATCGGTCAGCGGATAGATCTCCATTGGACTGACGATTCCGCGAGTAACTCAGCCGACACGGTCGCGCTCGGGGGCGAGATTGTCGGAGTCGTTGGGGATACGAAAGAGTACGATGTCACGGCCGCGGACAGGCCCGCGGTGTACCTGCCGTTCGATCAGGCGTCGCCGCAGATTTACCTGACGTTCGTGGTGCGGTCGAGTAGCAATCCCGCCGCCGTCATTGCCGGCGCGCGCCAGGCCGTTGCCCGTGCGGATCCGTTGGTCTCGATCATCGGGGCGGAGACGTATGCCGCCGCGATCGGTGACTCTATTGCCCGCCCGCGCCTCTATGCCACGGTCGTCGGCGCGTTCGCGGTGTCCGCCTTGATGCTCGCTATCATTGGCATCTATGGTGTGCTGGCCTACGCGGTTCGCGAACGCCGCCGCGAGCTCGGCATCCGCATCGCGCTCGGTGCCAATGGACGCCAAGTCGTTGGCATGGTGGTCGGCCAGGGTGTGCGCCTCGCCGGCGCAGGCGCCCTCGTTGGCGTCGCGATCGCGCTGGTGTTGGGCGGCCGCGTGCTGGCCTCACTGCTCTACAACGTTCAACCGGATGATCTGGCGACGTATGGGGCGGTGTGCGTCGCACTCCTATTCGTCGCCGCGCTCGCGTCATGGATTCCCGCGCGCCGAGCGGCTGTTATCGACCCCATCATCGCCATGCGGCCGGAGTAGTCAGTCTTCCCACATCGCGGATGGCGGGTGGTCGGCCGGCCCACGGATCGTCTAAGTTTCGGGCTCCGTAGTACTTGGATGGGTGGCCGAGTGGTTGAAGGCACCGGTCTCGAAAATCGATGCGGGCTTTTGCTCCGCTCTGCGTGATCCTGTAAGTCGTTGCAACTATGGCGCTGATGCCATCCGGTATTGGCGCCGTTTTGCGTCCCGTTGCGCCGCTTTGCGGGTGAATGTGCCCAAGAACGTGCCCACGCCCGTATCTGCGGCGTGTCCCTAGGCGGAGCCGCCTCGGCACTCGGAAGACGACTACCCGGCATCAACTTCCGATGAGGTAGATGAGCGCCAATCGCGCCGGGCGGCGACAGTCATCGTCATGCCTCCCATTGCTATTCAGACTGGGCGGCAACGCTGCGACCGGCCTCGCCCAGCGGGCGTTGGGGGTTAGTCTCGTCCTCTCGGAGCCGCTGCGTCCAAGGCGGCGATCTATCAATCGATGCGGCGTAAGCCAGCGCAAGGATGAGCACCGAGATTTCCATCAGCAGAAAGAGCGCGCCGCCTTCGGTGGCTTGTTGACTTCCTACCCAAAAGGAAGGGCCCGTCTGCCTTATCTGCACCAATGCCGGGTCGTTTCCGGTTCCAGTAGTGGCCAGGCCCACCAGGTACGTCTGTGTCCAATCCCAGGCGCCATGAAATCCGATCGCGAACCATAGTGATCCGGACGCGAAGCGCAGGGAA
Organism: Gemmatimonadaceae bacterium; assembly: GCA_035570055.1. Lineage (GTDB taxonomy): Bacteria > Gemmatimonadota > Gemmatimonadetes > Gemmatimonadales > Gemmatimonadaceae > DASRDS01. Next base: position 104,003 of record DATMLM010000049.1, read on the forward strand.
AGAAACACGAGCGACATGACCGTTACCGCAACGACGAACGCGACGTTGAAGCCACTCAGGCTGAAATGCGCCAGAGCGAAAACGACGGACATCAGGAGGGCTGCGAGCCAGACCGGTAGCCGCTCCGCTAAAGTCTGAAAGACGTATCCCCGGAAGGCCAGCTCCTCGGAGAACCCCACGGCCAGGGAAGGGAGCAACGCCAGGACGATCCATAGCGGCTTGCTCACGCCACGATGCAGGCTTGTATCGACCCTGGCGACGTGCAGCCATCCCAGCTTGTACTCGAGCAGCGATGCTAGCAGGATCAAAGAAAGCCCCGCGAGTCCGCCGAGGACGAGCCGCGACAGCTGCGGTCGTGGCAAGCCAATTTGCGACCAGGCGCGCCTGTTGGCTTTGACTCGTATGAGCCATGTGATCAGAAAAACGCCAAAGATCCAGGTGATGCCATGAAAGATTGGCGAGGCCCCAGGCCAGACGACGCGGCCGAGCCACTGTCCCCCGAGCGTTGAGAAAATGAATACCGGCGCGATCAGAACGATATAGATCAGGATCCACGCGAGCCCGATCAGCGCAGAGACCAGTGGCGGCGAATTTTCAGGCGGATTGCGCGACCTGGCTCGCATATCGATACCTCGCGGGGGGATTTGTTTGTCTCGATCCAGCCGCCCCTCCGGTGCACGGCGGCAATCGACTAGTACGGTTCGCCATCAATTACGGTTTCGTGATTGCACCGCTCTGTGCGCTGATGCTCGGCGAGACTGGCGCGCGCTGTTAGAGCGAAAAGGGAGGCAAGACTCGGTGCGTGCCCATGACTCCGCGGCTCGTAACGGCACTGCGACAGCATTGCGTGCGGTATCGCTTCGTGAGCTGCTACGGGCCAGCCCACACCGTGGGTCTTTCACCACGAGATCAGCCGGGCGCGACATGTCGCCGGTTCGCGCATCCGGTCGCTGCATCGATCGTTCGCCTCGGCCGCGCGGCGGGCCAAGTTGCCCGACGGATTGCATCAGCATGACCTCCGGCATCGCCGCGTGATCACGTGGCTGGCGCGGATCGTCTAACTTTCGCGCGCAGTACTACTTGGATGGGTGGCCGAGTGGTTGAAGGCACCGGTCTCGAAAAGTAGGTTCGGCCTTTTGCGCCGCTCTGCGTGATTCCGTAAATCGTTGCAACTGCGGCGCCGATGTGATCCAGCATCGGCGCCGCTTTGCATCTGTCTGCGCGGTTTAGGCGAGTTATGTCCCCAAAGATGTCCCCATCGCCGGCTGCCATTGACACTCGACGCACTGTGCTGAATATTCAGCCGCGCTGCTGATTTTTCAGCACAACATAATCTTTTTGCCTCTTTCTAGCTCCCCTGATCATGCGCGATCGCCTCCTCTTTTACGCTCTACTCTTTGTTTCCCATGTTCCATCTTGCGGTGCGCTTCAGGCAGACAACGTGGAGTCATTTCTGCGAACCCAGATGTCGAAGCGTCACATCGTGGGACTGCAGGTTGCGGTCGTGCAGCACGGAAAGGTCGTCCTGCATCGCGCATGCGGGATCGCCAGCATTCAGGATTCGGCACCGGCCACTGACCACACGATCTTCCCGATCAACTCCATCACGAAGGCCTTTACCGGTGTCGCGATCATGCAATTGGTGGAGGCGGGCAGATTGGATCTCGGAGCACCCGTGTCGCGCTACCTCGATGGGCTGCCGGTGCCATGGCAGGGCGTCACGATCCGGCAGTTGCTCACGCACGAGTCGGGTCTGCCGAACATCATGGAGGGCAACGAGAAAATGGTGCAGGAGGGCGACGAGGACTCGGCGTGGGCGAAGGTGCAGACGCTGCCGCTCGAGTTCGAACCCGGGGCCCGGTTCAGCTACAATCAGACCAACTATGTCCTGTTGGGACGGATCATCGATCGCCTGGGTGGTGAACCCTTCGCGCAATTCATCGACGAGCACCAGTTTCGCGTTGTCGGCATGCCACATACCGTGTTCGGCGACTCGCGCGATGTCGTCGCGCATAGTGCCCGCGACTATACCTATTTCCGAAAAACGAGTGGTGCGACGAGGCGTGGTGACACGCTCCGCAATGTCTTCGAAGAGTTTCCTCCCTTCCTGCGAACGGCAGCCGGCTTGAACAGCACCGCCGAGGACCTGGCCCGGTGGATCATCGCTTTGCAAGGCGGGAAACTGCTGAAAGCGAAAAGCAGCCTCGCGACGCTCTGGACCGCGGGTGTGCTCAACGACGGAACGAACGGAGGGTTCAGCAAGCTGCTCAATGGGTATGCGCTTGGTTGGGAAACGGCGAATAGGCCGGAGCATCGAGCACTGACGGCTATCGGTGGTGGGCGGTCGGCGCTTTTTGTCTATCCCGAGGACGATCTCGCGATTGTGATCCTGACCAACCTGCAAGGATCGTCGCCGGAGTCGTTCATTGACGAAGTGGCTAGCTACTGGATTCCGGATATGAGTCCGTCGGCTGGATTCGGCTTACCCGCGGCCATCAAAGCGATGCAAGCGGTGCTCCGCACGCGTGGCTTCGAACACGCGGCAGAGGTGATTCGAGAGGAGAAAGCGAAAGATTCCGCATTTCGGTTGCCGGAAGGTGATGTCAACGCATGGGGATACCGCCTGGTCGAGGATGGGCACATCAGGGACGCCATCGAGATCTTCAAATTGAATGCTGAGATGTATCCGAGCAGCGGGAACACCTACGACAGCTTGGCGGCAGCGTACGAGTCCGCAGGTGATAAGACATTAGCGATTCAGAATTACAGAAGGTCCCTGGATCTTGATCCGAAGAACGCACACGCGGTGGAGCGTCTCAAAGCACTAGACCACTAGCGCGGAGCCTCGGCGAGTCCTCGTCCCCAAAGGCGGTTTCGCGCGCAGGACTACGTGGATGGGTGGCCTAGTGGTTGAAGGCACCGGTCTCGAAAGTAGGTCCGGCCCTCTGCTCCGGTCTGCGGGATTCTGTAAGTCGTTGCAATTGCGGCGCCGATGTGACTGAGCATCGGCGCCGCTTTGCATCTGTCTGCGCGGTTTAGGCGGGAAATGTCCCCACGGATGTCCCCAAGAGCAATTCGCCAAAAATCCATAATTCGGGAAATATTGCAGTTGCCCAGTAGTGCCGGCGCTGATGCGCGCGGCCTGCCTTCATTCTTGAGGTTTGGGTTGCGAGGACTGTTGTTGCTGTGGCCGCGGGCGGCTTGCAGGCGGGACGATACCGTTCATCCGCAGGTACTCGACCATCTGACCGTAGTGATCCTTCGGATGGAAGGCGCCGATAATGGCGATTGCGAGACGCGTTGAGAGGAATGGGGATACGGGCTTGGGCAGCGGCGTGACCTCGTTTTCGGAGGTGACCCCGGAAATGGCCCGATGGCCGAGCGCGAACGAATCTTTAAGATACTGCACAATTTCGGCTTTGGTTTTCAGCGCCGCGGGGCCGTTGAGATTTTCATCGATGGAGTTAGTGTCTATCGTCTCGCCCATGAGCGGGCCAAAATAGAGGTGATTGGCGAAGCCGACGTGTTTCACCTGTTCAGCGAAAGTGCGTACGCCTTTAAACTCGCCATTAGTAGGCGCGAAGGAATACTTGTCCTCGGGCATAGCCTCAGCAGCGGAAACGACTTCCTGCTCGACAACACCATAGAGCATGTCGAGGACAGAAGTGACGGTGGGCGGTTGTTGCTGGGCCGTTGAGCCGATCATCAGACGCTCCCTGTTATGGAGTAAACGACAAAATCTTATGCTTCTGTGGCCAGAGAAGTCATCCGCGAGTTTTTTTACTGGCCGCTCCCTCTCAATGGGTCAGCTCTTCTAACACGGGACGCGCGCCGCATCCATCGACCGAAGCGAAGGGCATTGGAGTAGCCCGTGCCAAGGCCATCGGTGTGACTATCAACACGCGCCTCTCGCGGCCTGGACCCTGGTTTGCTTCGCTGGATCTGCCTCGAGATGCCAACGAGAAGGCAGAGATTCAAAAGGCGGTCGCTGAGTGGGCCGATAGAGACACAGTGGCCGCGCTCTTCGCGTACACGAAGTCATACCTGTGTTCGGAAGATAGAGGAGTTAGTGCAGGCCGCCCCTCGATCTTCGATGCGATCAACCGAACATGGTTGCGAGCCACGTATGGAGTCGAGTTCGTGACCCTAGAGGAGTTAGCTGCACTGGTGTAACGTCGGACTAACACCGCACGCGAATGTCGGGCATGCAATTCGTGTGGTCCGGAATTGGTTGCATACCCAACGTGGGGGGCGGTGCGCATGCCCGGGTACAGATTGGTCGAAGAGCGGTTCGTAGTCTTCGAGCAGGAACTACCCACCGTTTGCAGAGCGCGGCAACTGCACGTCCAGGACCTCACGTTCCTTGAACGGCGCACGCTCGTCTCTGAGTGGTCGGCGCGGAATCAAAGGGCGACCCAAGAATCGCGGGGCCGACGCGGGTTGTGGGGTGGGGAGGGAGCCACCTAAGTTTCGGGCTCCGTAGTACTTGGATGGGTGGCCGAGTGGTTGAAGGCACCGGTCTCGAAAGTAGGTCGAGCCTTCTGCCCCGCTCTGCGTGACTCTGTAAGTCGTTGCAACTGCGGCGCCGATGTGATCGACCATCGGCGCCGCTTTGCATCCGTCTGCGCTGTTTAGGCGGGGTATGTCCCCAAGAATGTCCCCATGATCAACATGGCCCCGGGTCTTGCCGATGCGGTTTAAATGGGCGGCGGCGGCAAGGTGCCCCGACTACTTCTTCGGCGAGTCCACCCGTCCCGTCGACAGCACTGCGATCGCGCGATCGAGTCCCGGATCCCTGCCCGCGGCGAGATCCGCCGTCCTGAGCGTCGGAACGGGGATCGTCGGTGGGATCCCGGAGACGTCGAAGCTTGTGCCGCGCTCGGTGAGATAGAGCTCGTTGGGGAGGCCAAAGATCCACCCGTTCGGCAGGTGACGGTTCGGGACACCAGAGAACACTCCATTCGTGTGCTCTCCGATTCGATCGACCGCCGGACTGCGGCCCATGAGCGCCTGCGTGAATATCTCGACGGCGCTCACGCTGTAGCGGCTTGTGAGCTCGACCACCGGCCCATGCCATCCCGGCCGCGCGCTTGGCACGACCATGGCGAGCTGCGGAGCGGTCATGAGCGTCGGGTCATTTGGATCGCGACGCGCAACTATGGCATAAGCCGTGTAAGGCGCCGTCGCCAGCCGGCTGGCGATCGCCAAGCCGAGTGCACTGGCACCACCGTGACTGAGCCGCATGTCGATGACGAGCCCTCGCCATCCAGCGGAGGACGCGAAGATCGTGTCGAGCGCGGCGTCCAGCGCACGCACATCGGCCGCGAACCTATCCTCTCCCTGCCGCTCGTAGCTTCTGTCCGGATAGTACGCCCCGAACCCCATCACTCGCAGATATCCGATGGAGTCCCGCAGCATGCCGAACGACACCTTGCCGTTGGCCAACGAACGGAGAGGAACGACGAGGAAACGATTCTGTATGATCTCGAGCGCCCGCGCACGACCGGCGTCACCGATCGGATCGGGATCGAGGCGCTCACCGCCATAGTCGAGCGAGGTGTCCGTAGTCGAGTAGATGTAGGTGTGGTGATCGTGAAGCGGCTCGATCATCGCGCGGAGCACACCGAAGAGCTCAGGGGGCGACGCATGGATGACGCGAGGGCGAAAGTGATCACGCGTGGCTTGCCAGTCCACGTGGTGGAGATGAAAAAACGGATACTGCTCTCGATACGTTTCCCAGAACACGTCGAAGTTGGTGATAGAGTTATCGGCTGTGGTCCGGTCACAGACCGCGGGGAATGAGTCCACGCGATGCAAAATCATGTCCGATTCGGCGTTCGTATAGCGCAGGCGGCCTTGATCGTTCGCTCCCGTGGCACCGACGAATACGAGCCTCGACGAGTCGTCCTCTCGCTGGAAAACGACGCGCGATCCGTCCTGCTCGACCTGACGCGCCTGGAAACTCGGGATACAGCTCAAATCAGTCACCTCGAACGCCTTGAGCGAGTCACCGACCACCTGTATGACGTATCCGTAGCCCTCAGTTCGCCAAAGCCAAAGCCCCGATAACTCCGCCGGCGCCTGCGTCAACGCACGCTTCGGCGGCTGGAGCCGAACATCGAGTTGATCGGCCCATGCAGGTCGAGTGGCGACTATACACCCAAATGCGATCAAACGCAGCAGAACCCGTTTCATGCGGAGCTCGTGGAAATGTGTTCTGAGCCTCACGCGTGGCTCGTAGAAGACCTCGGTCACGGTCAGATGCCCAATCAGTTCGGTACGAATAGCTCCGGAATGGGGCGTGTCGACGATCATGTTGGACGCACCATAGCGGACGAGTTTCATCGATCGGAGTTGGCGTTATTCGCCCACGACCCTCGGAGTGCGCAGGACACCCCCCCGTGAAGCCAGCGGTGTCGCCCGCACGCCAGGCCGCGACGACCGATGGCGGCAGCCGGATACTCGTGTTGAGATCGCCCAGCTGCCGAAAAGGTTTGCAGACTCGGCCCCCGACGCTGGGTCAACGCTTCGCCAAGGATGTGCCCACGGGCGGGTTGTGGGGCAGGGCGCGGATCGTCTAACTTTCGCGCTCCGTAGTACTTGGATGGGTGGCCGAGTGGTTGAAGGCACCGGTCTCGAAAACCGGCATACCGGAAACGGTATCGTGAGTTCGAATCTCACCCCATCCGTTGACATATAAATAGATATTGATGTATAGTTCGGCCATGACGACCGTGGCCGATCTCAGTGGCATCACCAAACAGTTCCGCGCCCTCGCGGACGAGAATCGGCTCAAGATCGTCGACATGCTGCGCGCTGGTGAGCGGTGCGTCTGTGAGCTCACCGATGCGCTCGATCTCGGACAGTCGCTGCTGTCGTTCCACCTCAAGACCCTGAAAGACGCCGGGCTCGTCGTCGATCGGCGCGAAGGGCGGTGGGCGTATTACTCGCTCAATCCCGAGGCCTTTGCCCAGATCGGGCAGTTTGTTGGAGCACTGCCGTCGACGAAATTGGCGCTCAACGTCGCCCGCTGTTGCGGGTGACTTTTTTTGTGGTTAATCCATCAAGAGGTATTTATGGATTCCCTAGCAAAGACGGTGCAAGACGCATACGGAGAGATCGCGCGGCGCGTGGCGAGTGGCGAGACGGCGAGCTGCTGCGCGTCGACGTGCTGCGGCGAGACAGCGGATCCCATTACGTCGAACCTGTACCGCGACGACCAGGCGCGTGAGGTGCCCGAGAAAGCGCTCGTGGCGTCGCTCGGATGCGGCAATCCGACCGCGTTGGCCGAGCTGAAACCAGGGGAAGTTGTCCTGGACTTGGGATCCGGTGGTGGCATCGACGTCCTGCTGTCGGCGAAGCGCGTCGGGCCGACCGGGAAAGCGTACGGGCTGGATATGACCGACGACATGCTGGCACTGGCGCGCGAGAACGCGGCGAGGGCTGGGGCGAGTAATGTCGAGTTCCTGAAAGGGCAGATAGAGGATGTACCGCTCCCCGACCGCTCGGTCGATGTCGTCATCTCGAATTGCGTTGTCAATCTCTCGGCTGACAAGCGACGCGTGTTGGCCGAGGCCTTCCGCGTGCTCAAGCCCGCGGGCCGATTCGCCGTCTCTGACGTGATCGTCAACGGTGAGCGGCCGGCCTCCATGGAGTCATGGGTTGGATGCGTCGCTGGCGCGCTGGAAGAGCGCGAGTTTCTGAGACTCCTCGGTGAGGTCGGGTTCGTCGATGCGTCGATCGAGCCGACGCGCGTCTATGACTTTGAAGGGATCAACGCCATGAGCGCCTTCGTCCGCGCGAGGAAACCGGCGTGACGCCCGTGCTGCGCCCTGCGACCCTCGCGGATCTCCGCGATGTCGAGCGCCTGTTGATGGGCGCGCGGTTGCCGGTCGATGGCGTCGCCGGATCACTGCCGACGTTCGTCGTCGCCGAGTATAACGGCAAGCTCGTCGGGGTGGCTGGCCTGGAGTTGTGCGGCAAGGACGCGCTGTTGCGGTCCGTCGTGGTCGCGCCCGAGTGGCGGAGTCGAGGGCTCGGGCGCGAGCTCGTGAATCAGGTCATTGCGGAAGGGGAAGCACGGCGCCTCCGGGCGCTGTACCTGCTGACCACGACGGCGGACGAATACTTCCCGGCGTTCGGGTTCGAGCGAACGACGCGGGACGCAGTGCCGGATGGCGTGCGGGCGACCGCCGAGTTTCAGACCGGGTGCCCCGCGTCGGCCACCGTGATGCGGAAGACGCTCGAGCCATGCGATACGCGCTGATCTCGGACATCCACGCGAACCTTCCCGCACTCGAGGCCGTGCTCGAGGATATCGCGCGACAGGATGCCATCGACGCAACCTGCCACCTCGGCGACCTGGTCGGATACGCGCCGTGGCCAAACGAAGTCGTCGAGCTGCTGCGCGAGCGAGCCATTGTCGGAGTGAGCGGCAACTACGACTCGACGGTCGCCACCGATTACAAGCACTGTGGATGTCGCTATGAGGATCCCCATCAGGAAGCGCTGTCGCACGAGAGCTTCGCGTGGACAAAAGCGCACGTGTCGCCGGCCACGCGCGCGGCGCTCGGTGCACTCCCGTTTCGTATCGACCTTCGACCGATGGGCGGTCACGAGAGCGGTCCGACCGTGACGCTGGTCCACGGAACGCCGACGCTCAATACCCTCTATTGGACGGAAGACCGACCCGCGGCCTTCCGCACGAAGATGGCGGAAATTGCCGGCGCCCGGGCAGGGGACGTCATCGCCTTCGGGCACACGCACGTCCCGTGGCATGCCGAGACCAGTGGGATCCACTTCGTGAATACCGGAAGTGTGGGGCGCCCAAAAGATGGCGATTGGCGAGCGGGCTACGTCGTGCTCGACATCGAGCCGGGCCACGTCGACGTCGAGCTCATTCGCGTCGAGTACGACGTCGAGCGCGCCGCTCGCGCGATTCGGGACAGCACGCTTCCAGATGACTTCGCGACATTCTTACTTGGCTGAAGCGATCGGCACCTACTTCCTGGTGCTCATCGGCCCGGGTGCCGCCATGGTCGATGTCTGGACCCATGGCGCGCTCGGCGTTCCGGGTATCGCCCTCGCATTCGCGGTTGTCGTGATCGCGATGGTGTGGGTGTTTGGGCCCATCTCTGGCGCTCACATCAATCCAGCGGTGACCGTCGCGCTCTGGTCCGCGCGACGATTTCCGGCTCGGGACGTGATCCCCTATGTCATGGCGCAATGCGTCGGGGCGGTGGCCGCGTCAGCGACGTTGCGCGCCATCATGGGGCCTGTTGGCCAACTCGGCGCAACGCTTCCTCGGATCGCCGTCCCCGCGGCATTCGCGGTCGAATGGCTCCTGTCGTTCGCGCTCATGCTCGTCATCCTCGCCGCCGCGCGGGGCGTCCCGGTGGGACTGACCGTCGGACTGTGCGCACTCGCCGCCGGACCACTGACTGGCGCCTCAATGAACCCGGCCCGCTCGTTCGGGCCGGCCCTCGTCGCGGGCGTCTGGCGCGCGCACTGGATCTACTGGATTGCACCCATGACGGCGATGGTCGCCGCGGCATGGGTCCATCGACTCCTCTCTCAGATCCGCGCGAACCGGAGGGAGACGGCGTTCGTGGCGACAAAGAGCGACGACCCGGACATGAGGAGTGCCGAGATCTGTGGCTCGAGGATCCAACCGAGTGAGTGATAGAAGACACCGGCGGCGATGGGGATCGCGAGCATGTTATAGAATGCCGCCCAAGCCAGGTTTTGCTTCATCTTGAGTACCGTCGCCCGGCTCAATCGAATCGTGTGCGCGACGTCGGCCGGATCTGACTTCATGAGCACCACCTCGGCCGCCTGAATCGCGACGTCGGTGCCCGCACCGATCGCGATCCCGATGTCAGCTTGAGCGAGCGCCGGCGCATCGTTGACGCCGTCGCCCACCATCGCGGTGAACTGACCTTCGTGTTGAAGACGCGCGATGTATTCGGCCTTTTGCTCGGGCCGCACCTCGGCGAATACGCGCGTGATGCCGATCGTCTGTGCGACGCGCTCGGCCGTGGCCTTATTGTCACCGCTCAGGAGCACGGAGGTGACGCCAAGTGACGCAAGGTCGCGGACGGCCGCGGCCGATGTCGGGCGGACCGCGTCGGCGATGCCGATGACGCCAAGTGCGCGGCCATCGGCGGCAACATAGGTCAAGGAGCGTCCCTGAGAGGCGAGACCGTCGCCCACCGCGCGGAGTGGACCCGGGTCGACGTGTTCGCGTGCCAAGAGGGCGAGGTTGCCGAGAGCGACGGTCGTGCCGTTGACGCGGCCCGTGAGCCCCTGACCGGGGATCTGTGTGATTTGCGTTGCGGGGTCCGGGGTGATGCGAGCGGCACGGGTGATCGCGACGGACAACGGATGCGTCGACTGGGATGCGACCGCGGCAGCGGCGCGGAGGAGGTCGTCGACGGTTACTCCCGCGGCGGGCTCGATCTCCGTGACGCTCGGATGTCCTTCGGTAATCGTGCCCGTCTTGTCGAAGACGACGGTGCGGACCCGGCTCACGCCCTCGAGCGCGTCCGCATTCTTGATCAGAATGTTGTGCTTCGCGCCGAGTCCGGTCCCGACGGCGACCGCGGTTGGCGTGGCGAGGCCGAGCGCATCGGGGCACGCGATCACGACGGCGGAGACGGCGAACGTGAGGGCAGTCAAGAATGATGCGCCCGAGAGCGTCCACGCCACGAACGTGAGGATCCCGGCGCTGATGGCGACGACCACGAGGACCGCCGCGGCCTTGTCGGCGAGCCTCTGCCGCGGGGATTTCGAATGTTGGGCGCGTTCGACCAATGCCGTGATTTGCGCGAGCACGGTCTCGCTCCCGACCTTGGTGGCGCGCATCGTCACCGCGCCGCTGGTGTTGATCGAGCCGCCCACGAGCGTGTCTCCGGACGCCTTGTGGATCGGCCGGCTCTCGCCGGTGATCAATGACTCATCGACGTCGGTCTCACCATCCACGAGGGTGCCATCGACCGGGATCTTGTCGCCCGGCAAGAGACGGAGAAGGTCGCCGACTACGACCTCGGCGGTCGGTACGGTCGTCTCTTCGCCATTGCGAATGAGTCGCGCGGTCGGCGGAACGAGGGCGAGCAATGCGTGGAGCGCGTCCTCGGTGCCGCGCTGGGATCGCATCAGCATCCACTGACCGAAGAGCACGAACGTGACGAGCATCGCCGCGGCGTCGTAGTACGTCATCGGGTAGCCGATGATCGTGAGATAGACGCTCGAGAGATACGCCGTGAGCACGCCGGTCGCGATGAGCACCGGCATGCCGAGGTTGCGCGTGCGGAGGTCGGTGTAGGCGTCGGAGATGAAAATCCAGCCGCACCACCATACGACGGGCGTCGCGAGCAGGAACGCGACCCAATTCGAGATCTTCGGGATGACGAGAAAGACGGTGAGGACGAGCGCGACCCAGAAGCGGCGGCGGATCTGGGCCTCCGTCCAGTCGCCCATGCCCATCATGGCCATCGCATCCATGGCCGGAAATTAGCGAGGCAGGGCCGTTCGCGACTATTATTCGCGACCTGGGAGGGGTGGCCGAGTGGTTGAAGGCGCACGCCTGGAAAGCGTGTGGGCTCGAAAGGGTCTCGCGGGTTCGAATCCCGCTCCCTCCGTTCATGAAGATCTTGCTCGCCCTAGTGGGGGGCTGGCTGGCGGTCACCACGCTCTTGTCGCTGCTGTCGGGCTGGTTTCAGCTGATGGCGAAGTTTCCGAATCGACGCGACGAGCCGATCCTCCGACTCCGCTGGCAGTCCGGTTCAATGCGCGGCGTCAATATGAATCGCATTCTCAGGCTGAGCGCCTGCCCCACAGGGCTGCGGGTCGGCATGCTGCCCCTCTTCGGCCCGTTTTGCCGCGACTTCTTCGTGCCGTGGGAGAGCATAGTGGTCACACGAGCGACGATGTTCTTTTTCCCGGTCGCCAAGCTTCAATTCGGGAAGCCCGCGGTCGGAACGCTCACGATCGGGGCCCATGTCGCCGATAGACTGGCTCGCGCCGTCGACGGCCTAAAGCGATTGTGACGCCCGCGACCACGGACGACGCGGTCGCGCTCGCGGCGATGCACAACGCGATCGCCGCCGACAAGACGCGCGAGTATGGCGAAGGGCCGTGGTCCGGGAAGGTGACGGAGCGTGGCATGTTGTACGCCATGCGGATCTCGCGCGTGTTCGTGTTGCGAGAGGCGAGCGAGGTTGTCGCGACGTTCCGGCTCCAGACCAAGAAGCCGTGGGCCATTGATACCAGCTATTTCACGGCCGTCAGGCGCCCGCTCTACTTGCTCGGCATGGCGGTGAGCCCTGATCTCCAGCGGCGAGGGCTGGGCAGGCAATGCCTCGAGGAAGCACAACGGATCGCGCGCGAGTGGCCCGCGGACGCGATCCGCCTCGACGCGTACGACGCTGACGCCGGTGCCGGCGGATTTTACGCCCGGTGCGGCTATGCGGAAGTCGGGCGGAGGACCTACCGCAACTCTCCGCTTATTTACTTCGAGTCGCTTCTCCCGTCAGGTACCGCGCCGGAATCGCGTTCCCAGGGTGCTCGTCGTCCCAGTAGATCGTGACGACATACCAGCGCTTGCCATCGTTGAACAACTGAAAGCTGTTGATGCCACGCGCGAATGGCTTCGCGTCATCGGCCGCGTGCAGTGAGGCGTACGTGCTGAATCGCTGCGTGATCGCGCCGAACGTGTCGACGGAGTGGCTGATCTCTTTCTCGTAGAAGGAGTTCTTCGCGAAATACTCGCCGGCGCGCTGCGCGAAGTCCTGAGGGGTCATCACCACGGCGCGCGGGGTGCTGTCCGGGGCGGCGCGGCGGGTTTGGATCAGTCGCCCGCCCGGCACGAAGAGCGAGTAGAAGCGGTTCCAGTCGCGGTTGCCCGCGGGGCCCGAGATCACGTCGTATATGGCGTGCATGATCGCGTCCATCGAACGGACATCGGCGGCCGCGGCTGGCGGTGGGCTCGACGTGTCGGTCTGGGACATCGCGTTTTGCGCCTGGCACGGCGCCAGCGCAATGAGCGAAACGGCGGTGGTCCATCGCAGGAGTGACATGGTCGGAAACAATACACGCAACAGGTGAATTCGCTAGGCGCGGATCGCGGGCCGAAGGAGTCGCACCTCGAGTCCGATCGGGTTGCTGGTGATGTCGCAGGAGCCGAAGCGACTCTTGGCGGCCATCGCGGAGAAGTCGTCCGTGCTATACGCACGCTTGATGAGCATGTTGCGGAACGTCCAGGTCGTGAGCCAGGCATCGAGCGCGCGGCGACCGCTCTGTTTCACATAGGCGTCGACCGTGTCGCGCGAGACATCCTTGCGCAGGTCGTCGATGATCGCCTCGCCGCCCGGACGCAGCACGCGGTACATCTCGTTCAGCGCCTCGACCGGTTGGGAGAAGTTCTTGAAGGCGGCCGAGCAGTAGACGAGGTCGAACGCGTGGTCGGCGAAGGGCATGGCCGAGGCGTTGCCACGGCGGAAGTCGACGGACACGCCGGCGTGTTGGGCATTCGTCGTGGCGATCTCGACGAAGGTCGCGCTCACGTCGAGACCCGTCACGGTGTAGGGTCCGAGCCGGGCGAGCTCGATCGAGAAGAATCCCGGGCCAGGGGCGACCTCGAGCACCCGGGCGCCGGGGGAAAGACGGGAGGCGACCATCCGGGCCTGCTGCCGGAAGTCCTCGATGTCGTTCTCCCGCGTCCGGGCGTACCAACGGGCGATCCATCCGTCCATGCCCAACCCCTTGTATGCTTTCATGGCAACTCCTTGAAAATGGAAGTATCTTAAATCTGCAGGTATCTACGATGGCCAATCGAAAAAAGATTCTGGACGACCGCCTGGCGGCGCTCGCCCAGCAGCCCGCGCGCCGGAGGCGCGCGGGGTTCCTCGAGCGGCTGTTGGATCTCGGCCGGACGGTCAGCACCCGGACCGTCTTTCTCCATCAGGCGATCGCGCAACAGGTCGGGCTCAACGCCACCGACACGAAGTGCGTCGATCTCATCCTGCGCGGCCCGAGCGAGGGCGTGACCGCGGGATGGCTGTCGGAGCAAACCGGCCTCACCACCGGGGCGATCACGCATATCCTCGATCGCCTCGAACGGCGCGCCTTCGTCGAGCGCGTGCGCGATACCGAGGACCGGCGCCGCATCTTCGTGCGCGTGCGCCTCGAAAGCCTCGAGCCCCTAGGGCCTCTCTACGAGGCGATCGGCAAGGCGTTTGGGGATCTCGCCAAACGCTACACCGACAAGGAGCTCGAGGTGATCTGCGACTATATGGAGCGCGCGGCGCACACCAGCGAGCGCGAGCTCACGAAGCTGCGAGATCGCGGCATAGCCGGTCTGTGGCCTCGTCGGCGGGGAACGAGCACTCGATCCGGAGCTCCTGCAACGTGACGTCCTGCGCCGTCCCGAACGTCGTGATCGTCCAGAAAAACTTGAGCTGCTGGCCGTTCTTGCGATACGTGATCGACCACAGGGGGTTCGACGCCGCGTCCGAGGATACCTGAGGCGGCAAGTCGGCGTAGGCGAGGACATCGCGCAAGAGCGCCCGCGCACGGTGGTCTTGCGGCGCCGCCGCGACGTCTGACCGGAGCTGCCGCAGGAGATCCCGCGCGACCTCGTCCCAGTTCGCGATCAGTGGCTTGAGACCGTTCGGATCGAACGCCATCCGCATCACGTTCTTCTCGGGCGATGGGCCGCCGAGCAGCCAGCCGAAGAGTCGCGCGGCGCCCGCGTTCGCCATGAGCAGATCCCACTGGCGGCTGAGCACGATCGCCGGATACGGCTCCTGCTGCTTCAAGATCAACTCGATGGCGCCGCGCGCGCGATCCATCTCCGGCGCGCTGATCTCGGTCTCGCGATAACTCGGGGCATAGCCTGCGGCGACGAACAGGGCGTTGCGCTCGCGAAACGGAACCTGGAGCGCCTCGGCCAGCCGATCGATCAGCTCACGACTCGGTTGCGCGCGGCCCGTCTCGACACAGCTCAAGTGCCGCGACGAGACATTCGCGGCGAGCGCCAGGTGGAGTTGGCTCACCCGGCGGACCGTACGCCACTCACGCAACACCGCGCCGAGTGGAGAGACCTTGACCTCTGAGGTCATTGCTTGCGCGCGAGAGCGAGACGAACCTGTGTCATGCGTCGAAGAGACTTTATCAAAATTAGCGCGAGCGCCACGCTCGGCGCCTGTGTCAGTCGTGTGCATATGGAAACAACTCCGATCAGCGAGCCGACGTTCCACGCCATGCGCCGCTTCGCCGACACCAGCTTCGGACGGATCGCGTACGTCGAGCGCGGGTCGGGGAAGGCGGCCTTGTTTCTTCACGGGTTCCCACTCAACGGCTTCGAGTGGCGCGGGGCCGTCGAGCGGCTGTCACCCTACCGGCGATGCATTGCCCCGGATTTCATGGGGCTCGGATACTCCGAAGTACCGGAGCACCAAGATCTGGCGCCCGGCCAGCAAGCCGCGATGCTCGCGGCCCTACTCGACCGGTTGTCGATCAAGCGAGTCGACCTCGTCGCGAATGACAGCGGGGGCGCGGTCGCGCAGATCTTCGTCGCGCAATATCCGTGGCGGGTGCGAACCCTGCTGCTCACCAACTGCGACGTCGTCATCGACAGCCCACCGCCGGCGTTCCAACCGGTGATCACGCTGTCCCGCGCGGGCACGTTCGCCGACAAAGTCATCGCGCCGCAACTGGCCGACAAAGCGCTGGCGCGCTCGCCGAAAGGCATCGGACGCCTGGCGTGGCAGAACCCTGAGAACCCGACCGACGAGGCGATCGACTGTTATTTCACGCCGCTCCTGGCCTCACCGCTGCGGAAAGCCCAGCTCCACGGCTATGCGCTCGCGCTGGAGCAGAATCCGTTGACGGTAATCGTGCCGGCGCTGCAACAGTCCCAGGTCCCCGTGCGCATCCTGTGGGGCACCGGTGATACCATCTTCTCGCCCGCGAGCCCGGACTGGCTCGACCACGCGTTCAAGCACTCCCACGGCGTGCGACGCATCGAGGGGGCGAAAGTGTTCTTTCCCGAGGAACAACCCGATCTCATCGCGCAGGAGGCGAGACTGCTGTGGGACAGCGTCTAGACGAGCGACAGTAACTCGCGATCGAGCCGGCCGAGAGTACGACCCGGGAGGTGTACAAGCGACAGCGGCCGGACGAGGGAGAGGCCGGCGATCGCGACGCGCGCCAGTCGACCTGACTGGAGGAGAGGGGCCGCGACGAGCTCGGAGACGATGCCGACACCCGCGCCCGACGCGACGGCCTCGGCGATCCCGCGCGAGTCGGCGATCCTCACGCGCGGTGTGAGCTCTATCCCCACGCCGATGAGCGCGCGCTCAACGACCGCGCCCGTGCCGGAGCCGGGCTCGCGCGCGATGAACGCCTCGTCCGAGAGCGCCGATGGCGCGATCGGGCGCCGTCGGCGCGCCCATGGGTGCGAGGCGGCGACGATCAGGATCAGCTCATCGTCGCGAAATCGACGGATGGCGAGGCGCGACTCGGCGACCGGGCCCTCGACGAGCGCCCAGCCGGAGTCGCCGCGCTCGACCGCGTCGGCCATCTCGGCCGTGTTGCCCACCGCGATCTCGACATCGACGCCCGGGTGCTTGGCGCGCAGGCGCGCGATGGCGGAGGGCAGCACGTAGCCCGCGATCGTCGTGCTCGCGGCTCCGCGGATCAAACCGCGGTCGAGGCCCGCGAGACCCGATACGAGGTCGTCGGTTTCTCGTGCGAGTGCCAGGGCGCGATCGGCAAGCGCACGCAGCGCTCCTCCCTCTGCCGTCAGGCCGACCCCTCGTCCTCGGCGGACGAACGCCGGGGTCCCGAGTTGCGCCTCGAGACGATGCATGCGTTCGGAGATCGAAGGTTGGCTGACGCCGAGGACAGCCGCCGCCTTCGTGAACGAGCCCTCTCGAGCGACCACGGCGAATACTTGGAGGGTGTCTAGATCCATAGGCTCAACTTATGTGAGTGATATCAATATATCAGTATCTCCTTTGGGTGCCCGGACTCAAATTTGGCGGCGTGATTCCTGGCATCGCTCTCTGCGCCGCCATCGCCGCGGTCGCCTGGGTTCTCCAAGGCGCCTACGTCGACGCGATCGTCCTTGCTATCGTGCTCGGCGCGGTCGTGAGGACCGTCTGGAAGCCTGGCGATCGTTGGCTGCCCGGCATACGGATCAGCGGGCACTTCCTCCTCGAGGTCGCCGTCGTACTCCTCGGCGCCTCGGTCGACGCCGCCCTCGTTGCCCGAGCGGGGCCGAGGCTCCTCGGCGGAGTGGTCGTGATTGTCGCCGTGACCTTGGTGTTGGGCTACGCGGCGGGCAGGGCACTCGGCCTGCACCATCGTCTAGCGCTCCTGGTCGCCACTGGCAACGCGATCTGCGGCAACTCGGCCATCGCCGCCATCGCCCCGGTGATCGACGCCGATGGCGACGACGTGGCGGCGTCGATCGCGTTCACCGCGGTGCTCGGCGTCGCCGCGGTGCTGGGACTCCCAGCGCTGGGTCGTGCCCTAGGGTTGACTGAGATCCAGTACGGGGCGCTGGCTGGACTGACCGTGTACGCCGTCCCGCAGGTCCTGGCGGCTACGCTCCCGGTGTCCGCCGCAAGCGCCCAGATCGGCACGATCGTCAAGCTCACCCGCGTGCTCATGCTCGGCCCCGTGGTCATCGCCCTATCGCTCGCGCGCGGCGGCAAGAGACCCGGCATGCACCGGCTCGTTCCGTGGTTCGTGGTGGGGTTCGTGCTCATGGGCGTCGCCCGGACAGCCGGGCTGCTGCCCGCCTGGCTTCCGGTGCCGCTCCGGACCGTGGCCACGATGCTCACCGTGCTCTCGATGGCCGCGCTCGGACTCGCCGTGGACGTGCGAGCGCTCGCCCGAGTCGGCGGCCGCGTGATCGCTTCGGTCATCGCTGCCCTGGCGATACTCCTTGGCTCGAGCCTCGTGCTCGTGCAACATTCGGAGATGCGCGTAGCGTTATCGACAGGCGGCGGCGATGCCCCGGGGCTCAACGCGGTGATCCGCGCCGCGGTGCTGGCGGCGGTCAACCGCGATTGGGAAGTGCTGGGCATCAAACGTGGATTTGCCGGGCTCCTCGGCGAGGACGACGTCGTCGCGCTCACCCGCGAGTCCGTGCGCGGTATCGGGCACCTGGGTGGCACGATCCTCCACACGACGAACCGGGGCAACCCGCTCAAGTACGAGCGCGCGGGGATCACGACCGACCGATCCGACGAGCTCATCGCCAACGCGCGCAATCTGGGCATCGACGCCGTCATCACGATCGGAGGCGACGGGTCGCTCGCGATTGCCCAGCGCCTGCACGAGAAAGGGTTGCACGTCATCGGGGTGCCGAAGACGATCGATAACGATGTGAGTGGTACCGTCACGACGTTTGGATTCGATACCGCGGTGAATACAGCCATTGAGGCCGTCGACCGTTTGCATACCACGGCCGAAAGTCACGATCGCGTGATTGTGATGGAGGTGATGGGGCGTCACGCGGGCTTCATCGCGCTGCACACCGGGCTCGCCGCTAGCGCCGACGTGATTCTCATCCCCGAGATCCCGTACGACATCGACAGCGTCTGCGAGAAGGTCCGCGAGCGCGATCGCGCCGGGCGCCTCTTCTCGATCATCGTCGTCGCCGAAGGCGCGTATCCCACGGGGGGATCCGCGACCACCAGCGTCGGCGGCGTAGCGGGGCCGCTGGCGCGGCTCATCCAAGAGAAGACGGGGAAAGAGACCCGATGGCTCGTGCTCGGGCATCTCCAGCGCGGCGGCATGCCGACCGGGTACGATCGACTGCTCGCCACCCGATTCGGCGGCGCGGCCGTCCGTGCGGTCGCCGACGGGAAGTGGGGACATATGGTTGCGCTCCAGTCGCCGCGCATCGTGACTATCCCGATCGAGCAGGTGCTCGCGCAACCCAAGCGGGTCGATCCGCGCAGCGATACCGTGCTCACCGCCCGCGAAATGGGAATTAGCTTCGGAGACTAATGCGCACTCTTGTTCTCTGCGTGGCCCTGCTGGGAATGCAAGGGACCGACACCAGCTACGACGTCGTCATTCGCCACGGGCGCGTGCTCGATGGGGAAGGGAATCCGTGGATTCTCGCGGACGTGGCGATTCGTGACGGCAAGTTCGTGAAGATCGGCGTCGTGCCCGAACATGGGAAAGTCGAGATCGACGCGTCCGGAAAGTACGTGAGCCCGGGCTGGATCGACGCGATGGACCAGTCCGGGTCCACGCTGCTCGAGAGCGGGCGGGCCGAGAATAAGCTGCAGGAAGGGGTGACGACGGCCATCGGGGGCGAAGGTGGCACGCCGTGGCCCGCCGACAGCGTGCGACAGTACTTCGCGACGCTCGAGCGGCAAGGGATCAGCATCAACTTTGGCAGTTACTTCAGCGAGACCCAGGCAAGGGAAGCCATCCTCGGCGAGTCGGCTCGCAAGCCGACTCCATCGGAGCTCGCCGCGATGCGGGCCATCATGGACACCGCCATGCGCGGCGGCGCCATGGGCATGACGACCGCCCTGATATACCCGCCATCGAGTTATGCCTCCACCGACGAGCTGATCGAAGTCGCGAAAGCGTCCGCGGCATACGGTGGGTTGTACGCCAGTCACATTCGCGGAGAAGGCAAAGAAGTCGTTCAAGCGGTCAACGAGGCAATCACCATTGGCGAGAAAGCCGGGTTGCCCGTCGAGATTTTTCATCTCAAGGTCGCGTATCGGCCCGGATGGGGCATCCTAATGGACTCCGTCGGGCGCGCAGTGGATGCCGCCCGTGCGAGAGGCGTCGATGTCGCGGCCGATCTGTACGTCTATACCGCTGGCGGAACTGGACTAGAAGCGACCATCCCGAGTTGGGCTCACGAAGGCGGCGTCGACTCGCTCAAAGCGCGGCTGGCGCGTCCTGCCGTGAGAGCGAGACTCAAGAAAGAGATCGTTACCGGGTCGCCAGGATGGTGGAACATCATCGAGGCCGCCGGCGGTTGGGATGGCGTTGTCCTCGTCAATGCCCGCAACCCCGACAACGCCAAGTACGAGCAGAAGACGATCGCGCAGATCGCGAAGGAGACCGGAAAGGATCCGGCCGATGCCGCGTGGGATCTCGTGGCCCAAGGCCATGATCGCGTCATGGCGATTTATCACATGATGGGCGAACAAGATATCGAGACCGCGCTCAAGTTCCCGTGGACGAGTATTGGGAGCGATGCGGGCGCCGTGGTGCAGATTGGGGTGCCGGATGAGACCGGGCTGCCGCATCCGAGGAGCTTCGGGAATTTCCCGCGGGTCATCGCGCGGTATGTGAAGGAGCGCCACGTGCTGACGCTGAGCGAAGCGGTGCGCAAGATGACCGGGTGGCCGGCGACGCGGCTGCGGCTCGCGAATCGCGGGACGATCACGATCGGCAACTGGGCCGACGTCACGATCTTCGATTACGACAAGCTCGAGGATCGGGCGACGTACGAGAAGCCGATGGAATTTCCCACCGGCATCGAGTGGGTTCTGGTCAATGGCGTCGTGACCATCGACCATGGGCGTCACACTGGGGCGAAAGCCGGGCGGTCGCTGCTGGGTCCTGGCGCGTCCTAAGCCTGGGCTGTCGGCGGCTTCTTCTTGCCGCCGAAGAAGCGACGGAAGAAGGCCGTCACCCCCGCGATGGCGACGATGAGCAGCTTCTTGGCCGCGAGCAAGATCGGGATCAAGAACTTGAACAGTCCCGCTTTGGCGGCGATCCCGCCAATGATGAGCGCGCCGACTCCGTAGGCGGCCATGTGGTCCTTGCCCTTCACGAAGTCCGCGTAGCGATTGCCGGGATTGAACTCGACCATCGCGAGCGCGGCCGGCGTCGCCTCTTGAACGAGCGGCAGCTGGTTCATTGCCGACACCGCGTTCAGGACCAGCACGCCGTGGCGGCCGAGGACGCGGATCTTGTAGTTGAGCGTGTGGACGGTGTCGCCGTTGAAGCTCAGTTCTTCAGCCCAGTAGAGCTTCTTTGTCTGGGCATCGTAGCGCGGCGGAAGCGCCCACCCGACGACCTCGAACGTCGGGTAGCCCGCTTTCTTGCGCTCCGGGTTTTCGTCGCGTGCGGACTTCTGCAGTTGCGTGAGGAGCGAGTCGTAGTTGATCCGGGACGCGCCGGAGTCGGACACGTAGCCATCGTCCTGGTACGTGATCACGATCGCCCACGCGCCGCTGTCGACAGGGCTCATCTCCGCAGGGACGAGCATGCCCAGCGGGTTTTCCTTGACGGGGTTGCCCCAGGCGCGGAGAACCTTGCCGGCTTGCTCGCCATCGAGGAACCGGTACGTCCCGCCCACGCCTCGCAGCGTCGCCATGCCGCCATGGAGTTGGACATCGCCCGTCTGGTATTTCAGCGATGCGGCAAATCGGGCTTTGCGTGCGGCGAGACTGTCCGCGGAGAGAGAATCCTGCGCGGCCGCCGACGCGGCCAGCGCGAGGAGTGCGGCTGCGGCGATTCGCATCACCGTTGATTTACTTCTGCTCGACCAGCCAGTCGAGCGCCTCGTCCACCGTGTCGAACAAGCCGAACGACCGGTCCGACGTGCGCTCGATCGCTTTGAGAAAAGCGGTCTTTTGTAACGAGCTCAGTCCCACGAGCGCGCTGGCCCTCATGTGCGGCCGATTCGCCACGGCGAGCTGTTTGATCGCCTCGAAGACTTCAGTCGTGAACCGTGAGTCGGTGAAGATCGCCACCGCCCGCACCGAACCCAAGGGCTCATTCGGCATGATCTTCCGCTCGGCTTCGATTAATGCTCTCCAATCATCCCAACTACTATAGCCAGTGTAGTCGGTGTAGAGGATCGAGACACCCTTATGGGTGATTTTTCGGAGTCGTTCGTTCATGCTGAAATTGGACGTGGAAGGTTGCATTTACGTCACACTCGTTAGTCGCGCCTGACCGTCCGGCCGACGACGACGGTGATGTTATCCGTGCCCCCTCCGTCGAGCGCGTCCTGCACGAGATCGTTGCAGACCTGCTCGGCGGAGGTCATGGTCAGAAGCCGGTCACGAATCCGTTCGTCCGACACGTGCTTCGTCAGACCGTCGCTGCACAGCAATCCGACCGTGCCCCACATCTGGTGCAAGTAACTCACGACGGGCGTGTTCTGCGACCCGCCAATCGCGCTCGAGAGCACATTGACCCAGCGGGTCCGATACGCATCGGTGCGCGACAAGATGCCGCTGTCGATGAGATCCTGCGCCATGGTCTGGTCGCGCGAGAGTTGTGTGAGCTCGCCGTCGCGGAGGATATAGCACCGGCTGTCACCGACCTGCAGGATATACGACCGGGGCCACATGCCGATCCACAGCGTGAGCGTCGTCGCCATCCCGCCGAGGGTCGGGTCGGTCTCGGTCTGTCGCAACAACTCCAGATGCACTTCGCGCGCCGCGGTCTCGAGGGCGCGCGGGAAGTCGCTCGTTCCACCTCCGTCACCCACGGCCGAGAGGCGAATGCACTTGGTCACATATTGCGTCACCGCCTCGACCGCGAACCGGCTCGCGGCGTCGCCCATGGGGCCGCCGCCGACGCCGTCGGCAACCATGGCCAGGAAGGCGATGCGTTCGGATTCGAGCGGCAGGCGGTCGAGGGAGGAGAGACTCGTGAGATGCGCCTCGACCTTTCGGCGGATCGAGGCGATCAGGAAATTGTCCTGGTTGACCGTGCGGATGGCGCCCACGTGCGTGACGCCGAAAAAGTCGATCTCGTCGTCGCGCGGCGGACGATCTACGGCCGTGGCCATGCGCTCAAACTACACATATTCTATGGCGATGGCACATATCGCCCTCCTGCGAGGGGTGAATCTCGGGGGCCACCGCGCAGTCGCCATGGCCGACCTGCGCGCGCTCGCGACCGCGCTGGGTTTCGGCGAGGTGCGCACGCTCTTGAACAGCGGGAATCTCGTGTTCGAGGCCGACGCACACACGTCGGCCACGCTCGAGGCGCTCCTCGAGGGTGAGGCCGAACAACGGCTCGGGCTCCGCACAGATTTTCACGTGAGGAGCGCCGGGGAGTGGCGGGCGATCATCGCGAAGAATCCATTTCCCGCCGAGGCCAAACGCGATCCCGCCCGTCTCATCATGTTCTGCCTCAAGACAGCGCCCGGCGCCAAGGCGTTCGCTGCGCTCCAAGCGGCGATCAAAGGTCCCGAACGGGTGCTCGGGGTCGGGCGTCACGCATACATCTACTATCCCGACGGCCAAGGCCGGTCCAAGCTGACGGTGGCGATGATAGACAAGGCCATCGGAGCTGGGACCGGCCGTAACTGGAATACGGTTCTCAAGCTGGCGGCGCTTACTGCTTCTGCGTAGTCGCCGAGGCCGTCGGCGTCCCTCCGTGATAGTTGGGATACGCAGGCCGCTTGACGACCATCGGCGGATTCTTGCTGAGCGAGTCGAGCGCGATCGCGACGGCCTTCTCGAGTTGCGTGTCGTGTCCCGCGCGCCACTGGGCCGGGTCGAGCTCCACCGGGACGTCGGGCGCGACGCCGTGGTTCTCGATCTCGAACTGACCGCGTGTCGTATACAGCGCCACGCGCGGAGCCGTGACCGTCATCCCGTCCATGAGCACGGGATAGTCGTAGATGCCGACCAAGCCGCCCCAGGTACGTTTGCCGACGAGCGGCCCGACCTTCGTCTCGTGGAACATGAACGGGAGCGCGTCGCCGCCCGAGCCGGCGTACTCGTTCGTGATCATGACCTTCGGGCCGTAGATCGCGCCCACGGGCGAGGTGAAATCTGTGGCGTCGCGGGTCATCTCGCGGAAGAGTGGCTGGCGATGCAGGACTTCGATCATGTAATCGGCCACTGATCCGCCGCCGTTGAACCGCTCATCGAGCACGGCGCCTTGCTTGTTCGTCTGCGCGAAATAGTAGCGCGTGAAGTTCGCGTATCCCGCGCCCGCCGTGTTCGGGAGATAGACATAGGCGAGTTTGCCGCCGCTCAGGCGATCGACCGTGCGGCGGTTGTCCTCGATCCAGGCCAAGTTCCGGAGCCCCGCTTCGCTGGCGACTGGCACCACACTGACATCGCGTGCGTTCGTGCCGGACGGGTCCTTGCTGACCCGCAGCACAACGGTCTTGCCGGCCGTCGCCTCGAACGCGCGATAGATCTCCTCGGTGGCGCGCACGTCGATCCCGTTGACGGCAATCACATAGTCGCCGACCGCGACGTTCACGCCCGGCTGGGTGAGCGGTGCCCGGAGCTCCGGGTTCCAGTTCTCGCCCGAGTAGATGCGCTCGAACCGATAACGGTCGTGGTCCACGGCGTAGTCGGCGCCGAGGAGGCCGGTACGCGGCGGATGCGTGAGCGGCGGATCCTCACCGCCGAAGATGAACAGGTGGCCGACCGTGAGGTCGCCGAGCGCTTCGGTGAGCAGATAGCGCAGGTCTTGCTGGCTCGCGAGGTTCGGTACGTACGCCGCGTACTTCGCTTCGGCGGCGCCGAGGTCGAGCCCATGGTAGTGCGGATCGTAGAAGAAATCCCGCTCGACGCGCCACGCTTCGTGGTACATCTGCTTCCATTCCGCGCGTGGATCGACGGCGATCTGGGCGTCGCCGAGGTTCAACGTCCCTTCGCCCGGCTTCGGCGGGCCGTCGACGCCGGCGATGATCCACTGGCCATCGGCGCGATAGAGCATCTTCGTGCCCTTGGCCGAGAGGCGGAAGGTCGTCGGTTGGCGTTCGCCGACGTCGCCGCCCGGGTCGAAGCCCATGATGCCATCGGCCAGCTTCACGAGCTTACGACTCGTGAGGTCCCACTTGTACAGCGCCTGCCGTGTCCCGGCGTTGTCCTCGGTCGACATCGGCGGCTTGTCGACGGTCTCGAGGACGTAGATCGTGCCCGGCGCGCCCGCGACCAAGCCGCTCCAACGCCGATCACCAAGCGGTAGCGCCAAGACGCGCTGATTGATATTGGTCAGATCGATCCGAACATCAGTCGACGCCGGCGCCGCAGCTTTTTTGGTGGTATCGGCCGCCGCCTTCGTCGTATCCGCCTTCTCGTCGTCCGAGAGCGGCGTGAGCGGTGATGGCTTGTCGTTGCGCAGGACCACGAGATACAAGTTGCGCGTCACAGGGCGATCATAGCTCGTCATGTCGAGCCAGCCCGCCGAAGCACCGGCATTCGTGCTGGCGGTAAAGTACAGATAGTCACCGCTCCGATCGAACGCCGGGAACCTGACGTCGCTCAATGGGTCGGTGACCTGTGTCGCCGTTCCGGTTTCGAGCGAGTACAGGAAAATCGCATGGAAGTGATTCGCCAGACTGCGCGTGTACGCGATCCACTTGCTGTCCGGTGACCAGACGGGGTCGAGCGAGCGCCACGGTGCTTCGTATGGATCGGTGTCGACTTTCGTCGATTTGCCGGTCGCGACGTCCAGGTACCAGAGGTTCAGGCGCTTATCCAAGTAGCTGATCTTCTTGCTGTCGGGCGACCATGCGGGCGAGTAGTAGTATGACGGTGCATCGCCGAGCGTGATCGAGCGCGGCGAGCCCGTGCCGTTTTGCGCGACGATGTGCAACGTGTACTCGCCCGTGGCATCGGAGAAGAAAGCGATCGAACGGCCGTCCGGCGACCACGCCGGATCGCGCTCCATCACGCTGGCCGTGTTCGTCAGGTTGCGGACATCGCCTTTCTCGGCCGGCACCGTGAGGATTTCACCACGGGACTGGAATACGGCGCGCGCGCCATTCGGTGAGATATTGGCAGCGCTGATCGATGGCGCCGCCGGCAGGTAGTGCGGACGTACGTTCGGCAGATCGCCCTCGACCGTGATCGGAATCTGCGTCGACTGCTTGGTCTTGGGGTCGAACAGGAACAGCGAGCCGAACTGCTCGTACACGATCGCGTCGCTGCCCGCGGATGCGGACTTGATGTCGAGGCCCGTGTTGTTGATGACCTTCGTCACCTGCTTGCCGTGCGTGTCGTACTCGTAGAGCGTCGTCGGCCCGTCGCGATCTGACAAAAAGTAGACGGAATTGCCGATCCACATCGGCCAGCTGTCGTTGCTATTCTCCCGCGGGATACGCTCGATCGATGCGTCGGACATTGTGACGAGCCAGATCTCCGACGTCTCGCCGCCCCGATACCGCTTCCAGATCTCGTTCGCCGGATCGTTCGGCATGTACGCGAGACGAGACCCATCAGGGGAGAACGCCCCGCTGTATCCCCGAGGCAGCGAAAGCTCGGTCGCCGGGCCGCCATCCTTCGAGATCGTGAACAGCCTGGCGTAGCGACTGAAACTGGTCCGAGGTGAATGGAACACGATGCGCTTGCCGTCCGGCGTCCAGCCAACCACGCCATCCGGCGCCGGGTGATACGTGAGACGCTTGGGCACACCGCCATCGGCGCTCACGACGTACACGTCGGTGTTGCCGTAATACGTGCCCGTGAAGGCGATCAACGAGCCGTCTGGCGAGTACGAGGGGTCAGAGGCCTCGCCATTCCCGGCGGTCAGACGGCGCGCCGCGCCACCTGTTCGCGGCGCCGTCCAGATGTCGCCGCCATAGGCGAAGGCGACCGACGTTCGGCTGATGGTAGGCTTTTGCAGCAACAGAGGCCCCGTCGTGGTCTGGGCCTGAAGGAGCGGGACGACGCCCGCTACGAGAGCAATGGAGAGTCGCATCCAGACACAATGGCGAACCGTACCGTGACCCGCCAGAGACGAGCAGGCTCGACCGCTCGTGTAACGAGACTGCCACACGGGCGGGTGGTGCCCGAGCCCGAACGCATCTTATCCCAACTATGATGGCGCGACTCGGATTGCAGCTCAGCGCTCGCGTCATTCGCGGCGTACGCGTCGACGGGTGGCCGCGGCGGCACACGAGCGTTTTCGAGATTGCCTACGATCGCTCACACAAGGACGATGCGATCCGCGCGCTCGAAGTACACACGAACGGCGTGCGGCGGATCGCGGTCGCCATCGACCTGTCGCTCCTCGTCACGAAACGCGTCAAGCTGCCGGCGCTGTCGGCGGCCGAGCGCCGCAATATCCTGTTGCTCGAGCCCGAGCGGTTCTTCGCCGATCGCTCCCTCAGTGTCGTGCCGGCCGTGCGCGCGGACTCTGACCTCGTGTTCGCGGCACAGGACGAGCCGCTCGCCGAGTGGGTCCGCGCGCTGGAGGGCATCGCGCCCGTCGATCTCATCGAGCCCGCGCCTGTGTCACTGGCCCGCGCGCTGGGTCATGCCGGGATCACCGACGGTATCGTGGACCTCGGTGACGGTGCGTACATGGAGCTGAGCGGCGGCAAGATCATCACCGCGCGGCGCGTGTTCGGAGGTCAAGACGGCGCGCACACGACGACGATCACCGTGCCCGCGATCGGCGACGTGCCGGCCGCGTTCCTGCCCGCCTATGGCGCCGCGCTCGAGGGTGACGCGCCGGTGGCGTTCGCCGAGACGCTGGTGTCTCCGGCGCACGAGAAAGCGATTACGGGGCGCAAGCGACGGGAGCTCGTAACCGCGACTGCCGCCTGTGTCCTCGCACTGGTATTTGCGTTGACGTCGCTCGACTCCTGGCGGGCACGAGCGGCCGACGAGATCGAGGCCAGTCTCCCGGCGTTGAAACAGCAGGCCGCGCCCGCGCTCGCGCTCGAGACCGAGCTCGAGGCGCACGCCCAGCGCTCGCGCGCGATTCGCCAGATCGAGGCGGAGCGCCCGGCGCGATTGAGCGTGCTGTTGGCGCTGTCCCGCCAGTTGCCCCCTGGAGCGTTCGTCAGGGGGATTCGCGGTTCGGGGAGTGACTGGCAGCTCGATGGCTACGCGCCGAACGCGTCGAACGTCATCGCCCGCCTCGGCGCCGCGCCAGAGTTCAAGGACGTGCATTTCTTGTCGGCCATGGATCACGCGCAGGTCGGTCATCAGTCGTATGAGAGTTTCGCGCTCGCCTTTCGATTCGTTTCAGCGCCTTAAACCCCGCGAGCGGCGGGTGGTGATAGGCGGAGCGATCGTCAGCGCGGTGGTGCTGGTGATCGCCGGCGTGGTGCTGCCGTTCACCGATCACTGGGCAGAGCGCGAGACGGGATACTCGGCCAGCCGCGATCAGTGGGTACGGCTGTCGACGCTCGTGGCGAGCACTGACGCGCTCAAGCACGCCCTCGATGCCCAGCGGGTCGCGTTCGCGGCCGACGAGGACCGGCTCGTGAGCGGGTCCACACCGGCGCTCGCGGCGTCGACGCTGCAGAATGTCGTGCAAGGGTACGCCCAGGCGAGCGCGGTCGCACTGCAACGGATCGACGTCGCGGGCGAGGCGCACAAGGACAGACCCGGACTGCTGGCCATCCCAGTCGAGCTGTCCGGCACGAGCAGCGTCAGCGGCTTGGTCGACTTCCTCTCCCGGCTCGAGCACGGCGACAAACTGCTCGTGCTCGACGAAGTGGAAGTCAATGCCGGCATCGACACGCCCGAAGCATCGATCAATGACGTCGGCGGCCAGCAGCAACGGACGCTGACCTGGACGGTCAAGCTGCATGGGTTATACGCGGCGGGCGAGGGGTCGTGAGACTCGCGCCCGTGCTAGTGCTGTTCGGCGCCGCCACCGTGCTCGCGCTGTCGGGCTTATGGCTCCGCGTCGCGCGGCCCCCGCTGCCCATAGTCGATCCCGCGCAGCTCAAACTGCCGGCCCAGAAGCCCTCGGCGGCCGCCGGGGACATCGCGCCCGCCAACTATCAGCCGATCGTCGCCCAGAACATCTTCGCGCAGAGTCGCGGGGTCGAGCCGGCGAAGCCGGCGCCGGTCACCGCACAGGCGAAGGCCCGTCCGACCGGGCCGACGCTCGAGCTGCGCGGGACCACGATCGGGCCGCGCGGCGCCATCGCGCTCATCGGAGCCGACGTGCACCGGGTCGGAGACATCGTTGATGGGGCGCGATTGGTGGCCATTACCGATTCGACCGTTACCCTCGAACGCCCCTCGGGGCCACTCGTGCTACACGTGCCTTCCTCTCAACGCAAGAAGTTGTGAAAAAGCTCACGGCCCTCATCGTGGTGGCGCTCCTCGGCGCGCCGGGCGTGCTCGCGGCGCAGCAGCAGACGATTCGCATCAATTACGTGAACGCCGATCTGGCCGATGTCATTCGGTCGCTGGCGATCGCGATGGGTGTGAACGTCGTGCTGTCCGATGTGCCACCGCGAAAAATCACCTTCCAGACGCCGGAGCCGGTCCCGGCCAGCCAGGCGGGCGCGGTGCTCGAAGGGATCCTCGAGGCACAAGGGCTCGTGCTCGTGCAGAGCGGTCCAGTCGCGCAAGTGATGCCGGAAGACAAACGGCCGGCGACTGGCCCGATTCACACGGGAAAGGAGATCTCCAATCCGCCGCCGCTCGGGTTGATCACGCAGCTCGTCCCGTTGGATTACGTCCGTGCCGATGAGGCGGTCCAGCTCCTCGCCAAAGTGCAAAGCAAGACCGCGCGCATCGAGGTCGTGCCCCGATCGAATGCCGTGCTGATCACGGATCGCGGCGTCAATGTCGCGCGGTATCTCGATGTGCTCCGTCCGATCGACGTCAAAACAGCGGGAGAAGCGGGACTCAGCACGTTCGTTGTGCCGTTGAAGCACGCGAGCGCCGTCGAGCTGGCGACCACACTCGGTCAGCTGTTCGGCGCGACCGTGGCGAGCGCCGCGCCGCGGCAGCGGGTTCAGGCGCTCGAAGGGAAAGGCCTCTCGAGCAACCTGGGGGCCTTTCGCCAGCAGGAGACGCAGTCGGTGCAGCAACGGCTGGCGACACCGGCCGGCGAAGTCGCGGCGCCGCCGCCCGCGGACACGGGTCGTGGTGCGGGCGGCTTCAGCAACAGTGGGCTGGTCGGCGGCACGATGATCGTCCCGGACCAGGCCACGAACGCGCTCGTGATCCGCACTGCGCCGCCCAACTTCTCGATCCTGCAGGAGACGATCGACCGGCTCGACATCCGCCCGCCGCAAGTGTTGCTGGAGGTGCTGATCGCCGAGATCAACCTCGACAAGAGCACGGCGTACGGCGTCAACTGGCAGCTCTACTCGCACGCGGGACTGCCCGGCGACAGCACGCGCGGCGTGCTCGGCGGCTTCGGTGGCCAGAACTTTTCCGACAGCGCCGCGTCGACGCTCGGCGGCCTGGGGATTCGCATCGTCAGCTTGGCGTCGCTCGACGTGCGCAGCATTCTGCAGGCGATCGCGTCGCATACCAACGTCCGCGTCGTGTCCGCCCCGCGCGTCCTCGCCCTCAACAACGAGCAAGCGCGTATCCTCGTGGGGAGCGAGGTGCCGTTCACCTCGGCGACCATCAGCGGCATCACGTCATCGGTCGACCAGGTCGTCGAGTATCGCGACGTCGGCACGCAGCTCACGGTCCTGCCGACCGTGAACAACGACGGCTATGTCACCTTGCGCCTCTTGCAGGAAGTGAGCGAGCTCTCGACCGCGACGGTCGCGGCGGCGCAGAACTCGCCGATCATCACGACGCGCGAGGCCGAAACGAGTGCCATCGTCAAGACCGGGCGGACCGTCGTGATCGGCGGCTTGATCAGCGGCCAGCGGCAAGACATCGAGAGCGGAATTCCGATCCTGAAAGACATCCCGCTCATCGGCGCGCTCTTCAAGAGCAAGAGCCTCGATCGCCAGCGCCAGGAGCTGGCGATCTTCCTGACGCCGTACGTCGTGTTCAATGATGAGCAGGCCGATTCGGTGCTGCGGCAGGAACGCGCGAAGATGCCACTGCTCAAAGAGCCGCTCGACAGCATCTTCACACCTTCGCCGAAATGACGACCGCCGAGCTCCGGGTGGCGGCGGTCGGGGCGCTCGCGCAGCGGCTCTCGCCGAGGTATCTCGAGGAGCATTGTCTCGTGCCGGTCGGGATCAGCGACGCGGGCGCGCTGGTCGTCGCCGCGGCGGCTCCGCCCGATCCGACCGTCATCGACGAGTTGGCGTGGCTGTACGAGCGGCCGGTGACCATCGTCGATGCGCCGGCCGAAGACATCCAGGCGGCCGTCATGTCGGCACAGTCGGAGTCCGCGGCCGAGGTCAAAGCCAGCGACAGCCTGATCGTCCTGTCCGACGAAGAAGAGCACATCGATGATCTGCGGGCCCTGGCCAGCCAGGCGCCTGTCATCAAACTGGTGAATTTGCTCATCCTGGAGGCACTGCGCGCCCGAGCCAGCGACGTCCACCTGGAGTCAGATACCGACGGCTTGCAGGTGCGCTACCGCATCGACGGCGTGCTCCACGAGATCTCGCACCCGCCCCGGCAATTTCAGGCGGCGGTGCTGAGTCGCATCAAGATCATGGCGGGCTTGAACATCGCCGAACGACGCTTGGCGCAAGATGGCAGAATTCGCCTGCGGCTATCCGATCGCGAGCTGGATCTGCGCGTATCGATCACACCCGCGCTGCACGGCGAGAGCGTGGTGCTGCGCATCCTCGATCGCGGCGCCGGCGTACGCGACCTGGCGACGCTCGGCATGCCCGAAGCAGTGCTCGCGGGCTTCGAGCGACTCGTGCAGCAACCGCACGGCATCATCCTGGTGACGGGACCGACGGGGTCGGGAAAAACAACGACGCTGTACGGCGCGCTCGACCGGCTCAATCAGCCGAGCGTGAAGATCGTCACGATCGAAGACCCGGTCGAATACCAGATGAAGCGCGCGACGCAGATCCCGGTCAACCCTAAGATCGGGCTGACGTTCGCTGCTGCGCTGCGATCAATTCTCCGGCACGATCCGGACATCATCATGGTTGGCGAGATGCGCGATCGCGAGACCGCGGAGATTGCCATCCAGGCGGCGCTCACCGGGCATCTCGTGCTGTCGACGCTGCATACGAATGATGCGCCGTCAGGGGTCACCCGCATGGTCGACATGGGCATCGAGCCGTATCTCGTCTCGGCGACCGTGCTCGGCATCGTGGCGCAACGCCTGGTACGCATGGTGTGCGATGCATGTGCCGTCATGATGCCCGATGGCTTCCGTCGGGGACAGGGTTGCGACGTGTGCGCGGGCACAGGGTATCGGGGACGCACGGGCTTATATGAGCTCATGCCACTCTCCGAGACACTGCGTGAGAGAATAGTCAAGCAGGCATCACTGGCCGAGTTGCGCGCAGTCGCGCAGGCCGAGGGTATGCGATCGTTGCGCGATGCCGGATGGGACAAGGCAAAGCTGGGCCTCACGACTGCCGAGGAGATCCTGCGCCTCACGCGGGACGAGGTGTACGAGTGACAGTCCCGTTCCGGTATCGGGCCGCGACGGCCGACGGCAACGTGGTCGAGGGCGTGATCCAAGCGCCATCCAGACAGGTCGTAGTCGATGGCCTACGCCGCCAGCAGCTGTATCCGGTCTCGGTCGACGAAGCGACCGTGGCCAGCGCCACGAAAGAAGGGAAGCGCCTCTCGCGCGGCGCCGCCGTTGCGCTGTGGACCCGCACCGCCGCCACGTTGATCGGCGCCGGCATGCCGATCGACCGGGTGCTGGCGTTCACCGCCCAGCATGCATCGCACGAGGGACTGGCCGAGGCCGTACGGCAGGCGCGGCGCGCGGTGCAAAGTGGGTCTGGACTCGCGGACGCCCTCGGGCGCCACCCCGAGTACTTCGATCCGTTGTTCGTCGCCATGGTCTCGGCCGGCGAGTCGAGCGGCGCGCTCGACGTCGTCTTCGACCAACTGTCGCGGCAGCTCGAGGAGGCGGCCGAGCTCAAGGGGCAAGTGCGATCGGCGCTCTTGTACCCCGCGCTCATGGCCATCGTCGCCTGCATCGGCATCGGCGTGTTGCTCGGTTTCGTCATCCCGCGATTCGCGGTGGTGCTCGCGGATCTCGGCGGCACGCTGCCGTGGTCCGCGCGGATCTTGCTGGCCGCGAGTGCCGTCATCACGAAAGGCTGGTGGGTGTGGCTGCCGCTCGTGGCCGCCGGCGTGTACCTCGCTCGCCAGGCGCTCGCGCGGCCCGATGTGCGGCGGCGGTGGCACGCGGCCCGACTGGGGTGGCCCTACCTCGGCGATCTCGAGCTCAAGTACTCGGCGGCGCGCGTCACGCGAACGCTCGGGCTCTTGCTCAAGAGCTCCGTGCCGGCGCTCCCCGCCCTCAAGATCGCGCGCGCCTCGGCCTCGAATCTCGTCGTGCAAGAGAGCATCGACCGCGCGGCAGGGGCCATCGCCGAAGGGAGCCCGTTGGCGTCATCGCTCTCCGGAGCACTCCCGCCGCTCGCGTTGCAGATGCTCGCGGTTGGCGAGGAGAGTGGGAAACTCGACGACATGTGTCTGCGCGTCGCAGATACGTACGATGGCGAGGTGCGTCGGGCGCTGCGCACAGCGGTCACCCTCATCGAGCCCGCGCTCATCATCACGTTCGGCGGGCTCGTCGGGTTTGTCGCGCTGGCCATGCTGCAAGCGATCTACGGCATCGACCTCAAGACGTTCTAGCGATCGCGCTCTTCCCAGCTTTGCAGCGTGAGGCGCGTGCCGACGATGACGTAGACGGCCTGGATCTCGTGTGCCGTCGGCGAGCCGTTGAGCCAGCCGCGGCTGACGATCATGAGACGAGACGGCGCGACCGTCATGGGTGGGAAGCCATCGAGCGTTGCCGTGCCGGGCCCGGCTCGGCGGAATTCGTCCGGGGACGAGAACGTTTCGCCGGCGTCGCGCCGCTGTACGATGGTGCGGGCGACCGCGGGGCCGATGCCCGGGAGCGCGGCCAGCACGGCCTCTGGCGCTGAGTTGATGTTGACGATGCCGTCGCCCCAGATCGTGACGTACGGCGCGACAGCCAGGGCTAAGGCGTCGTCGCCGCCCGGCACCCGTGCGAGCTCGCCGAAGCGGGCAATGGGCTCCGCCTTGAGCGCCGCGGCAACGGTGGCCGCGCGGTCATCGGGGACGAACTCGTGAAAGAAATTTCGGAGCGTGCGCTGGCTCGCCAAGTTGAGATCAATACGGGCGTTCAGATCGAGGATCGCGACGTCGAAGAGCGTGTTCCCGATCGCCTGATGGCGGAGTGAGCGGTTCAGTGAGTCGAGACGGCGAAAGGCTGTCGCGCGATCGGTCGCTTCCGGCGCCGAATCGACGAGTTGCGCGATCGACGTGCGCGCCAGGAAAACGCCGCTCTCGGCCGCGTAGCGGGTGGCGGCGCGAGACTTGAGGGCGATCAGCATCTGCCCCTCGGCCCGCGCGCGCGATCCGACCTCGGCGGCCACGACACCGAGCAGCACGAGCAGGGAGAGAACCAAAATCAGCGCGACCCCACGGCGGTTGCGGGTCATCACCATGTGTCCGTCCCCCGCGCGTCAGGCTTTGTCAGGCGATCGAGGTCGAATCGCTGGCCGCTTGGCAGAAAGACGGAGACCGTGACTACCGAGTAGCCGCTCAACCAGGGGCGGCGCGTGACCTGCGTGCGAAAGCCGTTTGGCAGCGGATCCGGTTGACGGCCGAGCTTGACGAGCTCCATGGCGTCTTGGGCGTACGAGACCGCGTCGGACCACTGGCGCGCGCTCCCGACCAGGCGGTGACTTTGGGAGAAGAGCTCGAGGTAGCTCGCGCCGACCATCGTCAAGATGACGAGCGCGACCAGGACTTCGAGCAATGTCATCCCGCTGCGTCGCATCACGGTGACAATACCACGCGAATCGGCATCACGGCCGTTACCGAATTGTGCCAGAGCGCGATCGAGATTGCGCGAGGCATCAGCTTTGGCTCTGTCCAATCGGACCGCCACTGCAAGCCATCTGCGTCGAGGACCTGCACGTCCCACCGAGTCACGTCGGGGACGCGGAATGCCACCTGAGTAGCTGGCGCGTGCCCGAGCGGCGTGGCGACGAACGAGAGGCCTCGCGCATCGGGTATTACGGTGATCCGCCAGTCGTAGTCCGGGTCGAGCGGCGCGGCTCCGCCCGCGGAGACGAACGACAGGCGGCCGTTTTGGAGGTCGAAGCCTGGATCGCCTGGGCGAGTGGGGATTCGAGCGTTTCGAAGCGCATCGGTGAGCAACGTGCGGACGGCACGGGCACTTTCGACGTCGTTCAAGTGCGACGTCAAGCGAGCGCGGGCGTCGATCGATACCTGGGCGGCAGAAAATGCCAGGAGCGCGATGAGACTGGTCAGCACGATCGCGACCATGATCTCCAAGAGCGTGAAAGCGCGCCGGCACCGCATGCAACAATGTCGCTACGTGTTCTTGCGAATGCCACGGCCAGCCGTGTAGCATCACTGTCATGAGACGTGGGTTCACGCTGATCGAGCTCCTCGTGGTGATCATTGTGCTCGGGTTGCTCGCGACCCTCGTGGGGCCGCGCATTCTCGGGCGGATCACCGAGGCCAAGAGCGCCACCGCGCGCACGCAACTGTCGCTATTGGAGACGGCGCTCGACAGCTACAAGCTCGATGTCGGGTCGTACCCGACGAGTGAGCAGGGGCTGGATGCATTGGAGAAGGTTCCCACGCGGGAGCCGGTGCCGATCAGTTGGCGCGGGCCGTACTTGCGGCGCGATCTTCCCAACGACCCGTGGGGACGGCCCTACATCTATAAGAGCCCTGGGGAGCACAACCCGACGTCGTTCGATCTCTCGACCCTAGGCCGCGACGGGCAACCCGGCGGCGAAGGCGAAGACGCTGACGTCATGAACTGGAAATAAGCTTCATTTCGCAGATCAGTGGGTCGAGCCTCACGATAGCGGCAGCAGCGGCGGTGCTGCGCACGTCGAATGAGCAGCTGCCGATGGGCGACACGATCAGCGTCAGTGGGGACTGCGAGAGTCGGTCCATGCGTCCGCGGGCGACATCGCCCTCGACCGGGAGTCCGCCGCCTTCCATGTGCCACTCGCCAGTTGGCTCGATGCGCACATAGATCACCTCGCCGCGAGTCGCCGCGGTGTTGCGGGCGGCTTGGACGACGGCCGTGAGCTGGCGCTGGCGGTCGTAGGTCGTCGGACGCAGCAGCAGAGGCGCCACGAGGCCGGCGGCCAGGCCCATAATCACCAAGACGACGAGCATCTCGACCAGCGTGTAGCCGCGACGACGCATGGCGGGAAAACTAACGGCCGGAGCAGCAAGTATCGCTGCCCCGGCCGTCATTCCAACTGATCCAGACGATTAGAACTTGAAGAACGGGAAGAAATCCGTGATGGCCGGCGCGTTCGTCGGGGCATACGGATTGGCCTTCGTCGTGATCGGATTCGGCATATTGTCGCGCGTGTCGGCGGCAATCGTCGGCAAGCCCCAGTTGTGCTCGACGAACTTGTCGAACGACACGTGGTCACCGTACGCGTGCACGACACCAACACCCTTCGAGAACGGCGACACCACGATCAGCGGCATGCGGGTGCCGTCGCCGAAGAAGTCGAGCGGCTGGACATAGCCAGAATCCCAGTACCCACCGCCCTCATCCTGCGTGATGAAGATCGCCGTCTGGGCGAAGAGCGCGGGGTTGGCCTGTACCATCTGCACGATCTTCTTCACAAAGCCTTCGTAGAGATCCCACTTCGACGACGCCGGGTGACCATCGAGGAAGCCATCGGGCTTGACGATCGACACGGCGGGCAAGGAGCTGTTGGTGATATCGTTGTACAGATCGGTAATGTCCTTGAGGTTCGCGCGCAGTTTGGGGTTGGTCATGATCTGCGTCGAGTACAGGAACGGATTGCAGATGTTGCAATACGTGCTGGCCTCGCCGGTCTCGGTGCCGTTCGCCCAACCTTCGCCGTAATAGTGCCACGACACACCGTGGTTCGACATGACCAGGCCGATGTTCGGCTGCCGTGTCGGCGGAACCGTGAAGACGTTGGCGCCGAGCGGGGCCGCCACACCCGTGCCGAAATAGCCCGGGTTGTAGTTGTTCACGAGATAGTACGCGCCTTTCTTGCAGTCGTTCTTGCGGATCTTGTAGGGCAGCTGCTTCTCGTACGCACGAATCGCACCGACACCAGGCTGCGTCTCGTCTGAGCAGTTGATGTACGAGCCGCCCGAATAACCGTCTTCGACCCAATAGTTGTTCGTACCGGCCTGCGAGTTCGGATTCTCGATCTGGTTCGACGGCGGCGTTACTGGCGCACCCGTGGAGTCGGCATAGTAGATGCCCGTGCCGAAGCCGAGGATGATGTGGTTCGCGCCCGTGCCACCCTGGAACGCCTGGTGGAAGTTGTCGCCCATCGCGTACTCGTTGGCGAGTGCCGTGAAGTACGGAGCGGAGCCCGTGGCGACGTTGAAGTAGCCCATCGACGTGGCGCCTTCGCCTGTCGTCTCATCGTTGAAACCAGCCGGCTGGGCCTTGCCGTTTTGGCCGGCGCCCTGCGTGATCTCGGTCCAGGGGAACAGATCCGCCTGGCAACCACTCGGGTTCTGCGGCGTCGCGGCCTTCATGTCGCAGTCGAGCTGCTGCACCATCTGGTAGAAGCGGTGCACCGGGCTCGAGGTGTAGTCATTGTACGAGACCCAGCGCGTGAGGTCGAACGGGCCGTTGGGAAGGTTCGTCGGGAAGCGGTTGTCGACCTGATCGTTCGGCTGGCCCGTGCCGCCCGTCGCGAGGCGATAGTAGCTCTCGTACCACAGGCCGGGCTCGACCAGGTGTGCGGCCCACGCGGTCGCAAACGGAGGATCCGTCGGCGCGCCATCGGTGTTGACGTTCGGCAGCGTCTTGAAGGGACCGGTCTTCGGCGGGTGCACCGAGTACGCACCGGGCTGGCTCGCCATGAACTGCTGCGCCTTCCAGAAGTTCGGACCGGGTGTCCCGTCGGCGTTGACGATGCCTTCCGACAGGATGTTCCACACCGTCGATCCCTTCGGCGGTGTATACGTGCCGAAGATGTGATCGAAGGTCCGGTTCTCGCCGATAATGTAGATCACGTGCTTGATCGGCGTTGCCGTGTTGTTATCGTTACTTCCCTGCGCGTGGACCGGGATGCTGAGTGCACATCCGGCGATCACACCCGCGACTGCCTGTCCCAGGCGAACTGCTGTCTTCATGCGTGTCCTCCGCTGAGTGGGTGCAGCGACCTTCTTGCCGAGGGGACACTACTCGTCGTCGATAGCGAGACTGTCACAGTCCCGATCGCGCGGTGGCACGCCATCGTCTTGAAGCTGTGACTCACCTCGGCCGTTAGCGCATCGTCACAGCAGACGGAACGGTGCCGCTCGTGTCGGTGAGCGCGCGGAGAAACGCGATGAGATCGGCCTTCTCGCTCGCAGCGAGGTGCAGCGGTTGATCGAACAATGTCTGATATGGCAAGTCGATGCCGATGCCGACACCGCCGCCCGCGTCGTAAAAGTCCACGACATCATCGAGTGTAACGAAGGCACCGTTGTGCATGTACGGCGCGCTGACCGCGGTGTTGCGCACGGTCGGCACCTTGAACGCGAACTGATGGCTGTTCACGTTATCGATGATCGCCCGTCCCTGATCTGGATCGATCGTTGCATTGTGCAATGTCACGCGTTCCGGAACGCCGATGATCTCGGGATCGCTCGTGAGATAGGTCGGCGGCTGCACGCCGTTGAAGAGCGGCGCGAAGTGACACGTCCCGCAGCGCCCTTTGCCCATAAAGACCGTAAACCCCCGTCGCGCCGCCTCGCTGATCGCCGCGCCATCGCCGCGCACGGCGCGGTCGAACGGTGAGTTGAGCGCGATGAGCGAGCGCACGTATGCGGCGAGCGCCACGCGCAATGCCGTGGGTGTCACGGCGTGCTCTGGCGTCGCGCCGAACGCGGCGGCGAATGCCGCACGATAGCTCGAATCGGTGCCGACTCGTGACGCGGCTGTGTCGAGCGAGCTCCGCATCTCATCAGAATTCGCGAGCACCGCGGCGATCTGCTGCTCGAGGGTTCTGACGCGCTCGTCGTCGAAGTACGCGGGCTGCAGCGCAGAGTTGATGAGAGTAGGCGTGTGCCGCGCCGGTGTGGCGCCGGGCGGCGGCGGCGCGGGCGGAAGCAAGGACGTGCGTTTCGGGATGGCGTCGGTAAAGGCGTGCGTGGTAACGTGACAGCTCGCACACGAGCGCGTGCCGGGGCCCGACAGGCGCGGATCGGCGAAGAGTCGGGCGCCCAGCGCGGTCACGACCTGCGGGTTCATCGGCACGCGCGCAAATCGCGCCGAGTAGGCCCACGGATCGAACGCGCCGCTGTCGTACACGGACGCCGCCGACTGTCGCCACGCGCGCAGACGGGGCATGGGATCTGCCGCCCGTACGGATCGTAGCGCGGCGAGCGCGTGCGACGCGGGGATGCTGTAGCGCGTGACGAACGCGAAGCGGTCCATCGTCTCGAACGTCGCGTGCGTGCGGAGATAGTCGGCGGCGTCGCGCAACGCGCGATGAACACTGGTGTCCGGCGGAACGAAATCCCTCACGCCGTCGAGCGCGGCCGCGGCATCCAGCAAGGCGTCGTCCTGGCGATCGGAGTCGAATCCCGCGATGTCCAACGTGCTCACTCGCGCGACCTCGGCCCGCGCGGCATCGAAGATCGCGACCTCGTCGACCTCGACCGTGGCGATGAACGTCTGCAGGATGGCAATGCGCTCGCGCATCGCGTGAATCCGCGCGAGGATCGCCCCACGTCCCGAGTCGGGCAGCTGCGGGAAAATCGCGCCCTCGATCATCGGAAAGGCGCCGGGAGTATTGTAGGGGCGCGGCGAGACGTCTTCGCCCTCCTCCAATGGGCCCTCGAGCGCGATCACATCCTGGGGCGAGTAATAGGCGAGCAACGCTTCCGCGCGTTTGTATGCGCTGCGCGCGTGACGGAACTCGCGCTGGGCGTCGCTTGCGCGATCAGCGCGGACGGCGGTCGCCAGGCTGTCGAGGGCAGCCCCTAGCGTGTCGAGCTGACTCTTGAATACGAGCGTGGCTGTCGTCGGCCCGGGATTGGGTGCCGCGGCAACCAACAACACCGCGGCGAACGCCGCGAAGAGCTTGGACATGGTCCTTTACAAACGACCTATCGTGTCACGGTGTCGGGTCAGATCGGCAAGGACCTTGTCACGTTCGATACGCTCCTTCAGCTTGATTCCATGCGATCCCTTCTATTGCTAGCGCTCATCGCGCCCGCACTGGCCGCGGCCCAGGACAACGCGGGGCAGCCCATCCTGTCGCCGCGCGATACGACCCGTGCGACCATCGGTTCCGCGCACCTGCTCGTCGACTATGGACGGCCGTCGAAGCGTGGCCGCCAGGTGGTCGGCAAGCTCATCCCGTACGACGATTGGTGGCGCACTGGCGCCAACGCGGCGACGACGTTCGTCACCGACAAGGATCTGGTGTTCGGTTCGACGACCGTGCCCGCCGGGACATACACGCTGTATTCAGTCCTGCAGAAGTCAGGTCCCTGGCTGCTCGTCGTGAACAAGCAGAATAAGCAGTGGGGGACCGAGTATCATCAGGATCAGGACCTCGCTCGCATCCCGATGACCACGACGGCCGTCTCGCCTTTCGTCGAGAAATTCGTGATCAATGTCGTGCCGCAGGGCTCCGGTGGCGCGATTCAGCTCGTGTGGGACACGATCGAAGGCACGGCGACGTTCACGACGAAATGACGTTCGCTGGGCGCACGACTCAGGGCGTAACCACTCCGTCACGCGGGGAATAACGGGGCAGCACGGGCAGTCTGAGGCGCAACTCCAATCTCAGGGTAACTGCCCATGAAGCGTGTGTTCGTGTTGCCCCTCGCCGTCGGCGCGCTCGCTGCCTGCAGTGACGCACCGACGTCGAATGTGTCCAAGCCGTCGCTCGCCGTCTCGAATGCGACCTCGACCGTTGCTGTCAATCCGGTTATTCAGTGGAACCGGGAAGTGCTCAAGATCGTGCGCACGGCCGGTGTGCAATCCCCGACAATCCACTCCACGTGGGAGTTCGCCATTCTCCATGCGTCGATTTATGACGCGGTGAACTCGATCACCAAACGGCATCAGCCCTACAAGATCAACCTCGCGGTAGCAGCCGGCGCCTCGGAAGATGCCGCGGCGATCTCGGCCGGGCACGAAGCGCTGGCGAATCTGTACGAAGATTTCCGGCCGCAGCTGGACTCGATCCAACAGGCATTGCTCGCGGCGATTCCCGACGGGAAGGCGAAGAACGAAGGCGTTCGCATCGGCCGCAAAGTCGCGGACAGCATTTTGGCCTTGCGGGCGAACGATGGCCATGACGCGACGCAGCCCCTGTTCAACGTGACGGGCGCGCCGGGCACGTGGCAGCCGATGCCGCCCAACTTCCAGCAGCAGCCGCAGTTCACGCAGTGGGGGAACGTCAAGTTGTTCGTGCTGTCGAACGCTCTGCAGTTCCCGCTCGGTCCGCCGCCGGCGCTCACCAGCCAGGCATTCATCAACGCCTTCAATGAAGTGAAGCGCGATGGGAAGCTCGGCGGCACGGCCTTGACCGCCGATCAGACGGAGGCCGGCAAGTTCTGGAATGGCAACATTCAGGATTACTGGCAGGAGATCACCCAAACGGCGGCGATCGGGCACAACCTGAACACCGAGGAGACCGCCCGCGTGTTCGCGCTCCTCGACCTATCGCTGGCCGATGACGTCATCGCGTACTTCTTCTCGAAGTACCAGT
This sequence comes from Gemmatimonadaceae bacterium, assembly GCA_035570055.1. Classification (GTDB taxonomy): domain Bacteria; phylum Gemmatimonadota; class Gemmatimonadetes; order Gemmatimonadales; family Gemmatimonadaceae; genus DASRDS01. The sequence goes on from DATMLM010000049.1 coordinate 145,545, forward strand.
ATGGTTTCTGGCGGCCGGTGACGGCGATCCGGGAAGCGGGTGCACTCCACAACCCCGCGCTCGTGCCCGACACGACTTGGTTGCCGCTCGTCACGAAGACCACGCCCGATCCGTCGTACCCCGGCGCGCACGCGGACGAGGCATGGTCCTCGGCCGAGATCCTCATCAACTTCTTCGCGACGAACAATTTCTCGTTCGCCGTCACGTCAGAGGTGCTGCCAGGGGTGACGCGGTCGTTCACGAGCTTCACCGACGCGGCGCAGGATGCGGCCAACAGCCGGATCTATGCCGGTCAGCACTACCGGACCGACGAGGATGCCGGGCACGAGCAAGGGTTCCACGTGGCGGACTTTATCGTGGATAACTTCTTGAGATAGCTTTCCCGCATGCAACGAAGAGCTCTGATTGCGGCTGGAATCGGGCTCTTCGTTCCTCGGGTGCTTCGCGCGCTCGCGACGTATGACGTGACGCGCTATGGTGCCCGAGTCCGGCACCATCGTGCTCGAGGACAACGTGACGTTGTTCATTGAGACGGGTGCGACGCTCAAGGCCAGTGGTGATCGCGATGACTTCCGGGTGCTGGGGGCACTCATCGTCGCGGTCAAGGCACGAGATGTCACGATCGCTGGAGGCGGGGTCATCGACGGGAACTTCCGACCCTATTTCACCGAACGGGATTCCGGTGGATGGAAGGTGACGTCACCGTTTCTCGGGCCCTATGATCCGCTCTATGACAAGCCGGGAAAGGATCACCCCGACGGGCGGCCGAGGATTATTCTGCTCGTCGAGTGTATAGGCGCGCGGTTGCGGGATTTCACGATTCGGGACGCGCCGACGTGGACGATTCACACCGTCGGCTGCGAGAACCTCGGCATCGCGAGCCTGACCATTCGCAACGATTGGGAAGTGCCGAATTGTGACGGCATGGGGATCGACCATTGCCGGCACGTGCGCATTGAAAATTGCGATATCCGGGCGGCAGACGATGACATTGTCCTGAGAGCATCGCGGATGTTCAACGAGTACGGCCCGTCCGAGGATATCGCCGTCACGAACTGCGTGCTGTCGTCACGGTCGGCCGCGATCAAGATCGACCCGGAAGGGCCGGGCACGGTTCGCATGGCATCGGTCACGAATTGCACGATCGAGAAGAGCAACCGGGGGATCTGCGTCCACGTGCGCGATGGTGGCCTGGTGGAGAACCTCGTGTTCTCCGACATGGTCATTACGACGGAGCTGCAGGAGTCCCATTGGTGGGGCGCTGGCGAGCCCGTTCACGCGTCCTGCCTCGCGCGGAGCGAAGGCGCGCCGGTGGGCGCTATCCGGCATCTCCAGTTCAATAACCTGATCTGCGCCGGCGAGAGTGGTGCGTATCTGCGCGGCGTGAGCGATGTGACGCTCGACAACGTGCAACTCGACTTTCAGAAGACCTCGAGAGTCGAAGGTGGATTCTATGATCTACGACCCGGCGATGTGGGCGGCGGCGTGATCAAGCACCGGATCGCCGGTGTGTACGCCGAGTCGGCGGAGCGGCTAGCCCTGCGCGGCGTGCGTGTGGCCGGTTTCGATCCGGCGCTCGAGGCGCATCACCTCAGGGCCTTCGAGTTGACGTGCTTCGTGGGGCCGGGCGAGCGCGTCCTGGACGATGTGAGCTGAAGTAGCGACCGGGAGTCGCGCCGAACGATCGGCGGAAGGCCGCAACGAACGCGCTCGGGCTTTCGTAGCCGAGGCTGAGCGAGGTCCGTGTGACCTGCTCGCCCGCGGCCAGGAGCTCGAGCGCGCGCAGCATCCGTGCGCGCTGATGCCACGCACCGACGGCGAGGCCGGTCTCGGCCCGAAAAAGGCGCTCGAGCGTCCGTGGACTCGCGCCCGCCTCCTTCGCCAACTCCGCGAGGCGCAGTCGCGCATGCGGTGTCGCCCGCGCTCGCGCTGCCGCCCGCGCCGCGCGTGGATCCCGCGGCATTGGGAGGTCCAGTGGAGCGACCGGGAGGATGGCGAGTTGGTCGAGCAGGACGTCGATCAGGTGGCGCTCGCTGCGCTCGTGCGTGTCGAGCGTCCGGAGGCGAACCGCTTGCAGGAGCAGCTCGCGCAACAATGGCGAGACCCTGACCACGCGACAGGTGGCCGGCAGCTCGGAGCACAGTGAGGTGTGGAAATACAGGGTGCGCATCGACACCCGGCCACCCATCTCCACGCGGAGCGCGTGGCCAGCGGGAACCCACATCGCCTGATAGGGCGGGATGACCCACAGACCGCCCGAGGCGTGGACGGTCATGACACCATGCAAAGCGTAGATGAGCTGGGCCCAGTCCATCGCCTGCCAGTGCAACGTATACGCCGACGGGAAGACGACCGCCGAGGTCCGAATCGCGGGCCCAACCGCCTGGCGAGATCTCGACATTCCGTGTCAATATAGCGCAAGCGGGCTCACCACCGTCCGGTGTATTCTGACGCCATGCCGAAACCATCCCCGTTGCGCACACCCGCCCAGATGGCGCACTTCGCGATCAACGCCGACGATATCGACCGCGCGCAGCGTTTCTATGAGCGCGTGTTTGCCTGGCGTTTCGAGCCTTGGGGTCCGCCGAACTTCTTTCAGATCCGCATGGGACGAGATGTGTCCCAGGGCATCCGGGGCGCGCTCCAGAAGCGCCGGTTTTTCACGGCCGGCGAGCGCATCGTGACGGCCGAGTGCTCGTTCGCGGTCGAAGACATCGATGCGGTTGCCGCAGCCGTGACGGCGAACGGCGGGTCCATCGTTATCCCGAAAGTCCTCATCCCGACGGTCGGGCATCTGCTGTTCTTTCGGGACCCCGAAGGCAATGTGATGGGCGCGGCGCAGTACGATCCTCATTCGACGGATGAGTGACCATGCACCTCTTCGCGATGGTCTTCCTCGTAGGGCAGCTGTCGCTCGCCGACAGCGTCAAGCAAACGTTCCGCGACTATGAGCGGCGGTTGAATGCCGGAGATTACGCCGGATTGGCGCAGTACTATGCGGATGACCCGCGCTTCTATTGGGTGGCGCAGGGGAAGGTGGCGTCGAGAGCCGAAGTGTTAAAACAGCTCAGCCAGACGCCGCCCGGCGCGCACTTCACGTATGGCGACCCGCGCGTGACGATCGTTGATTCCGATGTCGCGCTTTTGGCCACGAGTTACACGGGAACGATGGGCGCCGCGACATTTTCGGGCTACATGACCATAACGTTGATCCGTACACGTGCAGGCTGGAGGTTTCTCGCGGGTCAATCCTAGCCGCCCACTCGTACGGCAGTGTACTTTCGCGCACATGCGCGTTATGCCCCTGACCTGCGTCGGTCTCGCGGTCGCGTGTTCGATCGCGTGCTCGACCAATAAGGGTGCGTCGGAGCCAACGGTCAGGCAGGAAGGGCCATCCGGCATCGCCGCGGGAGACGAATCCACCTGCCTCCTGACGCAGGCCGGCAGCGCGTACTGCTGGGGAGCCGACACGTCCGGCGCGCTCGGGGACGGCACCTCGGTCGGGGTAGAGCTGACCCCGATCGCGGTCGCCGGGAATCACACCTACACCGCGCTGAGCGGGGCTGAGTTCTTCCGGTGCGGCCTCTCCGGCGAGCTCCCGCTCTGTTGGGGCCAAACGCTGAACGACGGTCCGGGGAGTTTGTACACGGACTCCGTACCGGCTTCGTTGACCGCGGGTCTGCCGCCGCTGGCCGCGATCTCAGCCGGTCCGTCACACGCATGTGGCCTCACGAAAGCCGGTATCGCCTACTGCTGGGGCGAGAATTACTTCGGACAGCTCGGCATCGGCGACACGTTGCGGCATCCCTCGGCGGTCGCGGTTGCCGGTGGCATGCGCTGGACGGCCATCTCGGTGGGATTCTGGCACACGTGCGCGCTCACCGCGGACAGCACCACGTTTTGCTGGGGCGAGAATCTGGTCGGCGAGCTGGCCGCCTCGCCCGATTCCGTACCGTTGTCGACGACGCCGTTGGCCATCGCCGGAGCACCCAAGTTCGCCTCACTCTCCGCCGGCTCGCTGTACACGTGCGGTCTCACCGCGGCGGGTGCGCTCTATTGTTGGGGGTGGAACTACGCCGGCAACCTCGGCGACAGCACGACGACGAACACGGAAATACCGACGCCGGTGGGGCAACCCAATCTCGTCTTCAGGAGCGTCATCACATCGAGCGCGAACTCGATCGCGCTCACGACCTGCGGCATTACCACCGCGAATGCCGTCTACTGCTGGGGCTGGGGCGGGTATGGACAACTCGGAAATCCGAGTGCGCCGATCGTGAGTTGCGATAGCGTCACAACGAACCCGGTGCCGTGCAGCAGCCTCGTGCCGTTTCCCGTGGCCGGCGGTCTCGCGTTCGAGACCGTGTCCATCGGCACGACCCACGCCTGTGGCGTCACTCTATCGAGCACCGCGTACTGCTGGGGCACGAACGATCACGGACAGCTGGGCGACGGGACGACACAGTCGAGCACCGTGCCCGTCGCCGTGAGCGGCACCCTTGTTGTCGCAGCGCGTGTGAAGGCCACGGCCCAGCAGCGACGAACTGTCATTCCGATCGCATCGCGATAACCGGATCGACGCGCGCGGCGCGCCGGGCCGGCACCCAGCAGGCAAAGAGGGCGACCGCCGATAGGCCGAACACGACTCCGACGTAGGTCAGCGGATCGAATGGCGGAATACCGAAGAGCAACGTCGAAATCGCGCGCGTAAACCCAAGGGCGCCGAGCACGCCGACGAGGAGCCCCGCGGCGGTCAAGCTCATGCCGCCACCGAGCACGAGTCGGAGCACGCGGTTGGGCGCGGCGCCCAGCGCGATGCGAATGCCCAACTCGCTCGTCCGTTGGCTCACGGAGTACGAGATCACGCCATAGATCCCGAGTGCAGCCAGCGCGAGCGCGAGCGCGGCAAATGCGCCGAGCAACACCGTGAAGAAGCGCGGCTGGGCGACCGATGCGGAGAGCGCCTGATTCATCGTCGAGATGTCGTAGACCGGCACCTCGGGGTCGAGCTCGCCGACCGTGGCGATGATCGCACGCGTTGCCGTCGCTGGGTCCGCGGTGGTGCGGAGGACTCCGGACACATGGAAGGGCAGTGCGCCGAACGGCACATACGTCCAGGGTCGGACGCTGTCCGCGAGTGACTCGTCGCGCGTGTCGGCGACGACGCCAATGATCTCGCCTTGCGACGTCAACGTATCGGTTGGCTTGGGTCCCGTCGTGTGGCTGATGCCGAGCACGATGTGCTCGCCGAGCGGGTTCCGGCCCCGGAAAAACTTGCGGGCGAAGGCCTGGTTGATCACGACAACCGGAGGCGTGTCGCCCCAATCTTCGGCCGGTGTGAAGATGCGGCCCTTTGACAACTGAATCGCGAGCGCGCGAAAGTACCCCGACGAGACACCGGCCAGGTCTGTGGTCGGCTCCTGTCCGGGGGCGGCGGGTGGCTGCCCGACCACATTGAAGGAGGTGCTCGCCCCGAATGACTTGATGGCCGCGAACGGGTACGCATTGGTGACACCCGCGTCGATCGTGCCGGGCAAGCTCCGCAACCGGTCGATGAGGCTCGACGCGAACGCGTTCGTCTGGGGGTCGTGCTCGTAGCGCTTCGACAGCAGGACGTCGAACGCGATCACCCGGTCGGCGCGGAACCCAGGGTCGACGTGTGTCAGCCGCGCGAAGCTCCTCAACAAGAGTCCCGCGCCAACGAGCAGCACGACCGCCAGGGCCATCTCGGCCACGACGAGGGCTGACCGGGTCCGAGTCATGCGGCCCGAGCCGCCGCCGCTCCGGCCGCCCTCGCGGAGGCGCGCGGCTTCGTCCGTCCGCGAGGCCTGAATCGCGGGAGCGAGTCCAAAGAGGAGACCGGTGGCAATCGTGATGGCTGCCGCGAACAACAGCATCCGTGAGTTCACGACCAACTCATCCAGGCGGGGGAGCGCGTGAGGACCATAGGCGCGCACGCCTTCGATCGCCCACACGGCGAAGATCGCGCCGAGCGCGGCCGCGGCCAGGGTGAGTAGCGCGTGCTCGGTGACGAGTTGGCGGGTGACGCGACCGCGGCTGGCGCCGAGGGCGGTGCGGACGGCGATCTCGGTCTGACGTCCCGCGGCGCGCATGAGCAGCAAGTTGGCGACGTTGGCGCACGCGATGAGGAGCACGAGCACGACGGCACCGAGGACCGCGAGGAGTGCGTCCTTTGCCGGGTCGACCATCTGCGCCTTGAGTGGCGCGACCCGGGCGCGGACGGTGGTGTTCGACTTCGGGTACTGCGCGGCGAGTCGCACGGCGACGCCCTCGAGGTCCGCGCGCGCGGCCGCGATCGTGGTGCCGGGCTTGAGTCGCCCGACCGCGAGCAGCTCGTGCATGCCCCGGTTCTCCGGTCTGATCTCCCACGGTTGCAGGCGGTAGGCGACCCAGACGTCGGGCGTCTCCGGATACGTGAGGCCCGGCGGGGCGACGCCGACGACGGTGTAGAGCGTGTCGTCGAGACGGATGGATGTGCCGGCGATGTGCGGATCGCCGTTGTAGTCGTCGCGCCACGTATGGTAGGCGAGGACGGCGACGAGAGGGGCGCCCGGCGCATCTTCGCCCGTCGCGAATATGCGGCCGAGTGCGGGCTGCGTGCCGAGGACCGAAAAGAAGTTCGCGCTGACGCGCTCTTCGTTGAGGCGAATCGTCTCCATGCCGTCGCGACGGAGGCTGACGGAGCTCGGCGACTTCATCATCACGATGCCACTGAGCGTGCGGTTCTGCTCGCGATAGTCGATGAGGTCCAGTGGGGACGCGGCGTCTGCCGTGCCGTCGCGATCCGTCGACTGGATCAGCACGAGCTGACTCGGGTCCTTGAACGGCAACGGCCGAATCAAGACCGTATCAACGACACTGTAGACCGCCGTGGTCGCCCCAATACCCAGGGCGAGTGTGAGAACGGCGATGGCCGTGAAGGACGGGGTGTTGAGAAGCTTCCGCACCGCGTAGCGGACGTCATGGAGGAGCGTGTCCATATGGACGGCTCCGCTATGGAAATAGCGTGCCTAAGGTAACTCGTTTAGTACCAACAACGTGCAACAGCGCACCTGTTGCGTAACCGAACGATGCTGTCCGGATACGCGATCGCGGAGTAATATCGGTAAAGGAACGGCCACCGGGGTGACACAAAATGAGACCGTACGTAACTGATGCGATCCGGAACGTCGGAATCGTAGGACACGGCGGCACCGGCAAGACCCAACTCGTCTCCGCGTGTCTTTTTACCGCGGGGATGACGCCACGACTCGGTAAAGTGGGGGACGGAACCGCCGTCACCGACTGGGACGAGGAAGAAGTGGCACGGCACGTTTCGATTCAGACGGGCATGGCATACGCCGAGTGGCACGGGGATAAGGTCAATTTTCTTGATACTCCCGGCTACTCGGCATTTTTGTGCGACACGAAGGGGGCGCTGATTGCCGCGGACGCGGCGCTCATTCTCGTCGATGCCGCGGCGGGGGTGCAGGTCGTCACGGAAACCGTTTGGGATTACGCGAACGACTATCACCTGGCGCGCGCGTTCATCGTGAACGGCATGGATCGCGAGCTCGCCAACTACGAGCGCGCCGTGCAGTCCGTGCAGGAGGCGTTCGGGCGCGCCGCCGTTCCCGTGCAGTTGCCGATCGGGTCCGATCGCCAGTTCCACGGCATCGTCGATCTCGTGACAATGGAAGCGCACGAGTATCCGTCCGATGGCGATGGAAAGGCCAAGGTTGGCCCGATTCCGAAGGAGCTCGCGGAGAAAGCGAAGGCAGCGCACGAAGCGCTCGTCGAGCTGGTCGCGGAAGGTGACGACGATCTCATGCAGGAGTTCTTCGACCAAGGCACGTTGCCGGTCGAGGATCTCAAGAAGGGCATGCGCGCGGCGATCGCCGAGCGGCGGCTGCATCCCATCATGCTGAGCTCAGCCACGCACAATATCGGCACGGCGGACATTCTCGATTTCATCATCGACATGTTGCCGTCGCCCGCGGCGCGGGGGCCGGCGCACGGGACGCAGTCGGACGGTGCGGACGTCGAGCGCCAAATCAGCGACGAGGAGCCCGTGTCGCTCTTCGTCTATAAGACGATCTCGGACCCGTTCGCCGGGCGCATCAGCTGCTTCAAAGTCCTGTCCGGTGTGCTGCGGAACGAAGCAACGCTGCAAAATGTCACCCGTGGTGTTCCTGAGCGCATGCAGCACCTGCAGGTCCTGCAGGGCAAGACCGGAGTCGCGGTTCCAGAAGTGCACGCGGGCGACCTCGGCGCCATCGCCAAGCTCAAGGACACGCTAACCGGCGACACGCTCGGCGAGAAGGCCGCGCCCATCGTCTATCCGCCAGCAACATTGCCCGAGCCGTTACTGACGTTCGCCGTCGAGCCCAAGACACGCGCCGACGAGGATCGCATTGGCGTCGCCATTCATCGCATCCTCGAGGCCGATCCGGCCGTGCGATTCAGGCGGGATCCGCAGACCAAAGAATTCTTGATCTCGGGCGCCGGACAACAGCACATCGAGGTCGTCGTCGCGCAGCTCCGGCGGCGGTATCATGTCGCGCTGACGCTCAAGCCACCCCGCGTGCCATTCCGCGAGACGATTCGCGGGCAGGCGGATGCCGAAGGCAAGCACAAGAAGCAGAGCGGCGGGCATGGTCAGTTCGGCGTGTGTCGTATCAAAATCGAGCCGCTGGCACGAGGATCGGGCGTGGAATTCGTCGATGAGATAGTCGGCGGCGCCATTCCTCGGAACTGGATTCCCTCGGTCGAGAAGGGAATCCGGGAAGCCGCCGACCGTGGGTTCCTGGCGGGGTTTCCGGTTGTCGATTTTCGCGTGCGACTCTACGACGGGAAGTATCACGACGTCGACTCGTCGGACATGGCGTTCAAGATCGCCGGGTCACTGGCCTTCAAAGAGGCGATGAGACAGGCGCATCCCACGCTGTTGGAACCCGTGATGCAGGTGCAGGTACAGGCACCCGATACGTATTCCGGGCAGCTCATGGGGGACATCAGTTCCAGACGTGGGCGAATCAGTGGCAGTGATACCCGCGGGCACCACGTGACGATCAAGGCGCAGGTGCCGCTGGCCGAGATGCTGAGCTACGCGAATGACCTCGTGTCCATGACGCAAGGGCGGGGCAGCTATTCAATGGAGTTCGATCATTATGACTTCGTGCCGCACGAGACCGCGGAGAAAGTCATTGCGGCCCACAAACCCCATCGCGTTAGCTCAGAAGAGGAGGCCGCCGCTGTGTAGGCCAGGCGAAGCCGTGGCCAGGTCAACCGACCAGTCGAGTGGCGCGAAGCGACACATCGACGTGCCGCGGAGCGGCGACGGCTCTTGCGTAACGGGGGCGGGAAGCTAATGATTTTGCCATGGCCTCACCGCTCGGCGTCACGCATGCGCCGACACTGGCAGCGACGTTCGAGGTTGCGTATAGGACCCACTACACTGGGCTCTGCGACCTCGTATATGGATATGTCGGGTCACGGGAGACTGCCCGTGAGCTGGTTCAAGACCTTTTCTTGACGGTTTGGGACAACGTATCGACTGGGGGCGCGCCTGTTCCGGGCGCGCCCTATTTGTATACGGCGGCTCGAAACCGCGCATTGCGATCGCTCCGGCACGGTAAGGTCGAGGCCCAATACGAGGCTCGGCAATCGAAAGTGGTGGATGATCGGCCGTGTGAGGCCGAGAGCGCCGTCGTCGAGCAGGAGTTGAGTGAGGCGGCGGCCGCCGCCATGCGGGAGCTGCCGGAGCGGTGCCGGCTCGTGTTCTCAATGAGCCGCAACGAGCACCTTCCGAACGCCGAGATCGCCGCCCGCCTCGGCATCTCCGTCAGCACGGTCGAGCAACAGATGTGGCGGGCCCTCAAGGCGTTACGCGCCAAGCTCGGACCCTATCTCCTGGTCCTGACCGGAGCGATCTCGCTCCTGAAGTAAAGGTTCAGCTGGGCTGGCGGGTTTTCTGTAATAGTGGAAGACATCGACGGGCTCCGGCTCACCCGATATGTGAGTGGTCAGTGCACGGCCGAAGAGGCCTTGGGCGTCCGCAAGTGGATCGCCCAGGATCCGAGCCGTGAGCGCTTAGTGGCCGAGCTCGAGGCGGCGTGGCGTGCCGGCGGGCAGGCGCCGTATGAGTGGGGTGTCGACGAAGGATGGCGGCGGTTCGACGCGGCCCGGAGGGTCCGAAACCGCCCATCTTTTCTATTGATACACGGGGCCAAGCGCCCGGCCCCGGCCATTGTCATCCGCGATAGCGGGACCCCCATCTGGCGCGTCGCGGCCGCCGTGCTCGTGATCGCCGGCGCGAGCTTCGCCGTGTGGCGCGCGGGCACGCCACGCGCCCGCGCCCGCATGGACGCGAATGCGATGGCCGAAGTCTCCACGCTGCGCGGCCAGCATGCGACCTTGCGACTGCCCGACGGCACTCGGGTCGCGCTGGGTATGGCGAGCCGCCTGCGCTATGCCCGCGCGTTCGGCGACTCCGCTCGCGATGTGTACCTCGACGGCGACGGGTACTTCCAGGTTGCCCACGACAGCCTGCACCCGTTCGCGGTGCACACCAGCTCCTCGGTCGTGCGGGATATCGGCACGACCTTCGGCGTTCGCGCCTATTCGCAGTCCGCCGAGACCGAGGTGGTCGTGTCCGAGGGGACCGTCGCGTTTGCGGTCGATTCGTCGCAAGGGATGGTGCTCCAGGCCGGCAGCCTGGCCCGACTCGATCGAGGCTCCGGCCGCACCGTGCTGACCGTGACGCATGGTGTCGATGTGACCGCGTACCTGGGTTGGACCGAGGGGCGCCTCGTGTTCCAGGACACGCCGCTCCATGAAGTGATTGCCGAGTTGCGCCGGTGGTATGATCGCGATCTGCTGGAGCTTGCCGATACCTCGATCGGCAGCCGTCGGTTGACCGCGTCGTTCACTAACGAGTCCCTGCCGATCGTGATCGACCGTATCGCGCTGTCACTCGATCTGCGCGAGGAGCGGCACGGACAGACCGTCGTTCTGCATCCGCGCCACCACTAGAGGATCTGTCTATGCATCTACTCGTTCGATGCTGTGCTCTCGCCGCCGCGCTTTCTTCAGGCGCGCACCTACTAGAATCCCAGCAGCAGTATGCGGACGCGACGGTGAGCGGTCCGAGGTTTCTGCTGCTGGCCTCGGCGACCAAGATGGTCCCCGTCGACGTCAGCCGGACGCCGATGCTCAAGCGTCAGGTCTCCCTCGATCTCGATGGGTTGTCCGTCCGCGACGCCCTCGCGGCGATCTCGCGCCGCACGGGGATCGATATCGCGTACGCCACGGATCTGATTCCGTTCGATGCGATCGTGCACCTCAAGGCCGATGACATCACGGTGGCGGCGGCGCTCACCGACGTGCTCTCCGATGCGCCGGTGGACATCGTGTTCACCAAGGACGGACGAGCGACGATCATGAGTCGCGGAGCGGCGAGCGCGATCATGGCGTCCGGGACGATCACGGGAACCGTGACGGCCGCGACCTCCGGCGAGCCGATCACGGGCGTCACGGTCCGCGTGGCCGACACGAAGCTCGGCGCGGTGTCAGGCGCCGACGGCAAATATCGCATTGACGCCGTGCCCGAGGGGACGCACATCATACGCGCGACGCGCATCGGGTTTGCGCGGGACAGCCAGACGGTGACGGTGGCTGCTGGGCAGACCGTCACGGCGGACTTCTCGCTGCACGAGGTCGCCGTTCGACTCAGCGAGGTCGTGTCGATCGGGTATGAGACGACGTCGCGGCGGGAATTGACGGGGGCAGTGGCATCGGTCTCCTCGGCCGACATCGAGGAAGCGCCGGTTCCGCAGTTCGACCAGGCGCTGACTGGGAAGGCGGCCGGTGTGACGGTCGTGACGTCGAACGGCCAGCCTGGGACGGCGTCCGAGGTGCGCATTCGCGGCGGCAACTCGATCTCCGCTGGCAACGATCCCCTGTATGTGATCGATGGGATCCCGTTGCTGCAGAGTCCCGAGGAGTTGAGGGCGAGTGGGTCCAGCACGCTGATGGTGCAGGGGCCGAGTGGCCTCAGCCCGCTGGCGGGGCTCAACCCAGACGATATCCAGTCGATCGACGTACTGAAGGACGCATCGGCGACCTCGATTTATGGCGCGCGGGCGGCGAACGGCGTCATTCTCATTACGACCAAGCGTGGACGCGCCGGCACCCCGCAAGTCAACGTCAGCGGCTACTACGGCTCCTCGAGCGTGCGGAACAAACTCCCGCTCATGGACGCTCAGCAATTCGCGACGGTGGCGAACCTCGCGCGCACGAACCTCGGCGCCCCGGCGCTCTACACTCCGGCCCAGATCAACGCGTTCGGCACCGGCACCAACTGGCAGGATCAGATCTTCCGCGCCGCGCCGACGAGCAATCTCGATCTGTCCGTGGGCGGCGGCAGCCCCGACACGCGGTACTTCGTCTCCGGCAACCTGCTGCAACAGGAAGGCGTGATCGTCGGCACCGATCTGACGCGCGGCTCGTTCCGGCTCAACCTCGATGACAACATCGGAAAGAAGTTCCGCGTCGGAACGAACGTGACCGCGAGCCGCGAGCAAGGCGACGTCATGCCGAACGGTGGCGCCGGCGCCGACGTTTCGTCCGTCCTGATCAACGCGATGTCGGCCAACCCGACCTTGCCGGTCAGGACCTCGACCGGCTCGTACTTCACCGGGATCGACCCCGCGAGTAACCTGTTCTTCGCCAATCCCGTCGCCTCCGCCCGGTTGATCACGAACCAGGAGACGCAGGATCGCGTCGTCGGCGGTCTGTTCGGCGAATGGGATCTCCTCCCGAACCTCACCCTGCGCAACTCGGCGGGCCTCGACTACCTCTCGTCGTTGCAGGATTTCTACTCACCGTCGACGACGTTGCCGGGCGAGCTGTTGGGCGGACAGGGGAGTCGCGGACAAGTGGACGCCACGACGTGGCTCGACGAGACGACACTCAAGTACGCCCGCAATATCGGGTCGTTCAGCAATATCGACGTGATCGGTGGCATGACGTTCCAGCGCACGAACGTGCAGTCGATCTCCGGTCAGTCGCAGACGTTCAATACGGACAACCTCGGGGCGAACGGGCTCAATAATGCCGCGACGTACCTCGGCGTGTTCACCGGGTCGCCACACAACTCGTTGGAGTCGTACTTCGGTCGCGCGAACATCGGCTTCTGGGACAAGTACCTGTTCACCGCCACGCTGCGCGATGACGGGTCGTCCAAGTTCGGTTCGAATAACCAGTACGCCGTGTTTCCGTCAGCCGCCTTCGCGTGGCGGGCGTCGCAAGAGAGTTTCCTCAGGGCGTTGAATGTCTTCGACGACCTGAAATTCCGTGTGAGCTACGGCCGCACGGGCAACCAGGACATCGGCAACTACAACGCCCTCGCGACGCTCGCCAACAATACGTACGCGCTCGGCAACGGCCGCGTGAGTGGCTACGCGCCGACGACGCTGGCGAACCCCGATCTCAAGTGGGAGACGACGGACCAGTTCGACGCCGGCATCGATGTGTCGGTCCTCAAGAACCGGGTCTCGGTCACGGCCGACTACTACAACAAGCGGACCCACGACCTGCTGCTCAATGTGCCGGTGCCGTCGATCCTCGGGTACACGAGCCAGCTCCAGAACATTGGTGACCTGCAGAATGTCGGGTACGAGCTCGGGCTCAACACCGTGAACCTGACCGGTGTCTTCGGATGGTCGACCTCCCTCAACCTCGCCTGGAACGCCAACAAGATCACGAAGCTGGGGAACCAGGGCGATACGATCATCATCAACCCCTACGTCGCGGGTGGCATCGGCAACGGCGCGGTCATCAACCCGACCGTGCTCAAAGTCGGCCAGCCGATCGACGCGTTCTACGGCTACGTGTATCAAGGCATGGTGAACGGCCAGCCGGCGTACAAGGACCTGTACCACCTCGGCTCGTCGAATGGCGTGGTCAGCTCGGGCGACCAGACGATCATCGGCAATGCCCAGCCGCTGTACACCGGTGGCATGACGAACCACTTCACGGCCGGACGGTTCGGACTGACCGTATTCCTGCAGTGGAGCGTCGGCAACAAGATCTATGATATCAACCGCGCGATGCTGCTCCAGAACAATGGAACCTCGAACGGGCTCGTCGACGAGTACTTCGACAAGGGGACGAACGGCGTCCCCGCGCCGGTGTCCAACAACCTGGGATTCCAGACGAAGCCGTCGACGCTGTTCGTGGAGGACGGCACGTACCTCCGTGGCAAGAACATTCGGCTGGACTTCAACCTGCCGGGGACGTGGCTGCGGTACGTCCGCCTGCGCAACGTCACGAATGCCCAGCTCTACGTGAGCGCGCAGAACTTCTTCACGGCCACCAATTACAAAGGGTTCGATCCCGAGGTCACGCAATACGCGACGAACCCGTTGGCGCAAGGCATCGACTTCGGTTCCTATCCCCAGACGCGTCAGTTCACCATCGGCTTCAACGCGGGTTTCTAAATCATGCGCAAACGACTCCTGCCGCTGCTCGGGTGCGTGATCGGCGCTTCGATCGTGGGAACGGCCTGCAACAAGTTCCTCGATCC
>DATMLM010000050.1:0-51122 GCA_035570055.1 Gemmatimonadaceae bacterium
ATACGTCGCCTCGTCCATCGGGCCCGACATCGTCGGTCGCCCTTGCTGTGCTCCTGCCTTCGGCGCGACAACGGCCGCCACCACGGTCGCCAGGAAGGCGCGCCGACTCGTCTTCAACGTGCCTCGACGTGCGCCGGGGCCAGCACCGTCCGATACCCGCTCTTCGCGCGAGCCCGATCGGCCTGCGGCCACATCACGATGAGCCCACCCAGAGCCATGATCATCCCACCGTACCATACCCACCACACGAGCGGGTTGAACGTGATGCGAATCTCGGCCGTGTCCTCGTTCGTCGCCCCAGCCAGCACGACGTAGACATCCTGGGCGAGCCCCTCCTGGATTCCCACGGCAGTCGACGGCTCGAAGCTCGCCTGACCGCGGCTGTCGAAATGTTGCCGCTTCTCGCTCTCGATGAGCGGCATCGGCTTGCCGTCGCGCGTGGGCTTGAGCGTGATCGCGACCACGTGACGGTTGAGCTGGTCGAACTGCGAGAGCCCCTGGCTGACGAACGCCCAGTGGTGACCATAGGGATCGGTCGTCTCGTACGTCTGACCCGTGTGCAGCGTGACATCGTTCTCGCGCTTGAACGCGAGGCCCGCGAATGCGCAGAACAGAATGACCACGCCCGCGTGGACGATGTACCCACCGTACCGCCTCCGATTCCGCGCGACCAGTCGCACAAATGCCGTCACGACTGATTCACCATGCATACGCCGGCGCGCGCCGATTCCCTTGTAGAACTCTTGGCCGATCGTTCCCGCGACGAACCCGGCGAGCGTATACGACACGACCGCATTCACATCGCGCATCCCGGCCGCCAACAGCAATGCGAGCGTGGCGAGACCAGCAAATGTGGGGAACGCGAATTGGCGCTTGAGGTTTGCGACGGACGCCCGGCGCCACGCGATCAACGGGCCGATTCCCGTGAGCAATAGCAATAGAAGGCCCAGCGGGATGTTGACCGCGTTAAAAAATGGCGGGCCAACCGTGATCTTCGAGCCGCGCACCGCCTCGCTCAGAATCGGGAATAGCGTTCCCCACAGTACGGAGAACGCGATGCCGACGAGGAGCAAATTGTTATACAAGAAAGCGGCTTCCCGGCTGACCATGCTCTCGAGCTCGGCCTTGGACTCCAAATCCTTGAGGCGAGTCGCCACCAGGTAGGCGGTTACCACAACGCAAGCGATCAGCATCCCCGCGAACCAATTGCCGACCGGCGACTGCGCGAACGAATGGACGCTCGAGATCACGCCGCTGCGCGTGATGAATGTACCGAGGATCGCCAGGAGAAACGTCGAGACGACGAGGACGACGTTCCATTTGCGGAGCATGCCCCGCTTCTCCTGGACCATGATCGAGTGCAAGAACGCGGTGCCCGTGAGCCACGGGAGCAGCGATGCGTTCTCGACGGGATCCCACGCCCAGTATCCACCCCAGCCGAGCTCGACGTAGGCCCACCACATGCCGAGCGTGATGCCGACGGTGAGGAAGAACCACGACACGAGCGACCACCGGCGCACGGCGCTGAGCCACTCGGCGTCCAGCCGGCGCGTAATCAGCGCGGCAATCGCGAAGGCGAAGGGGATCGCGGTCGCGACGTAGCCGAGATACAGGTTCGGTGGGTGAATCGCCATGCCGGGATTTTGGAGCTGGGGATTCATCCCGGTGCCGTCGGGCGGCGTCCAGTCGAGACGCTCGAAGGGGCTCGCGCCGAAGCACATCGTGGCGACGAAGAACAGTGTGATCGCGCCGAGCGTGCCGGTCACGTAGGGCATGAGCGCCTGATTCCGTCCGCGGTTCGTCCAGACCGCGATGGCGCTATAGCTCGTGAGGATCAGGCACCAGAAGAGCATCGAGCCGGCCTGGCCGGCCCAGAACGCGGTCAGCGTGTAGATGAAGGGCAGGTTCGCGCTGGTGTGCTCGGCCACGTACGAGAGATTGAAATCGTGCGTGACGAGCGCGTCCCACAATCCCACCGATGCCAGTACGATAAATCCCCACGTCGCATACATGGCGCGCGCGCCGCTCTTGGCCAGGTCCGGGCGATGGAGCGCGCCGCCGGCGAACGACACAATGGTCGTCCAGGCGGCGACGATCAGTGCCAGCCAGAGCGACAGCTCGCCGATCAGAATCATGTGGCCGCGTTCGGCGTCCGGTACCCCGGTGTGCTCCGATATTTCTCGGGCGCGTTCTCGTAGCGGGACGCACACTTGGCGAGCAGCGTCGTCGCGTGGAACGTGCCGTCGTGGCCGAGTCGCCCTTCTACCACGACATCGACACCATCGGTGAACGTATCGGGCGTGATGCCGCGATAGACGACTGGATATGTCTGGGCGCCGTCAGAGACGCGAAACGAGACTTCACGCCCGCCAGGGGCGCGTACGATGGAGCCTGGCACCACGCGCGCGCCGACTTTCACGCCCGTCTCTACGAATGACGGATCGCCGGCAACGCGAGTCGCCAGTTCTTGGGGCGTGAGATAGTACTCGCCGGTCTTCGTGATGGCGTTGGCCATGAGCAGCCCAGCGCTGCCGAGGATGATGGCGCCGCCGATCAACCATTTCGTCCGTGGATGCATAGTACCTACTCCTTCGAGCTCGTCGCCGCCGAGCGAACTCGCGCCATGATGGCCTCCAACTCCCGCTCCGCCTGCTCTCGCTCTTCCTTGGTCCAGGCGCCGGTCAGCCGGCGGAAGTCTCGCACGCGCTCCAGCATCTCATCGATCACGGAGCGCAGCTCGAGGTTCGCGCGGCGCTCGTTTGGTAGCTCATCGCGTTTCGCCATGCCCCTCAATATATGATCGCGCCCAGTAGAGGGCGGTATCCACGGCCGTCGACCATCCGGCCGCGCCGGCTTTGGCGGCATCCCGGCCGGGGCCCGGGTCGAACCGCGTGAACGTGCGGCTCGCCAGGAACTCGTCGGGGGAGCTCCACACGCCGGTCGCGAGGCCGGCGAGACCGGCGGCCCCGGCGGCCGTGGTCTCGACCATGTCCGGTCGTTCGACAGGTATGTCCAGTACGTCGGCCTGGAACTGCATAAGCCAATTATTCATCGCCGCGCCGCCGTCGACCCTCAACGCGGGCAGACCCGCATGCATCGCGCCGAGGACGTCGGCGGTCGAATATGCGATCGATTCCAGCGCCGCGCGCACGAAGTGCGCGCGCGCGGTTCCCCGGGTAATCCCGACGATCGTTCCCCGCGCACGGGGCTCCCAATGCGGCGCGCCGAGACCCGTCAGGGCTGGCACGAAGTACACACCGTCCGTGGACGCAACCGACCGCGCCAGCGCCTCGGTCTCATTCGCGGCCGCAATTATCCCTAATCCGTCGCGAAGCCATTGTATAGCGGCGCCGGCGATGAAGATGGCCGCCTCGACCGCATAGCACGCCGCGCCGCGCGCGTCGCAAGCGATCGTCACCAGCAGGCCGGAATCGACAGTCGGGCGGGAGAGACCGCTGTTCACGAGAAGAAACGCACCCGTGCCATACGTGACCTTCCCAGTCCCGGGCGTGTGGCAGCCTTGGCCATACAAGGCGGCCTGTTGATCCCCCGCGATTCCGGCGATCGGGATTGGGGCACCGAAGAACGACGCCTCCGTCGTGCCGAATATTCCCGATGATGGCCGCACCTCGGCCAACAATTCGCGAGGGACGCGGAGCAAAGCACACATCTCGGCGCTCCACTCTTTGCGATCGATATCGAACAGCATGGTCCGCGACGCGTTCGTCGGCTCGGTCGCGTAGACGCGGCCGCCCGTCAAGTTCCAGAGGAGCCAGGTGTCGACCGTGCCGATGTGCACCTTGCGGTGATCGAGCGCGCCGAGGAGCCAAGCCATCTTGGTCCCCGAAAAGTACGGATCGAGCGTGAGGCCGGTTGCCGCGGCGACACGGGAGGCATGAGGGGCGAGCGCCGAGATCGCCGGCGTGGTGCGGCGATCCTGCCAGACGATCGCTTTGGGTGCCGTCGTGGGCGAGGCGGGGTCCCACGCCACGACGGTCTCGCGCTGGTTCGTAAGGCCGAGAGCGCGAATCGAGGCTGGCGCCACACCGGCCGCGGCGATCGCCTCGCGGCCAGCCGCGACTGTTCTGTCTAGTAGCTCGGCCGGATCGTGCTCGACCCAACCTGGCCGTGGGTAATACTGTGTGATCTCGCGATAACCACGGCCGACGACGCGGCCCGACTCGTCGATGACGAGCGCCGTGCTGCCCGTAGTGCCCTGGTCGAGCGCAAGCACGTACGGCACTCAGAACCTGTATGGTGGGTGGTGGACACCCGTATCGGTCACGAAAGCCGTGATGAGCTCGGCCGGCGTGACGTCGAATGCAGGGTTGAACACGTGTGCGCCCTCCGGCACAGTCAACTCATCGCGTCCCCGTTCTTCAATCGGAATATGCTCGCCCGAAGCCGTCGCCGAATCGAAGGTCGACGTTGGCGCGACGACATAGAACGGCACCCCGTGGCGCTTGGCGGCAATGGCCACGCCATAGGTGCCGATCTTGTTCGCGGCATCGCCATTGGCGGCGATACGGTCCGCTCCAACGAGCACCAGGTCGATCTTTCCTGAGCGGAGGAGGCTCGCGGCGGCGCTATCGGGAATGACCGTCACCGGAATGCCCGCGCGGGTCAATTCCCACGCGGTGAGTCGCGCGCCCTGCATGAGTGGGCGCGTTTCGTCCGCGAACACTTCTATATGTCGTCCGCCTTCGGCGGCGACGTAGACCGGCGCGAGTGCGGTGCCGATGCCCGACGTAGCGAGCGCGCCCGCGTTGCAGTGCGTCAGTATGCGCGCGCCGTCCGGGATCAACGGCGCGCCGGCCTCGCCGATACGCCGGCACATCGCCCGGTCTTCTTCCAGAATCGCGTTGGCTTCATGACGAGCGACGCGCGCGATCTCGGTGTCGGGTGCCGCGCGAACAGCAGCCATGACGCGATCGATGGCGCGAGGAAGGTTCACGGCAGTCGGACGCGCCGCGCGAATGCGCGCCGCGTAGGCTTCCGCGCACTGTCTCGATGGCTCACGCGCGAGGAGGGCCGCCAGGCCGAGGGCGCCGGCCACACCGATAGCAGGAGCGCCCCGGACGGCGAGAGTAGCAATGGCATCGCAGATCTCGTCGAGCGTCGACAGGTCGCGTTCGACGAACTCGCCAGGCAATCGGCGCTGGTCGATGATCCGGACGGCTGCGAAATCAGGTGTCCAACGTACCGCGAGCAGGGGTTCCACGGGGCGCAATCTAGCGAAAATGCGAGTGGAGGAACTCCGAGAGCGCCTCCTCTTCTCGCGTGCACCTGGCGAGGCGGACGCACTGCCCCGTGAGATACGGCGCAATCGTCGCGCCGTGGTCCAAGTACTGGGCGATCACGATGGGATGCACATACGATTTCCGGGCGATCGCCGGCGTGTTACCCAGCTCTTCGGAGACGCCACGGATGGCGGCGACCACGTTGCGTTTCGCCTGGGTGACGTTGTCCGCGGGCTCGGTTGCGGCGAGAGACACCGCGCATCGCAGAGTCCCACCCCACGTGCGAAAGTCTTTCGCCGTATACGGGACGCCGACGAGATCGCGCAGGTAGCGATTGATGTCGCTCGCCGTCACGTCGAACCACCGCTTGCCATTCTGATAGCGAAAGACGTGCACGCCCGGCGCCGCGTGGAGCTGCGTGATGAACGCCGCCAGACGGCGATCGACGATCGTATGCCGCTGTTGGACGGC
Organism: Gemmatimonadaceae bacterium; assembly: GCA_035570055.1. GTDB lineage: Bacteria > Gemmatimonadota > Gemmatimonadetes > Gemmatimonadales > Gemmatimonadaceae > DASRDS01. The sequence goes on from DATMLM010000050.1 coordinate 5,712, forward strand.
GCGCTTGCCGCGATAGTGCAGGATCACGCGGGTGCCGTCGATCGTGACATTCGACTTGCTGAGCGTTGTCGCGCCGTGCGAGCGATTTTCCCGCTCGTAGCGCTCGTTGCCCACGCGCAGATAGCCCTCGGCGATGAGCCGCACGACGGCCGCCGAGACCCGCTGGCGCGTGAGCCCCGGGCGCCGCATGTCGGCGGCGAGTCGGGCGCGGATAGCCGGGAGATCGCGTCCCATCTGGGCGATGCGCCGGAATTTGCGGTGGGCGCTTTTCTCCACCGCCTTTGGATGGTACCGATACTGCTTCCGTCCACGGGCGTCGTAACCGAACGCCTGGATCGTGGCGCCCGGACGTTTCGCGATGTGAACGTCGCGATAGGCTGGCGGGATCCGCAGTGCCTTGATCCGGGCCAAGGTCCCGCGATCGCGCAGGTGTTGGCCTGTCGGCGAGACGTACCAAAAGCCGGAGCGCGCGGTGCCCTTCCGCAGGATCCAATTAGATTCTCTCTCGTGCCGCATCAATCCGTAGTCTCGCAGGTCGGCGAGCGCATCGCTACGATCACGCTCAACCGACCCGACAAGCTCAACGCGCTCAACCACATCACGATCTCCGAGCTGGGCACCGCGATCGCGGAGGCTCGGGCCGATCCCACGGTCGGGGGGATCATCCTGACCGGCGCCGGCCGCGCTTTTGCCGCGGGCGCCGACATCAGCGAGATCAAGGGGCTGAGCGCGATCGAGGCACAGGCGACGTCGGAGTTCGGGCAGCGCGTGTTCCGGTCGATCGAGACATCGCCCAAGCCGGTCATCGCGGCGGTCAATGGCTTCGCGCTCGGCGGCGGGTGCGAGCTGGCGATGGCGTGCCACATCCGGATCGCCGCTGAGACGGCCAAGTTCGGCCAGCCGGAGGTCAAGCTCGGTCTCGCGGCGGGGTATGGCGGCACGCAGCGCTTGCCGCGGCTCGTTGGTGCCGGGCGCGCGATGCATCTGTTGCTCACGGGCGAGACGATCGATGCGGCCGAGGCGCTCCGCATCGGGCTCGTGACGCGCGTGGTGCCGGCGGAGGAAGTGCAGTCCGCGGCCCGAGCCGTGATGACGCAGATTCTCGCCAATGGGCCGCTCGCGCTCGCCCTCACGATCGACGCCGTGCATCGTGGGCTCGGCATGAGCCTCGATTCGGCGCTCGTCTTGGAGTCCGCCTATTTTGGCGTCCTCGCCGCCTCGACCGACGCGGTGGAAGGGACTGGGGCCTTTCTCGAGAAGCGCGCGCCGCGATTTGTCGGGAAGTGACGTTGCGGGCGTTGGAGGTGCGCGATTTCAGGAATCTCGCCCGCATCGACCTCCCGTTGCCTCCTGAGGGTATCGCGGTCGTCGGGGACAACGGGCACGGAAAGACCAGCCTGTTGGAGGCTATCTATTACCTGCACGTCCTGCGCTCGATGCGTGGAGCGCACGACGGCGACGTGGTGAGATTCGGCGCGCCGGCCTTTCATGTGCGGGCTCGGACGAGTCGGGATATCGGCATCGGGTACGACCGGGCGACGAAGCGGAAGCGCGTGACGCTCGACGGCGTTGAGCCACCGCGGCTCACCGACGCGCTTGGCGCTGTTCCGTCGGTCATGTTCTCGCCTGCCGACGTCGCATTGGTCCGCGGTGCGCCCGGTGAGCGCCGGCGCTTCTTGGACATCATGCTCGGCGTCACATCCCAGCCATATCTCCGGTCGCTGCAGGCATATCGTGGGGCGCTGGCGCGCCGCAACGCCGCGCTGCGATCGGGCGGGCCGGTCGCGGTGTGGGAGCCGCCACTCGCACACCACGGGGCCATCATCTGGCGCGAGCGCGTGGCCTGGGTCTCGGACTCGGCGCCGGCGCTGGCGCGCTTGGCGGCTGCCATCGGTGAGCTCGGCCCCGTCGGCGTGCGCTATGCCACCACGTTGGGGGACGACGCCTCGGAGGAGGCGATGGCCGCAGCGCTGGCCGAAGGCCGAGCGCACGATATCCGTCGCGGCATGACGCGGGTCGGCGTGCATCGCGACGATCTGGTGCTGAGCCTCGACGGCCATGATTTGAGAGCCTTTGGCTCGGCGGGTCAGCAGCGCACGGTGGCCATCGCGCTTCGGATGCTCGAAGCCGAGACGCTGGAGCAACGGATCGGGGTGGCGCCGGTGTTCTTGCTCGACGACCCGTTCGCGGAGCTCGACGTCGAGCGCGCACGGCGGATCCTCGCGCTTCTTCGTGAGCGGGGACGCGGACAGACCGTGCTGACCGTGCCGCGGGCGAGCGATATTCCGGCCGAGTTGACGACGCTGGAGCGTTGGCGCGCTCGGTCAGGAGCAATCACGCGCGATGGATAAACCAGAACCGATCGGCCAGGTGTTGGCCGAGTATCTCAAGTCTGCTGGACTGGCGGACCGGGTGGAGCAGGCCGCGGTGATCCCGGAGTGGCCGCGACTCGTGGGTCCACAGATCGCGGCGGTGACGCAACCGCTCCTGGTCACATCCGACGGTACGCTGTTCGTGGCGGTCGAGACGAGCCCTTGGATGGCGGAGTTGACGTTAATAGAGCCCGCGCTCCTCAAAGCCTTGAATTCTCAACACAACGATCGCCCGCCGGTCACCAAAATTCGGTACCGTTTGCGTGGATAATCCCATGCGGGTCGGTTAATTTTCAGGATTCCCACATGGCAAAAACAAACGACAGTTACGACGCCGGCCAGATTCAGGTCCTCAAGGGACTCGAGGCGGTTCGCAAGCGTCCCGGCATGTACATCGGCTCGACGTCCGAGCGCGGTCTGCACCACCTGGTCTACGAGGTGGTCGACAATTCGATCGACGAGGCGCTCGCCGGCTACGCTGACAAAGTCGGCGTAGCGATTCACGCCGACAACTCGATTACCGTCGTCGATAACGGTCGCGGCATTCCCGTCGACATCCACCCCACGGAAAAAATCCCGGGTGTGGAGCTCGCGATGACGGTGCTGCACGCGGGTGGCAAGTTCGATAAGAGCTCGTACAAGGTCTCGGGCGGCTTGCACGGCGTTGGCGTGTCCGTCGTCAACGCGCTCTCTGAGACGCTCAAGGTCTGGGTGAAGCGCGACGGGAAAGAGTACTACATGGACTTCGCGCGCGGGAACACGAAGACGAAGCTCAAGGTGCTCGACAAGGTCGGCGCGAAGGAGACCGGCACGACCGTCTGGTTCAAGCCCGACGCGGAGATCTTCACCGTTCTCGAGTTCGAGTACGCCACGCTCGCCATCCGTCTGCGCGAGCTGTCGTATCTGAATAAGGGCGTGACGATCACCCTCACCGATGAGCGCGAGACCCCGGCCAAGACCGAGACGTTCCACGCCAAGGGCGGCCTCAGTGAGATGATCGGCTATATCAACCAGAAGAAAAAGCCGCTCCATCCTCAGGTTATCTATATCGAGACCGAGCGCGATGACGTTGGCATCGAGCTCGCGATGCAGTATACGGACGATTATAACGAGAACCTCTTCTCGTTCGTGAACAACATCAACACGCACGAAGGCGGGACCCATCTCACCGGCTTCAAGAGCGCGTTGACACGGACGATCAACGCGTACGCGTCGAAGAACGGGTTCTTCAAGAAGGACAATATTCAGCTCACCGGCGACGACGTCCGCGAAGGACTCGCGGCGGTTCTCTCGGTGAAGGTGAAAGAGCCTCAGTTCGAGGGGCAGACCAAGACGAAGCTCGGCAACTCCGAGGTCGAAGGCGCCGTCAAGACGGTCGTCAACGAGATGCTGGGCGCGTATCTGGAAGAGCGGCCAAAGGTCGCCAATGTCGTAATCGAGAAAGCGATATCGGCGGCGCGGGCACGAGAGGCAGCACGAAAGGCGCGCGACCTGACGAGAAAGAAGAACGCGTTGGACATCAGCGCACTGCCAGGCAAGCTGGCCGATTGCTCATTGGATGATCCGTCGCTCTGCGAGCTCTTTCTCGTCGAAGGCGACTCGGCCGGCGGCTCCGCCAAGATGGGACGCGATCGTCAATTCCAGGCGATTCTCCCATTGCGTGGCAAGATCTTGAACGTCGAGAAGGCGCGCATCGACAAGATTCTGTCGAACGAAGAGATTCGCACCATGATCACCGCCATTGGAACGGGGATCAAGGACGACTTCAACATCGAGAGCGCGCGGTATCACAAGTGCGTCCTGATGGTCGACGCCGACGTCGACGGGGCGCACATTCGGACGCTGCTGCTGACGTTCTTCTTCCGGCAGATGCCGCAGCTCATTGATGCGGGCTACATCTACCTGGCGCAGCCGCCGCTCTATCGCGTGGCCAAGGGGAAAGAAGAGTATTACGCGTACGATGACGGCGAGCGGGAGACGCTCACCGCGCGCCTGGGGAATGGCGACGGGCGGGCCGCGGTACAGATCCAGCGCTACAAGGGCCTCGGCGAGATGAACCCCGACCAGCTCTGGCGCACGACCATGGATCCGGCCACGCGCACCATGCTCAAGGTCACGATGGAAGACGCGATCCAAGCCGATCAGATCTTCCAGACGTTGATGGGCGACGATGTCGAACCCCGCCGACTCTTCATCGAGTCGAACGCGAAGTTCGTCTCTAATTTGGATGTGTGAGCTGTCTGGCCAGCGCGATGTGAATCGCGATCAGGAGGCCGATTGGTATAGCAGCACACAGTACTCCCACGGCGAGCATCGTCGCGTTCATGCCGCTGGTGCGCTCGGGCCACATGAGCCAGACGAGGAACGCGAAGACGACAACGAGGCCGGCGCTCACGGCGTAGGCGCCCATGGCGGCGAGCTTTTGCAAGTGTGGCGACACGGCTAGTCCCCGATTCGGTCGATAATCAACGATAACATCGGCTCGGCTTCGTCCGCGATGACGATCGCGCGGTCGAGTGCGGCTCGTCCGACCGCCAACCCCTCGGCATCTCGCGCGTAGATCGTCGCCAATGGCTGATCCCGTTCGACCCGATCGCCTGGCTTGATAGTGATCACGAATCCGACTGTGGGGTCGACGGTGTCTTCTTGTCGATTCCGCCCTCCTCCTAGCGCGATGACACCCTGCCCGACGACTCGGGGATGTATCGCGGCGACGACACCGGAGCGGCTCACGACGTAGGGCGAGGAAATGGGCGCTTGTGGCAGCGTGGCGGGATCGTCGACGACGCCCGGGTTGCCGCCCTGCGCCTCGATAATTTCTTGAAATTTGCGAGCGGCCGCCCCGGAGGAGATGGCGCGGGAGAGTGCAGCGCGATCGGAGTCCAGGCCCCCGAGACGTAGCATCTCGGCGGCAAGCGCGAACGTGACGGTCATGAGATCGCTCGGCCCTTCCCCACGCAAGGCATGTATCGCCTCTTCGGTTTCGAGCGCGTTCCCGCATGCCCACCCCAGCGGACGATCCATCGCGGTGATGAGAGCGACCGTGCGGCAATCGTGAGCGGCGCCAAGCGCGATCATCACCCGTGCTAAGGAAGTGGCTTCTTCCGGTGTGGGCAAAAAGGCGCCCGAGCCGGTCGTCACGTCGAGCACGAGACCATTCAGACGCTCGACCAGCTTTTTGCTCATGATGCTGGCCGCGATGAGTGGGATCGAGTCCACAGTCGCTGTGGCGTCGCGCAACGCGTAGAGCCGACGGTCGGCGGGCGCAAGCTCGGCCGTCTGGCCGATGAGCACGCACCCGATATCGTCCAGTTGCCGCTCCGCCTCGGCCAAGGAGAGTTGCGTACGAAACCCAGGGATCGCCTCGAGCTTGTCGAGCGTCCCGCCAGTGTGGCCGAGTCCGCGGCCGGAGATCATAGGGACGGTCAGTCCTAATGAGGCGACTAACGGCGCAAGTACCAGCGACACTTTGTCGCCTACTCCGCCTGTCGAGTGCTTGTCGACGCGAGGCTCTCGGCGCTTCGGCAGCATCGTGCCGCTCGACATCATCGCCGTGGTCAGCGCGACAGTCTCGTCCGTGTCCAGGCCGTTGAGATAGGCCGCCATAAGGAGAGCGGCCATCTGGTAGTCCGGTATCTCACCAGCGACGTAGGCGGAGATGAGCGCCTGCCACTCGGCGGGCCCGATGCGCTCACCGTCGCGCTTCCGTTCTATCAGACTCAGCGCGAGCATCGCCTGTCTGGTTGCTCTGTTGGATTGCTACCGATAGCTTGATGCCGCCTATGCGTCCGACCGTTCTCGTCGCCGTCATGCTGGCCTCGGCCCCAGCGTGGGGACAGGACACGGCGGCACGATCGAATATGGCCCTCGGCGACAGCTTGTACGCCGCGCGCAACGCGCAGGCGGCGCTGGCCGACTACGAGGCCGCGATCGCGGCGGACTCGATGAATTACGAGGCGCTGTGGAAGGCCGCGCGGAGCGCGGTCGACTTGGCCGAGTTCGACCCGGACAAGGACCATCGAACGGGACTGTACAAGATGGCGAGCGCCGACGCGCGACGAGCCGTCGCGATTCATCCCGACAGCGCGACGCCGCACTTTCACCTGGCCCGCGCGCTGGGACGGGAAGCCCTCACATATGGCCCCGGCACGCGCGTGAAGTACGCCAAAGAAGTGCGCTCCGAGGCGCTGGCGGCTTTGGCCATCGACTCGACGAATCCTGGCGCGCTGCACGTCATGGGTGCCTGGAACGCAGAGATCATGCGCCTGTCGGGGTTCTCCCGGTTCATGGCGAAGAATTTCTTAGGCGGCGGCATCTTCAGCCAGGCGAGCTGGCAGAACGCCACGGAGTACATGGAAAAGGCGGTCAAGAACGATCCGAGCCGGATCATCCACCATCTGGATCTGGCGAGGATCTATCAGGACACGGGCGACAAGGCGAAAGCGCGAACGGAGTATGAATTCGTGATCAACGCGCCTGTGACCGATTACAACGACCCGCACTACCAGGACGACGCCCGCGCTCGACTGGCGAAACTGTGATCCAGCCAATGGTGACCACTGGTAAGGAACTTGCTGCTAGGGCGAGGGACTCCGGCCGGTCCAGCACCGCCGCCCATCTGAAGCGAGTCCGTCGTCTCGTTGCGTTTATGGAGCGCAAGTGCAAGCCACACAATTACTTGGCACACCTGGGCAACGCATGACCGTCAATGGGAAGACCGTCCTGCTCGTCGAAGACAACGAAGACAATCGTATCGTGTACTCGACGATTCTTCGCCACTTCGGCTATCGGGTGATGGAAGCGTTGAACGGCGAGGAAGGGATCGCGAAAGCCAGAGCGGAGAGACCCGATCTCATCCTCATGGACATCTCGATCCCCATTATCGACGGGTGGGAAGCCACACAGGTGCTCAAGCACGACCCGGCGACGCATGACATTCCGATTATCGCGCTGACGGCCCATGCGCTAGCGTCAGACCGGGAGAAGGCGATGGAAGTCGGGTGCGATGGCTATCTCGCCAAACCCTGTGAGCCCCGCGCGGTGGTCGCCGAGGTTCAGCGCTTCCTCGGGAAGACCGAAGCGGTATAGCGAAATGCAGGGAGCAGTGCACGTTTTGATTGTCGATGACCATCCCGACAACATCGACCTGCTCAAAGACCGTCTCGAGGCGCGCGGCTACGCGACGCTGACGGCCCAGGATGGCGAAGAGGCGCTCGCGGTGGTTGAAGCGGCCCAGCCGATGCCCGACCTGATCCTCCTCGACATCATGCTGCCCCGGCTGACCGGCCTCGAGGTCGCGCGGCTCATTAAAGGCAACAAGGAGCTGCCGTTCATCCCGATCATCATGCAGACGGCGCTCGACTCGACCCAGGACAAAGTCGACGGGCTGGACGCCGGCGCGGATGACTACATCACGAAGCCGATCAACTTCGCCGAGCTGGAGGCGCGGGTTCGATCGTTGTTGCGGATCAAGGCCCTGCAGGATCAGGTCGAGCGGCTCTCGAAAACCGATGCGTTGACCGAGATCGACAACCGTCGCCATCTCGAGCAGCGGCTCGAGGAAACGTTCGAGCACTCGCTCCGGATGCAGGAGCCGTTCGCCTGCGTGATGTGCGATCTCGACAAGTTCAAGAGCGTGAACGACACGTATGGGCACCAAGCGGGCGACGCGGTGCTGCGCCAGCTGGCGGCGCTCCTCAAGATCGCGGCACGCGAAATCGACCGTGTCGGCCGATATGGCGGAGAGGAATTCATGTTGATTCTTCCCGGGGCGACGGCCGAGGCAGCGGTGACGTTCGCGGAAAGGGTGCGGAAATCCGTGGAGGAGCATACATTTGCGTTCGACGGCGGGAGCGTGCAACGCACGATCAGTTGTGGCGTGGCCGGGTGGCCACACACACGGATCACCAATGTCGATGCGTTAGTGCGGGCCGCCGATGACGCGCTGTACGTGGCGAAGGAGCAGGGACGCAACCGCGTCATTCGCTTCGACAGCGACGAGTTTCTCGCGCATACCGCCAATGGAGAGCAGCGACGCCTTGAGTACGACGCCGGCCGACGGCCGGGAGCCAGACCCGGAGCTCCTCACGCTCCGGACACGGATCGAGGAACTGCAGCGCGAGCGTGATCATCTCGTCGCCGTCGTCGACATCCTCCAAGAAATCTCCGGTTCGCTCCACTTCTCCGACATCCTGCAGATCATCGCCCGGAAGCTCGGCGAGACCTTCGGTCTCGATCGGTCGTCGATTTTTCTCGCTGGGGAATCGGAAGAGGTGCGATTGGTGGCCTCGTATGAAGATCCCAGCATTCGCAACATGGTCGTGGACCTCAAACGCTACCCCGAGCTCAAGCGGGCGTTCGAGTCCGGCGAGACCGTGTTCATCGCCGATGCGAGCAACGAGCCGATCCTGCGCGAGGTGAAGGCGACGCTCGACATGCGCAACGTGCAGGCGATCGTCGTGGCGCCGATTCGGTGGCGGGGCGCGGTCATCGGCGCCATCTTCTTGCGCACCGAGCGCGACGCGACGCCGTTCTCCGATAGCGACGTGCGGTTCTGCCAGGTCGTCGCATCGCTCACCGCGAAGGCGCTGCGCAACGCGCACCGGTTCGAGGCGCTCGTCCGGTCCAATCGCGAGTCGGATCATGCCCAGCGGCGGACCGAGGCGCAGCGCGTCGCGCTCGTCTCCTTCCTCAAGCGGCTCCTCGATCAGTATGCGAAGACCGAGGACTATCTCTGGGCCGAGACGCTGCTGCCGAACGAGGCGGAGGAAGAGCTCGAGCGGATGGTCATGGTGGCTATGCATGCGATGCAGGTCATGGCCACGGAGGCGAAGGGCGCGTGACCCCGGCGGGGTCCGCATCGGCGCGCGCCGCCGAGCTCCGCTCGACGCTCGATCGCGCTTCGTACGAATACTACGTCCTCGATCAGCCGACGCTTTCGGACGCTGAGTACGACAAGCTGTTCCGGGAGCTGCAGGCGATCGAAGCGGCGCATCCCGAGCTCCGCACACCCGACTCGCCCACCCAGCGCGTGGGCGCCGAGCCGCGGAGCGCGCTTCCCAAGCATCGGCATCTCGTTCCCATGCTGTCGCTCGGGAACGCGTTCGACAATGACGCCCTCACGGAGTGGCAAGGGCGCATCGAGCGCATCGTCGGCGATGCGATTCGCGCGAGCGGATACACGGCCGAGCTCAAAATCGACGGCGCCGCCGTCAGCCTCACGTACCAAGATGGGGTTCTCGTTGCCGGCGCTACGCGCGGCAACGGAACCGTTGGCGAGGACGTCACGCCGAACCTGCGAACCATACGAGAGATACCTCTGAGGCTGCGCAGTGATAGTCCGCCACGGCTTATCGAGATCCGCGGCGAGGTCTACATGCCGTTCGATGAGTTCGAGAAGATGAACGAAGCCAGAGCCGCCGCCGGTGAGCCACTGTATGCGAACCCGAGGAATACCGCGGCGGGGGCGTTGCGACAATTAGATCCGGGGATCTCGGCCCAACGGCCGCTGAGATTCTACGGATACGCGGTCGCGGGGGCCGAGATCGGATTCGAGACGCAGTGGGAAGTCTTGGAGACGCTGGCCGAGTGGGGCATCCCGGTCGCGCCGCATAGGAAGCGGGCGAAGACACTGGAAGACGTGTTCACCTGGGCCGCGGAGGTCGAGCATACGGTGCGCTCGGCGCTCAACTTCGCGATCGATGGCGGCGTGGTGAAAGTCGACTCGCTGGCCCTGCAAGAGGAGCTCGGCACGATCGGCGACCGCGAGCCGCGCTGGGCGATCGCGCGAAAATTCGCGCCGGATATCGCGGTGACGCGTCTGCTCAAAATACAGGTCAACGTTGGGCGCACGGGTGCGCTCAGCCCCTATGCCGAGCTCGAACCAGTAGAAATCGGCGGCGTGACGGTGCGACAGGCGACGCTGCACAATTTCGATCTTATCGCGCAGAAAGATCTGCGCGAAGGCGACTGGGTACAGCTCAAGCGCGCGGGCGACGTCATCCCGCAGATCATCGCGCCGCTGGTCGAACGTCGCGAAGCAGGGTCGAGAAAGACCGAGGCGCCGACCGAGTGTCCTATCTGCCACACGCCCGTCGAGCGTGATCCCGAGGAGGTCGGGATTTTCTGTCCGAACATTGCCTGTCCGGGGCGACGACTCGAGGCGCTCGTCCATTTCGCGTCTCGCGCTGCCATGGACATTCGAGGGCTCTCCTATGCACGCATCCAGCAGATGGTCGACGCGGGGCTCGTCTCGGATGTCGGCGATATCTTCTCCGTGACGGCCGAGCAGTTGGTACGGCTCGATAGATTTGCCGATAAGAGCGCCGAGAATCTCGTCGCCGCGATCGCGGCCGCGAAGCAGCAGCCGCTCTCGCGACTGTTGTTCGGGCTCGGCATCAGACATGTCGGCGGGACGGCGGCGGAACTGCTGGCGCGCCAGTTCGGGACACTGGATGCCCTGGCGAAAGCGAGCGTCGAAGACATTCTCGCGGTCCGCGGGATCGGCGAGATCATAGCCGAGGCCGTTGTTCAGTATTTCGCGGACCCCTCGGTCAAAGAGCTCGTCGGGAAACTCCAGAAAGCCGGAGTGAATACCGAGGAGCCGCGCCAGGTCGAGGTGGGGGGTGCCCTCAGTGGGCTTACGGTCGTCATTACCGGGACTTTACCGACCCTTTCCAGGCCTCGGGCGACCGAGTTGGTCGAGCAGGCCGGGGGGCGGGTGACAAGCTCCGTGTCCAAAGCGACGAGCTTCGTCGTCGCGGGCGCCGAGGCGGGCTCGAAGCTCGAGAAGGCCCGTTCGCTCGGGACGGAGATCATAGACGAAGAGACGCTGTTGAAGCGCATCCGTGGACAATAGGTTATCAACCATGCCACAGTCGATCGACCTCGCGCGCCATCAGATGGTCGCCCTGACCCGCGGCTCGCTCGCCGCGCTCCGCGCCGCGCTCGTCCGCGACGCCGGACTCGCCGCGGCCTCCTATCTCCAGGAGGCGGGATACGCCGGCGGTGAACAGCTCTTTGCATCGTTTGCGTCGTGGCTCGACGCACAAGGGCTGGGAGCGCCTGAACACCTCGACCTACAGACGTTCGAGCAACGGGCGACTGAGTACTTCAGGGATGCCGGGTGGGGGTCACTCACCATCGGCACCCTCCGCGACGCGGTCGCGACGCTCGACACGGACGACTGGGCCGAGGCCGACCCCAGCGCCAACCTCGATCATCCCGGGTGTTATCTCACCACGGGCATGTTCGCGGACTTCTTCGGGCGGATCGCCGACCATCCGCTCGCGGTCCTCGAAGTCGAGTGTCGCTCCGCCGGCGCGCCCCGTTGCCGATTTTTGATCGGCAATGCCGAGGTCATGGGGCACGTCTATGACGAGATGGGCGCCGGGACCAGCTACGAGACGGCCGTCGAAGCCGTCGAATAGCTAAGAGGGCCTAGAGGCCCTCGTACATGGGGTTGGGGAGCAGTTCCCCGTCGACCAGAACCTCGCTCGACTGGTCGGTTCGCCTCCGGGGGGCAAACCCCAACTACGCCCCCCGGACCCCCCAAGTCTCAATGAGTCGCGCGAAGCGCGCTCAGAGACCCTCGTACATGGGGTTGGGGAGCAGCTCCCCGTCCACGAGAACCTCGCGATCCCACGGGAGTACAATCGTGCTCTCGGTCGCGAGCGCATAGAAATCCGGCTCATACGTCCCGGTTTTGAACGAGACGGCGGTGCGCACCGTCGTGGCGCCGGCATTCACGATGGCGGCGACGGCGAGGCGCATGGTGGCGCCGGAGTCGCATGTCTCATCGACGATCAATACGCGGCGCCCGCGGACCTCGGGCGGGGCGGCCCCGAGCACGGCGGGCGTTTCGCGTACCGTTGTTGCTTTTGCGCGCCGCGAGACCATGATGGAGTGAAACTCGCGGTCGAGGATCGCCGAGACGACCGCACCGGGAACGACCCCGGCGGTCGCGATGCCGACGACGATTTGGGGGTCATACGCACGCGCGACCTTGAGCGCGAGCGCACGGGACAGCTCACCGAAGAACGGCCATTCGATGTGCATGACCCCTTTCGTGTGATCGACGACGTATCGACGTGGCGCCATGGTGTATAAGCTACGCCCTTCGTACCTTTGACACTATGTCCTGGTTGAGCCGCCTCCTCGGGGGCAAACCCGGCGGGGACCTCAAGCCGCAACGCCTGGACTATTTGAGTGAGGCGTTGGCTCTCGAACGCCAGGGCGACTTCGACGCCGCGCTGACGTCGTATCAGCTCGCGCTGCGCGACCAGCCGAACGATCACCGCGTGCTGCAGAATCTCGCGATCGCCTACTCGAAAACGGGGCGACTCGAGGACGCGGTGCGATGCTACCGGCGCGCGCTCGACGTGCAGCCGCAACTGGCGGGCGCGCACTATGGCCTCGCGTTCTTGCTGCTCAAGCGCGGCGACAAAGATGGGGCGGAACGGCATCTGCACCGATTCCTGGAGTACCGCCCGCACGGCGCCGAGGCCGAGCGTTGGGTCAAGCACGCCGAAGAGACGCTCGAGGCGATGAAGACCGGCACGCTCAACCCTGAGCGCGCTTAGCGTGGGGAACGTGATCGCCGTCGTCAGCCAGAAAGGCGGCGTCGGGAAAACGACGACGGCGGTCAATCTCGGCGCGGCGTTCGCCCGGCGCGGACTCAAAACGCTCATCGTCGACGTCGATCCGCAAGGCGCCGTGCGCTACGGCGCGGGTCTTCGGCGTGGTCATCCCCAGCATGGGTTCTTCGAGTACTTGAACGGCGAGCGCAAGCTGCGCGAGATCATCCTGCCGACGCAACTTCCGTGGTTGCGCGTGATGCTCGTCGGCACCATCTCCGAGAAGGCCAATCACTCCGAGTACCAGCAGTTGATGGCCGACTCGACGATGCTGCGCGACGTACTCGTCGAAGCGCGCGCCCGCTGCGACATCGTGATCGTCGATACCCCGCCCGGACTCGGCTCGATCGTGCGGCGCACGCTCGAGGCCAGCCAGCACGTCATCGTCCCGCTGCAGTGCGAGCCGCTGGCCCTGCAAACCACGCCGCAGATCCTGCGCGCGATCCAGGATATCGTCGCCTGCAATGGGGATCTGACGCTCGACGGGATTCTGCTGACGATGTACGAGCCCGCCAATAAGGCCTGCGTCCGCGTCGCGGACTACGTACGGCGGCACCTCCCGGCGAATATGGTGTTTGATACGGTGGTGCCTCGTACGGTAGCAGCGGCTGACGCATTCGCCGCCGGACAGCCGGTCGTGTTGCGCAACCCGTCTGATGCGGCGGCGCAATCGTACGTCAACCTGGCGACGACACTGGTTGAGCGGTTCGCTCCATGAGATGGGTGGTCGCCGCGGTGTGGTTGGCGGCGGTGATCGTCGCTGTCGCGTGCAATCAACCGGACACGAATCCCAAAGACGTCATCTCGCTCGCGGTCGACACCGCGCCGGCGCCGTCGGTCGTGGCCGGCGACACCATGCGCATCGGGGACTCGACCGCGCTCGGTCGGCTCCAGGGGCAAGCATACAACATCAAGCAAGACTCGCTGCACGTTCCGATCCTGTGGCTGACGCTCGATCCACTCGTCGTCACGACCGACACCTTCGGCCATGTGTTCGCGTCCACCGACTCGGTGCCGTCGACACCCCGGATCGTCGCCGAGGCCGGCGGGCTGCAGTCGCTGCCGTTCAATATCAACATCGTACCGCGACCCGATAGCTTGGCGCGGGACACGACGGACGCGGTTCAGAACCTGAATTTCTGCACGGGGCTTCCCCTCAGCGCCGGATTCGACGCCAATCTGTTCCACACGTCGAACCTGGCCGACTCGGCACCTGTTCCGGTGAGCAACTATCTCATTCACTGGGCCATCACGAGCCCGGCGAGCCTGGTTGGCAAACAAACGGGCACGATCGCGGATACGGGACTCCTTGCGTACGTTGCCGATGGATCCGGCAATCCGTCGATCCTCGATACGACCAAGAGCGGGATATCGACGCGGATGCTCGTCTTTGGCGCGAAGGCGGTCGCCAAGCACGACTCGACGTTCAGCATCACGGTGCAGGCGACGGCGCGGTATCAAGGCCACCAGTTACATAACCCGGTTCCGGTCACGATCACCTTCGTCAATCCGAGCAAATGTTGACTCCCGGGACGCTGAACACGCTCTTCTTCGACGCGATCGCCCAGTACGATCGCCCCCAGGCGATGCGGTACAAGCACAATGGCGCGTACACGCCGATCTCGCACAAGGAGATCGAGCGGCGCGTGCGCCACGTCGCACTCGGCATAGCCGCGGCCGGCGCGAAGCCGGGCGACCGCATCGCGATCCTGTCCGAGAATCGCCCCGAGTGGGCGATCAGCGACTATGCGTGCCTGACATCAGGCGTGACGGACGTCCCCCTGTATCCCAGTTTGCCGGCAGACCAACTGCCGTACCTGCTGAACGACGCGGGTGCGGTTGCCATCTTCGTGTCGACCGCCGCGCAGGCAGCAAAGGTCGCCGAGATCCGCTCCCATCTCCCGGCCCTCAAGACCGTCTGCGCGTTCGACGGCAAGTTCCCTGGCGTCGACTGCACGTTCGCGGAGCTCGAGGCGCGTGGCGCGGCCGCGGATTCGGATGCGGCGACGACGGCGTACAAGCAGCGGGCACTCAGTGTGCAGCCGAACGACCTCGCGACGATCATCTATACGTCGGGCACGACGGGCGAGCCGAAGGGCGTCATGCTGACGCACGGCAACATCGCGTCCAACGTCGCCGCGTCCCGGCAGCTGCTCCCGATGCAGGAGGAGATCACGCTGAGCTTCCTTCCGTTGTCACACATCTTCGGGCGGATGGCGGACTACCTCATGTTCTCCGTCGGCGCCGAGATCTGCTACGCGGAGTCGATCGACAAGCTGCTGCAGAACTTCGGCGAGGTGCACCCGACGTTCGTGTTCTCCGTCCCACGGATCTACGAGAAGGTCTACGCCGGCGCGATCGACAATGCGCGCAAAGGCGGCGCACTCAAGTATCGCCTCTTTCAGTGGGCGCGCCGCGTCGGGGATCGGGCAGCCAGCGAGCGCCTCGCGGGGCGACAGCCGACCGGCGCCCTCGCGCTGCAGAACGCGATTGCGCAACGGCTCGTGTTCTCGAAGCTGCGGGCGCGGATGGGGGGACGGATGCGCATCTTCGTCTCCGGCGGCGCGCCGCTGGCAAGCGAAATCGCGAAATTCTTCTACGCCGCCGATCTCGTGATCCTCGAAGGCTACGGCCTGACCGAGACCTCGCCGGTGATCTCCGTCAATACGCCGGACCACAACCGGATCGGCACCGTTGGCATGCCGATCAGCAACATCGAGTTGAAATTCGCCGCCGATGGCGAGATCTGCGTGCGCGGGCCCGGCATCATGCGCGGCTACTACAACAAGCCGGACGCGACGCGGGAGGCGATCGATACCGACGGGTTCTTCCACACCGGCGATATCGGCGAGCTCCGCGACGGATATCTCGTCATCACCGACCGGAAAAAGGACCTCATCAAGACCGCCGGCGGGAAGGCCATCGCACCGCAGCCCATCGAGAATCTCGTCCGGCAGAATCGCTACGTGAGTCAGGCCGTCATGATCGGCGATCGGCGCAAGTTTGTCGCGCTCCTCATCGTGCCGAACTTCGAGCAGCTCGAAGGGTGGGCGAAGCACAAAGGCATCGCGTTCGCCAACCACGCGCAGCTGATCGAGAATCCCGAGGTCAAGGCGAAGATGGAGCGGGAGGTGCTCGACCACCTCCAAGGTCTGGCGACGTTCGAGACACCCAAGAAGATCGCGCTCATCGAGCACGACTTTACCATCGAGGGTGGTGAGCTGACGCCGACGCTCAAAGTCAGGCGTCGAGTGATCGACACGAAGTACAAGCCGATCATCGACGCCTTATATGAGGAACCGGCGAGCCAGCCGATTCTGGCTCACTAACGGTCCCGCTCGTCCTCGTCTGACTTTTTGGGAGGCTGCGGCGGTGGCGGCTTCCAGCCAGGTTGCGCCTCACGTTCGCGATCCGGTTTGGGATCAACGCGTTTCACATCCGGTTCGTCTCGTTCTCTCATAGGCTCCCCCTGCGTGAGGCCCTCGTAAGAGGCAAGACCGGGACCACCTCTCGCCGCTCGCCGACCCAGTAATCGGCATCGCGCGCGATCTCAGCAATGTCCGGTGGCACGGGCACGGCATGTGTCGCGACGAGCCGTCCCTTGGGGCGCACCACGGATGCGACATCGCGCACCGGCGCATCGATCGCGGCGGCGCGCAGCGCACCCTCGGCAATCGGCAGCTGGTCCGCATACAACACCGAGACGCGTTCAGCGTAGTCCGCGTGTGCTGGCGGATTGACGACCAGCACGAGTGCTTCGGCGATCTCGCTGATCGCATCAGCGGTCGAGGCCCACCGTCCGGCCAGCATGATGACACCCCCCGGCTCCGTGAGACCCAGCATCGCCGCGGTGCGAATGATCTCGTCGTCACGCGGGTCGGCAGCACCAGCGGCGGGGTCCACGAAGTACGCGACGCCGGCGCGAATGGGATACTCGGCCTCGCAAACGGGGCAACCGAGCACACCCGTCACCACATGGCGGCCCCGCGTCTCATCGGCGACGAGCACGAGGCCCGACTCCTCGTGCTCGCGCGGACAGCGCAGAGCGGGGATCACATCCAGGTGCATCAGGTGTGCGAGAGACGGATCTCGTCGATGCTCACGCCCTCGGGGCGGGTCACCGCGTACAGGATCGCGTCGGCCACCGCCACCGGCTTCAACATCGCCGAGCGCGGCGGGAGCCCTGGGCGCTCGCCCACGGCATCCCAGATCGACGTGTCGACCGCCGCCGGCGAGATCAACGTCGCGCGGATCGGCGATCCACGGAGCTCCTCTCGGAGGACCTCATGGAGTCCGCGCACGGCATACTTGCTCGCCGCATACGCGCTGTTTTCTGGAAACGCGACGTGGTCGGCAATCGACCCGACGCTCACGATATGACCCGAGCCTCGCGCTCGCATGGCTGGCAAGTACGCGTGCACGAGTCTGAATGCCGCCCCGACATTGAGCGCCAGGATCTCATCGAACGTGCCGGGGTCCGTCTCTTCGATCGGCGAGAGCACGAATGCGCCGGCGACGTGAATAAGCACATCCGGCGCGGGAACCGACTCGATCAGCCGCGAGACATCGGCCGCTCGCGCCAGGTCGGCCGAGACGCCGCCCGTTCCGGTGCGAGAGACGGCGACCACCCGGGCGCCGGCGCCCCGAAGCGCGTGAGCGGTGGCGGCGCCGATACCGCGAGACGCACCGGTGACGAGCGCGGTGCGACCGGCGAGCGGATCGCGCTCAGTGCTCGTTGTGGGCGAGCCTCAGAAACTCGTCGCGCGTCTTCGCGTCATCGCGGAAGCTGCCGCGCAGCGCGCTGGTGATGGTCTTGGAGTTCTGCTTCTGCACCCCGCGCATCATCATGCACAGGTGCTGCGCCTCGATGACGACCCCAATGCCGCGCGGCCGGAGCGCCTGCTCCAGGGCCAGCGCGATCTGCTCGGTGAGCCGCTCCTGCACCTGGAGCCGCCGGGCAAACACGTCGACGACGCGGGCCATCTTCGAGAGGCCGACGATGCGGCCGTTCGGAATATACGCCACGTGCGCGCGGCCAAAGAACGGCAGCATGTGGTGCTCGCACAGCGAGTAGAGCTCGATGTCGCGCACCATGATCATGCTCTCGTGCCCCGGCTCCTCGAACAAGGCATCGCCGATGACCTGCGCGGCGTCCATCGCGTAGCCGCTCGTGAAGAACTCGAGCGCTTTGGCGACGCGCTGCGGCGTCTTGATCAGCCCCTCGCGATCGGGATTTTCGCCGAGCAGCTCCAACTCGCGGCGGACGAGCGTCGCTAGCTCTGTTTCTGTGTCCATAGCTCAGTGTAAATTAGAGAAGCTCCGCCACGAATGACGGAGCTTCTCGAATAAAGCGGAACGAAGAGGGGTTTTTGAAGCCCTGTCGAATGTATGAGGTCCTCACCACACGTGTCGTCTTCCCCGCACTGGGGCCTGACGTCGGCATAGATTGTCGAACCCACTCGGAGGACTTATCGGCTCAAAAATTAAGCCTCTCCGCCCCTATCTGGACACTAAACTAAGCGCCATCAACAGGACGAGTCAATTGGACTTCGGTATCATCGTTGGACTCATCATGCTCGTCACCTGGGCCGTGCTGGTGTTCGTCGTGAACAACGCGCCCGGGTATGTCCATCTGTTGCTCACGCTCGGACTGTTCATTGTGATTTGGCGCATTGTGGCGAGGGGCGCGCCGATGCCGAAGCGCGTCAAACCTCCCAATTCGACCAAACAATCCCAGTAGCCGCGCGCGGCTCGGGGGCGCCAGCCAGCGACATCCGGAGATCGGTCCAGCGCACGCGCGCGCCCAAGGCGATGAGGCGCTGGTACGCTTCGACATATTCACCCTGCACCCGTAGCGCGACGCGGCGCGTGCCACTCCGGCGCGCATAGTCGGCGAGCAGCCGGACCATGGCGTCGAGATCCGTGAGCGAGCGCACGACGAGTTTCAGCACACGGAGCTCGTCGCGCGAACGACCCTCGACGAGCGGCGCCGTATGACACAGCGCAAAGCCGATCAACGCATCGGCGTCGTCCCGCAGCAGCACCGTATCACCGAGGGCGAGATGATCGGTGAGCAATAGCTCACGCGTGTAGTCATACCCCGGAATCTGCGCCCCGACGAGCGAGCGACACTCGGCGATGAGATCGTCCTGTATCCCGCGCGGCTGGCGCCCGAGCACGAGTGCCTGCCGATCCGCCGGCGCGGCCTCGAGCGTCAACGTCATGGTGAGTCGCCCCGGCACGAGGCCGAGGCTCGAATAGAAGCCGATGTTGTCCATGGTCCGCGGCATCGTTTCGAGGCCGATCACCCTGGCCTCGGCGCGGTTCAACCAATCAATGCCGGCTCGTACCAGATCCTTGCCCAGCCCCGATCCCTGCGACTCGGGGCGCACGGCCAGAGGGCCCATCCACCCTTCAACGCCGGAGCGATGCGTCATGTTGAACGCGATCACCTCGCCGCGCTCGCTGCGCCAGAGCATCGCGCCTTCGGCCGCATCTTCGATCGCGTAACGCCAGATCGCCGGATTCAAGAACGGGACGCGCACGCCGATCATGCCATCGCGCCGATACCGCTCGGTGAATGCGTCGCTGAAGACTTGATTGAGCCCCGGTATATCCTCCCGGCGCGCTGGATGCGGCCCGTCAGCGGATCTGGCCGAGCGCCACGTCCGGACTACCGCCATTAGTCGGCAGCCTCGAACTCGAGGGCCAGGGGCTCGGTCGGGTCGGGGGCTGTACCCGGGGCGTCGACGACCGACGTGCCGCGCGCGGCGTCATAGCGGACGGCGATCACGCGGTCGAGTCCGTCGCGCACCGAATCGATGTGCGTGATCACGATGACCTGATCGAATCGGTCGTGCAGACGCCGCAGGAGCTCGACGACGTTGTGCCGGCGGCTGTCGTCCAACGACCCGAACACCTCGTCGAGCACGAGGAGCGAGAACGCCTGGCCCGCGCGGTCCGCGATCATCTGCGACACCGAGAGCCGCAGCACCAGATTCGCGATATCTTCTTCGCCCCCCGAGATCACGGGCTTCGGCACGCCGTCTTCGAGCACATTGATATTGTACTCATCATCGAGCTCGAGCTCACTATAGCGCCCGTCCGTGAGCTCGGCCAGGAACTCGCTGGCCAGCTCCGAGATCTCCGGCCGGAGCTGGATATTGAGATCGTCGCGCAGGCCGGTATAGGCGCGATCGACCTCGTCGTGCAGTCGCCGGTGGACGACCAGTCCCTCCAGCCGAGCCTGGACTTTGTCCCATTCGAGTCGAGCGTTCTCGGCTGCCTCGAGCGCCTTGCGCGCGGCCTGGGCTTCCGCGCCCGCGCGGACCGCATCGAGCTCCGTCACGCGAACCTGGGCCTCGGCGCGGTCGAATTGCTCGCGGAGGCTCACGTGCAGCGCGACATCGAACGCGAGCGCGTCGCGCTGGCCTTGGAGCTCGGCCACGGCCACGCGTGCCGCCGCGAGCGCTGCCTCGATCTGCGCCTTGTCATGCTCGAGAATCGGCGTGCGCTCCACCGCCCCGCTCACGCGGTTCGCTCTTTCCTGGACCGGCGTCAACCGGTCGACATCGGCGCGCGCTTGCTTGTGACGGGCCTCGTCATAGCCCACCGGGAGGCTATCCAGCTCGGAGCGAATCTTCTTTCGCCGGGAGCGTTTCTCCGTCAGCTCACGCCGCTGCGCGTCCAATTGCTTCACGGCTTCCTGCACGCGCACCTGCTTCGTCTCGAGCGCCGTCACCTGCTTTTTCAGCGTGCCGGAGAGCGTGTCCAGCTCTCCGAGATCGGTCGGCCGATCCGTGAGTTGCTTTTGACGATCCTGATAATACTTGCCATTGACCGCGATCTCGTCCGCCTGGCGTTCCAGTTCCTCGAGCACCTTGCGGTAATGACCGCCACCGAGCGATTGGCCGCACGTGGGGCACTCGCCGTTCTCGCCGACGGCGGTCAGTTGGTCTTGCTGGTGGCGGACGTCCTTCCGTTGGGCCACGAGGGATTGGAGCTTCGTCTTGGCTTCCTGCAGCTCACGCACCCACTCGGTTTGTCGCGCGTCGGCCCGCGATTGGGCGTCGGCGAATGCGGCCTGGGCGGTCGTGAGCTCTGCCTGGACATCGAGCAACGTTTTGGGTGCGACCTCCAGGCGTTCGACCTTCTCCTCGAGTTGTGTCAGTTCCTCGGCGAGCAGACGTTCTTGATCCATCAGGGCTGTGCGGCGACCCTCTTCGCGCGCGAGGACGTCGAGCTGCTGGGCTTCCTGTATCAGCGCCTTATAGCCGGTGAGTTGCGCGCGGAGACCATTCAACTCCGTGCGCGCGGCGGTGATCTCATCGAGATCGCGGGCGATCCGCACGGCCTGCTTGAGGTGATCCTCGACCTTCGCCTCGGCGACCTGCAGGCGGGTCGAGAGCTCCTGCCAGCGCTCGCGCTCCGCCTGCACACGCTCCCATTGCGGGGCGATCGCGCCGAGCGCGGTGCGGGCGCGCTCGAGATGCGCGGAGGCTGACGCCGCCCGTTCCGTCGCGTCCGAGAGACGCGACTCGGCCGTCGTCACGCCGCGGAGGATCGTCTCGCGATCGGCCATGCCGCTCCGCATGCCGGTGACTTCGGCGACAATCGCCTTGCGCCGTTCGCGCGCCATCTCCTGGGCGACGCGGAGCCGCTCGTAGCCGAGCACGCGCGAGAGAAAGCGCGCGCGCTCGGACGGCCCCATCGCGGCCATGAGGCCGAGCTCTTTCTGGCCCGTGAAATACGTGTTGAAGAACTCGGCGCGCGTCATGCCGAGCTTCTTTTGCAGCTGACTGGTGACGCTCGAGATCGTGTTCGCGATCGGGTGCGATCCGTTGTCGAGATAGAGCTCGGCGTTGTTCAGCCCCCGCTCGACCCGATAGCGGTGCTGGCCCAGCTCGAACTCGAGCTCGACGCGGACGGGCGCCCTGGCGCTCGCGCGGGAGTTGCGGATCGAGTCGCGCGTGCCACGGGCGTGGCCGTACACGGCCCAGGTGATGGCTTCGAGAATCGTCGTCTTGCCGGAGCCGTTCGGGCCGATGATGCCCGTGAGGCCCGAATCGAACGTCACCCGGGTGTCCGTGTGCTGGCGGAAGTTGACCAGGTGCAGGCTGTTGAGCCTCACTCAGGCACCTCGACGGCCTCGGCTTCCTTCAGGTAATGCAGGCCGAGATCGACGAACGCGTGACGCTCCAGATCGGCCTCGATCGGCCGGGTCTCGAGCTTTTCGCGCACGATGTCGGTCAGCGACATCTTGCGACCGGTGGCGCCCGATGCCGCCGTGCGCGTGGCATCCGGACGCCGCGCATCGAGCTGAAAATGGAGCGCCCGTCGCTGGTACTCTCTCAGGGCGGCATGATTCAGCTCGCGCACGACGTGGCGCTGGACGTCCTGCAGGACGACGCGCACGATGTTGCCGTCGAGCGGGACCTTGTGCAGCGTCGCCTCTATCGCGCGATCGATGTCGGCCGGCGGCAGGTTGTAGGACGGGATGGGTGGCAGGTCGATGAACTTGCGCGAGGGCGGCAGCGTATGAAACACGTGCTTGCCGCTCGCGAGGTCGTGTTCGATGAGTCCCTTTCCCTTGACCTTGGTCTTTCCCTCCTGATACAGCTCGCCCCACGCGCTCGGACCGGTGTAATCGATCGCGCCCGAATAGTAGATGTGGCGCTCGCGATCGATGCGCTGATACACGTGATAGTGGCCGAGCGCGACGTAGTCCCACTCGGTCTTGGTCAAGTCCTCGATCGAGACTTCCGTGCGCGCTCGATCAGCGGCCGTGAACCAATCCGGGAGGACCCCCGGGATCACGCCGTGCAATAGTAGGACGTTGTACTTCGCGGCCGGATTGCCGACGAGCGCCGGCAGCACGGGTGTGTCCGGTACGGCGAGCACGGAGACATCAGGCAGGTCGATCCGCCGCGCTTCGGCATCGACGACATGGACGCCGAGCTGCGCGAAGAGCCGCAGAATGCAACCGGTCTCGCTCGCGCGAGGGAGGTCGTGGTTGCCCGCGATGAGGATGATGTCGGTGCGCGGCAGTGCTTCCTTGAGACGCCGGAACTGCAAAAACGCGTGCAGGATCGCGGGATTGGACGGGCGGACGGTGTGAAAGAGATCGCCCGCGATCAGGACGAGATCAGGCTCGAGATCGATCGTCTTGTCGATCGCGTTCTTGAACGTGGTCGCCACATCGGCTTCGCGCTGATTGATCCCCGCCGGGGTCAGACGTTGGTATTGTCTGAACCCCAGGTGCAGGTCGGACAGATGCACGAGCCGCATCCTTCAATCTATCGCTCGCAGCCACTGTGTGACGGTCATTTTGATCCGCATCTTCGCGCCGCGCGAGCGGATGGTGGACGTGATCTCGATCCGGTCCCGGGATTCGGTGACCCAACCGCGCCGGAGATCGAGGAGCACGGTCCCATTCACCGTACCTGAGGACTCGCCCTTGGTGGGACCGGGGCCGGTCGAGGCTTCAGTGATCGTCCCGCGAACGGAGACATAGGCCAGATCTCCTGCCTTCGACAGGGAGTCCAGCCGGAACGTCGTTTTCACCTCGGAGTGCCCACCCTCTATGGCGCCCCCGATCGGGCCAGCCATCTCCCGTTTCCAGCGGCGCCCCACCGGAGTTGGCGCTTTGGGCAGGATCGCCGGCATGGCGGCGAACAGCGACCGCAACTCGGGATTGGCCGCGGTGTCCTCGGCGACCGTGGCGCCGTCCGGGGACATGCGCAGGCGGACCTCTTTGCCCTGCAACATCTCACGCGCGGCCTGGGCTGACTCGGGCGTCCGCCCGCCGGACGACGTCGCGGCCACCGAGTCGGTGACGGCGACAACGTCGGCGCCCGACGAGTCGCTCGATTCGACGATGGTGCGACTCATGACGAGCAGCGTCGAGACGACCGACGTGGTCGTGTCGGCGTGGCCGCGCTCGGTCGTCGCAATCGTCTCCACCCGCTGGTCGTAGCGCATATGCAGCGTGTCACCCGCGTGCGGGCGAATGCTCAGCACGACGCTCTGCAGGAGGACCAGTGCCGAGAGCATCAAAATCCGTACGGGTCGTCGTCCGGCGCCGTCTTCAACGGGACGGCCGGAGCGGGGGATGACGCAACCGGCGCCGCCACCCGCGCGGCAGTCCGGAGCGTCGCGCGGAAGAACCCTTTGACGTCCTGTGGCCGGGTCACCTCGACGGCGACCTTGGCGCGCAGCACGTCGGCGTCATCGACGAGCGCGATGGTGTCTTGGACCCAGCCGAGCGTCACCCCCGGATCAATCGCCCGAAGGGCCCTGGTGACGGCCACATCGAGCGCTGGCTCGGTGCTGGGCGGATAGCGCTCCGCGCCCAGCCGGCCCGTCAACACGGCCGGACGAGGGAACCGGACGAACACCGGTTGCGCGAAATGCGGGTGTCGCACCATCAATTGCCCCTTCTCCAACGTCGCCAACTTCGTGCGCAAGGCGGGCCCCAGGGTGGCGTACCCTGGCGTCGCCAACTCGTCGCCATCCATTCGACCGAATAACGCGGTGCCAGCGTTGCCGACCACCCGCCGATGGACCTGCGAGCGGAACTGCTGCGCGGCGAACAGCACGAGCCCGAGATACCGGCCCCGTTCGGCGACATCGAGCAGCATCTTCCGCACATACGTGTCCGGTCCGTCGCCCGGCGCGTACTTGTTCAGCTCGTCCACGAACACCACGACGTGCTGAACGCCGAGATCCCGCCGTTCGAGGTGCTCGCGGAGCTTCGAGACAACGCGGGCGAAGATCAGATCCTGCGCGTCTTCTTCGAGCAGGGCGACATCGATCACGTACACCGTCCGGTCGCGAAAGCTCCCGAATGGGAGATCGCTCGTTCCGCCATCGTTCGTCACCAGGCCCGCGCAGCGCGTCGCGATATTGGTCAAGCGATTTCTGACCTTCCGTATCGTCGCCCCGTGATGGGTTCGCCACGACTCTGCGTTCCGCCGTTCCATACTGGCTAACACATCTCGGAACCACGCATCCAGATCCGCAAACGACTTGACATGATGGGTTGACGCCAACGTGTCATCGTGAAACGGCCGATCGACGACTCTCTCTCGTATAAAATCGATCACCGCATCGGCCTTCGCGTCGACGTCATCTCGGTTCAACAAGACCTCGGCAAACTGCAATACCTCCCGGAGGCCCCACGTCAGCGGCGAAACGTTATGTAGCAGCGCCTCATTGGAGCGCAGGGTATTCAGCGCATACCCCTTGGCGGTGTACGGCGCGAAATAGTGAACGTTGGGAAATGGGACGGGGGGAACGCCGAGGCGCTCGTAGAGGGCGCGGTCAACGTCTTCGAGATTGGCGGGCAGATCCAAAAAGCACAGATCGGGCCCTTTGACGTTGAAGCAGACGGCGGCGACCGACCCTTTGTCCGCCGGGAAGTGCGCGAAGATCGACGAGAGCAGCCACTCGACGGCCGAGGTCTTCGTGGCGAGGCCCGAGACGCCGGTGATGTTCAAGTGGGCGGCCTCGGGGCCGAGCAGAAAGTCAGGGTCGAGGTAGACGGGAGACTCGCTGCCGCCAGCCCGATACAACCCGACCGGGATGCCGCGGCCGGCGTAGGAGTCCATGCGCAGGGCGATCAGGACGTCGGCCTCGTTGGCCAGGAAGACCTCGCCGAGCGGCACCGGCTGCAGGGGCTCCTCGGGCACCTGGCGCAGCACGGCCGCCGTGTACAGCCGGATCTCGGCGCGTTCCGTCGGCGACGCCGCGACCCGCTCGGGCGCGCCGTCGTGGCCGAGCACGTCGTGCAGGGGCGTGGCGAGGTCGGTGTAGCTGAAGCCTTCGACCACGACCCCGTATACCGTTGGAATACGTCCCGCGACCGGATGCGTGCCGACCACCCGCACGATCGTCCCGATGCCGACCGCCGCGTCGAGCGCGGTCCAGAAATGGAACTCGTGCGGGGTGTTCGGCCGCCGCTCGGTCGCTACGACGCGGCCGATGGGCCGGAGCGCGTCGTCAGCAGACGGCACGGAGGTATTCTTCGCAGTCTCGTACTCCATAGACCAGAGTATCCCATCGGGGATCTGGCAGCGCGAGTGGCGTCGACTCGGCCAGCACCCAGCGCGACACGAGATCGGCCCGTTCGGCCGGATCGCCGATCGCCGCCACCTCGACCCGTAGCAGTCCCCAGAGCGGCTCGCGCCCAGCCGGGTCTCGGAGTCGCAGGTACCAACTGAGGTTGTCTCTCACACGAAACACACTGGTGCGCTCGCCTACGGCGAGTGCACAAAGTGTTGGCAGTGTTTCGACACCCGCATAGAGGGTTCGGTGGGTGCGAACGATCCCGATCGTCTGAGACGAGTGGATGGAGAGGGGGCCATCGACCCAGAGGGGAGCCGTGTCAGCCCAGGCCTCGGCCAAAAAGCGTTCTGCCGCCTCGCGACGTTGCTCGACGAGGTGAATCGCGCGTTCGAGCAGCGCTGAAGGGTGGGCGTCGGCCGGGCCGGACCCGGTGTCGATCACGCCGAGCGGGACCAGGTCGTTCCAGAGATCGTCGGGAAGGAGCTGACGCGGGGCGAGGAGCGTGCGTGAGATCCTGGGGCCGAGCGCGTGCGTCGTAAGCCGGCGATCGCGGCGCACCCGGATGACCGCGCCGACGGTCCCGTGGACGATGGGGACGAGCCCCGAGTGGTACACAATGCGGCTTTGCTGGATGCCATTCAGAAAGGCCGCGAACCCGACGACCGGCGGCCCGGAGAGCCGAATGCGCGCCAGCGCGGGACCTTCCACCACCTCGGGGGGCGCTAGACGCGGTGACTCGGCACCCCGGACGAGCGTCTCCAGCGTGGGGACCGCCCGGTACGAGTTGAAGTTCAACCCTGTCACCACTTCCGTGATCGCCCGCGTCGCACTGTGCGTTATGGTAATCGCAGCGCTAGGCTGCGACAAGCACGCTTCGGAGTCCGACTCCGGGGGCGCATCGCAGAGCGCGGTGCTTGATCTGTCCAAGCGGCCCAACGTCTTGTTCGAGATCTTCGGCGAGCGTGAAGATCCGCGCATGATTCCGATCGGGACGGTCGAAGGCGGACACCTGCGCGGCATCGTACTCGATGCGCCCGGATGGAAATCGTTCGATCGCATCTACACCCGATCCGGCGCGAACTACACGCTCTATCAGGATGGCCAGGTCGCTGGCACCGCGACGGTGAAGCAAGGCATGTGGGAGAAGCCCGGCATGCCGCTCTACTCGCTGCCGAACTGCCACCTGCTCACGCCTCTCTCGGCCGTGGCGCTGGACAGCAAAGTCAAAGCGGGCATCACCGTCGAGTTTCTCGCATCGGGCACGCCGCTGCCAGGCGCGACGCAGGCGCAGAAGCCCGAGCCGTTGACGCGCGAGGATGCCCTGACCAAGGCGCGCGACATCGCCATGAAGGTCGGCACCGGCGCCGGCATCCCGAAGACACGCCTCGATTCGCTCGACTATCACGGCCTGGCGATCAATACTGGCGCCACGGCTCAGCCGACGCTCATCGCGTCGTTCATCGATCCGAACGCCGAGGAAGCGGCCGCGCACGGCGACGAGACCTCGTACGTCTTCGTCATCGCCGATTGGGACGGGACGGACTATTCGCCGTCGTTCGTGAAGACCGTCGATGGATCGGCCGCGCACGCCGAGTATCGCCGCTATGTCGATCACCTCGACATCGACGGCGATGGCGTGGACGAAGTCGTCATCGAAGGGTGGCGTTACGGTGGTGATAGCTTCCCGATCGTGCTCAAGTTCAAGTCAGGCCACTGGCTCGAGATCTTTCACGGTGCATCGGACTGGTGTTTGGATCACCAGAACTAAGGCTCCTCGGCGCTTCGCGCCTCGTCGCCTAGCCGTTGAGCAGCGTTGCTAATCGTGTGACACCCTCGGTCACAGTCGCCGTAGAGCGCCGCGTACGCTTACGCCGGGCTCTTGAGCAGTAATGTCAGTCGTTTGACACCCTCGGTCACGGTCGCCGTAGGCGCCGCGTAAGAGAGACGCACCCACTCAGGCGTCAAGAAAGCCGAGCCGGGAACGACGGCGACACCGTGCGTGTCCATTAAGCGCGTAGCAAACGAGTCACCGTCGCCGACGCGAATATACAGATAAAAGGCACCGTCCGGCCGAACATAGGTGACACCGGCCGAGTCCAGAATGGTCATGGCGGCATCGCGCCGCTCGCGGAAGGTCGCGACCATATGCTCGACCGCGGCGTTGGCTGCCGCGGTATCCGTGAGGGCAGCAAGCGCGGCGTACTGCGAGGGCGTCGCGGGGTTCGACGTCGTGTGGGACTGGAGCGCGTTCATTGCCGCCGCGACCGGCCGCTGCGCGACTGCCCAGCCGATCCGCCACCCCGTCATCGCGAAGCTCTTCGCGACACCGTTGATTAACACCAAACGGTCGCGGCTGCCATCGGGCATGAGCGATAGCGCCGACGGAGCGGGGTACTCGTAGGTGATACGCTGATAGATCTCATCGCTGATCACCCACCAACCCTTCGATCCGGCGAGATCGAGGATTTCCGAGAGCTCGTCGGCGTCGTAAACCGCACCCGTCGGGTTACATGGCGAGTTCAGCATCAGACCCTTCGTGCGCGACGTAGCCGCACGAGCCAACTCGTCCGCGGTGACCTTGAGCCCTCGTGTGACGTGGCCATGCACGGGGACTGCCTTGGCGCGCGCGAGCGAGACCATCTCGTAGTACGAGGTCCAGCTCGGCGTCGGCACCAAGACTTCGTCGCCGGGCCCAAAGAGCGCGAAGCACGCGTTGAACAGCGACTGCTTGGAGCCTGTGGATACCACGACCTCGGTCGGGTCCGCGTGGGCCTGGGCCGCGATCGCTTGGCGGAGCGGAAGGATGCCTTCAGTCGCCGTGTAGCGCGTAGCGCCAGAATCAATCGCCTTCTCAGCGGCGCGGCGAATGAACTCCGGCGTGTCGAAGTCGGGCTCGCCAGCTCCGAGATCGAGGATCTCGCGTCCCGCGGCTTTCAGCGCCCGGGCGCGGCTCGCCACGGCGAGCGTGGCGGACTCTTTGATATGGGATACGTTCGCCGACGGCGCGAACGCGGGCGCGAGTGTTGTCGTCACGATGTATGTTACCGCGTCTTCATCCACTCCGCTATCCGTGCACACGCTGTTTGTTCTTCCCGCTGATCCATCATCAGTCTCGACTTTTATGACGCCGGTGCTGGAGCAGGTTGGCTCCGGCACGCCGGCTGTTCTCGTGCTGACACCAGACGCGGATACCGCCGTGTCGATTGCGACTGCACTTGGCCGATCTGACGTGCTCGCGGCGACATCGGTGGCCCGCGCGGCGCGTGTGACGCCTCCGGCGATCGTGATTGGGCCGCCGGAGGTCATCCAGGGCCTCATCGCGCGGTCGCGGCTCAAGCTCGACGGGCTCGGTGCGCTCGTCATCGCATGGGTCGGTGCTGTCCCGGCGCTCGAAGCGGTCATGGCCGAAGTGCCCAAGGACTCGGCGCGAACGATTGTGGCGACGGCAGCGCTGGCGGCGACGCCCGAGATCGAATCGCTCGTCGAGCGCTACGCGAGACGCGCGCGCCGGGTCGCTGGGACTCCACCGGCTGCATCCGTCGTCGGCATGCGATATGTCTCGGTCACGCCCGGCAACCGACCCACGGCGCTCCGGCGCCTGCTCGACGATCTCGATCCGCCCTCGGCGATCGTCTACACGCGCACCGACGCCTCCGAGCGCACCGTCCGCGAGATCCTCGGCGCGCTCGGCTACACCGGCGCGAAGGCATCCGTGCAGGTGGCGCGGGATACCATCGCCGAGAGCGCGGCGCTCGCGGTGCTCTACGACATCCCGCTGGACGCGGCGCAAATGGCAGGGGTACTCCAGTCGACGCCTGTGCAAATCATTGCGCTGGCTGAACGGGGAGAGTTGGCCCGGTTGCCCGGAGCCACGCCGCTCACGCTCAGTGGGCCGCTGGACCGGGCCAGGCAGCGTGTCGAGGAGATCCGCCGCATCTTGGAAGCCGGGGTGCCAGCAGCCGAAGCGACCTGGCTGGAGCCCCTTCTGGACAACTATGACGGCATCGAGATCGCGGCGGCGGCCGTGCACTTGCTCGGGCGCGAAAGGCGCGCGCCGGCTCCGCCGGCAGCGTCTACCGCTGCGAGGCCAGATCGGCCGGATCCCAGGCGAGGGCCTCCTCGCGACAGGGGCGGCGATCGGGGCGGAGAAACGAAGAACCCCCGCCGTCCAGGGACGTCAGGGGCCCATCGGGGTAGCGATCGGCGTTAGGCCGTCAGGCGTTGCCTCGCGCTACTGAGGCCAAACAGTATGCAGATGGCGCGCCACGCGCTGTTTCGCCACGGGACGTCCGTATCACCTTCTGCTAGGATCTCGTAGAAGCGGTGACGCAGCCGCTCGGTTTGGCGTCTTCTTGACGCATGGGAGTCATTGCTACGCTTCTCCCCAACCCGGTCCGGCTCCAGCGGCTGCGCGCCGCGATCCGCGATCGGCACTCGATCATTGCCTGTGAGGACTGGTCGTCGCTGACGCGCATGTGCGACAGCGAGCCGGTGCATCTGGCCGTTATCGATATCTACGCGGACGGCACGGCGAATTTCGAGAGCGTGCGCTTGCTCAAGCTGCGCTTCCCTCGCGTCGCGCTGGTCGCCTACGTGACGATCACGCCGGAGCGGGCCCGTGACATGTTCGATGCCGGCCGCTGCGGATTCGATGGGCTCGTCATGGCTGACGCGGACGACGCGCCGCTCACGCTCCTGGCGCACGTCGACAAGGCCGAAGCGCGGAGCGTCGCCAGTTTGTTGCGGCGGGCGATCGGAGACCTCAAGCCGACCGCGCGTGACGCCGTCCTGGCGTCGGTGACGCGCGCGCACGAGCGGTTGACGCCCGATGCGTTTGCGCGGCTCCTCGCGGTGCCCCGGCGGCTCTTGACCCGGCGGCTGGCGGATGCCGGGTTTCCACCGCCGCATCGGTTGCTCACGTGGGGACGCCTGATCGTCGCCGCGCACATGCTCGAGGACAAGCACCGGAGCGCGGACAGCGTCGCGCAGGTGCTCGATTTCCCGTCGGGTAGCGCATTTCGCAATACGTGTCAGCGGTATCTCCAGGCCACACCACAGCAGCTCCGCGATCGTGGCGGTGCTGCTTACGTCATTGATACGTTCCTCACCAGCGCGCGTTTAGCCGCTGCGGCCGGCCCTCGCCGGCGCGCCCCCCGCGCCGAGAGCGGGACCAATGGCAGCACCAATGGGGTAGCCCAACAAGCCTGTTGACAGGCAATTCTCTACCCCTAGCTTGCCAGTCATGACGACGTTGTTGGTCGGTCTCACTGGGAATATCGCCAGTGGGAAATCGACGGTTGCCCGCCTCTTTTCGGAGCGCGGCGCGACGATCATAGATGCGGACGTATTGTCCCGCCGCGCGGTCGAGCCTGGTACGCCCGCCTTCGACCGTATAGTGGAGCGTTGGGGCAACGATGTGGTGGCTGCTGACGGGCTCTTGGACCGCGCCGCCCTCAGACACCTCGTTTTTCCCGACCACGATGAGCTCGAAGAGCTCAACCGGATCGTGCATCCGGAAGTCAACCGTTTACGCGACCGTCTGGTCGCCGATGCGGTCGGTCGCGGGGAAAAAATCGTCGTCTGCGATGTACCGCTGCTCTTTGAAAAGAAGATGGCGGACGAATTCAACCGTATTGTGCTCGTCGACGCGCCGCGCCCGCTGCGCTTGGAGCGGCTCACGCACGAACGCTCGCTCGACGAGACCGAAGCGCTCGACATGATCGCCGCGCAGATGCCGGCCGAGCTCAAGCGGGCTCGCGCGGACTTCGTCATCGACAATACCGGGACGATGACCGATCTCGAGGCGAAAGTCGCCCACGTCTGGACGGAACTCGAGCGCGAAGCCGACACTCTCGCATCTACCGTCACGATTTGATGGCTTCCAAAATTCCGACCGACCTGTTGTACACGAAGGATCACGAATACCTTCGCGTCAACGGCACCGAGCCCACGCGCGTTGGCATCACCGACTACGCGCAGGGTGAGCTTGGCGACGTCGTATTCGTCGAGCTACCGAAAGTCGGCGCGCACTTGAGCGCGCACGAGACCTTCGGCACGATCGAGGCGGTCAAGGCCGTCTCGGATCTCATGTCGCCCGTCGCGGGCACCGTCCTCGCCATCAATCCGCGGCTCGATAAAGAGCCGGCGCTCGTGAACACGGATCCATACGGCGACGGCTGGATGATCGAGATCGAGCCGGCCGAGTCGCCGGCGGCCGGCAACGGACTCCTCACCGCGCAGCAATACGCCGCTCACGTCGGAGAGTAACGTCTGGAGGCTCCTGATCACGGAGCCTCAGACGGGTGCGGAGAACATGGCGTTGGACCACGCGCTGATGCGGCGCGCCGCGCGCACGGGCGAGGCGGTCATTCGCGTGTACGGGTGGTCTCGTCCCACGCTCTCGTTCGGACGCAATGAGGCTGCATTCCGACGTCCTGGCATCGACATCGTCCGGCGCCCGACGGGCGGCCGGATGATCCTGCATCATCGCGAGCTGACGTACAGCTTCACCCTCCCTGCCGCTGAGCGACCCCGGGCTCTCTATGATCGGCTGAATGAGATACTCGCCGCGACATTGGAGCAGCTCGGAGCGCCGGTAACAATCGCGACTGACGGGGCGGCAACAGCACAGGGACCCTGCTTCTCCGGTCCGTCCCGAGGCGAGTTGATATATGACGGCCGCAAGATTGCGGGCAGTGCCCAATGGAGGGAGAACGGCGTCGTTCTACAGCATGGCTCGATTCTCATCGACAATGACCAAGAGGGCGTCGAGCCCGCGACGTTGCGCGCGGCACTCGGTCGAGCGCCGACGGCATTCGAGTTGGCCGATGCGTTCGGCGCGATCGTCGACACTGTAACATTGGCTCTGGAGCCGATGGTGAGAGACGAAGCGAGACAGCTATGCCAACATTACTCCGACGACGCGTGGACGTGGCGTCGGAAAAAGCTTGACGAGGGATGACGGTGTATCCACCTTTGCGCGCTATGCCACGCTTCATCGCACTCGCGATGATCGCGCTCGGACTCACGGCCTGCCAAGCCAGCGACCGATCGTCGTCGTCCACTGGTCAGACCGGCGGCACCGTCGTCTTCGCCATTCCGACGAACATCGAGACGCTGCTGCCTCCAGCGCAGGTCAACATCACGACGGCGCAAATCCTCGACATGGTGTTCGACTACCTGGCCGACGTCGGGGACAGCCTGAACATGCTCGGCGACCACGGATTCACGCCGCGGCTCGCGGACAAGTGGACCTGGGCGCCGGACTCGTTGTCGATCGCGTTTCACATCGATCCGCGCGCGAAGTGGCATGATGGCGTACCGGTCCGCGCGGCGGACGTGCAGTTCACGTACAAGGCATACACCGATCCCGCGATGGGATCGGGGATCGCGACGAATGTCGCGCGCATCGACTCGGTCTCCACGCCCGACTCGCTCACCGCGACGTTCTGGTTCAAGCGGCGCTATCCGACGCAGTTCTTCGATGCCGCCACGCAGATGCGGATCATTCCCGCGCACGTGCTCGCGCCTATTCCCGTCGCGTCCATGCGGGCGTCGGACGCGGCCAGTCACCCGATCGGCTCGGGCAAGTTCCGGTTCGTGCGCTGGACGCCGAACCAGTCCGTGGAGCTCGTCGCGGACACGGCGAACTATCGCGGACGCCCGTTCCTCGATCGCCTCGTGTGGGACATCGCGCCCGACTATCAGTCCGCCCTCGTCAAGCTGTACACCGGCGAGGCGGACATGTACGAAGTCATCCATCCGGATGACGTCCCGGAAGTCGCCAAGCACACGGGCCTGCGCATGGTGGTGTATCCGCAGCCCTCATACGGCTTCCTCGGATTCAACATGAAGAAGCCGGTGTTCGCCGAGCTGGGCGTCCGACGCGCGATCGCCATGTCGCTCGACCGGGTCTCGATGGTGCGGAACGTCCTGGACACGCTCGGCCTCGTCGCGAAAGGACCCTTCTCGCGGCTCAATCACATCTCCGACACGACGGTCGCGCAGGTTCCGTATGACACGGCCGCCGCGGATCGGTTGCTCGACTCGCTCGGCTGGAAGCGCGGAAAAGACGGGACGCGCGCGCGGGGCGGCCAGAAGCTCGCGTTCCAGGTGCTCGCCCCGTCGTCGAGCAAGTATCGCGTACGGATGGCGTCGCTCATCCAGGACCAGTTGCAGCGCGTCGGCATCGCCGCCACGCCGTCCGTGGTCGAGATGTCGGTGACCGTGAGTCAGATCCACGGGCACAACTTCGACACGTATCTCGGATCGTGGGTCAGCGATCTCTCGCCCAACGATCCGAAACAGACCTGGACGACGGGCGCGGAGAAGGACGGGATCAATTACTTCAGCTACTCGGACCCGAAATTCGACGCCGCGATCGACAGCGGGCTCGTCGACTTGGACCCCGCGGGAGCCAAGGCGCACTTCAGTCATGCGTACCAGATCATGGTGGCCGACGCGCCCGGTGTGTGGCTCTACGAGCCGCAACTCGTCGCGGCCGTCAGCGCGCGGATACACACCGCGCCGTTCCGGCCCGACGGATGGTGGATCCGGTTGCCACAATGGTACATCCCGGCGGGTGAGCGAACGGCGCGCGACCGCGTCGGCCTCGCCGCCGCGCGCTGACACCGTAGGCGCCCGCCCGTGCTGCGCACGCTGGCCCCGAGAATCGGCCGGCGAGCGCTGCACTCGTTGCTCGTCATCTTCATCGTCGCCACGATTGCGTTTGGGCTGATCGCGATCGCCCCCGGGGATCCCTGCGCGACGGACGACCCGCGCAACACCATGGCCGTCCAAGCCCAATGCCGCATCCGCCTCGGGCTCGATGGTCCCCTGCCCGACCGCTACGTCCAATTTCTCTCGCACGCGGCACGGGGGGACCTCGGGCAGTCGTACATCACGCAGCGGCCGGTGGTCGAAATGATCGCGCAGGCGTTGCCGAATACCATCCTGCTCATGAGCCTCGCCATCGCGCTGAGTCTCATCGGTGGCCTCGTGCTCGGCGTCGCCCGCAGTGTCCAGCCGCGCTCGTCCCTCGGTCAAATCGCGATGGGCACCGCCGTCGTACTCTATTCGTTGCCCGAGTTCTGGCTGGCACAGATCGCGGTATTCGTATTCGCGTACGTGATCCCCGTGTTTCCGGCCGGTGGAACCGTGACGGCGATTACCCACGACTACATGAATGTCTGGGGTCGCCTCTGGGACCGCATCGACCATCTGATCCTGCCGGTGCTCACCCTGGCGGCGGTGAGTGTCGCTGGCATCGCGCGGTTTCAGCGCAACGCCATGCGCGACGTCGCGGGCGAAGACTACCTGCGGACCGCGAGAGCCAAGGGAGTCCCCGAGCGCGACGTCATCCTGCGGCATGCGCTGCGCAACGCGCTGCTGCCGCTGATCACCAACATCGGGTTCACCCTCCCGGCATTGTTCGGCGGGGCGCTGTTTGTCGAGCAAGTGTTCTCGTGGCCCGGCATGGGACGGCTCGCGTTCGATGCCATCAGCCAACGCGATGCGCCCGTCGTCATCGGGTGCACGCTCGTTGGCAGCGGAGCCGTGGTGCTGGGGAGTCTCATCGCTGATGCGCTCTATGCGGCCGCCGACCCCAGGATGCGTACGTGAAGCGGCTCCTGCGCGATCCGGTGGTGGTCGCCGCATTGGGCCTCCTGGCCGCGCTCGCGCTGGCCGCGATCTTTGCGCCGCTCCTGGCGCCACACGATCCCGCGCAGCAGATCGATATTGTCAGGCTCAAGAGCCGTCCGCCTTCATCGGCGTTTCCGTTTGGGACTGATCCGCTCTCCAGGGACGTCCTGTCGCGCGTGCTCTATGGGGGACGGGTATCGCTTGGCGTCGGCGCTCTGGCGGCGCTCGGATCCGTTGCCATTGGGACCGTGTACGGGGCCATCGCCGGGTATGCTGGCGGATGGATCGACGAAGCACTCATGCGCACCGTGGACGCGCTCATGGCTATGCCGCGCGTGCTGCTCGTCCTCACCGTCATCGCGCTTTGGGGCGGCACGTCACCTGGCGCCCTGATCGCGTTTCTCGCCACGACGGGTTGGTTTCAGATCAGTCGCCTCGTGCGAGCGGAGGTCAAAGCCACCGGGGCCCGCGAGTTCGTCGTCGCGGCACGCGCTCTCGGCGCCACCAGCCCCCGCATCCTGGCGCGGCATATTCTCCCGAATGTGCTGTCACCCGTGATCGTCGCGGCCACGATCAGCTTCGGGTCCGCGATCTTGCTGGAGGCCGGACTGTCGTTCATTGGCGTCGGCATCCAGCCACCGCGCGCGAGCTGGGGCAACATTATGCACGATGCGACGGGCGTGAGTCTCTGGTGGCTCTCGCTGTTTCCCGGCCTGGCCATCGTCGCCACGATGTTGTCGATCAATGTCCTCGGCGACCGCTTGCGGGATGCCCTCGACCCGCGCGAGCTTCCCGGGCGATGACGACGCCGCTGTTGTCCGTTCGCGACCTCCGGACCGTCTTCGACACGGACGCGGGGCTCGCACGCGCCGTCGATGGCGTCTCGTTCGATGTCGGCACAGGCGAGAGCGTGGGGCTCGTCGGCGAGTCCGGGTGCGGGAAGTCGGTCACGGCGTTCTCCATCTTGCGTTTGATTCGCCCACCCGGTCGCATCGTCGAGGGCTCGCAGGTTGCGCTCGATGGGACCGACCTCATGGCGCTCGATGCGGAATCGTTGCGCCAGATCCGTGGCTCCCGCGTCTCCATGGTCTTTCAGGAGCCAATGACGGCGCTCAATCCCGTGTTGCGCATCGGCGATCAGATCGCCGAGGTGCTCCGCGTTCATGACCACACCCCTGGGAAAGAGGCGCGCGAACGGGCGATCGAGATGCTCCGCCTGGTCGGGCTGTCGGATCCGGCCGCCCGGTTCGACCAATACCCGCACCAGCTCTCGGGTGGCATGCGGCAACGCGTGGTCATCGCCATGGCGCTCGTGATGCATCCCGAGCTCGTTCTGGCCGATGAACCGACGACCGCGCTCGACGTCACCGTCCAGGCACAGATCCTCGAGCTCCTGGCCGAGCTTCGGGAGCGCATGGGGATGGCCATGTTGCTCATCACGCATGACCTCGGCGTGATCGCGGAGTCGACCTCGCGGGTGATCGTGATGTACGCGGGGGAGGTCGTCGAAGAAGCCGCAGTGGGCGTGCTGTTCGACGAGCCGCACCACCCGTACACGATCGGCTTGTTGAAGGCGATTCCGGCCGCTACGCCCGCTGACCGGAGCAGGCGACTCGCGGTCATTCCAGGGTCGGTACCGCCGGCCACCGATTGGCCGAGCGGGTGTCGGTTTCGCGCGCGGTGTGCGTATGCGTGGGACCGTTGCGAGCACGAGCGCCCGCCGCTGTATCAGATCGGCGCCGGGCATATGTCGCGGTGCCATCTCGCCGAGGAACCGTGGCGCCGCTCGTAGCTGTTCGCGATCTCGTGAAGCGATATGGCGCGGTGCGCGCGGTTGAAGGCGTCTCGTTCGATATCGAGCGCGGAGAGACGCTGGGGCTCGTCGGCGAGTCGGGGTGCGGGAAGACTACGACCGGGCGCGCTACGCTGCGCCTCGTCGAGCCTACCTCCGGCTCCATCTCGTTCGATGGAACCGACGTCTTGGGACTGCGGCGTGCTGATCTGCGTCGGATGCGACGCCGGGCACAGATCATCTTTCAGGACCCGTACTCGTCGCTGAATCCCCGGATGACCGTTGGGGCCATCGTCCGGGAAGGGCTGACGATACATGGCCTGCCCGGCGGGGACGAGCGCGTGGGAGAGTTGCTGACCGAGGTGGGCTTGCGACCGGATGTCGCGAACCGCTATCCGCATGAGTTCTCTGGCGGACAGCGGCAGCGCATCGGCATCGCCCGGGCGCTCGCGGTCAACCCCGATTTCATCGTCTGCGACGAACCGGTCGCCATGCTCGATGTGTCGGTCCAGGCGCAGGTGATCAACCTGCTCATGGACCTGCAGCAGCACCGGGGACTCACGTACTTGTTCATCGCGCACGACCTGTCCGTCGTTGCGCACGTCGCGACGCGCGTCGCGGTCATGTACCTCGGCCGGATCGTCGAAGAGGCGCCGGCCGCCGCGCTCTACGGCGACCCGATCATGCCGTACACGCGCGCGTTGCTGTCCGCCGTCCCGGTACCGGAGCCGTCGAGAGCCCGACAGCGCGTCGTGCTTCCAGGCGAGCCGCCGTCAGCCGCGGCACCGCCGCCAGGTTGTGCGTTTCATCCCCGCTGTTTGCACCCACTCAAGGACGCGGAGTGCAGCCGCGTCATCCCGCCGCTTGAAGAGAAAGCGCCCGGGCACTGGGCCGCCTGTCTCAAGGAACCCAAACGGTCATGAAGACTTTCTTCGGCCACCCGCGTGGCCTAGGCGTTCTTTTTGCCGCCGAGATGTGGGAGCGCTTCTCGTACTACGGCATGAGAGCGATTCTCGTGCTGTACATGGTGCACGTGCTCAAGTACCCGGACTCGCGCGCACTCGGCGTGTATGCCACCTATGTCGGGCTGGTCTGGCTCACGCCTCTCGCAGGTGGCATGCTCGCGGACCGTGTCTTCGGCACGCGGCTGGCCATCGTGATCGGCGGGTCGGTTATTGCCGCGGGCCATTTTGTCCTAGCGATTCCCGCCGCGTGGTCGTTCTATCCGGGTCTGGCGCTGGTCGTCATCGGGACCGGGCTGTTCAAGCCGAACGCGTCGACGATGGTTGGGCAACTCTATGAGCCCGGGGACCGGCGGCGCGACGCCGGCTACACGATCTTCTACATGGGGATCAACTTCGGCAGTTTCTTCGCGCCGTTCGTCTGCGGATACTTGGGTCAGAAGGTCAACTGGCATTACGGCTTCGGGGCAGCAGGCGTGGGGATGGTGCTCGGCCTCATCACGTACGTCGCGCTCCGCGACAAGTACCTCCCCGGCATCGGCCTCGCGCCCGCTCGACGCGAGGCCTCGACGACCGACGACAACGCCCCGCTCGAATCGGACGAATGGAACCGCATTCAGGCGATCTTGATCGTGTTCCTTTTTGCCGCGGCGTTCTGGGTGAGCTATGAGCAAGCCGGCGGCTCGCTCAACCTCTTCGCCGATCGCTATATCAACCTCCGCGTCGGCTCTTTCACGGTCCCCTCATCGTGGTTCCAGGCAGCGCAACCGCTGTTCGTGATCGTGTTTGCGGCCGCCTTCGCGGCGATGTGGCAATGGCTCGGCAGGCGCAACATGGAACCATCGACAGCGCTAAAGATGGTGTTCGGGCTTCTGCTCGTCGGCGGCGGGTACGCCTTCATGATCGTCGCTGGGCGCGAAGTCGACGCCTGCCTCGCCACGCATGCGGCCAACTGCGCGATCGTCGCGCCAGGCTGGCTCTTGGCAACATACCTCGTCGGCGTACTCGGCGAGTTGTGTCTCTCGCCGGTGGGCCTGTCCTACGTATCGAAAGTGGCACCCAAGCGAACCGTCGCGTTCTTCATGGGCGTGAGCTTCCTGCCGATTGCGGTTGGCAGCTACTCCGGCAATTTGCTCGCGGGACTGTCGTCGAGCATTCCGTCCAAGGCGATATTCTTCTCGATTTTCTTCGTCGTGTCGGTTGGCGCCGGCCTCCTCATGCTCGTCTGTGTACCGCTGCTCAAGCGGCTGACGGCGTCGGTCAAGGGTAGTTGAAGATCGAGCCGGGCACGACCGGCTCGCGGGCGCGCGCGAGATCCTGAGGCTCTTGGTAGAACGTGTAGGAGGTGTACGAGAACGTCTGCGTCGTGAACCGGAACTCGACACCGTGCACGTGCGGCTCGTTCGTCACGGGGAATGCGACGTCGAACCGCCACATGCGGCGCGACCGTGGAGGGATGGCGATGAAGAGGCTCAAGCCGGTCGAGAACGTGAACGGCGTCGAGACGCCGAACGGCGTGTCTTGCGCCCACAACTTGCCGGCATCGACGAACGGCCCGACGCCGACCTGCGCCAGTTGGCGGATCGGCGGCAACGCGAAGTGATACTCGAACCGCGACACGCTGCGCTCGCCGCCGGCGTCCTGTGAGAGGCGATAGCCGCGGATGCCACCGCGGAAATCGGCGAACCCGAGCTGAAATGGGATGCGCTGCCGGATGCCGAGGCCGTACTCCTCGTCGAGGATGAAGACCTGGTTGCCGGCGGGCTTGTAGTACGCGGCCCAGCGACCGCTGACGAGAATGCCGTCCCACCCATGCGTGACGTCGTTCTCGCGACCCTCGCCCTGCGCTTGCAGCCCGGTAAACCATTGGGTGGTCCCGGCACCGAAATAGACCGCCGAGCTGACGAACGTGTCCTCGCCGCGTGTGCCGAGCGCGGACAGGCCGTGGCCGAAGAAGGTGCCGAACTGAAAGCCGCGCCGGAGGTCTTCGTCGCCGCTCAGGACGTCGAAGCCCGAGACGCGCAAGAAGTCGACGTCACGGAATCCCCAGAGAATGTTGACGCGGCCGCTCTGCGTCACGTGCGCGAATCGATTGGTGAGCTCGGGCGCCGTGGCCGAGACCGTATCTTTGATCAGACCGGAGTCGGTGAGCGCGACCGGCGTGCGGGAGACGACCTCGCGCTCCTGGGAGAGGGATAGGCCGAACAAGCTGAACTTGCCCGGCGCACCGACGCGGACGATCCCGCCGACCTGCCAATAGCTGCGCGTGTAATCCACCGCCGGTATATCGAAGTTGTTCGGGAACGTCGGGCTCTGGAATCCATAGAACACGCGTTGCGAGCCGCCGGAGACGACCCACGCGGCGCGTTGGAGCTCGGACAGGAATGGGTGCGTGAGGCCGACATCCCACAGGCCGCCCTCGGGCTGGCGAATCGCGTCGACTTGTAGGCGATAGGGTTTCGCGAGGAAGTCGTAGTCGATGAGGCTCGCGGCGTACCGGTCCCGATAGAACTGATAGTAGTGCCAGTCGGCGCTCGCTTGGATGCCCTGGCCCGCCAGGTTGCCCTCGCCGAGCAGCACGCGCGTCACGTACGGGCTGCCGCTCTGCGCGTTGAGGCCCGCGAGGAGTCCGATTTCGTCGACCGTGAAGACATCGATCCGCACACCGCCGTTGCCGTCGTCGTATGCGCTCACGCGGGCCTCGGCCAGAAACGGCTGGGCGCGGAGCACGCGCTCGGATTCCTCGAGGCCGATGCCGGTGCACGGCTCGCCGACGTGGACC
This sequence comes from Gemmatimonadaceae bacterium, assembly GCA_035570055.1. Taxonomy (GTDB): domain Bacteria; phylum Gemmatimonadota; class Gemmatimonadetes; order Gemmatimonadales; family Gemmatimonadaceae; genus DASRDS01. Next base: position 46,961 of record DATMLM010000050.1, read on the forward strand.
AGCAAGAAGCGGCGGATCACCTTCGCGCGGGTGGTCGCGTGCAGGCTCGTCGCGCGGCGGGCGATCCACCGCCACTGGCCCGTGAGGCCCGCGAAGTACGGGGACTGGGGGCGTATGTCGATCGCCGAGATCAAGTGGCCCTCGCACGCCACCGCGCGGGCCGCATCCTGCGCCGCGACGCGCGTCACGGCGCGCGTCGAGTCCTGCGCGGTCGCCTGGACAGCGGCGGCCACCAGGGCGACCGCGACGACACGAGGCATGCGGATGCGACTACTTCCCCATGCGACGCTTGAGCTCCGCCAAGCGAAGTTCGGCATCCAGTTCTGCCGCGGAACTGCGCTCGACGCTGGGCGCCTTCGGCGCCCCGGGGGGCCGAGCGCCGGACGCGGCGTACTTGAGCTCGAGCGTCATCTCGGCGACCTCCCGCTCGGCCAGCGCGAGCTCCGCTTCCTGGGCGCCGAACTTGCGCTCGAGCACCGTGCACCGCTCCTGGTGAAACAGCTCGAACTTCGCGGCGACCGTCACGGTCTCGGCGTCCCCAATTTGCTGCGCGAGCTGCTTCCGCCGCGTACAGGTGGCGAGCTCGATGCGCTCCTTGTCGAGCCGCGCACGCACCTCGACGAGCCCCTCCCGCATGGCGGTGACGCCAACGCGCGCGTGGACGAGCGTGTCCTTCATAGCCGCGATGACCTCGCGCCGCTCGTCTGCCGGGAGCGATCCATCGAGGAGACTCTGCCACGACCGCCGCAAGTGCTCGAACATCGGGCCTTACGATATATTCCAGTCGTCATGCCCCGCCACCCCCTCGTTGCAGTCACGGCCACGACCCGAATGGACAATGGGTTGGTCCGCGTGCGCCTCAGCGTCGCGTATCTCACGTCGCTCGACGGCGCAGGTCTTACCCCGATCGTGGTCCCGCCGTTCGCCGGCGGCGATCGCTGCGCCGACCGCGACGCGATCCTCGATGTCGTGTCGGGGCTCGTGCTCACCGGTGGCGAGGATGTCGATCCCGCGCGCTACGGCGCCGAGCCCCATCCGCGACTGGGCACTGTTCATGCCGAGCGCGATGCGACCGAGCTGGCGTTCCTCGAGGGCGCGCGCGAGCGGCGCATGCCCACGCTCGCCATCTGCCGTGGGATTCAGGTCATGAACGTCGGCCTGGGCGGGACGCTGATTCAGGACCTCCCGAGCCAGCATCCGAGTGCCATCGCGCACGATGGCGATGGGCCGCGGACCGAGCGGACACACACGGTCGCGCTGACGCGCGACTCGCGTCTCGCCCACGCGGTGGGACGTGACGAGATCACCGTGAATTCTTTTCATCACCAAGCGGTGGATGTGCCGGCTGCACAGGTGCTCGTGACGGCGACGGCGACCGACGGCGTCATAGAGGCCATCGAGACGCCTTTGGCTAACCCGTGGTGGGCGCTGGGGATACAATGGCACCCCGAGAACCTGACCGGCGGCCCGGAGCCATGGGATCGGAAGTTGTTCGAGGCCTTTGCCGTCCAAGTACGCGAAACTCCCGCGGGCGGCAGGTCGTAATATTCATATACTATGGTGACAATCGTACTGGAGGGCGTCTTGTTCGTCGCGCTGCTTGTGACGACCGGCGCCCTTCTCTATTTCGTCCTCATGCAGTTTACCCCACTCGGGGTTCGCGTTCGACAGGGCCGGAACCGCCGGCTCATCGAAGCTGCGGCGGCACGCGTGTGCTCGATTCATGGGCCGCACGCGGAAACGGACATGGTCCGGTTGCCCAGCGGTGAGCGCATATGCCCCGAGTGCTACACGGAGATCGTTCATGACTAGCTCGATGGCGGGACGCATGCATTCCGTTGGGATCGACCCAAGCGCCGTGGGGCGCATCGGGCGATGGATCGCGCTCGTCGTTGGAGTCCTGATCCTCATCCCACTGCTGACGACGACCGCGAAGTACATCAGCCCCGGGCACGTGGGGATCGTCATCCACCGCCTGAACGGCGGCGGCGTCGACCCGATAGCGCTGGGCGCCGGGTTGCACCTGCGGAATCCGTTGACGACCGAGATCGTCGAGTACCCGACGTATATGCAGACGCTCGTGCTCACGAAATCGGCGAACGAAGGCTCGATGAACAACGATGAGATCAACGTGAACAGCGTCGAGGGGCAGCCGTTGTCGCTCGACGTCTCGATGTCGTTCCAGCTCGATCCGGCACATGTGCCGGCGCTCTATACGACGTTCCGGACGGACATCGAGACCATCCAGCATGGCTACATCCGTCAGGCGATCCGACAGGCGCTCCAGGAGGTCGTCGGCCAGGAGAAGATCGCCGATATTATCGGGCCGAAAAAATCGGAAGCGACGGCGAGAACCCAACAGTTGTTGGAGCAGCGCCTATCCGTCTATGGCGTCGACGTCAAGCAATTCACGATCAATGAGCTGCGGGCGCCACCGTCGGTCGTCGAGGCCATCAATCAGAAGAACGTGATGCAGCAGCAAGCGTTCACCGCACAGAATGAGCTGCAAAAGAACACGTTTCAGGCGAGCGGCGACTCGATTAAGGCCATCGGACACGCCAAGGCCATCCTGGCCGAGGCGGAAGCACAGGCGAAAGCCAACGACTTGCTCGCGAAGAGCATCACTGGGACACTGGTGCAGTACGAGATGGCGAAGCGCTGGAATGGGCAAATGCCAATGGTCAGTGGGTCGGCGATGCCCATGATCCAACTGCCCAAGCAGTAAGATTTAGCTCAGGAGCTTCCAGCGCGCCTCATCGCGGACTTGCCGCATGAGTCGCTCGGGCGAGTACCGGTTCGCGAAGAGCGTCCGGTCACTGACACGGTTGAGCGCGACCCGCAGGAGCGGGAAGCGCTCGGCCGCTGCCGAGTAGAGCGTGGCCAGGCCGTGCTCGGTGGCCAGCCGGTGGTCGGCGGCGAGCTGATAGCCGCGCCGGCCGACTTCCTCGAAATAGTCGAGATCCGGCGCTCCCCGACGGTGGTGGCGACCAGCGATGAGCTCGGGGAACATGCCGGAGAGCCACAACGCGTAGTTGCCGAGGTGGGCGCGGACCAAGAAGGCGCGCTGCGCATCCGGCCCGTCAACCGCACCGAGCAACCCGGCGACCGTGTCGTAGTACTCGTCGTCCGACTCGGCCACCCGATTGGCTCGCTGCTGCAAGCCGAAGTGCATGAGGATCGACGCGACGTAATCGGCGAGCACGCGGTCGGATTCGCCGACGGATTGCATCGCGTGGCGCACGACGACGTAGGCAAACAACGGATACGAGGCGCACGCCCCCTGGCGTGACTCGAGGAGCCCGGTCAGCAACCGTGGATCATCGAGGAGCACATCGAGTCCTTCGTCGCGCAACAGACCCTCCGCGCGCTCAAACTCGCTGGCATTCCCACGCGCGATCAATCGCAGGACCAACTGCGCATCGTCCCGCCGCAACGCCCGCCTCACATCGGCTACGATCATATCTCTCTCCTATACACCAAACGTACCAAAAGACCATCACCTGGCCTGTCTCTTAGCACTCACCATGGACGGCTGCTCAACGGGCCGGGTCTCCCGGTTCGCGAGCGCTGTCCCAAGGTTGAACATCAGGAGATCGACATGCGACAGCTTGTCGTAGTCGATTTTCGCCGGTTTGTCGGTCACCCGGTGATAATCGGCGTGCAAGCCGCTCGTGAAGAAGACGATCGGGACCCCCTTTCGGGCATAGTTGTAATGGTCCGACCGGTAGTAGATCTGTTCGGGATGGGTTGGCGAGTCCCACTCGCGGTTGAACGCGAACGGGTGCGCGAGCGCGCGATTGACGGAATCCACGACCTGGCCGAGGATGCGGCTCTGTCCGCGCGGCGCGGCCGCGGGTCCCACGATGTAGAGCGAATCCGGGTTATTCCTGCCGATCATGTCCGCGTTGACCTGCGCCACGATCGAGTCGATCGGCACGGTTGGGTGCTCGGTGAAATACGCCGAGCCGAGGAGTCCCTTCTCCTCGCCCACGTGCCAGACGAACAGAATGGATCGGCGCGGCGGGTTTCTGGCCGAGACGAATGTGCGCGCCAGCGCCAATAAGGCCACCGATCCGGAGCCATCGTCGTCGGCGCCGTTCGCGATCGAGTCGCCGTGCTCTGGTGCCACCACGCCGAGGTGATCGTAGTGGGCGCCGAACGC
>DATMLM010000051.1:0-14670 GCA_035570055.1 Gemmatimonadaceae bacterium
CGGGTTTCTGGCCGAGACGAATGTGCGCGCCAGCGCCAATAAGGCCACCGATCCGGAGCCATCGTCGTCGGCGCCGTTCGCGATCGAGTCGCCGTGCTCTGGTGCCACCACGCCGAGGTGATCGTAGTGGGCGCCGAACGCAACGTATGTGCGCCGTAAAGCAGGATCCGAGCCGGGCACGATGGCGACGACGTTATACGACGACACGGGCTCGCGGCGCAACTCGACGTGTCCAGTAAATCGTCGGCCGCGGAGCACCCGTGGCGTGCCATCGCCGGTCCAACCGGGTGGAAGCAGCGGAGAGCCCGCCGACGGGTGGCCGATCAAGATCATCGGCACGGGTCGCTCTCCGTCGGGCAGTACGGCCGGTGAGGGACCAGCCAGCTCCAACGAGCGGCTCAGCGCTTTCGAGATGCGAGCGCCGACATCGCTCGAAGCGCCCGAGAGCAAGATGATGATGCCCGCCGGATGCAGCGGAATCAGTCGCTCCAGTCGCGCGGTAATCGCCGACTCGGACTCGAGCGCCGCGCGTTCGTTGGGCGGCGTGCGCGCCGGTGCACCGTTCACCACAACGACCACATGCCCTTTGATGGGCACTTTCGTGAAATCGTCCCCGACGCCGTAGCCGGCGAACACGAGCGCCCCTTCGGCGTTGGCTTTCGGCGGCGGCTCGTCACCGCCGATGTCGAGGATCGGCACGACATCGATCATCGGCAGCAGCGTCATCGTCCGCGCCGGTGTCGTCACCGTGAAGCGGGTCTCGCCTCCGAGCGCCGGGTGTACGAGCGGCACGCGTTGATAGAATCCGCTGTCGCCTGCACCGGTGAGCCCGAGCGCGGTCAGCCGAGCGACGAGAAATGCCGCCGCGCGCCGCTCATCGTTCGTGCCGGTCTCGCGACCGCGAAACGAGTCCGACGCGAACACCGTGAGATCGCGTCTGAGCTCGTCGGCCGTCGGCACGGATGACGCAGCCGTGGCCGGCTCGAACGGGCTTGGGTTCGGCGTGGGGGGCGCCGTACTGCAGCCCACCAGCAGGACCGCCAGTCCGAGATATGGCTTTCCCATACTACTCTGACTGTTGGCACGCCTCCTTGTAAACGGCCAACGTGCGCTCAGCGGTTCGCTGGACGGAGAATTCGCGGACTTTTTGACGCGCTGCTTGTTTGATCCGTTCCGTCAGGCCGGCGTCGGACAGCAAACGGGCGATGGCCGCGCCGAGGGCCGGTCCGTCGCCGACCGGCGCGAGCAGTCCACTGACGCCGTCCTCGACGATCTCCGGGATCCCGCCGGCACGTGTCGCGGCGACGGCGCCGCCGAAGGCCATCGCGTCCAGTAGCACCGTGCCGAGGCCTTCTTCGCGCGAGCTCAGGGTGACGACATCCGCCGCCGAGATCAGGGCGTCGGCGTCCTGGCGATAGCCGAGCACGTGGAGAACGTCTCGCAATCCCGCCGCGCGCACGGCGGCAATCACCTCGGCCGAGAGATACCCGTTGCCGACCAGGAGCGCGTGAAGGGCCGGGACTTCTTTGCGCGCGGCTCTCACCGCCCTCACGAACGTCAACGGGTCCTTGTGATCCACGAGCTGCGCCACCTGTACGACCAGGGGTGAGCCGGGCGGCACGCCAAACGTCGCCAGTACTGTTTGAGACGCGCGTGTCACGCTGCGATCGAGATCGATCCCGCTCGGGATGATGGTGATCCGCTCGGGCGAGATGCCACTCGATCGGAGCGCGGTGGCGACCGCGGATGAGATGGCGATGATCGCCTTCGCGCGCGAGTACTTCCAGCGGGTGCCCGGGTTGCGTCGCAACAGAAAATCGACACGTCGCGTCACGACGAGTTGCGCGCGGGTACCGAGGGTGGCCAATGCTCCCAGGCCAACCGCATGACCACTATGCGCGTGGACGATCTGTGCTCCGCTGCGGCGGATCAAACGGTGTAAAGAGGCCACCGTCACCGGGTCGAACTCGGCGAATGGACGTAGGGGGAATACGTCAAGACCAGTCGCCTGAGCACGCGAGGCGAGGGGTTCGCCCGGTCGGGCCGCAAGAACAGAGTGCACGCCGAGATCCTCCAGCGCGCCGGCGAGCCAGAGGGCCTGGCGTTGCCCGCCGCGCCACCCGCGTTCGGTGTCGACGTGCACAACCGTCAACCCATCGATAGAATGACGGTGCATGACGGTGGAAAGAATACTTCTTGTCTCGCTCGACAACCTCGGGGACCTGGTATTCGCGTCGGCCCTGCCGCCTGCGATCAGGGCGCATTATCCACAAGCGACGATCGGCCTTTGGTGCAAGGCCTACACGGCTGATATCGCCCCGTTGTTCCCCGATGTGAGCTGGACCGCGGCCGCCGACCCGTTCTGGGACGATGCGCCCGGACGCTCCAAGGGACCCGTGGCCCCGTTCCTCGCCTCCATCCGCGATGTCCGGCGGCAGCGCTTCGATGTCGCGCTGGTGGCATCGCCTCAGTGGCGCGTGGCTGCCTCCGTCGCCCTGGCCGGGATCCCCAAGCGCATCGGGCAACAGCGGAATTACAATCGTGGGTTCCTGACCGACGTCTTGCCGCCTGCCGATCGGGGAAAGCCCGTTGTCACGGACCTAGGATCACTTCTGGTGCCGCTCGGCATTGATCCCACGGGGCTGAGCACATATCTCGACTCCGGGCCACTGAGCGAGCTCAGACGCCAGTACCGGCAGATCCTCGGGTCATTGCCGGTTGCGGTTATCAATCCGTTCGTGACGCTGCCGCCGGTGGGAATCGACTGGGCGATCTGGCTGGAGGTCGCACGGTGCCTCGTCGAGCGACACTACGTCGTCGTCTGGCACGGGACCGCTCCGCAGCTCGAGAGCTTCCGCCGGCACGTTTCGTCTTTCGAGCCCGCCTGGCGGTGTTCCGATCAATTCTCGAAGGGGAGCCTTCGGGAGGGGGCGGCGGTTCTCGCGAGCGCCAACGTGTACCTCGGCTGTGACTCCGGGCCGCTGCATCTCTCCGGCGCACTCGGCGTGCCGACGATCGGCGTGTACCCAAACACGTCCAAGCTGCCCCGCTTCGCGCCGCAGGGTCGCGGGCCGTCGCAGATTGTGAGCGGTGCCATCACCGCCGAAGCGATCATGGCTGCCTTCGACTTACTTTTCCCGTAATGCTCTACATCTGCATTCCCGCGTACAACGAGGCGCCGACGATCGGGCTCGTGCTCTGGAAGATTCGGCGCGTCTTTCAGGAGTTTCCGCGCGACTTCGCGCTGGCGGTGTACGACGACGGCAGTACCGACGATACGGCCGAGACGCTCAAGCCCTACACGGAGGTCCTGCCGCTCACGATCCTCGGGGGCGGAGAGCGCGGACACCTCGGCTACGGTGCCGCGGTCGACGCGTTATGTCGCTGGGCGACGCAGCGCACGCGCTATGCACGGCGCGACGCCATGATCCTCATGCAGGGGGACTTCACGGATCAGCCCGAGCATCTGCCGGATCTGGTGAAGCGATTCGAGGGCGGAGCCGACATTGTCGTCGGCGAGCACCCGATCGATGCCAAGATGCCGCGAGAGGTGCGTCAGCTGAGGCGCGCGGCGGGTTGGTTGCTGCGACCGTTTGTCAGCGTGGACGGTGTCACGGATCCCTTCGGAACTTTCCGGCTGTTTCGGATCTCTGTCCTGCGCGACACGATCAAGCGCCTGGGTGATGGGCGGCTGGTGGAGCGGGACGGGTGGGCCGGGAATGTGGAGCTACTGTTGAAGACGGCGCCGGCGGCGCGGCGCATCGAGGTCGCACAGCTCGATGCGCGTTATGACCTGAGGTCGCGTGGGACCCGCGTCCGCCCGTGGGCAGACGCCGTGACGGTCTTCCGCTTCGGGAGTGTCGCGCGGGCGCTTAGAGCGTCGGCCCGCTGAACCGCTCGCGCAGACGCCGGGCGGTTTCGGGACTCACGATGCGAATGATCAGGTATACAATGGCGCCGAGGATCGCGATCTTGAGCGCGAGGCTGGCTAGCCAAAACGCAATGCCGAGGATCGGACCGAACAGGCCGAAGAAGAGCTTCAGCAGGAACAGCCCAGCCAGGGCAAACAGGCCGATGACGAGAATGGGACGTAGCATGGTACGGTGCTCCGAAACGGTGTCTGCACAATATACGTGCTTCCCGCGGCAAGGGTTTCAGTGGCAAATGTTATAGTCGTTGGGGGTGGTGGCGTCGGCCTCAGCATCGCTCTCGCGGCGGCCGGCAGAGGGCTCTCTGTAGTCCTGGTCGCCGAGCATCGGGCTGGTGAGGCATTTCCGGCGGCGGCGGGCATCCTGGCGCCGCCCTCCCTCGAAATGGTGGACCGTTCAGCGGCTGGGCCAGAACACGCGTTCGCGGTGGCCGCGCGGGATCGATATCCCAGCTACCTCATCGAGCTCGCCGAGCAGTCGGGCGTCGCTGTCCCGATCAACCGGCTCGGGCTGCTGCACATCGTGCTGGACGACGCCGGCGCCGTGGAACAGGCGGCCATGCACATCCCCGGCACGACTTGGCTCGATCGCGCCGCGCTCGCGGCTTTGGAGCCTTCGCTTGCCCACGCGGCCGGGGCCCGACTCTTCCCGGAGGACGGCGCTGTCGACAACGTCGTCCTTCTGCGCGCTCTGGAAATGGGCGTCGCTCGCTCCGCTCGCATACGTCAACTGAGCGGGCCCGCACGGGGCATACGGATCGAGCCGAACGCGATCGCCTGTGAGATCGGCGGCGAATGGGTGAGTGCCGAACAGCTGGTATTGGCAGCGGGGGCTTGGAGCCCGCTCATTGAGGGCTTGCCCCGGCCCTTGCCGGTCGAGCCGCTGCGCGGCCAAATGATCTCGCTTGCGGCGAGCCCGGTCAGACATGTGGTGTATGGGCACGATGGGTACCTCGTGCCGAGGGGAGACATGACACTCGTCGGTGCGACGATGGAGCACGCGGCGTTCGATGTGTCGACGACAGCCGAAGGCGTGGCCGGGCTCAGGGCAGCTGCGGCCAAGTTGTGCCCGGCACTGGCTGGGCTTCCGGTCGCGAAGGCCTGGGCGGGGCTCCGTCCGGTGAGCCCGGACTTTCTGCCGATCATCGGCCGGGACCCGGATAGCCCATCGCTGATCTACGCCTGCGGGCACTCCAGAAACGGCGTGCTCATGGCGCCGTTGACCGCCGATTGTGTCGCGGCGCTGCTGGTTGGCGAGACGCCGCCAGCGAGTCTGGCGGCGTTCGGAATCGAGAGGTTCGAGCTAACCGTTGACGCCGCTACGACAGGTTAGCCGAGCTTTCGGCCACGCATAGAAGCGGATAAAATAAAGCCAATGGTTGAAACGCTCTATCAGATCAGAAAGCCGGGCTGGCTCAAGGTCAAAGCGCCAGGCGGGCCCAACTATGCCAGGCTCAAGGGCCTGATGCGGGACCTAAACCTCCACACTGTTTGTGAGGAGGCCCACTGTCCCAATGTCGGCGAGTGCTGGGAGCACGGCACCGCGACGTTCATGATCCTGGGCGACGTGTGCACGCGGAATTGTCCGTACTGCGCGGTCGCCCACGGTCGCCCGCCCGCGTACGACTTGGGCGAGCCGGATCGCGTCGCCGCGGCCGTGGCCGAGCTCAACCTCCGGCATGCCGTGATCACGTCGGTCGACCGCGATGACCTGCCCGATTTTGGCGCCGAGATTTTCGCGCGAACGATTCGGGGCATCCACGAGCGGGTGCCCGGCTGTTCGGTCGAGGTGCTCGTCCCCGACTTTCAAGGGAACGAAGCCTCCGTCCGGACGGTGCTCGATGCCAGGCCTGAGATCTATAATCACAACACCGAGACGGTACCTCGGTTATACAAGAAGGCCAGGCCGGGCGGTCGCTATCCACGCGTGATGGAAATTTTTCGTCTCGCCAAAGCCTATGCGCCGGATATCCCAACGAAGACGGGACTCATTCTGGGGATGGGAGAGACCACCGAGGAAGTGGTTGAGGTGATGAAGGACCTGAGAGAGCGCGATGTCGATATCCTCACGCTCGGACAGTACCTGAGGCCATCGAGCGAGCATCTGCCGCTCGATCGGTATTACACCCCCGATGAGTTCTCCGAGCTGGCGAGGATCGGTCGGGACATGGGATTCAGGCACGTGGAGGCCGGGCCGCTCGTGCGGTCGAGCTACCACGCCTGGGAGCAGGTACAGGCCGCAGGCGTCTAATGGCAGCCAGAAAACGAAATGCCTCGGTGGCCGAGGCGCCGGCCCCTGTCGAGGCTGTGCAGTCTGACCGCGACCTGCACACGGAGCTGTTCAAGTCGATGCTCCTCCAACGGCGCTTCGAGGAGCGCTGCGCCGAGGCGTACGCGGTCGGGAAGATCGGTGGGTTCTCCCACCTGTACATCGGCCAAGAGGCCACGGGCACCGGCGCGATCTCGGTGCTGCGCGACGATGATTACGTGATCACGACGTACCGCGACCACGGCCAGGCGATCGCGCGAGGCATGGCGCCGAAGTACATCATGGCCGAGCTGTTCGGCCGCATCGATGGCGTCTCGCGCGGCAAGGGCGGCTCGATGCATCTGTTCAGCCGCGAGCACAACTTCCTCGGCGGCCACGGCATTGTCGGCGCGAACATTCCGATCGGGACGGGCGTGGCGTTCGCGATCAAGTATCGCGGCGGTGACCAGGTGTGCCTGTGCTTCTTCGGTGAGGCCGCCGTGAATAACGGCGCGTTTCACGAAGCGCTGAACATGGCCGGGCTGTGGAAGCTGCCCGTTATCTATGTGATCGAGAATAACCGATACGGGATGGGTACCGCGCTGGAGCGGGCCTCGGCCATCAACGACATCGCCGAGCGCGCGCGAGCGTACGACATGCCGAAGGCTGTCGTGGATGGCCAGGACGTGTTGGCTGTACGGCAAGTCGTCGGCGAGGCGGTGGCGCGGGCGAGAACCGAGCAGGTCCCGACACTGATCGAGTCGCGCACGTATCGCTTTATGGGCCACTCGATGTCGGACGCGGTGAGCGGAACGTACCGGACGAAGGACGAGCTCGAGCAGTACCGCAAGCGCGATCCCATCACCGTCTTGAAAGACTATATGGAAGCCCACGGCGAGATAACCGAGGAGGATGTCGCGCGCTACGATGCCGAGGCGCGGCAGACGTGCGAGGACGCCTGGCAGTTCGCCGACAAGAGTCCCGAGCCGCCGCTCGAGGCGCTGACTGAAGACGTGCTGGTCGACACCACCACCGACACGCTCACCTGATGGCGCTCATCACGTATCGCGATGCGCTCAATCAGGCGTTGCGCGAAGAGATGCAGCGCGACGATCGCGTCTTTCTCATGGGCGAGGAAGTCGCCGTCTATCAAGGCGCGTACAAGGTCTCCAAGGGACTGCTGCAGGAGTTCGGCGAGATGCGCGTGGTCGACACGCCGATCACCGAGCTCGGATTCGCCGGCGTCGGCGTGGGCTCGGCCATGGTCGGCTTGCGGCCGATCGTGGAGTTCATGACGTGGAACTTCGCGCTGTTGGCGCTCGATCAAGTGGTGAATGCCGCCGCGAAGATGCTGTACATGTCCGGCGGTCAGTACAACATCCCGATCGTTTTTCGCGGGCCCAACGGCGCGGCCCTCCAGCTGGCCGCGCAGCACAGTCAGGCCTGGGAATCGTGGCTCGCACACATCCCCGGACTCAAGGTCGTCGTACCGGGCACCCCCGCCGACGCGAAAGGGCTGCTCAAGAGCGCGATCCGCGACGACAATCCGGTCATCGTGCTCGAAGGCGAGATGCTGTATAACACGCGTGGCGAGGTGCCCGACGGCGAGCACGTCGTTCCGATCGGCGTCGCCGATCTCAAGCGAGAGGGCGACCACGCGACGATCGTGACAAGCGGCAAGATGGTCCTGGTGGCGATGCAGGCGGCCGACGCGTTGGCCAAGGAAGACATTCGGGTCGATGTCGTCGACTTGAGAACCGTCAGGCCAATGGACGTGGCGGCGATCGCGGCGTCCGTCAAGAAGACCAACCGGGCGGTTGTGCTCGAAGAAGGGTGGGAGCTCGCCGGCATCGGGGCGCAGGTCGTCGACTACATTCAGCGCGAGTGCTTCGACGACCTCGATGCGCCCGTGCTGCGGGTGCATCAGGCCGATACGCCGATGCCGTACGCCAAGAATTTGGAGCGCGCGGCGAAACCCGATGCGGCGAAGACCATCGCCGCGGTCAAGCGAGTCATGTACCGTGGCGACTAAGGTCGTGATGGAGGCGCTGTCTCCGACCATGGAGGAAGGGCGCCTCGTGCGGTGGCTCAAGCCCGAGGGCGCGAGCGTCGCCAACGGCGATACGCTGGCCGAGGTCGAGACGGATAAGGCGATCATGGAGCTCGTGGCGCGCGGCGACGGAGTCTTGCGGCGCCAGCTCGTGGCCGAAGGGGCGACTGCGCCCATCGGTACGCTGCTCGGCGTCATCGCTGCGCCGAACGAGGACATCGCTGCCCTTGTCGGCGCGCCGAGTCCCGCACCCGCGGTAGCTGCCCCTGCACCAGCGGCCGTCGCTCCTGAGGCTCCGGTGGCGGTAACTACCAGTGAGAGCGAGCGGGTGCGCTCATCGCCACTCGCCCGGCGGCTGGCGGCGGAGCGTGGGCTCGACTTGCATGCCATTGCGGGATCCGGACCGAACGGGCGCATCGTCAAGCGGGATCTCGACGCTACAGTCGCGCCAGCGACGCCAGCCGCGCCGGTGGCGGCGGTGCCTGTTACGGCAGGCGCCGATTATACCGATATCGCGCTGACGCAAATCCGCCGGACGATCGCGCGCCGCTTGGCCGAGTCGATCGGCCCAGTGCCGACGTTCTATCTGACGGCCGAGCTCGACGTCGAGCGCGTGAGCGAAATGCGCAAGGCCATGGCGGAGCTGGGCGACGACTATAAGGTATCGGTCAACGATATCGTGCTCAAAGCCGTGGCAACGGCGCTGGCGCAACATCCGGAGGTGAACGCGCATTGGCTTGGTGACCGCATCCGCCAGTTCGCGCGCGTACACCTCGGCGTGGCGGTGGCGATCGATGAGGGGCTCATCACGCCCGTTGTGTTCGATGCCGACAAGAAGCGCCTGCGGGATATCGCTCGCGAGGTGCGGGAGTTGGCGACCAGAGCTAAGGCCCGCAGACTCAAGACGGAAGAATACACGGGCTCGACGTTCTCGGTCTCGAACCTCGGCATGTTCGGGATCGACCAGTTCACGGCGATCATCAATCCGCCGGAAGCCGGGATCCTCGCGATCGGCGCGGTCGAGGCGAAGCCCGTCGTCGTTGGCGAGGCCGTCGTCGTCCGGCGCCGGATGCGTGTGACGATGAGCTGCGATCACCGCGTGATTGACGGCGCGACCGGCGCCAAGTTCCTTGCAACGCTCCGACGTTTGATCGAGAACCCCCTTCTGCTCGTATACTGACATGGCATCGTACGATGTAGTGATCCTGGGCGGCGGCCCCGCTGGGTATGTGTGCGCCATTCGCTGCGCGCAACTCGGCCTGAGTGTAGGCGTCATCGAGCGCGAGGGGCTGGGCGGCACCTGCGTCCTGTGGGGCTGTATCCCCGCGAAGTCGCTGCTCGAGAGCGCGTATCTCGCCTCGCGCGTGCGGCACGCGGCCGAGCACGGGATCACGACGGGCGAGCTCGGGTTCGACTACGGGCCGGCGATGAAGCGCTCGCGCGCGGTGAGTGCCCAGAACTCGAAGGGCGTCGAGTTCTTGTTCAAGAAGAACAAGATCACCTGGATCAAGGGGACGGGAACGCTGACCTCCCCCAAAACCGTGAAAGTCGGCGACGAAACGCACGAGGCCAAGAAGGCCGTCGTGATCGCCACGGGCTCTCGCGTGCGCGGACTGCCGCGCGCGGGACTCGATCTCAACAAGACGACGGTGCTCTCCTCGGACGAGGTGCTGGTCCTCGATAAGGCGCCGAAGACGATGGCGATCGTGGGCGCTGGCGCGGTCGGCTGCGAGTTCGCCGATGTGTTCAATGCGTTCGGTACGCAGGTCACTCTTATCGACATCGCCCCCACGATCTTGCCATTGGAAGATGGTGAAGTCGCGGCCGAGCTCACGCGCAGCTTCAAGAAGCGAAAGATCGACGTGCACACGAACGCCAAGATCGGCGACGTGAAAATCGAAAAAGATTCGGTTTCGTTCACCATCGACAAGAAACCGATGACGGTCGAGCGCGTGTTGGTGGCGGCAGGCCGGGCCGCGAATGTCGAGGGGCTGGGATTCGAAGCGCTTGGCGTGCGCCTGGACGATCGTGGATTTGTCAAAGTCGATGACAGACTCCAGACGACCGTGCCCGGCGTGTACGCGATCGGCGATGTCGCCGGGCCGCCGATGCTCGCCCACAAGGGCCAGCGCGAGGGTGTCGTCGTGGCCGAGCGGATTGCGGGGCAGAATCCGCATCCCGTGAACTACGGGAACATCCCGAATGCCACGTACTGCCACCCCGAAGTGGCATCCATCGGGATGACCGAGGAAGTCTGCAAGGCGCAGCAGATCGATTATCGCGTCGGGAAGTTTCCGTTCTCTGCATCCGGCCGGGCGCGGACCGCGGGGGAGACCGAAGGGTTCGTGAAGGTCATTCGCGAGGCCAAGTACGGTGAGATCCTCGGCGCGCACATCATCGGGTCGCACGCGACCGAGCTGATTCACGAGCTCGGCGTGGCGCGCGAGAACGAGTTCACCGTCGAGGAAGTCGACCTCTTCGTCCATGCGCATCCGACGCTGGCCGAGGCCATCGCCGAGGCGTGCCTGGACTCGCTCGGACGTGGGATACATGCGTGACCTGGTAGTCACCAACCTTGGTCTTGCGCCGTACGCCGAGACGCTCAGTCTCCAGCGCGAGCTCGCCGCGGCGCGGATCGAGGGCACGATTGGTGACCAGTTGTTGCTGTGCGAGCACCCGCCGGTCGTCACGCTCGGCCGCACCGCGAAATCCCAGCATGTCACGGCGCCATTGCCCGCCGGCGTCGACCTCTTCGAGGTCGAACGCGGTGGCGATGTCACGTTTCACGGGCCCGGACAGTTGGTCGGTTATCCGATCATCGATCTGTCACAACACAAGCGCGATCTGCACTGGTACTTGAGAGAGCTCGAGGCGACGCTGATCGACGCGTTGGCGACCTTCGGGATCCCCGCCAAGCCGCGCGCGGGGCTCACTGGGGTCTGGACCGAGGGCGATCGCAAGATTGCATCTATTGGGGTGCATGCGCGCCAGTGGGTCACCTGGCACGGGTTCGCGCTCAACGTGACGACGAACCTGTCATATTTCGATCTCATGGTGCCCTGCGGGATCCGGGGAGTCGATATGACGTCGATGGCTCGAGAACGGCCTGACCTCGGCGTCGACGTCCCCACCGCTGCCGCGGCGGTGACCAGCGCGTTCGCCGATCGCTTCGCGCTGTGTCCCGTTGACTGAGCCGGTCGAGCTCAACGAAGAGCAACAAAAGGCGGCGACGTTCGAGGGCGGCCCGCTCCTGATCATCGCGGGCGCCGGTACGGGGAAGACGCGGACGCTGGTGCATCGGGTCGCGCACTTGATCGAGCGCGGGTCGCGGGCCGAACGCATGTTGCTGCTGACGTTCACGCGGCGCGCGGCGCAGGAGATGCTCGGCCGAGTCGAGCGCCTCGTGGGAGCGGCCGGCGGGCATGTGCACGGCGGGACGTTCCATGCGACCGCACACCGGCTGCTCAGGCGGTTTGGCGCGCTGGGCGGCGTGCCGAGCGATTTCACGATCATGGATCAGGCAGACTCCGAGGACCTGATGCAGCTGTCGCGCGCTCAGCTCGGGTACGCCGAGAAGAGCAAGCGGTTTCCCAAGAAAGAGACGCTGCACTACGTCTACTCGCGGCACGTCAATACCGAGATCCCGCTGGCCAAGATCCTCGGGGGCGAGTATCCGCAGTTCGCCGAATACGTGACGGACTTCACGAAAATTTACGCGGACTATATCGAGCGGAAGGCGGCGCGGAATCTCGTCGATTACGATGACCTGCTCGTGTTCTGGGCGACGCTCCTCGAGGCACCGGGCGATATCGGCCTCCGGATCGCCGGTCTGTACGATCATCTGCTCGTTGACGAGTATCAGGATACCAATGTGCTGCAGTCGCGCATCCTGCGAGGGATGTGTCGCACGCACTCCAATATCACCGTCGTCGGGGACGACGCGCAGAGCATCTATTCGTTCCGCGGCGCGAATTTCCGGAACATTCTTGATTTCCCGGCGCAATTCGCCGGCACCACGGTCCTGACCCTGGAGCGCAACTATCGCTCGACGCAGCCGATTCTGGACACCACGAACACGCTGATTTCCCGTGCGCGGGAGCGCTATACGAAGGCCCTGTGGACGAGACGCGTGGGCGGCGACGCGCCTGCGTTGGTGACCGCGAGAGACGAAGAACAGCAAACGCGCTGGGTATGCGATCGCATCCTGGAGCTGCACGAAGACGGGACGCCGCTACGCGAGATGGCCGTCTTGTTTCGCGCCGGGTACATGTCGGCGGCGCTCGAAATCGAGCTGACGAACCGAAAGATCCCGTTCGAGAAATGGGGTGGATTGCGTTTCCTCGAAGCCGCGCACGTGAAGGATGTGCTGGCGTTCCTGCGCATTCTCGAAAACCCCCGGGACGACGTGAGCTGGTATCGCATTTTGTTGTTGCTGCCCGGCATCGGGGATGCAACCGCGCGGCAGGCGATCGAGGCTATGGCCCAAGCAGCGTGGGAGTCCTCGGCGTTTGCCCAGTATCGGCCGCCGGCTCGCGCGAGAGCGGCACATGCAGGGCTCGTCGCGTTGTTGGATAGTCTCAGGCGGGCCGAGACGCCCATGACACTGAGCGCCGAGATTGCCCGAGTGCGGCAGCTCTATGACGATATTCTCAAAGAGCGATACGACCGGGTGCAGCCCCGGTTGGCGGATCTCGACCAGCTCGAGACGATTGCGGGTGGGTATCCCACCAGGGCCGCGTTTCTTTCCGCGCTGGCGTTGGAACCGCCGCAAGCGACGCAGGATCTGCCTGGAGGGAGCGATGGCGAGGACGACGCGCTGATTCTCAGTACGGTGCACTCGGCCAAGGGGAAAGAATGGGACGCCGTGTTCCTGATCTGGGCCGTCGACGGCTGGTTCCCGTCGGCGCGCGCGCTCAACGACGAAGACGAGACCGATGAGGAGCGCCGCCTCATGTACGTGGCGCTCACGCGAGCGCGCAATCATCTGGCTGTGACGTATCCATTGGAGGTTTACAACTCACGGCGCGGCTCCGACTATTCGATCGACCAGCTGTCCCGGTTTCTCGATGCCGGCGTACGGGAGCACATGCGGCGGATCGTCGTCGGATCGCCGGCGACCCCGGTCGGCGCTCCCGAATCCGGAGCCACTCCTCACCTCGACCTGCGCGCCGCCTTGCGCGGCCGCTTCACACCATGATGCTCAAAGACCTCGCGCTGGCGGATTTCGATGCCGAGATGGCGACGACTCGCCGCTTTTTGGAGCGCGTCCCCGAAGGCCAGATGGATTGGCGTCCGCATGAGAAATCCATGAAGCTCGGACGACTCTCCATGCATCTCGCCGAAATCCCGGGAGCGGCACGCTGGATCTTCGAGGGCGATGAGTTCAGCTTCGGCACACCGGGACAGGGACCTCCAAAGGGGCGCGAAGCGTCGTCGAACGCCGAACTGGTCGAGACGTTGGACGCCAACGTCGAGCGCACGCGAGCGATGCTGAACGCTGCTGATGATGCGCTACTCGCCAAGCCGTGGACGTTCAAGGCATTCGGCCAGACGATCTACACCAAGCCGAAAATCGAAGCGTTCCGCTTGCGGGTGCTGAGCCACGGCATTCACCATCGCGCCCAGCTCGGCGTGTACCTGCGGCTACTCGGGGTCGCCCTGCCGCCGACTCCCTACGGCCCCAGCGCCGACGAGCGACCGTAGGCCGGCAAAACCATCATTCTTGTGAGCGCGGGCCGCCGCGATGATGCGGCGGACCGCTACGCCTAAGTCGTTGCCCGAGAGCGCGTAGACGCTGTCAAAGAGATCGAGGTCGGTGTGGTAGACCCGGCGGGCGAGTAACGCCGCGTTATCGAGGCGCGCTCTGACCAGTGCTTCCCGGGGGTAGGTCTTGAGCAGCGGCCCGACCGAGTCCACGAGGCGCTCCTTGGTCCGGGCGAAAATCGTATCCCGAGCGGCGAGCCGGGCACCCTTGTCGGTCGGGTGGGCGCGGAAGGCCGAGTCCAGTTGGTCGTACACGCCGGTCCAGAACCGGCCGAGGATCTTCTCGTCTTCCCAACTCTCGGCGGCCCAACGGGTGGCGACAGAGTCCCCACGGGAACGGAAAAATGCCTCGGCCCCGCGCGAGCCGACGAAGTTGGCGAATGATTCGTTGAAAACCGCCTGGTTGGGCGCGTAGTACGTGTTGTGGGTCAGCTCGTGGATGACGGTGTTGGCGAGGCCGACCGAGTCATCATGGAGTGATGAGGACAGCAGTGGGTCGTTGAAAAACCCCAACGTGCTGAATGCCGCGGTTGGGCGGACATAGGCGTCGAATCCCTCCTGCCGAAGCGCCGCGGCAGCGCGTTCGGCGGCCGGGAAGTCAAAGTATCCCTTGTACGGAACGCTCCCGACGATCGGAAACCACCACGTGTACGATCGGAGCTGGTCTCGGTAGGCAGCACC
>DATMLM010000052.1:0-31197 GCA_035570055.1 Gemmatimonadaceae bacterium
TGATGCGCTTCGACACCCACGGCGCATTGCCGTTCTCTGGATCGAGAAACTCCTCGATCCCCTTGGCCCCGACGCCTTCACCACAGCGCACGGGGAGCCCGATCGCGGGATCCCGCTCGACGAGCAGCACCTCACACCCACGCTCGGCCGCCACCCGCGCCGCGACCAGCCCGGCCGGCCCTCCTCCCACCACCAGCACGTCGACGATCACGCGCGAGGCACCATCGCGAGCGCACCGACCGGACAGGGGTCGATGCACTTGCGACATCCCGTGCACGTGACGGCATCGACCACGAGTCCGTCTCGATGCAGAGCGATCGCCCCCGGCGGACAGAGCGGCATGCACAGCCCGCACTCGTCGCAGGCGGTCGCATCAACGACGGCGGTGTAGACGGAACGTGGCGCCGTAGAACGGTGCATGAACCAAAGGCTGTTCCCTTGATCGCCCTTGTGGCAAGGGCTACTTTCTCTTCACTCAAATGCGCTGGCCCTTCTCCAAGACGGGATCGCGGTCCCTGTTCCCGGCAAACGCGATCGCCGTCGACCTCGGTACGGCCAATACGCTCGTCTATGTGAAGGGCGAAGGGATCGTGCTCAACGAGCCGTCGGTCGTCGCGATCGACCGCGAGACGAAAAAGATCAGGGGCGTGGGCCTCGAAGCGAAGCGCATGCTCGGCCGGACCCCGGACGGGATTCTCGCCGTCCGACCGATGAAGGACGGCGTGATCGCCGACTTCGACGTCACGGAAAAAATGCTGCGCTATTTCCTGACGCTGATCATCGAGAACCACGTGTTCAAGGTGAAGCCACGCGTGATCGTCTGCGTCCCGTCGGGGATCACGGAGGTGGAACGCCGCGCGGTTCGCGACTCGGCGCTCGGTGCCGGAGCCAAGGAAGTTTTCATGGTGGCCGAGCCGATGGCGGCGGCGATCGGCGTCGGTCTCCCCGTCGAGACGCCGACCGGTAACATGGTCATCGACATCGGCGGCGGGACGACCGAGATCGCCGTTATCGCGCTCTCCGGTATCGTCAGCGACACCTCGATCCGGACCGGCGGCGATGAGCTGGACGTCGCGATTGTGCAGTTCATGAGAAAGAACTACAATCTCCTGATCGGCGAGCCCACCGCGGAGCTCATCAAGATTCAGATCGGCTCGGCCGCCCCGATCGGCGAAGAGCGCGAGATGGAGGTGAAAGGCCGGGACTTGGTGTCGGGCATCCCCAAGACGGTGCGGGTGCACTCGGCCGAGATCCGGGAAGCGATCCAGGAGCCGATTCAACAGATCGTCGACGCCGTCCGCCGGGCACTGGAGATCACGCCGCCCGAGCTCGCCAGTGACATCGTCGATCGGGGAATCGTCATGACGGGCGGCGGTGCGTTGATCCGGGGGCTCGACCTTCTGTTGAGCCAGGAAACGAGCCTGCCGATTCACGTCGACGAGGACCCCCTCACGTGTGTAGTCCGCGGCACTGGCCGGATCCTCGACGACGAAGAGAAGTACTGGTCCGTCCTCAGCAGTTGAGCTAAACCGTGGCCCGCGCTGTTGCGAGCGGTACACGCGCCGATGCCATCCTAGGGTTCGTCAGCGGCGCGCTCGCGCTCATAGCCATCGCGCTGCCTGGCCGGCTCCGAGACCCGATTGCGGGCACGCTGCGGCGGGACCTCGTCGCTCCGCTGATCGCCCTTCAGAAAAACGCCGAGCTCGGCCGCCTGGCGCTGATTCGTCACGACCAGGAAATCGCGGGCAAAGACTCTGTCGCCCTGCGCGCGCTGCTCGTCCCCAGCCTCGAATCTGAGAACGACCGGCTCCGTCGGTTGTTGGGTCTCGGTCGCGCCTTGCGCTGGGGATTCGTCCCAGCCGAGGCGCTCCACAGCCGTGCGCTTGGCGAAGAGTTCACCATGACGCTGACGGCCGGGGCCCGAAACGGCGTTCGTCCCTTCAGCGCTGTTGTCGCTCCCGAAGGACTCGTCGGCATGGTCGAGACCGTCGACCCTCGGATGTGTCTGGCGATCTCGTGGGCACATCCCGACTTTCGCGTCAGCGCCATGACGGCCGATGGCAGTGCCTTCGGGATCGCAAAAGCTCATCTCGGCAGCGGCACCGATAGGTACCTGCTCGAACTTTCGGGCGTCCAGTTGAGTACCACACTTCCCTCGGGGACGCTGATCGTGAGTTCGGGTGTCGGTGGCGTTTATCCCCGTGGCATTCCAGTCGGGACGGTCATGCGTGAGCTCGGACCGCGCGAGGGTTTCACCGAGGGCTGGGCGAGAACGTATCTCCTGAGGCCGGCGGTCAAGCCGCAAGACATTAACTCGGTGATGATCCTCGAGCCCCGGCGCGGCGCCGCTGGCGTTCAGGCCGTCTGGGCGGACTCGCTCAAAGACTCCACCGCCGACTCGAGCGCCTCGCCTGGCATGCAGCCCGGAACCGAAGCGGATAGCGCGGACACTCCGGACGGGCCGACCCGGTGACGACCAGCGGCACGATTCGGCTCGCGGTCGCGTTCTTCGTGCTCGTGTTGCTGCACTTTTCGCTTCGCCCGGCATTGGGCTGGCGGGCCGAGATCGACTTCCTGCTGATCGCGGTGCTGCTCGCCGCGGTCCGTCTCCGCCCAGGCATGGCGTCGCTCGTCGGCTGCACCGTCGGCCTGATCGCCGACTCGCTGACGCCGAACGCGTTCGGCGCCGGCGCGCTGGCCATGACTATTGTCGCGTATCTTGCGTCATGGTTGAAGGCGGTGTTCTTCGCCGACAACCTCGCGCTCAATGGCTTCTTCTTTTTCGCCGGCCAGTGGGCGTACGAAATCATTTACTTGATCGCCGCGCATCAGATGCAGGGCATGGAGCTGGTCCAGCAGATCCTCGTGTGGGGGCTGCTGTCCTCGGCGGTGACCGCTGCCGCGGGCGTCGTGCTCCTTGTCCTGATGCGACCCTTGCTGGAACCGGCCACGGCCTGACATGAGCTTTCACCCGAACGACGTGGCGCGCCGCGCGCGGTTTGCGTCGATCGGACTGCTGATCGCGTTCGTCTTTCTCCTGGGCGCGTTCTTCCGCACGCAGGTCCTGCAGAACGCGCAGTACGTCCTCCAATCCGAGACGAACCGGCTCCGTGAAGTGCCCCTGCCGGCGCCCCGGGGCATTATCTACGACCGCAACGGTCGGGTGATCGCCGAGAACGTCCCGGGCTACTCGGTCTCGATGCTGAGCCCCACCGCGGATTCTCTCCGCGTGGTGCTTCGCCGCCTGAGCGAGACGATCCCGCTCTCGGGCGACCAGATCGACCTGGCCGTTCGCCGGTATCGTCGCGCGCCCAATCGCCCGACGGTGATCCTCCCGGACGCGCCATTCGATGTCGTCTCGGTGCTCGAAGAGCACCGCGTTCAGTTCCCGGGCTTGATCATCCAGTCCGCACCGAAACGCCACTACCCGGATGGCGCCGCCGTCGCCTCATTCGTCGGCTACACGGGCGAAATCACCGAGCAAGAGCTCGGCTCGCGCGCCTATCCTGGTTACAAAGCCGGCCAACAGGTCGGCAAGGGTGGACTCGAAAAGCAGTACGAAGACCGCCTCCGCGGCCGCGAAGGCACGCGCTTCGTCGAAGTCGACGCGCGGGGCCGCGTGGTTCGCGAGGCTGGCGCGCGCCAGGACCTGCCGCCGGAAGGCGCGCAGCCCCTCTACACGAACATCGATCTGGACCTCCAGCGATTTACCGCGAGCCTTTTCGGCGACTCGCTGCAGGGCGGCGCCATTGCGATCGACCCAGAGACCGGCGCGGTGCTCGCGCTCCACTCGGCGCCGACGTTCGATCCGAATCGGTTCATTGGCGGCATTCCGCCCGACTACTGGAAGGATCTCACGACGGACGTCCGTCGGCCGCTCTACAACAAGGTGATCCAGGGTCGTTATCCCCCTGGCTCGACGTGGAAATTGGCGACCGCGACGTGGGCGCTCGAGAATCACATCGCGACGCTCGACGACGTGATGCCGGTGCCGTGCACGGGTGGATTTCAGTTCGGCGATCGCTACTTCCATTGCTGGGAAAAGAAGGGACACGGGAGCCTCACGCTGGCCGAGGCGATCGTGAAGTCGTGCGACGTCTATTTCTATCAGTTGGGCCTCAAGATCGGCTTGCAACGGCTGATCGCCGGCGGTGTCGCGCTCGCCTTCCGGGACAAAACGGGCATTGACCTCCCCAACGAGTCATCGCCCAACTTCCCGTACGCGATCGACTACTACAATCGCCGGTTCGGTGCGCGGGCGTGGAACAACTCCGTCGTGCTGAACCTCGCGATCGGGCAGGGCGAGAACTCCCAGACGATCGCCAGCATGGCGCGGTTCTACACGGCGCTCGCGACCGACGGCGAAGAAGCGCGTCCTGAGATCGTGCGCCAAACGCAGCCAGCGCGCACTCGCATCTTCACGCTCGACTCCGCCCAGTTTATGGGCCTGCGCCGCGCCATGATGGGCGTGCTCGCGGCGGGCGGGACCGCCGCGGCCGAGGCGATCCAAGGGGTGGTGTTGGCCGGCAAGACCGGCACCGCGCAGAACACCGAAGACCCGGTGCACAACCACTCCTGGTTCGTCGGGTTCGCGCCGGCCGACCATCCGAAGATCGTCGTCGCCGTGTTGATCGAGTTCGGCGGCCACGGCAGCCACGCCGCGCGCGTCGCCTCGAAGATCGTCGAGCACTATCTCAAGGTTGCACCCGCCTCTCAGATCCAGACCGAGGGATGATGGATCGCAAGGCCGCAATTCCAGACTACCCGACGGTCCTGCTGGCGCTCCTCCTGTCGATCTACGGGATTCTGATGGTGTACTCCGCCGGGCAGACCGATGCGCAGACCGTCGTCTCGAAGCTCTGGCGGTATCAGACCGTTTGGCTCTGTGTCGGTCTGGTCGCCGCATTCCTCGTCAGCCGCGCGTCGGTCCGCCTCCTCGAGTGGATATCGTGGCCCGCGTATCTGATGACCCTCGCCTTGCTCGTGCTGCTGCGGTTCTTCGGCTCGGGCGCCGGGACCGCTGCGTCGAGCACTGCCTGGCTGACGATCGCCGGACATCGCATCGGTCAGCCATCGGAGCTCGCGAAGGTCACGCTGGTGTTGATGCTCGCCCGCACCCTGGCCCTGCGACGCGAAGCCCCCAAGACGCTGATTGATCTCTGGGAGCCGGCGCTCATCGTCGCTGTGCCATGGGTGTTCGTTCTGATCCAGCCCGACCTCGGCAGCAGCATCGTGTTTATCGGCATCTTCTTCGCGATGCTCTACTGGTTTGGCGTGCCTTGGCAATTGCTGCTCCTGCTCGCGAGCCCCGGCATCAGCTTGATCCTTGCGTTCAGTAAGGGGATGTGGACGGCGTGGTTCCTCGTGCTGATCGTGCTGATTTGGTCGTACAAGCCGTACCTCTGGGAGGGCGTGTTCACCGTCTGCGCCAACGTGACGATGGGCGTCATCGCGCCGCTTTTTTGGGATCGTCTCAAGCCCTACCAGCAACAGCGCCTCCTGACCTTTCTCGACCCGTCGCGCGATCCTCGTGTCTCGGGCTATCACGTGATTCAGTCAACGGTAGCGATCGGATCCGGGGGATGGTTCGGCAAAGGCTTCACCATGGGAACGCAGAAACGACTCGCGTTTCTTCCCGAGCAGCACACGGATTTTATTTTCGCCGTCGTCGGTGAGGAATTAGGGTTTTTTGGGGTCACGTTGGCATTGAGTTTGTTCCTCGTACTCTTTCTGCGCTGCACCCGCATCGCCTCACGCGCCAACGATACGTTCAGTAGTCTGGTGGCGTTTGGCCTCGCGGCCAGCTGGGGCGTCCACGTCGCCGAGAACGTCGGGATGACGCTCAATTTGATGCCGATTGCCGGCATCCCACTCCCGTTCTTCTCCTATGGCGGGTCGTTCATGCTCGCGAGTTGGGTCGCGATCGGGATCCTCGTTCGTATCTCTGGTGAGGGCCGCGGACGGGCGGACGGTCTAGCGATTTGACCGTAGACGGGCCAGATTTGTGAGATGGCCTGGTGGGCGAAGAAAAAGGATCCGCGCAAGCCCCGCGAGCGCGCCGAGCGGCTCGAGATCCCAGCCGATGCCTGGGAGAAATGTGAGGCCTGTGGCCACACGGATCTGCGGGAGAAATTCGTCCGCAATCTGAACGTCTGCCCGAGTTGCGACTATCACCGCCGCATTCGCGCGCACGAATACGTCTCCCTTTTGTTGGATGAGGGGAGTGTCGAAGAAGTCGCGGGCGACCTCCGATCGACCGATCCGCTGGGTTTCCCCGAATACCAGGCCCGTCTCGCCAAAGCGCACGCGAACGCCGGCGACAACGACGCGCTGCTCGCCGTGGCCGGCACGCTCGACGAGGCCCCGATCAACGTCGGCGTGATGGACTTCGCCTTCATGGGCGGCTCCATGGGCTCCGTGGTCGGCGAGAAAATCGTCCGCTTGGGCACGCGCTCGTTGGAGCGAAAGTACCCGCTCGTGCTCGTCTCCGCGTCAGGCGGCGCCCGGATGCAGGAAGGCGTGCTCTCGCTCATGCAGATGGCGAAGGCGTCCGCTATCCTCTCCCAGCTCGCCGAACGCCGCATTCCGTATGTGTCGATTCTGACGAACCCGACGACTGGCGGCGTCAGCGCGTCGTATGCGATGCTGGGTGATGCGATCCTGGCCGAGCCTGGGGCGGTCATCGGATTCGCCGGCCCGCGGGTCATCAAGCAGACGATCGGCCAGGATCTGCCCGAGGGCTTTCAGACGGCCGAGTTTCTGCTGGACCATGGGATGCTCGACGATGTCGTCCATCGCCGCGAATTGAAGCGCACGGTTGGCCAGCTCCTTCGTCACATGAGCGGCAAGCCCGCCGCGGTGGGGTACTCGGCACCCTGACCGCGTACCGGGACGCGCTCGACTACCTGTTCGCCCGCACCACCGGCAAATGGAAGCTCGGCCTCGAGCGGATGGCGGCGTTGTTGGACGCGATCGGCCGCCCGGATGCGAGGCTCCGCGCCTTCCACGTGGGCGGCACCAATGGGAAGGGCAGCGTCACCGTCACCCTTGCCGCCCTCCTTCGCACTCAGGGCCTCCGCGTCGCCCAATACACGTCACCGCATTTGGTTGATTTCCGCGAGCGCTTTCTGATCGACGGCGTCCCGATCACGGAGGACGACGTCACCGACTGGATCGCTCGCCGCACGCCGATCGTCGAACAACTCGGCGCGACGTTCTTCGAGGCTACGACGGCCATGGGCTTCGAGCTCTTCGCCGCCGCAAACGTCGACGTGGCGGTGATCGAAGTAGGGCTCGGAGGTCGTCTCGATGCCACAAACGTCCTGACCCCACTCGCCGCTGGCGTGGCGTCCATCGGCATCGACCACACGGAATACTTGGGCACCACCCGCGAGCAAATCGCATTCGAAAAAGCGGGCATTTTCAAGCCAGGCCGCCCGGCGCTCATTGGCGAGCCGGATGCCGAGATCCGCGAGCTGCTCGCGCACCACGCACGCACGGCAGGCGCCGCCCCCATTCGCTCGGTTGCTGAAGATGCCCCAGTCTCCGACATCGTCGTCGAGCCGACCGGTGGCACGTCGTTCACGTACTCCCGGCGTGGCTCGCCACCCGTTCGGCTCCACACCGGACTCACAGGAGCACACCAGGCGTCGAACACAGCCCTTGCCCTCCTGATGCTGGAAGCGGCGGGCGGCGTGCCGCCGAAGGCGGCCGACGTTCTGCCTGGCGTGACGTTGCCGGGTCGTTTCCAGCGCGTAGGCCGCTACATATTCGACGTCGCCCACAACCCCGATGGCGCGGCGGTCCTTGCAAAGACGCTCCAGGCGCTTGCCCCACAGAAACCGGTCGTGGCAGTCGTCGCGGTTCTCGCCGACAAAGATTGGCGCGGCATATTGACCGCCCTTTCTGCCTCAGTCGATCACTTCGTCCTCACCAGCGCGCCCACCGCGCCCGAATCACGCGCCTGGCGACCCGAAGACGCGGTTACGTTCGCGCGCGAGCACAAATGGTCGGCCGACATCGAGCACGATTTCGCTCGCGCATTGGCCAAAGGCGAGTCAGCCGGCGGTACAGTGCTCGTCACCGGCTCGTTCCACACCGTGGGCGACGCGATGACGAACTTGCAGGTGTCTCCGCTCGCCGGGTAAGTTTGCCCGATGTCGACCGGCCCGCTCCCGGGATTTCGCGATTTTTACCCGCAGGAGTTTGCTGAACGGGCGTTCATCATGCGAGCCTGGCGCACAGTCGCGCGCCGCTACGCGTTCTCCGAGGTGGATGGTCCTCCTCTCGAAGCCACGGAGCTCTATACGAAGAAGAGCGGCGACGAGATTGTTGGGCAGCTCTACAACTTTAAGGACAAGGGTGATCGCGAGGTGGCCCTGCGTCCAGAGATGACGCCAACCATCGCCAGGATGGTCGCGGCCCGAGCGAATGCTCTCAGAAAACCCGTGCGCTGGTTCTCGGTGCCGCAGCTGTTCCGCTACGAGCGCCAGCAGCGCGGCCGCCTGCGCGAGCACTTCCAGCTCAACGTCGACATCATCGGCGAGCCCGACGTCACCGCCGACGCCGAGGTCCTCGCGGTCGCCATTGACGTCATGCGCGCGCTGGGTCTCACCTCCGACGACGTCAAAGCCCGCGTCTCCGACCGCCGGCTCCTCAGCGCCTATCTCCAGGCGCTCGGCGTCGCCGATGCCGCGCTCTTGCCCGTGATGACCGAAGTAGTCGACAAACTCGGTCGCACAAAGCCCGATGCGTCTGCGGAACGCCTGATCGCACTCGGTGTCCCAGCCCGCGCCATCGAGCCAATCGTGCGGCTCCCACAAACGACGCTCGATGATATTGGACGCGTAGCGCCGATCGAAGATTTCGAGCGTTACTTGCGCTACGTGCACCGGCTGGTCGGCGATGCCAGCTGGATCCACTTCGATGCGTCGATCGTTCGCGGGCTGGCGTACTATACGGGTATCGTCTTCGAGCTGTTCGATGCAAAGGGAGAGCTCCGCGCGATCTGTGGCGGCGGTCGATATGACAACCTGCTCGCCACACTCGGCGGCGTCGACCTTCCAGCTATCGGATTCGGGATGGGCGACGTCGTGCTCCGCGAGCTGCTTCAATCGCGAGGCCTGCTGCGCGACGTCGTGCCCTCGGTCGACTACTGGGTGGCGACGGCCCGCGACGATGCCGAGGCGCTGCTCGACGTCATGGACGTCGCGCGCCAACTGCGCGAGAAAGACCAGACCGTCGAATACGCACTCCGCGAGCAGTCGCTGGGCCGCCAACTCAAGGCAGCCAGCGCCGCCGGCGCTCGCTTCGCGGCGATAGTCGAGGCGAATGGCAAGGTCGCCCGGAAAGACCTGGCGAACAACACGCAACTCACGATGACGATCGATCAAATGGTCGAACATGTGGGACACGAACGCGGCAATGGCTGACGATCAAAAGCTGACGCCACGCGCGACCGACTTCAGCGCCTGGTACAACGAACTGGTACTCCGCGCCGAGCTCGCGGATTACTCCCCGGTGCGCGGATGCATGGTCATCCGCCCCAACGGCTACGGGATCTGGGAGCTCACGCAGCGCGCGATGGACGACATGTTCAGAGCGACGGGCGTCCGGAACGCCTACTTCCCGCTCTTCATTCCCGAGAGCTTCCTGCACAAAGAGAAGGAGCACGTCGAGGGATTCGCACCGGAGGTCGCCGTTGTCACGATTGGCGGCGGAAAGGTGCTCGACGAGCCGCTCGTCGTGCGCCCGACGTCGGAAACGATCATCTATGGGATGTTCGCGAAGTGGGTGCAGAGCTATCGCGACCTGCCCGTGCTCATCAACCAATGGGCCAACGTCGTGCGTTGGGAGCTGCGCACCCGCCTCTTCCTCCGCACGTTGGAGTTCCTCTGGCAGGAGGGCCACACGGCCCACGCGACCCACGACGAGGCCGAAGCGCGTACCCGGCTCCAGTTGGATATCTACCGGCGGTTCCAGGAAGACTGGATGGCGATGCCCGTCGTGACCGGCCAAAAATCAGAATCAGAGAAATTCGCTGGCGCACTTCGCACCTACGCGCTCGAAGCCATGATGCAGGACAACAAAGCGCTCCAGGCCGCGACGTCCCACAACCTCGGCCAGAACTTCGCCAAGGCGTTCGATCTCAAGTTCCAGACCGAGACCGGCGGAACCGACTACGCGTGGAACACGAGTTGGGGCGCGTCGACCCGCATGATCGGCGGTCTCATCATGACCCACGGCGACGACCTTGGGTTGCGCACACCTCCAAAAGTCGCGCCGACCCAGTTGGTCATTGTCCCGATCTACAAAGCGGATGCCGAACGCGCGAGAGTACTCGAAGCCGCAGATAGGATCGCAGCGTTGTTGCCTGGTACTCGCGTCGAAATCGATCGCCGTGACGGGATGACACCGGGCGCCAAGTATTTCTATTGGGAATTGCGTGGCATTCCGCTGCGTCTCGAGCTCGGCCCTCGCGATCTCGACAAGGAGCAATGCGTACTCGTCCGCCGAGACACGCGCGAGAAGCGTCCGACGCCATTGGCGGTATTGTCGACGGCGGTGCCGACGCTGTTGTCCGAGATCCAGGCCGACATGTTCCGCGTCGCGCGTGATCGCCGCGAGGCGAACAGCATTCGCGGCCCGATCTCGTACGACAAGTTCCGCGAGATCATGGACGGCGAAGGCGCGTTTGTCTACGCGGGCTGGTGCGGCGACGCGGGCTGTGAGGCACAGATCAAGGAAGACACGAAAGCGACCATCCGCGTCCTCCCGGATCCGGAGTTTCGCTCCCCACAGGCGCCGACGACCTGCCTTCGCTGTGCCCGTCCGTCGACCGCCGAGGCACTATGGGCGAAAGCGTATTGACCGCGGCACTCGCGCTCGACGGCGTCCCCCTCGACCGGATCGCCGAGGAGGTCGGCACGCCCGCCTACGTGTATAGCGCCGACGCGATCCGATCGCAGTACACGGCCATGGACGCCGCGCTGTCCGCCGTCCCGCACCGACTGCACTACAGCATGAAGGCCAACGGCAACCTGGCCATCCTGCGCTTGCTCCACTCATTGGGCTCGGGCGTCGACATCGTCTCCGGCGGCGAGCTGCACCGCGCGCTCCTTGCGGGCTTCTCCGGCGCCGATGTCGTCTTCAGCGGCGTCGGAAAATCGGAACGCGAGCTCGAGGAGGCAGTCCTCGCTGGCGTGTTGCTGGTCAACATCGAGTCCCCGCGCGAGCTGGAGATATTGGATCGACTCGGCCGCGCGAACGGTCGCGCAGTCCCCGTCGGGATCCGAGTCAACCCGGAAGTCTCCGTCGAGACCCCTCACCCGTACACGCGCACGGGCGAGCAAGGCGCGCGGTTCGGGATCCCGTATGATCAAGTGCAGTCGCTCGTCACCCATCTCCGATCGTTGTCCGGTGTCCGGCTGATCAGCTTAGGGATGCACATTGGCTCCCAGGTGACGGATAGCGATCCATACGCGAGAGGCGCGGAGCGCCTCGTGGCGTTGGCCAAACAAGTCCGCGACGGCCTCCGCTATCTGGACATAGGTGGTGGCCTAGCGGTGTCGTACGGCGACGGCCCGTCGGGCGATGTCCGTGCATTCGGCGCGATCGCCACGCGTGCGGCGGCCGAGCTCGGCCTGTCGCTGATCGTCGAGCCGGGCCGGTTCCTCGTCGCAAACGCGGGCGTCTTGCTGACCCGGGTCATCGACCGAAAGCGGAGCGCTCACAAGACGTACGTCATCACCGATGCCGGAATGACGGAGCTTTTGCGCCCGTCGCATTATCATGCCTACCATCGCATCGAGTCAGTGACGCCGAAGTCGACGCGCTCGCTCGTCGACATCTGCGGTCCAGTCTGCGAGAGCGGTGATTTTCTGGCGCTCGACCGCGAGCTCGATGATGTGGGGCCTGGTGATCTGCTGGCCGTGCATTCGGTGGGCGCGTACGGCTTCGTGATGGCGTCGAACTACAACGCGCGGGTCCGACCGCCCGAGGTGCTCACGGATGGCGGCCGCTTCGCGATCATTCGCGAGCGCGAAACGTACGATGATCTGGTGCGGCACGAGCTGGGTCCTGCCGTGTGGAGGAGCGCCTGATGCGTGTCGGGGTCATGGGCGATACTCACGATCGCGTCCCGGCGATCGCCGAGATTCTGAAGCGGATGGCCGAAGGTGGCGTGGCGCTCGTCCTGCACGTCGGCGACTACTGCTCGCCCTTTTCGCTCGCGCCATTCCGCGATCTCAACATGGCCTTGGCCGGCGTGTTTGGCCGCAACGACGGCGACCGCGAGGGTCTCAAGGCCGCCGCCTCGAGCGGGCTCGGCGCCGAGCTCTACGAGTCACCGCATTCGGTGGAGCTCGATGGCAAGCGCGTGCTGCTCGTGCACGACCTCGGCGATGTCGGCGAGAAGTCCATCGAGTCTCACGCCGTGGTGGTCCACGGCTGGTCCCACAAGGCGGAGATCAAGTCGCACGGTGATACGCTGATCGTCAACCCCGGCGAAGCGTGTGGCTGGCTCTTTGGCACGCCAGCAGCGGCGATCGTCGATCTCGATACGCAATCGGTCGAAGTCATACGACTCACAGAAAAAGATTGGCGGTGCTGAAGTGACGAGTCGCATACTGATCCTGGACTACGGTTCTCAATTCACGCAGCTGATCACGCGCCGCGTTCGCGAAGCGCGTGTCTATTCAGAGATCCATCCCCCCACCCGTACGATCGAGTGGATCAAAGAATGGCAGCCGACGGGCATTATCCTGAGCGGCGGCCCAAACTCGGTCTATGGAGAAAATGTCCCTTCGGCTGACCCGGCACTCCTGGATATCGCGCCAGTGCTCGGGATCTGCTACGGGATGCAGCTCGTCGCGTACCTGGCGGGCGGTAAGATCATCCCAGGCGTCCGCGAGTATGGCCGCGCCGAGATCGAAGTCCTCGAACCCAAGGGCACGTTCGATGGCTTCGACAAGGGCGAGAAGATGACGGTGTGGATGAGCCACGGCGACCACGTCGACCAACCCCCGCCGGGCTTCTGCGTCACCGCTCGCTCCAACAGCGGCATCATCGGCGCCATGCGCGACCAGCACCGCCCGATCTACACGCTGATGTTCCACCCGGAAGTTGCGCACACGCCGCGGGGCGGGGAACTGATCTCGAACTTCTTGTTCGATGTCTGCCACGCCGACCCGAGTTGGACGTCGGGCGCATTTATCGACGATCACGTGGTTCGCATCGCCGAGCAAGTCGGCAAATCTCGCGTCATCGCTGGCCTCTCGGGCGGGGTCGACTCCGCGGTCGCCGCCGCGCTCGTCCACCGCGCCGTCGGCGACCAGCTGACGTGCATTTTCGTCGACACCGGCCTCTTGCGTCGTCACGAACGCGAACAAGTCGAGCGAACGTTCCGCCAGCACTTGAGCATCCCACTAGTCGTCGTCGACGCCTCGGAGCGTTTTCTCACCGCCCTCGCGGGCGTCGATGATCCAGAAGAGAAGCGCCGCATCATCGGCCACACGTTCATCGACGTCTTCGAGGAAGCCACGGCCGGCCGCGATGCGGAATTTCTCGTCCAGGGCACGCTCTACCCGGATGTGATCGAGTCCTCGTCGCCGAAGGGCGGCCCGTCGGTGACGATCAAGACGCACCACAACGTCGGCGGCTTGAAGCCCGACATGAAGTTCCGTCTGATCGAACCATTGCGAGAGCTGTTCAAGGACGAGGTCCGCGCCGTCGGCCGCGAGCTGGGTCTTCCGGAAGAAATGGTCGGCCGCCACCCATTCCCGGGCCCGGGTCTCGCCATTCGTATTCTGGGCGCAATCACGCGCCAGGCGCTCGACACCTTGCGCCATGCCGACGCGATCTATCTCGAGGAGATCCGCGAGGCGGGCTTGTACAACGACATCTGGCAGGCGTTCGCGGTACTGCTGCCGATCCGTAGCGTCGGCGTCATGGGCGACTATCGAACATACGAGCAGGTTATCGCCCTGCGCGCCGTCACCAGCTCTGATGGTATGACGGCAGACTGGTTCCCGTTCCCGCCCGAAGTGCTGGCCCGCATCTCAACGAGAATCATCAACGAGGTGAAGGGCATCAACCGCGTCGTCTACGACGTCAGCTCCAAGCCACCGGCCACGATCGAGTGGGAATGAGGGCGTGGGCGACCCCCTCAGATAGTTTGACTCCCGCCCAGAACGCGTCCGGCGGACCCAGCCCCATCGGGATGTGAGCCCTTGTTATTCGATGACGCACAGGCCGGTCTGCGGCGAGAATATTCGCCATGCGCACCCCAGAGAAAGTCTCGCCTGAACTGAAACCGCTGCACGATCTCCGCACCTTCGAGCCGCGGCGTATTGCCGTTCAGCTGGCAGTACTCTGTTCGGCGCTCCGCGATATCAATGGCCTCCAACATCGCCGAGGTTACGCGAGACGCACCACGGCGCCGCCCGCAGAAATCAGCGCAGCATGCGCACGCGCTGGGATGCCTTGAGGTGGATGGTCTTCCCCAAGACCGCGCCCGGCGGCACGCGCGCCGGCGCCAGCGACGGCGAGAGAATGCGGAGCGTGTACGCCCCGGCCCGACCGTAGGTCGTCGAGCCGACGTCGAGCGTGTACGTCCCACCGGAATCGGACCCCAAGGAGGCATAGACGTAGTTCCCAGAGTCGGCGACGCCGGTGCTGTTCACATCCCACATCGAGTCAAACCCCGGCCCCCCGACCTCCCATCCCGGCGTGAACGCCGAGGACTGCACGTTGAAGTACCGGACCTGCCCCGGATTGAACTGCACCAGATAGTAGTTCACGAACGTGCTGTCGCCGGAGCCAAAGTACGTGTACTGCTGCTTGCACCCGGTCGTGCCGATCGACGACGCGTTGTCGACGTACTCGGTATCGGCCGGCGCGATCGTGGCGACCACCGGACAGGTCACGACCTGCATCGTGTAGGCCATGTTCTTCACCGTCGTGTCCCTGTCCATCGCGCGCAACGAATAGGTGCCGCTCGTCGGCGCATAGAACCAGAGGACATTGTTGCCTGCGTTGCCGGCGAACGCATTGCCCCACGACGCGGCGAGGACGCCCTCCGTGTCCGCAGCGGTCATTCCGACCAACGTGTTCTCCAAGGGCCCGTCTGCCGCCGACGCGGTCCCGGTGACCGAGTAGAGCTCCCCGGCCGTCACCGCCAGGGCGTATGACGCCACGTACACGCCCTCGCCCGCATAGTCGTCCCACAGGTCGCAATTGCCGGCGGTCGAGATGGTGCCCGACACCGTGGCGCCATTCGCGCTGATGGTGCCCTGCGAGCAGCTCGGCCCAACGGGATGCAAGGCCTCGGGGCCGATGCCGTCGAAGCTGCACGCCACGACGCCTACAACAATGGCTGCCGCACAGCAGTATTTGCCAAACAAGGAGATCACATGGAGAAGACGGCTATCGCGGGATGATCGTCAACACCGGCCGGATCGACTCCAGCGGCGCGGCGAACAGCGACAACTGATCAGGATCCGCGAACACCGTCGCGAAGTCCTCGGGACTGAGAGCCCGCGCCAGTCGCTCCGCGTACGTCGTACGCAACAAGCGCACGTAGTACTCGATATCATAGTCACGCGGGTCAGCGTCCGGCAGATCGTCCGACGACGGCGCCTCCGGGCGGCCGGTGAGGCCAGCCTCCCCATTCGGCTTGCGGTACACGCGGACATGATCGCCCTCTCGCCACTGCGTCTGACCAGCGGCGAGCAGCGCTTCATAGGGCAGCTCGCGGCGGCGCGCACGCGACCGCTCATAGACCGCCGGCGATTTCGTGAGCCGCACTCGCGACGAGACCTCGTACGTCGACAGCGCTCGCGCACGGAGCGCGGCGGTCATCCGGAGGTACCGCTCGCGCACACCTGGGACGTCACCCGAGAGCAGGTGCGTGATCGCCGAGCGAAGAAAAATGTCGCCGAACGGCTCGGAACGGCTCGACCGAAACGCCACGCCTTTCAAGAGGAGCGTGTGATCGTAGCCGAGCAGCGCGTAGTTCTTGGGCTCGTGCGAGAGCATCGCCGCATACCGGCCCGCGAACTCGAGCTGGACGAGGCGTGGCAGGAGGGCCGCCACCTCGGCGACGACTCGCCGCTCGTCACTCTCGCTCCACGACTCGGGGACCGCGAAATACACTCCGTCCGTGTCCGCTTCGATGAGCGTGACCCCGCGGGTCTCGAACTCGCGGCACATCTGGTCGAGCAGCTCGCGACCGCGCCGCGTCACTTCGTTCGCCGCGTGCACGTCCGAGAATCGCGTGAGCCCACCCGCGGCCATATACCCATAGGCGGCGTTGACGACGATCTTGAGCGCGGCCGACGTCCCCGCCTGCCCACTGGCTTTGGCCTCGAGTCGCAACTCGGTCATTCGATCGACGATCGCGAGGAGCGCGCCCAGACGATCCCGCGATGGCCCGATACGATAAGCACGCATGAGCGACGGATAGAGGCTCGCGACGTCGGCCTTCACGATCCGATGCGCGACACCGGCGGCGAAGAGGTGCAGTGCCGCGCCGCTGTGCGGCGTGTCCGTACGGTTCTCATGAGCCGGCACGGCTTGACCAGCGCGAAGGTACGCGCGGACCAGCAGCGGATCGATGACGCCGGTGGCCGGCCCGGCGTCGGCGAGACGCTCGTACCGACGAGGGGCCATCCGCGCCAGCGCGTACGCCGCGCCGCCGAGCAGGCGGGAGATGTCGGCGACTTCTTCGACATCATGCGTCGCGTACCGACGCACTCGTTCGGGGTCGCGCTGATACGTCCGATAGATCTCGCTGCCGGGAATGTACTCGCGGTCCGTCCGCGCGACGCCGAGGTGACGGGCGACGGCCTTGAGGCCATGGCCCGGTAATTCGCGGGTGGCGAAGTCGTAGCGCCACACCGCATCGAGCGTATCGATCAGCTCCCGGCCGGGGGCGATGAACCGAAGCCGTCCGCGCGAGGAGCTGCTTCGCGCAAGGAGCCCGCGCCCGGTGCGACCGAGCGCTAACGGCACGCCAAGGATGCGGGCGCGGCGGTAGATAAACGGGAGGTCGAATCCGTGCAGGTTATGATTCTCGATCACGTCCGGATCCAGCGCCCGAACGCGCTCGACGAGCCCTCGGATGAGATCCGCTTCCGCCGCACCATCGAGCACTTCGGTGACACCCGTGTGATCGCGGATCGAGACCATGAAGATCCGGTCATGGTGGGCGTTGAGGCCGGTCGTCTCCAGGTCGAACTGGAGGCGGTGAATGTGATCGAACGCCAGTCCGCGAAAGTACGTTCGCCCCGTGAGCACCAGATACTGCTCGTCGGCCGGCAGCGCGAGCATCGTCTCCGGTTCCAGCTCGGCGAGCTCGCTCGGTTTGCTCACGGGTGTGCCCAATCGTTCGGACGCGCGGCGCAACAGCGTGTCGATGAGCGCCCGTCCATCGTTGGCACTCACGAGATACCGCAGCGCCCCGGGCCCATCGAGCTCCCGGCACTCGGCCCACGTCACGCCTCGGAGGTCGTCGAGATGCGCGAGCAGAACCCAGGGTCGAAAGCGCTCCGTCTCGACGACCAGCGTGTCCGTTGCCGCATCCCGCCGCCAGACGAGTGCTTTGCCGCTCAGGCTGGCATGTACCGAAACAATGCCGGGCGTGGAGTCCCAGCCCCACACCCACTCATCAGCTGAACGCAATGTCGGCTGCTTTCACCACGCGGGAGATCCTCGGCATGATCTTCTCCACCGAGAAGGCGTGCATCTCGGTCGTGGTGGCCGCCATGGCGTCCTCGGCGATGACGATGGCGTAGCCCCGCTCCCATCCCTGCCGCGCGGTCGACTCGACGCCGAAGTTCGTGGAGATGCCGCCGAGCACGATCGTGGTGATGCCGCGACGGCGCAGTTGGTCGTCGAGATCCGTGCCGTGGAACGCACCCCATTGGTGCTTCGTGATGCGAATATCCGTGGGATGAGCGAGTCCGTCGACGAGCTCGGTCCAGCCCGCGGGGAGCGCGGAGAGCGGGCGAGGCTGGTCGACGGGCTGACGGAGCGCGTCGCCGAAATCAGCGGCGTACGCGACGTTGACCAGGACCACTGGTGTCCGGGCGGCTCTGAACCGGGCGGCGAGGGCCGTTGCCGTCTGTACGACATCGGTCGCTGGCCGAGGGGCGAGCGACATGCCGACGATGCCCTTTTGGAGATCGATGAGCACGAGCGCGGTCGTGCGCGGGTCGAGCGCGTCGATGGTCATGAGATGCGTTTCCAGACGACATCGCGGCCTTCACGACGGTCCACGAAACCAATAATGTGTCCGCGCTCGTCGCGCTGGAAGATGCGCCTCGTGCGTGGCTGACCCGGCTCGAAAAAGACATCGGGCGACTCGGGCAGGAATGTGCGATCGGGCCGGCCCGCACGTGTCATCACGACATGGTCGCCCTCACATCGAATGGTCACCACAATGTCCGCCGTCAGCGAGTATCGGCCGCCGTACGAGCACGCTTTCGCACGATCGAGATGGATCGACGGCGGGTCCTGGAGCACCGCCAAGACCTGCTCGCCAACGAGCCGCCAGCCATCGGCCGATCGCACCCAGGTATCCGTCATCCGGAACCGGCTCCGGATGATCTGTCCGTGATAGTCGAGGGACTCGTTGTCCTCGTGCGTGACCACCGCCATATCTCCCGTCGTGGCCAAGCGAAAGTCGTCGATATCGAGATGCCCCGTGAGGCCGGGTCCGAGCGGTTGGAGATTCGCGAGGATCTGCGCTTTGTCCCGCACGACGTCGTTCTCGTCGACCTGAATCGCACGCGCGTCGAGCAGCCGGTTCCACGTGGCCGTATCGCCAGAAGCAATCGCGTCGAGCAGCGCCTGCGTATTGTGCCGGAGCTCGGCCTCGACGGACGACTGCGCGGCCGCCCGCGTGCCGCAGGCGGCGAGGAGCAGCGCGCTAAACGCCTTTCTCCTGCAGCAGCGCCATGAACTGCGACGGCTCCGTGAGCGCGAGCAACCGCTGGGGGACATCGGGCTCCTTGCTGAACTGCGCGATCTTGCCGAGCACCGGCAGATACTGGTTCGAGATCTCGAGCGGTGGGGCGACGATCAGGAAGAAGAAGTAGACCGGCTTCTCGTCGATCGCCTTGAAGTCGACGCCGGCCGCCTTCCGGCCGAACGCGACCCGGAGCTTGTTGACCACGAGCGACCGCGCGTGCGGGATCGCGATCCCGCGACCGATGCCGGTCGAGCCCAAGTTCTCGCGGCGCTTCAACATCTTGAACAGCATGCCTTCCGATTTCTCGTCGAGCTTGAGCAGCGAGATCAGCTCCTTCAGGATCTCGTCTTTCGTGTTCCCTTGCAGGTCGAGATTGATCGCGTCTTCAGAGAAAAACTCGCGGAGTTCCATGGATCCCCTTGTGTCCCAAAACCTCAGAAACTATTGCCTTTGCCACCCTGGCGGTAGGAACGAACCCGGCCGTAAACTTTTGGCATGCCCAACCGCACTGTCTGCGCCGGATTAGCCGCCGCCTTTGTCACTCTTGCGGCCTGCGGGGAGTCGACCACGCCGCACGGGGTGTCGCCAGCGCAGCTGGCCAGACACATCGACAGCCTCTCAGTCGCCGCGGACACCGGGGTAACCGGGCCCATACGCTCGCAGATCTTAGAGGAGCTCGAAGTCGCCCCAGCGCTTGGCGCGGCTCCGGTCCCAGTGCAGGTCACCACTCCGTCGGGACAGCAGACGTGGGAGGGATTTGCATACAATACGGCCAACCTTGGCGGGTTGATCGATTCCGTGTACTACCTCGTTGCGTACAATGACTATGCCCTCGACGTCGTGTTGTTGGCAGAGCAGGTCTATGGCCGAAATCCTACCTCTCTCTCTGCATTCCTGATGGACAGCGGAGCGATCATGCTCGGCGGGCAAGGGACCCTTGCCGCAACGACAACCTCCACGGGCGGCGGTTGTATCTTGGCCGCCGGGCTCAAGAATTCGATAGGACCTCTCGCGAGCGATTGCAATCTGGCCACAGTTCAAGCGAACTTCACCTACACGTTCACTCCAGGACCGGCGACGATCTCCGCGTACGCAACGATCACGATCCCGTCCCAGTCGTTCAATGGAGTCGTAGTGCAATAAGGCGGTCTCTGGCTTAGGTTTACGGGTTATGCCGTGTGCGCGTGCGTTTCCGTTTCCCGTAACCGCCCAAGTGCCGCTGTATCTGGCACCTATGGCGGGGGTCTCGGAATCGCCATTCCGCCGCCTTTGCCGCTCGTTCGGCGCCGACGTCGTCGTCACGGAGTTCCTGTCGGCCGAGGGCATTCGGCGGGAGAACCCGGCGACGTGGGACAAGCTGCGGTTCGGCCCCGATGAGCGGCCGATCGGCGTGCAGATCTTCGGCGCTGACGCGGGAGCGATGGGCGAGGCCGCGGCGTTGGTGACCGATGTCTTTCAGCCCGAGTTCATCGACATCAATTTCGGCTGCCCGGTCAAAAAAGTCGTGCGCCGCAACGGCGGCTCGGGTTGCCTCAAAGATCTGAATCTCGTAGACGGCGTGATTCGCGCGGTGAGAGCCGCCACGTCACTGCCGGTGACCGTGAAGATCCGGAGCGGCTGGAGCGAGGAGATGCGCGATCCGGTCACGATCGCCCTGCGTTGTCAGGACGCGGGCGCGGCCGCCCTGACGTTGCACCCACGCACCCGCGCGCAGATGTACACGGGGGCCGCCCGCTGGGACGAGATCGCCGCGGTCGTCGACGCGCTCGACATTCCGGTGATCGGCAACGGCGACATCAAGACAGCCGCCGACGCATTCCGCATGCAGCAGCAGACTGGCTGCGCCGCCGTGATGATCGCCCGCGGCTCGTTCGGCCAGCCCTGGATCTTCACGCAAGCGCGCGCTCTCCTCGACGGGCTCGCACTGCCGAGCGAGCCGCCCGTCCGCGAGCGGTTCGCCATCGCGCTCCATCACGCGAGGATGGTGATGGCCTACGAGGCCGACCTCAAAGGCGCGGCGATCGAGTTCCGCAAACACCTCGGCTGGTACGTCAAAGGCTTGCCGGGCTCGGCCGAGCTGCGCCAGCGTCTGCACGCGGTGAACGCGTTCGACGAAGTCGAGGGGCTGTTCGCCGAGTATCTCGAACACTCGCACCAGCTAGCGGTCGCGTGATTCGCGAGCAGGCGCTCGCCTTATTGCAGCAGGTCGCCGCGGGCACGCTCGACCCGCGCCAAGCCCTCGATGCGCTCGCGCTCGCGCCGGCCGCACAATCGCCGTACGCGACCGTCGATCACCACCGGGCCTTACGCCAAGGATTTCCCGAGGTCATCTACGCCTCCGGGAAGTCGACCTCCCAAGTGCTCGCGATCGCCTCCGAGCTCGAATCGCATGGCGATGGCGTATTGATCACCCGCTGCGATGTCGCACTCTTTGCGGCGTTCGCCGACAAGTACCCAACGGCCGAGATCAATGAGCTTGGCCGGACGGTCTACGTGCCGCCACTCGATCCGTCGCGAGTGCCGAAGGGCAAGGGAACAGTGCTCATCGTCACCGCCGGGACGAGCGACCTCCCGGTTGCCGAGGAAGCCGCGGCCACCGCGAAAGCGCTCGGCGACACCGTTGCGCGGGCCACAGACGTTGGCGTCGCCGGCATTCACCGGGTACTCGCCCACGGCCGGGACCTCATGAGCGCGGCGGTCGTGATCGTCGTCGCCGGGATGGACGGCGCGCTGCCATCGGTGGTCGGCGGGTTGGTGGGCGCGCCGGTGATCGCGGTGCCGACCAGCGTCGGATATGGCGCGAGCTTCCAAGGCCTGGCCCCGCTCCTCGCCATGCTGAACAGTTGCGCCGCCGGCGTGAGTGTAGTCAACATTGACAACGGGTTCGGCGCTGCTATGGCCGCCTCGCGGATCACCCACGCGTCGGTTAGATTTTGATACGTCGGGGGCGAACTAGGCTCGACATGTGTCGGTATATCGGTGTTGCGTGCCCAGGTCCTCGGGCTCCTGGTAAAACACTCGGGAAAAAATCACAAAAGCCAACAACAACATGGCTCTGGCTGCGTAACTTCGGTTGCGCGCCTTGCCGTTAGGGAAGCCCGCCCGGGGCGGCTCCGACGGTATCGCAAATCTGGGCTAGCCTTGCGCCGCGCCTTCCGGCATAGGGCGAAATTCTAGAGGGCTCGTCCAGCAGTGGGTTGCTCACTGGCCAGCGGCTGGAGACTTTAAGTAGCGAGCTACGCACGTAGACGCGCTGATTGATCGGCGGCATGGACCGGGGGGCAGTACCCCGCGCCTCCACTGACATTTAAGGCGCCCCTTCGGGGGCGCCTTAATGTCATAAAGTGGTTGGAAGCAATCAGACAGCAGAACACCCTGGTGCGACGAGTCGCGAAGCGACGAGGAGATCAGTTTCGTTTTGCACCGTCTCTCGTCTCTGAGACGTGAAACGCTGGGGCATCGCCGCCAAAATCTCCCTCGCCGTCACGCTCGCCGCGGTCCTCGGCGTCGGACTGGCGGGCGGATTCGCCTGGCGCGAAACCGATAACCGTTTCCTCGCCCACGATCTCGCCAACGCCGACGGCCAACTCGGCAACGATGTCAAGATCGCCAGAGCCTTATTCGATACGCAGGTGCCCGGTCCGTGGCATATCGTGCCGGCCCGTCCCACCGACGCCCCGACCGATTTCTTCAACGGCAATGGCAAGAAGGACGAGTACAAAGCGTCGGAGAAGCTGACGGGCTATTTGTACAAGGGCACGACCCGGATCATGAACGATCGGGATATCGAGAATACGCTCCTCTCGATCGACAGCCTGACCGGCGTCGAATTCACGATCTCGCAGCGCATCCCGCCCCCGGCGGACGCCTCGGCCGACCCCACTGTCGGCAACGCGACGATGGGCCGCGCCCTCCGCCTGGCGACGACCGTGTCCCGCCTCGATGCCAACGGCGTTCGCCAGGTCCAGCTCA
The DNA here is from genome assembly GCA_035570055.1 of Gemmatimonadaceae bacterium. GTDB lineage: Bacteria > Gemmatimonadota > Gemmatimonadetes > Gemmatimonadales > Gemmatimonadaceae > DASRDS01. The sequence continues at coordinate 22,943 of DATMLM010000052.1, forward strand.
TGACGGTGATGCCGACGCGCTCCACGCAGACGGGGAAGCTCGTCGGCGCCGGCGCGGCCTTCGCCAGCGGCTCGACGTTCACGGGCCGCGCCATGGTCGCCGGCGAGGACCGCTGGACGCGATATGAGCCGATCATCGACCCGGACGGCCAGGTCATCGGGATCTTCTACAGCGGGCTGCCGCTGGCCCCGTACGTCGCGCAAGCGCATCACGCATCGGCCGCCGTCGCCCTCGTGACCGACAGCGTCGGGTTGATCGTGGTCCTTATGATCTGCGTCGGCGTGTTCCTGCTCGTCCGCTACCTCCTCGGTCCGCTGCAATCGATCCGGTCGGCCGCGATTGCACTCGCCGGCGGCCAGCTCGACTCCCGCGTGCCGGTGCTCGACGACAGCGAGATCGGCCACGTCGGCAAAGCCTTCAACGACATGGCGGCGCAGCTCGAGCAGCTGAACGAACGGATCGTGATCTCGACCGAGCAGCTCACCGCGTCGAGCAAACAAGTCGATGCCGCCGCGAGCGCCGCATCGGTGGCCACGCAGCAAGTCGCGAGCTCGATCGGCGAGGTCTCGCACGGGGCCGCCGAGTCGGCCGCGCGCGTCGAGGAAGCCACGAAACAGGCGCACCAGGCGCTCGTGCACGTGCGCTCGATTCAGGACGAAGTCGGACGCGCGCTCCTCGAAGCCGGCGCCACGGACGCGATGGCGTCCGACGGTCACCGCCTCATCGCGCACAGCCTGAACGTGACCAGTGGCGTGCGCGACACGGTCGGGCGCGCCAAGGGCGTGATGGTCGACCTCGAGGCGCAAGCCGGGCAGATCCAGTCCATCGTCGCGATGATCAAGCGCATTGCGTCGCAGACGAACTTGCTGGCGCTGAACGCGGCGATCGAAGCCGCGCGCGCCGGCGACGCCGGCCGCGGATTCGCGGTCGTCGCCAACGAGATCCGCTCGCTCGCGGACGAAGTGCGCAAGTCGTCCGACAACATCGGCGAGATCGTCGGCGAGACGAAACGCCGCACGGGCAGCGCCGTCGCGCTCATGAGCGATGTCGACGCCGAAACGCAAGCCGGCGCCGACGCCGTGCGGGAGAGCGACGAGGCGTTCCGGAACATCTCCACGGCGGTCACGCACTTGAGCACCCAGATCACGGCGATCAAGACCGCCGCCGAAGCCGTCTCCGCCGCGGTCGCGCACCTCGACACCGCGATCGCCGGCGTGGCCGCGATCGCCCAAGAGAGCGCCGCGACCAGCGAAGAGGTCTCCGCACTCGCCGAGGAACAAACCGCGACGCTCGCCGAGATCACGCGCGAGATCCACGAGGTGTCGAACATGGCCGAGGCGCTCCGCCAGGTCGTGGGCGCCACGACGGGCGGCAACTGGGCGACCACGACCGCGATCCGCGCCGCCGCGCCACGTCCGAAAACGGCGATGGCCGCCGACTAGCTGTCGAGGTTTACGGTATCACCGGGATGACAAGAATTGGATCTGTCTCCCAACCTTGGTCCGCGCTACTCATGATACCATGCGCCATCCGGACCAGATCGAGGTGCAGAACGTCAACCATCCCGGACGGATTTCAATCGTCGACGCGCGGATGTACGTCGCGATCAAAGCGGCCTTTTTAGCGATCCTCCCGACTGGCACCCCGGGCCTCACGGTGGCCCAGATTCACGAGCTGACGAAGCCTCGCGTTCCGCGCGATGCCAACGCGAGCTGGTGGGTCAAGACGGTGCAGCTCGATCTGGAAGCGAAGGGGATTATCGCCCGCGAGCGCTGCTCGCCAATTCGCCTCTATCGAATCCCCGCCAACTAGCCAAAGATCTTCTCGGCCAGCGCCCGAACGCTCGCGTGCGTCACGCCGCGCTCGCTGAGCGCCCGGTATCCGTGCGCGGGACTCAACGCGAGGTAGGCGAGCAGGACGTGCTGCGTGCCTATGGCAGGGTCGCGCAGCGAGCGTTTTTCGGCGTTCGCCGCGGAAAGGAGATCGATGATGGATCCGCCAATCCATTCCCGCTGAGCGATCTCCCATTCTAGAGCGGCGACATCGACGCTCAGCAGCGTGAGGAGATGGTGGGCGCCCCCATCAATCTGCACCAACCGGGCGAAGAACGCGGCCGGCGTCGTTGCCTCTGCGACACTGTGGAGCAGGCGGGCGAGTCGGTGCGTCGTTGGTCCTATGTCGCCGAGGAAATGCCGGTGTTCCGCGGCGCTGGCCTGGCGATCCGGATCTTGATTGAGTAGCAGCAGTGTCTGACGGCGGGCTCCCTCCGCGGTGACGCCGAGCGTCGCGAGCGCCTGCGCGGCGATCGACGTCCCCTCGTTTATGAGCGCGAGCAGGATGTGCTCGGTGCCGATGTACGAGTGGTTCAGGTCGCGTGCCGCCGCCATCGCCAGCTCGAGGATCTTCTTTGCGCTCGATGTCCACGGCAAGTCCGGCCCCGTCGCGACTGCCTTCGATTGCGGCAGGCGCTCTATGACCTCGCGCTCAACGTTCGCGGATTCGATGCCCAGTTGGCTCAGCACCGCCACGGCAACGCCCTCGGTCGAGCGCGACAGGGCAAGGAGCAGGTGCTCGGGCGCAACGTATTGATGGCCAAGCCCGGCTGCCGCTTCACGGGAGCGCATCAACACGACCCGAACGTGCTCGGTGAAGTTGTAGCCTTGCACGTCAGCGATCGCCGTGGCGGCGGCGATACGGCAAACGCTCCTCAACCTTGTTCAGCGCCGCATGCGCCGCCGCCAGCCGCGCCACGGGCACGCGATACGGCGAGCACGACACGTAGTCGAGGCCCAGGCGATGACAGAACGCGACTGAGCGGGGCTCGCCGCCGTGCTCGCCGCAGATGCCGACTTTGAGCGAGGGCCGCACGCGCCGACCTTCGCTGACACCGTAGCGGATCAAGCGCCCCACGCCGTCCTCGTCGAGCACCTGAAACGGATCGTCGAGGAGGATGCCGCGATCGAGATACGCCGGCAGAAACCGTCCGGCGTCGTCGCGACTCATCCCTAAGGTCGTCTGCGTCAGATCGTTCGTCCCAAACGAAAAAAACTCCGCGCGCTCGGCGATCCGATCAGCCGTGAGCGCCGCGCGCGGCAGCTCGATCATCGTCCCGATGAGAAACGGGATCTCGATCCCCATGGGCCCCAACACCAGCGCGGCAACCTGCTCGAGAATCGCCCGCTGGTGCTCCAGCTCCTCATGCGTCGCCACCAACGGGATCATGATCTCGGGCTTGACCTCGATGCCGCGTCGCGCCGAGCGGACGGCGGCCTCGAAGATCGCCCGTCCCTGCATCTCGGTGATCTCGGGATACGTGATGCCGAGCCGGCACCCGCGGTGACCGAGCATCGGGTTCGTCTCCCGGAGCCCGTCGACGATGCGATTGAGCTCATCCCGCGGGATCTTGAGCGTGCGCGCGAGCAGCTTGCTCTCCTCGCCGCCGTGCGGGAGAAACTCGTGCAACGGCGGGTCGAGCAATCGGATGGTCACCGGCAGGCCATCCATCGCCTCGAAAATCCCCTCGAAGTCCCCACGCTGAATCGGGAGCAGCTTCGCCAACGCCCGCCGCCGGCCGGCCTCGTCCCTCGCGACGATCATTTCCCGCATCGAGGTGATGCGATCGCCCTCGAAGAACATGTGCTCGGTGCGGCAGAGGCCAATGCCCTCGGCGCCAAAGGCCCGCGCGATTCTCGCATCGCGTGGCGTATCGGCGTTTGCCCGGACACGGAGCGTACGCACCTCGTCCGCCCACCCGAGTGCCGTCGCATAGGCCTGATAGACCGGCGCGTACTCTGGCCGCAGCGTCCCGTTGATCACGCGCACGACTTCGCTCGGTACCGTTGGCAAAGCGCCCGCATACACCGAACCGGTCGCGCCGTCGACGGTCAACCAATCGCCCTCGGCGATCACGGTCTCGCCAACGCGGAAGCGGCGGGCGGAGGCATCGACCTCCATCTCCTTGCAGCCCACCACGGCGCACTTGCCCATGCCACGCGCCACGACAGCCGCGTGACTCGTCATGCCACCGCGCGCCGTGACGACCGCGCGAGCGGCCACGAGCCCGTGGAAATCCTCTGGTGTCGTCTCCTCGCGCACGAGGATGACATCCTCGCCCGCGTTGGCGCGACTGACCGCCACGTCGGGATCGAACACCGCCACCCCGCTCGCGGCGCCAGGGCTCGCCGGCAACCCTCGCACGATCGGCGTCGTGCGGACCGTGGCGTCGATCACGGGATGCAATAGCTGGTCGATCTCCCGCGATGGAACGCGCGCGACCGCCTCGGCCTTGCTGATGAGACCCTCGCGCTGCATCTCGACGGCGATGCGGAAGGCCGCCGCCGCGGTGCGCTTGCCCGTTCGCGTCTGCAACAAATACAGGTTCCCGCGCTCGACCGTGAACTCGAGATCCTGCATATCGCGGAAATGCGCTTCGAGCCGATCCTTCGTGGCGATCAGCTCTCGATACGCCACAGGCAGTCGCTCGGCCATCGCATCGATCGGCAACGGCGTGCGAATGCCCGCCACGACATCTTCGCCTTGCGCATTGATGAGAAACTCGCCGTAGAACTTCCGCTCGCCGGTCGAGGGGTCACGGGTGAACGCCACACCGGTGCCCGAGTCGTCGCCGAGATTGCCAAAGACCATGGAGACGATATTGACGGCGGTCCCGAGATCGTTAGGGATGGCGTTCACGCGTCGATAATCGACCGCTTTCTTCAACGTCCAAGACCGCCACACGGCCTCGATAGCGCCCCACAGCTGTTCTTTGGGATCCATGGGGAAATCCCGCGCCAGCCTCTTGTACTCCTCCACGAGGTTGCGCAGCACGGTCTCGCTCAACTCGGCGTCGGTGTCCACGCCGGCCAGGATGCGCTTGGCGTGCAGCAGCGACTCGAAGTGCCCGAGGGGAACGCCGAGGACGACATCGCCGAACATTTGTAAGAAGCGGCGATACGAGTCGTACGCGAATCTCGCATTGCCGCTGGCCTTCGCCAGGCCTAAAACCGTGCGATCGTTGAGGCCGAGATTGAGGATGGTTTCCATCATCCCGGGCATGGACACGGGCGCACCCGATCGCACCGATACGAGCAACGGGTTGGTCTCGTCCCCGAATTTCTTACCCGTAGCGGCCTCGAGGCGCACAAGCGCCTGATTTACCTCATCGCGCAGGCCGTCTGGAGCGTGTCCGTCGCGCAAATACGCGACACAACATTCGCAGGCGATGGTAAACCCCGGCGGCACCGGCACGCCAAGGTTCGTCATCTCCGCGAGGTTTGCTCCTTTCCCGCCGAGCACCGCGCGCATGTCGCGCGTGCCTTCGGCAGAGCCGTTCCCAAAGAAATAGGTTAGCACCCGCAGCCGAATCTAAGCTTGTCGGGGTCAGTCGGTGGAGGAGTGGGATAGTCGCCCGAGAAGCAGGCGTGGCAGAATCCTGACGGCGCCCCAGGCACAGGCACGGACTCGAGCATTCCCTCGAGCGACAGGTACCCCAGCGAATCCACGCCGAGGTCTTTCGCGATCTCGTCGACCGTGAGGTTCGCCGCGATCAGCTCCTCGCGGTTCGGGGTGTCGATGCCGTAGTAGCACGGCCCAGTGATGGGCGCCGAGCTCACGCGCATGTGCACCTCGCGTGCGCCGGCCGCGCGGATCATGGCGACGAGGCCGCGGGTCGTGGTGCCACGGACGATCGAGTCGTCGACCATGACGACACTCTTGCCTTCGAGCACGTGACGCACGGCGTTGTACTTGACCTTCACTTTCGCATCGCGCCCAGCCTGCGTCGGCTGAATAAACGTGCGCCCGACGTAGTGATTGCGGATCAGCGCGAACTCGAACGGCAACCCGGACTCGTCGGAGTAGCCGAGCGCGGCCGAGTTCGATGAGTCGGGCACGCTGAACACGAGATCAGCGCCCGGGGCAGGGCACTCTCTGGCCAGCCGCCGGCCGAGCTCCCGTCGCGAATCCTCGACCGTCGCGCCGAACACGGTGCTATCGGGCCGGGCGAAGTACACGTGCTCGAACACGCACCGGTGCAATTCGCGCGGCCTGAGCGCCTGGTACGCGCTGCGGCCATCGGCGTTGACGGTAATAATTTCGCCGGGTTTGACCTCGCATTCGAGCGTCGCGCCGACGATGTCCATGGCGCAGGTCTCCGACGCGAATACCGTCGCGCCGTCGAGGGATCCCATGACCAGCGGCCGGAACCCGCGCGGGTCGCGCGCCGCGAGCAGCGTATCGCCGATCATCACCAACAGCGCATACGCCCCCTCGACTCCAGCCAGCGCCTGCGCCAGCTGCTCGGTCGGGGTCGAGGCGTCGGCAGTCGCCAGGCGATGCAGCAGCACCTCGGAGTCGCTGGTCGAAGTGAAGATCGATCCGCGATCCTCGAGCTCCAGCCGGAGCTCGGTGGCGTTCGTCAGGTTGCCGTTGTGCGCGAGCCCGATCGGCGTTCCGCGGAACTGCACCAGCAACGGCTGCGCATTGTCGAGTGACGTCGACCCAGCCGTGCTGTACCGCGTGTGCCCGATCGCGATCGAGCCGGGCAGCTCGCTCTCGATCCGGTCGGGCGGGAACGCCTCGGACACGAGCCCCATCGCCCGCACCCGATGCGAGCGATGGTCGGCATCGACCGAGATGATCCCGGCCGACTCCTGCCCGCGATGCTGCAGCGAGTAGAGCCCCAAATGCGTGACGGCCGCGGCATGGGCGGACCCGCGGACGCCGAATAACCCACACATTGTCGCTAGACCGTAGTCAGAGGTTCCTCCGCCACCGCGACCGCGGCGGCGGATCCGGACATGATCGACGGGATCGCGTCGTGAAACGCCTGCGCCAGCTTCTCCACCTCGATCAGCATGGCATTGATCCGAAAGCCGGCTGTCTTCGCTCGCACCGTCCCGATACGTTTCGCGGGTACTCCGTGCGCCCCAGCCACCGCCAACACCGCCGCGGGATCCGGCGTCGATATCACGACGCGACCTTGTCCCTCACCGAAAAGTAGCGCGTTGCGCGGCAGCTTGGCCCATGGCCCGAGGTCGAGCTCGGCCCCCTTGAGCGCCTCAATGTCGGCCACACAGCACTCCGCGAGCGCCACGGCGAGGCCGCCATCGGATACGTCGTGGGCCGACCGCACGATCCCACGCCCAATCGCGTCGAGCACCGCGTCGATCAACTTGCGCTCCGCCTCCAAGTCGCACGCGGGCGGTGCACCGGCCACCAGCCCATGAATGGTCGCGAGATACTCGCTGCCGCCCAACTCCGCCGTCGGCTCTCCGAACAAGACGATGGCGTCCTCGAGGCAGCCGAACGTGCTCGGCGTCGCATTCGTGACGGGGTCGACGATGCCAATCATACCCACGACTGGCGTCGGGTAGATGGCTCCGCCCGGGTTCTCGTTGTAGAGAGACACGTTGCCGCCGGTGACCGGCGTGCCGAGCGCCCGGCACGCCTCGCCCATACCCGCGATGGCCTCGCGCAGCTGGTAGTAGACCTCGGGTCGTGTTGGATTGCCGAAGTTGAGGCAGTTCGTGATCGCCATTGGCCGGCCTCCCACGCAGGCGACATTCCGCGCCGCCTCGGCTACCGCGATCCGGCCGCCCATGCGGGGGTCGAGATACGTGTACCGCCCGTTGCCGTCGGTCTTGATCGCCAGCGCGCGGTCCGTGTCCCGGATTCTCACGACGGCCGCGTCCCCGCCGCCCGGACCGAGCACGGTATTGGTCTGCACGCTCGTATCGTACTGCCGCGTCACCCAGCGCTTGCTGGCGATGGTCGGTGCCGCTAACAGTCGCGTTAATACGTCTGCGGGATCCGGATCCTCGAGACCCGACAGATCTCGCGCGCGAAGCGCGCGGATAGTGTCATCCTCGCGAGCGTTCGGCGTGTAAAACGGACACGACGATACGAGCTCCGACCCGGGGAACTCTGCTACGACCCGCGAGCCTTCGGTGACCCGATACACGGGCTCCGCAATGACCTCGCCGATTACCGCGGCAGCGAGATCCCACTTGGCGAGAATCTCCTCGACTTGCCGCTCCCGTCCACGCTTGGCGACGACGAGCATGCGCTCCTGCGACTCGCTCAACAGGATTTCGTACGGCGTCATGCCGGTCTCGCGCACGGGCATCTTCGTCACGTCGATCGTGACGCCGACATCGCCCCGCGCCGCCATCTCGGCCGAGGATGACGTGAGGCCCGCCGCACCCATGTCTTGGATCGCGACGATATGACCACTCGTGATCAACTCGAGGCTGGCC
>DATMLM010000053.1:0-78761 GCA_035570055.1 Gemmatimonadaceae bacterium
TCCAAATCATCAGCACAAGGGCCGGTGGTGCACGCAGGGGGCGGCACGTATTGGTAATTCGGGTCGTGAGTCGTGATCGCGACCGGAATCAGTGCGGGGGCGTACGCAAGCGCCACATTCCGCCCGCCGACAACCGTCCACTCAGCGCTGAGGGCGAGCTGAAAGAACTGGCGCTCGATCGCCGCTCCGGCTGAGCTGTTTGTGGCGACAGCCGCGCTGAACGTGAGGCCGATCGCCGGACCTTGAGCGGCCAACGGCGCCGCCACGAGGCAAGAAATGATTGTGAGCCGCATGCAGTGCTAAACTTCATCCTGGGTCGACACGGTCCGGTAGCGCAACGCCTCCGCTACCGCCGCGCGGCTGATCCCGGCCGCGCCGTCCAAGTCGGAGATCGTGCGGGCGACGCGCAGGACGCGGTGGTATACGCGCGCCGAGAATTTGTACTTGGTGGCAGCCCTGACCAGAAGATCACGCGCGTCGGCGTCGACTGGTGTGCACGAGTCGAGCCATCGGCCGCTGGCTTGGGCGTTCGACAGCGTACCACGGTACCGCGCGCGCTGCGTCGCCCGCGCGGCCTCCACGCGCGCACGAATCGACTCTGAACCCTCGGATGAGGGCGCTTTGTGACCCGAGAGCTCGTCGATCGGAACGGCGCCGACGAATACGTGCATGTCGATTCGGTCCGCCAACGGGCCCGATAAGCGCGCTTGATAACGGCGGACATCGCGCATCGCGCAACGACAGACCACGGCTGGATCACCCGCGTGACCACAGGGGCACGGGTTCGCGGCGCCGACGAGCGTGACCTGGGCTGGATACATCACCGTGCGCTGCGCACGTGTGATCACCACGCGGCCATCTTCCAGCGGCTGACGCAACGCTTCAAGTGCGCGACGCGAGAACTCGAGCAGTTCGTCGAGAAACAAGACGCCGAGGTGCGCCAGACTGACCTCGCCGGGATGTGGCGACCGGCCACCGCCGACCAACCCCGCATACGAGATCGTGTGGTGCGGAGCGCGGAATGGACGCGGAGGTGGCAGTGGCGTATCGGACGTGAGAAGGCCCGCCACTGACTGCACGGCAATGACGTCCAGCGCTTCCTCCTCTGATAGCGTCGGCAGTATCGTCGGAAGGCGTCGCGCCAGCATGGTCTTCCCGGCTCCCGGTGGGCCGAGCAGCATCACATTGTGCCCGCCCGCCGCGGCGACTTCGAGCGCACGCTTGGCACTGACTTGCCCGACGACGTCAGCGAAGTCGAGTTCCTCGCGCGCCTTGCGCGCTGCGCGCTCGGGCACAACGACCTGACGCAGTGTGCCGGTGCGGAGAGCCGTGACGAGCGCGCCGAGTGTCGAGCATGAAACGAGGCGCCCGACGAGATGCGCGATCAGCGCGGCCTCGGCGAGGTTGACGGGCGGCACGAACAGCCTGTCAGACTGCGAGCGGGCGACGTGTCGCGCGATCGAGAGCATGCCGCGGACTCCGCGGATCGCGCCGTCAAGGCCAAGCTCACCGACGACGACGAAATCGCGCAGCGCATCGGGGTCGAGTTGACCCGTTGCGGCAAGTAGCGCCAATGCGATTGGCAGATCGAACGCAGTTCCGACTTTCTTTATGTCGGCGGGCGCAAGGTTGACCGTCAAGCGCCGTGGCGGCACGGCGAAATCCGAGTTCGTCAGTGCTGCGTTGACGCGCTCGCGGCTCTCTTTGACTGCGCTTTCCGGCAACCCGACGATGGTCCAGCTCGGCAATCCCATGGCCGCGTCGAGCTCGACGATGACCTCACTTGCCTCGATGCCGTCGACCGCCGCTGACCGTACGCTTGCATGCACTCGCCGAGCGTATGGCACCAACTGGCTGAGACCATCATCCCGGTCATTCCGCTCGTAGCACCGCGACCGGATCCGCGCGCGCCGCCGTGCGTGCGGGGATATAAGTCGCGATCAGCGCGACGATCGCGAGCAAGGCGAGCACGGTCGCGTAGGTGAGCGGGTCGGTCGGCGTGACCTCGAAGAGCACCGCGCGCATGCCGCGGGCGGCGAGCAAGGCTGCGGCGAGGCCCAGGGTCATGCCGATGCCGGTGAGGAGGACGCCACGGGCCATGACCATCGTGAGCACGCGCCGCGCGTCGGCGCCGAGGGCGATGCGGATGCCGATCTCGGCTTGGCGTTGGCGGACCGTGTAGGCGACGACACCGTAGATGCCCAGTGCGCCGAGGAGTAGGCCAAGGCCGCCGAAGAGGTTCAACAGAATCGCCAGCAGACGAGGACGGGTGACCGCGCGCTCGACGACGCGGTCGAGTGTCGTCACCTCGCCGATCGCCTGGTCCTTGTCGACAGCCCAGATCGCTTCGCGAACCGCGGCGGTGATCGCGGCCGGGTCGCCGCGCGTGCGCACGACCATGGTGACCGTTCCCCGCATGTTCTGCGCGTTCGCGATGTAGAGCGACGGCCGCGGCGCGGCGTCCAGGCCGAATTGCCGCGTATCGCGCGCGACCCCCACAATCGTGACTCCGCCGCCCCCGATGCGCAGTTGGCGGCCCGGGACGGCGTCGATGCCGCCGGGTATGTACTTGCGGACGAACGCCTCGTTGACGACAGCCACATCCGGCGCGCCGAGCGTATCGCGGTTGGTGAACTCGCGTCCGGCGATCACCGGAATGTCCATCGTGCGGAAATAGTCCGCGCTGATGTGAAACGTCGGCACGACGGGTCGCTCGTTCTTCGGCGGTGGCGGCTCGCCGGCCACATCGAACGACCAGGACTCCTCGCCGCCATCGAGCGGCAGAACTTTCGTCGAGCCGACGGCGACCACGCCGGGCACGGCGCGTACGCGGTCGAACACGGCGTTGGCGTAGCGCGGCCCGGTCGTGTCGCCGTAGCGATAGCTCGGGATCGAGAATCGCACGGCCAGCGCGTGGTCAGGCCGGAATCCCGGGTCGGTCGAGATGAGGAGCCCCAAGCTCTTCACCATGAGACCGGCGCCGCACACGAGGACCACGGCGATCGCGACCTGGGCGATCACGAACGCGTGCCGCAAGCGCTGACCTTCGGCGCCGACGGTCACCTGTCGGGTGCCGATCAACCGCGTGGAGCGGATCGCGGGAATCGCGCTGAACAAGAGGCCGCAGATGATTGCGATCGTCAATGCCAGCGCGACGACGGACCAGTCGAGGCGCTCGACCGGTACGCGCGGCAGCTCGGAGGCCGCGAGAACGACGAAGCCATGGAGCGTGATGCGCGCGACGAGCAGGCCGGCCGCGGCGCCGAACAGCGCCAGCACCAGACTCTCGGTCAGCACCTGTCGCGCGAGCCGCGGCCGCTCACCGCCCAGCGCGCTGCGGATCGCGAACTCGCGCGTGCGACCGCTGGCGCGAGCCAGCAAGAGGCCCGCGACATTGATCACGGCGATGAGCAGCACAAAGCCCACGGCGCCGAGCATCACGAGCAGGGCGGGGCGGACGTCGCCCACGATCGAGGACAAGAGTGGACGGACGGTAACGCCGTCCCAGCCATGGTCCGCATCGGGATACTCGGTCGCGAGCCGTTGCTGGACAACGGTCAGCGCCGTCCGCGCTTGATCGAGCCGCACGCCTGGCCGCAGCCGGCCGACGACGCCGAGCCAACGCACGACGCGGAGTTTCCAGGGCGTCTCGTCCTGGCTCTGATAGAGCGCCGACAGCCAGACATCAGGCGCGTGCGTCGTCCCCGGAAATCGCATCGTGGGCGGCATGACACCGACGACGACGTGCGGCTTCCCGTTCAACTGGATCGCGCGCCCTACGATACCAGGGTCGGCGCCGAAGCGTCTCCGCCACAAGCCGTCATTGAGCACGACCACCCGCTCGCCGCCCTCCTGCATCTCGCTCACGCGCGGCACGCGACCGAGCTTGGCGTCGACACCCAGCGTCTGGAAGAAGGTCGGGGTCACATACGCGGGGTCGAGGCTCTCGGGTGGGCCATCCCCGGTGAGCGCGACCGAGATTTGCCCCGCCTCGTACCAAAATCCAGCCAGCCCGGCGAAGGCTTGTTGCCCGGTCCGCCAGTCGTCGAGATCCGGCACGGAGATCGGTCCGGACGCCACGTCGCGATGCGGATCGGACGGCCACACGCGGACGAGCTGGCTGGCGTCGTGGAACTCGAGTGGCGCGATCAGCATTTGGCGGACGATGCTGAAGATCGCGCCGGAGGCACCGACGCCCAGGGCCAGTGTCAGCACCGCCACGACTGTGAAAACCGGGCTCCGTCGCATGAGGCGAAGCGAGTAACGCACGTCCTGGGCGAGCTCGGCCCACCACTCGCGCCGCTCCCGCGACTGGTCCAGTGCCACCATGTCCGCCTTCGCGCGATGAATGTCGCCAAAGCGACGCTGCGCTTCGCGCGTCGCGTCCGCTTCACTCATTCCGCCGGCAATGAGCTCGTCCCGGACCATCGCCAGGTGCGCGGCGATCTCGTCCTCTACGTCCCCATCGATAGACTTGCGCCAGTGTATCACACGGCCTCCAGCACCCGCGACACCGCGGCGGCGTATCGCCGCCAGAGCGAGATCCGAGCGGCGAGTTGCTTCCGCCCCGCCGCGGTCAATGCATAGTACTTGGCGGCGCGATTGTTCTCCGAGCGCCCCCATTGCCCGCGCACCCAGCCGCGTTTCTCGATGCGGTGCAAGGCGGTATAGAGCGCGCCGTCTTCGACACGCAGCTCCTCATCGGTGCGCTCCCCAATCCACCGCGCGACGGCATATCCGTGCCGCGGGCCCCAGACGAGCGCCTTGAGGACCAGGATATCCAGCGTCCCCTGCACGAGGTCGAGATCTGTTCCCCTGAGCATCTAAGGGGAACAATGCGAACCCGCGATCTGGCCGTCAAGGCCTCGCGTGGCGTAGCTTCCCATTAGATGCTCGACCGCCGCCTCTGGTTTCAATCGCTCGCTCGACCCCGCTTCGAGCGCGCCGAGGACGTCGTGGAGTGGTTCGGCGCGGTGCAGTCACAGGATTTCGCGGCCGCGAAGTGGGCGGTCGCGCAGCGCACCCGATCCTTGTCCGACACGGACGTGGAGCGGGCGATCAACAGCGGCACGGTGCTCCGGACGCACGTGCTCAGGCCCACGTGGCATTTCGCGCCGGCAAAGGATATTCGGTGGATGCTCGCGCTCACGGCGCCGAGGATCCGCGTGGGCATGGCGCGCCTCGGGCACTGGTTCGGCCTCACCCCCGACGCGTTCCCACGCGCGAATCGGGCCATCGCCAAGGCGCTGTCCGGCGGCCGGCAGATGACCCGCGCCGAGCTCGGGCCGATCGTGGGGCAGCGCACGGGCGCACTCGGCCACGTGCTGGCGTTCGCCGAGTTGGATGGGCTGATCTGTAGTGGCGCGCTTCGGGGCAAAGAGCACACGTACGCCTTGCTCGATGAGCGGGTGCCGGCGACGCGACCGATCGAGCGCGATGAGGCGCTGGCGTTGCTCGCGCGACGGTATTTTCGGAGTCATGGCCCCGCGACGCTCAAGGATTTTGTGTGGTGGTCTGGGCTGTTGGTGAGCGAGGCGCGGCAAGCCGTTGCCGGCGCCACGGGCCTTGTGGCCGAGACCATTGGCGGCACGACGTACTGGCTGTCGGACAAGGCGTCCGGTGTGGCGAAAGACAACCGTGTGCACCTCCTGCCCAGCTTTGACGAGTATCTGGTCGCGTACGTCGATCGGAGCCACGCGGCCCAGGGCCTGACCTCTCAGGTGGCTTTGTCCAACGTGGTCGTCGCCGACGGCCGCGTTGCCGGCACCTGGCGACGGACGATTTCGGCCAACGCGGCTGTGGTGGACGTGACCTTGTTCAACAGGGTACGAAAGGCGGGACTCGAGCGAGCGGTCGAGCGGTTCGGCGCGTTTCACGGACGGGCGGCTAGTTTTCGGGTATGACCACAACCGTCGTGAATCTCGCCGCGAAGCTCGGGTCATTCACCGAGCACTGGAGCCCGAAAATCGTCGGCGAAGTCAATGGGCAGCACGTGAAGGTCACGAAGATGCAGGGCGAGTTCGTCTGGCACTCGCACGCGAATGAGGACGAGCTGTTCCTCGTCGTCAAAGGTCGCCTCATTATGCAGCTGCGGGACAGAACGCTGACGATAGACCCCGGCGAGTTCGTCGTGATCCCGAGAGGTGTCGAGCACTGTCCCACGTCCGACGAGGAAGTGCACATCGTCCTCATCGAGCCGGCAGGCATCCTGCACTCTGGTGGCGTTGAGGACCCGCGGGCCGTCGCCGACTACGAGCGTATTTGACGGCCGTGGACGCGCTCGGCAAAGAGCGAAACCTGATAGCCTGGCTCGGCCAGGCACGATCCGTCCTCATCGGGTACTCGGGCGGCGTCGACTCGGCGTATCTCGCCTGCGTCGCGGTCGACACACTTGGTCCCGATCGCGTCCTGGCCGTCACCGGTCGTAGCGCGTCGTACCCGGACTCTCAGTGGGCTATGGCCCGCGCTGTCGCCGAGCAGTTCGGCATTCCCACGCTTGTCATCGACACGGACGAGATCAGTGATCGCCGCTACGCGGCGAATCCCGAGAACCGGTGCTATTTCTGCAAAACCGAGTTGTGGCACCGGCTGGAACCGATCGCTCGGCAGCGCGGGGCGGTGCTGATCGATGGCACCAACGCAGACGACCTCGGCGAGCATCGACCGGGTGCCGCCGCTGGGCGCGAGCGTGGTGTGGCATCGCCATTGGTCCACGCAGGGCTGACGAAGGGCGACATTCGCGAGCGATCGCGCGCGCGGGGCATTCCCACGTGGAATCAACCGTCAGCACCATGCCTGGCGTCACGGATCCCGCACGGCACACCCGTGACGGTGGGCAGACTCCAGGGGGTCGAGCGGGCCGAGAGCGGGCTGAGGGCGATCGGCGTGGTGGGCAATCTCAGAGTGCGCCATCACGGGGAGACCGCCCGCGTGGAGCTCGACCGCGATCAGCTCGACCGGTGGCTCACGCCGGCGAACCGCGTCGCGCTCGAGGAGGCCGTCCGACAGGCCGGCTACGCGAGCGTGATCGTCGATCCGGCCGGGTACCGAACCGGCGGAGCGGATGCGCCTCTTTCTCGCGCTTAATATCGAGCCCGAGGTGCGCAAGCGGTGTTATGCCGCGACGCAGCTCTTAAGAGCAGCGGGGCCGGACGTGCGATGGGTCGACGAGACGAAGCTGCATTTGACGCTCAAGTTTCTGGGTGAGCAGCCCGAGAGCCTCGTCGCGCCCCTCTCGGCCGCCCTAGACGCGGCCGCCGGTCAGTCGCGGGAGTTGGATCTCGTGTTCGGCGCGATCGGCGCTTTTCCAAACTTTCGGCGACCGCGCGTCGTATGGATCGGCGTGGCGCCCGATCCCAAGCTCGAGTTGCTCCACCATGACGTCGAAGTCGCCTGCGACGCACTCGGCCTCGGCGTCGAGGGCCGGCCGTTTCGACCTCACCTGACGCTTGGGCGGGTCGAGAAGGACGACGGCCGCGCGTTGCGTGAGGCCGCCCGGGGTCTCAAGGTCCGGGAGGTCTCGGGCGTGCGCTCGGTCGATTTGATGCTCTCGGCTGGCGGGCAGTATCGCGTGCTGCACGCCGCGGCGCTGAGGCGCTAAATGGGCTGCTTCAGAACCATCGGGTGTCTCACGGTCCTCGTGGTCGCGGCCGGCGGCGCGTATATGACTCGGAGCCTGTGGATGGCACGCACACCGACTGGACCTTGGGCGCCACTCACCCCGGAGGGTGCCGCAACCACTCGACGCGCCATCGAGACGATCAGCGCCCCGAAGGGGCCTGCGTATGTCCACGTAACGGGTGCCGAGTTCGCGTCGTACGCGTTGAAGGGCACCGTGCCGCCAGACGCCCAGGCGGCCGTTATTGGTGACCGGCTCCATGTCCGGGAGAGGCGGATCATTGAGCTGGTCGGGACGATCGATGTGCCCCGGAGTGGTGTAGGAGAGTTTCGAGCGACCGAGATCAAGGTGGGGGACGTCATGCTGCCGCGGGTCGTCTACTCCCACATTTTCCACGGAGCCGACAGCGCCACGGTCGGCCTCCCGACCGCGGTCGGCGACATTCGCGTGGCGCATGGTTGTATCACCCTGTACAAGAAAATTCCGTGAGCCGGCGTGTTCTGATGATCGACGACGAGGAGGGTATCCGGGCGGCGCTCGGACAACTCCTCGAATACGAGGGATATGAAGTCAAGGCCGCGTCGAACGCGGCTCAAGGGCTGGCCGAGTACGAGAAATGGCGTCCGCATCTCGTGTTTCTGGACGTGAAGATGGCGGGCATGGACGGGCTCGAAGCGCTGAAGCGCATTCGCGAGCTCGATCGCCACGCCATCGTCGTCATGATCAGCGGCCACGCGACGATCCAGACCGCTGTCCAGGCGACCCAACTCGGGGCCTATGACATCCTCGAGAAGCCTCTGGACACCGACCGCATCCTGGTCACGCTGCGCAACGCTCTGGCGCATCTGGAGCTGAACGAGGAGAACAGTCGGCTCAAGCAGACCATCGAGTCGCGCTTTGAGATCGTGGGCAAGTCGTACGCGATCCGTTCGCTGATCGACAAAATCGAGAAAGTGGCTGGCACTCCCGCACGAGTGTTGATCAGCGGAGAGAACGGCACGGGCAAAGAGTTGGTGGCTCGGGCTATTCACCGTCAATCGCCTCGGCACGACAAGCCCTTTATCGAAGTCAACTGCGCTGCGATCCCCCAAGAGTTGATCGAGAGCGAGTTGTTTGGACATGTCCGGGGGTCATTCACGGGCGCCGTGGCAGATAGAGCGGGGAAGTTCGAGCAGGCGCATAGGGGCACGCTCTTCCTCGATGAAATCGGCGATATGAGTCTCGCCGCACAGGCCAAGGTCCTCCGTGTGCTCCAAGACGGTGTGGTGACGCGTATTGGCGGGAGTAAGACTATTGCTGTTGATGTGCGCGTCATCGCGGCGACGAACAAGACGCTGGCGGAGGAGATCACCGGCGGACGGTTCAGGGAGGATCTGTTCTATCGCCTGAACGTCGTACCGATCTCCGTGCCGCCTTTGCGAGAGCGGCGCGAAGATATTCCGCTGCTCATCCAGCATTTCTTGGGTATGCTCGCGGAGGGCGATGGCGTGACGCCGCGGTCGATGGCGCCGGAGGCGGTCGAGGCGCTGCAGGCGTTGGAGTGGCCCGGGAACGTGCGGGAGCTCCGAAACACCATTGAGCGTCTCCTGATCCTCTCGGGTGGTCCCAAGATCCAAGCGGCCGATGTCGAGCGTTTGGTGGGGAGGAGAACCGCCGAGGATGGAACCGGGATCGGGTCGCTGGCCTCGTGCACGACGTTCGAGGAGTTCAAGCAAGAGGCCGAGCGGGCTTTCTTGCTGGCAAAGCTCAGGGCGTTCGACTGGAACGTCTCGGAGACGGCTCGGGCGCTCGATATGCCGCGCTCGAATTTGTACAAGAAGATCGAACGATACGCGTTAACCCGGGAGGGTTAGTGCCAAAAGACAGCGGGGATCGCGACTGGGAAGCCGAGATGGCGAAGATCGATCGTCAGATCGCCGCGACATCCCCTGAAAAGCTGGCGGCAATGTCGGGTCCGCAACCCGCGGCGGTCGAGCGGAAGGCGCTGCCGGCGGGGAAGCCCGCTGGAGGCACCGTACACCAGCACAAGCCGATGGCTGCGTGGGCCCGGCTGTTGCTCGGCCTGGCTCTGGGCGTTGGCATGCTGTTCTGGCCGTACCCCGCGCGTTGTGGCCCGTGGCTCGGGCTATACTTGTTAGGCGTCACGGTGTTGACGGCGGGTGGCGTGTGGGCCTCGGTTTGGACGTGGCGCCATCGCACGCCCCGCGCGCACCTGTTGGCGCTGCTCCTGATTCTCGAAGGCCTGGTCTTGGGTGGCCTCCAAATCCTCCCACGCGCGGGCTACGCAAAACCGGACGCGGGACATCCAGCGACTTGGAGTTGTTCATGAAGTCTTTTCAAAATTTTATTGCCGGCCAGTGGTCGGACGCCAAGGGCGGAGCAACGTTCGATGATGTCAACCCGGCCGATACCCGGGACATTGTCGGGCGCTTCCCCAAAAGCTCGCCGGCCGATGTCGATCGGGCCGTGGCTTCCGCCCAACGCGGTTTCCAGGCATGGTCCCGCACGCCGGCGCCGGCTCGCGGCGACGTGCTGCGCAAGGTCGGCGACCTTATGGTCGAGCGGAAGGAGCAGATCGCTGATCTCATGACCCGCGAGATGGGTAAGCCGCTGACCGAAACGCGCGGCGACGTGCAAGAGGGCATCGACACCGCGTACTACGCCGCGACGATGGGACGGCAGCTCTTTGGACGGACGGTGCCGAGTGAGCTCAAGGCGAAGTGGGCGATGAGCTATCGGCGGCCCATCGGCGTCGTCGGCATTATCACGCCGTTCAACTTCCCGATGGCTATTCCCACCTGGAAAATGTTTCCCGCGTTCTTGTGTGGGAATGCATGCGTGTTCAAGCCGGCGGAAGACGTCCCTCACACCGCGACGGTCTTGGTCGAGATCCTACTCGAAGCCGGCCTTCCACCGGAGGTCATCCAGCTCGTGCATGGCGAAGGCGACGTCGGCGCGGCGATCGTGAACCACCCGGCCGTGAGCGCCGTGTCGTTCACCGGTTCGACGGACACCGGCCGCCTCGTCGGCGAGACGTGCGGGCGCATGCATAAGCGGCTGTCGCTGGAGATGGGCGGGAAGAATGCTCAAATCGTTTTGGACGATGCCGATCTGGACTTGGCCCTCGAGGGTGTGCTCTGGGGCGCATTCGGGACGACTGGACAGCGCTGCACCGCGACCTCTCGTCTCGTTCTTCAGCGCGGAATTCACGACCGCTTTTTGGCATCCCTCGCCGATCGCGCAAAGACGCTGCATTTGGGCGACGGTCGCAAGCCAGGGACGGACGTTGGCCCACTGATCCATGCTGCCTCGCGAGAGAAGGTCGAGCACTACGTCCAAATTGGCAGGGACCAAGGTGCCGAGTTGGTCATTGGCGGAGAGAAGGCGACTGGTGATGACTTGGAGTGCGGGTGGTTCTACAAGCCCACGATCTTCGCGGGTGTAAAGCCGGGCACGAGATTGGAGCAGGAGGAGATCTTTGGCCCCGTGCTGTCGGTGATCAGGGTGGAGACGCCGGATGAGGCCTTTACGGTCAACAACGATGTGGCCTACGGCCTGTCTTCGTCGTTGTACACGAGGGACGTGAACCTCGCGTTCCGGGCCCTGACGGAGTTGGACAACGGTATCACCTACATCAATGCCCCGACGATCGGCGCGGAAGCGCACCTGCCATTCGGCGGCGTGAAGCAGACGGGGAACGGCCACCGGGAAGGCGGCTGGGAAGTGTATGACTTCTATTCGGAAACGAAGGTCGGCTATGTCGACTTCTCAGGCACTCTGCAGCGCGCGCAGATCGACACGTATCTGGGTGCGCCAGACTGACTTGAATTCCGTAGCGGCGTCGGATTAATTGAGCCATGATGGAGGCGCAGTGAGCGAGCGTGCAATCTCTCAGGAGATGCGCCAAGAGGCGCTGCGCCGGCTCAACCGGAGGGGATTGCCCTGGCGCCTCGTCTGGGATTGGCTCCGGTCGTTTGCTATCGCGGTCGTCCTCTTTCTCTTCGTTCGCGCATTCTTCGTCGAAGCGTTCAAGATTCCGACGGGCAGCATGGAGCGGACGTTGCTCGTCGGTGACTTCCTCCTCGTCAACAAGCTCGTCTACGGTGCGGAGATTCCGCTGACCGGCAAGCGTCTGCCGGCGTTGGAGCATCCGGCCCGCGGCGACGTGATCGTGTTTCAGTACCCGAGAGATCCCACGAAAAATTTCGTGAAGCGACTGGTGGGCATTCCGGGCGACACGTTGTCCATGATCGACGGACTCCTCGTCCGGAATAACGTGCCGGTCCGGGAGTCGTACGTTACCCACACTGATCCCGGCACCGACGTCGTCTCAGAGGAGGAGAATTTTTCCTGGCAAAGCGGTTATCTGGTGAAGGCAGCGGAAGGTGGCATCACGCCACATCCGTGGACACGAAACAACTGGGGTCCCATAGTCGTCCCCGAGAAGAAGTATTTCGTGCTGGGCGACAATCGCGACAACTCGTTGGACAGCCGATTCTGGGGGTTCGTGCCCGATTCGCTGATCCGCGGTCGTCCGATTTTCGTCTACTACAGCTACCAGCCCGATACGACACGGGCGTTCGCCTGGTTGACGCGCATTCGTTGGCGGCGGATCGGTGAACGGATCGACTGAGCATTCACGGGGCGACCACCCGACGCATCAAGGAGCGGCTGGCGGCATGGCAGCGACGAAGAGCAAGAAAACGTCGTACGAAGAGGGGTCGCTCGATCAGTATCTCCGCGACATCAGCGCGTATCCGCTGATTACGCGAGAGGACGAAGTGCGACTCGCAAAAGCGATTCGATTGGATGACCAGGAAGCGCTGGACAAGTTGGTACGGTCCAACCTGCGCTTCGTCGTCTCGGTCGCGAAGAAATATCAGAACCAGGGCGTTGCCCTCTCTGACCTCATCAACGAAGGCAACCTCGGGCTCATCCGGGCGGCGCACAAATTCGATGAGACGAAGGGCATCAAGTTTATTTCTTACGCCGTTTGGTGGATTCGACAGGCGATCTTGCAGGCATTAGCCGAGCAATCGCGCATCGTGCGCGTTCCATTGAATCGCGCCGGAACACTGCACCGCATCGGAAAACGGGCGAGTGCGTTGTTGCAGGAGCTCGGGCGAGAGCCGACGCACGAAGAGATCGCCGAGGGGATGGACATCACTGAAGAAGAAGTCGCGAAAACGATGTCCATTTCGCAGACGCATCTCTCACTCGATGCGCCGCTCACCCCTGGAGAAGACAACCGGCTGCTCGATTATCTGCCGGATACGCTGAATCCGACGCCCGACGAGCAGACGTTCGAGAAAGCCCTCACCGAGTCGATCGAAGAGGCCCTCGCCGGTCTCAAGGAGCGCGAGTCGAAGATCTTACGTCTGTATTTTGGTTTGGACGGGGAAGAGCCCATGACCCTCGAGCAGATCGGATCGCTCATGGGCATCACCCGCGAACGGGTGCGACAGATCAAAGAGAAAGCGTTGTCGCGACTGCGCCATGTCAGTCGCGCCCGGGCGTTGGAATCCTATCTCGGGTAGCGTGGCGCAGACCACGAGCTCGTTCGACGTGACGACCGGGGTCGACCTGCAAGAGGTCGACAACGCCGTCAACCAGGCGCAGAAGGAGATCGCCCAGCGGTACGACTTCAAGGGCTCCAAGGCGTCGATCGATTTTCGACGCGCCGAGGGGCTCTTGCTGCTCGTAGCCGATGGCGAGTTCAAGATGAACGCGCTCTTCGATGTGCTCCAGTCGAAGCTGATTCGGCGCGGTGTCCCGGTCAAAAATCTGGATATCGGCGAGATCAAGCCGGCCGGCGGCGATAGCGTGCGGCGCGAGATCAAGCTCAAGACCGCGCTCGATAGCGATACCGCCAAGAAAGTCGTGGCCGCCATCAAGGACGCCAAGATGAAAAAAGTCCAGGCGTCGATTCAAGGCGACCAGGTGCGAGTGGCGTCGTCCTCGAAGGACGAGCTGCAGGACGTCATCGCGCTCTTGCGCGGACAGGAGTTCGGCGTCGAGCTCAAATTCGGCAACTACCGCTGACCATGCGCGTCGGGGTGGTTACCCTCGGCTGCGACAAGAACACCGTCGACAGCGAGCGGTACCTGGCAGAGCTCGTGGCGCACGGGGCCGAGGTGGTAACCGCTCTCGAGTCCGCCGAGATCATCGTCGTCAACACCTGCGGCTTCATCGACGCGGCCAAGAAAGAGTCGATCGATGAAATTGTGGGCGCGTCGCGCCTCAAATCACAGGGCACGTGTCGGGCAGTGATCGCGGTCGGCTGCATGGTGCAGCGGCATAAGGCCGAGCTCGAGGCGGCACTGCCGGAGGTTGATCTCTTTCTTGGTGCGGGAGAGGCCGAGCGGCTCGTCCCTGAGCTCATCGAGCGTGGGTTGCTGGAGAGCGAGGTGCATGAGCACCCAGGCTCGCGCGTGTTCGCCGGCGATCTCCCGCATGTGCGCTATCTCAAGATCAGCGAAGGCTGCGACCACGGCTGCGCGTTCTGCGCGATCCCGCTCATGCGCGGCAAGCACCGGTCGTTCGCGCTCGACGAGATTGTTCGAGAGGCGCAATTATTGGAGTTGCAGGGCGCGCGAGAGATCAACTTGGTCGCGCAGGACCTGGCTCACTACGGTCGCGATCGACGCGATGGCATCGCGCTCCCTCGAGTGCTGCAGACCTTGGTCGCCGAAACCGGCATCCCATGGATCCGGATGCTCTACCTGTACTCGGCGGGCATCACGCCAGCGCTCCTGGAGTGTGTGTCGCGCGAAGCGCGCATAGTGAAATACCTGGACATGCCGATGCAACACGGGTCAGATGCCGTGCTGGCGCGCATGCGCCGCCCCGAGCGCGCGGCCACCATTCGCCGCACGGTCGAACGCGTGCGAGAGGCGGTGCCCGACATCGCGATTCGGACGACCTGCATCGTCGGGTTCCCCGGCGAGACGGACGACGACTATCAGCGGCTGCTGGATCTCCTGGAAGACGTGCAGTTCGACCGCGTCGGAGCGTTCACGTACTCAGCCCAGGAAGGGACTCGCGCGGCGGAGTTGGCCGACGATGTGCCGGAGGCGGTCAAGCACGAGCGGCTGGAGCGACTGACCGAGCTGCAGCGCGGGATCACCGGGGAGCGCTACTCGCGCTATATCGGCACGACCGTCCCGGCGATCGTCGATCGCGTGACGGACGATGGGCTCGAGACCCGTCTGCAGTGCCAAGCCGATGATATCGATGGCACAACGCTCGTCACCGGCTCGGCTCCTCCCGGCACAATCATATCGGTCGATGTCGACGACGTGGTCGACGACTACGACTTTCGCGCGACACTGCGCGGTGAGCTCCATGCGTTGCCGCCGAAGGCGGCGCGCGTACATCACCGGGCACTACCGGTCGCCACGACCATAGGCAGCTGGGGTCGATGAGCTCGACCGAAGTCATGAAACGTGCGCGGTCGATTTTCCCCGGCGGGGTCAACTCGCCAGTTCGCGCGTTCCGCGGTGTTGGCGGCGAGCCATTCGTCGTTGCGCGCGGAGAGGGCGCCAGGATTTGGGATGTCGACGGCCGGTCGTACATCGATTACGTCCTCTCCTGGGGGCCACTCGTCCTCGGCCACGCTGCGCCAGTCGTGCTCGATGCGCTGGCCGAGGCAATGGCGAAAGGCACGAGCTTCGGAATTCCGACGGAGCTGGAGGTGCAGCTCGCGGAGGTCATCCGGGAGCGCATGCCGCACCTGGAGATGCTCCGGTTCGTGTCGAGCGGGACCGAAGCGACCATGTCCGCGATCCGGTTGGCGCGGGCGGCGACCGGCCGTGAGCGTATCCTCAAGTTCGACGGATGCTATCACGGGCACGCGGACTCGTTCTTGGTCAACGCCGGCTCCGGCGTGGCTACGCTGGGGCTGCCGAACAGCCCCGGCGTTCCCCGCGAGCTGGCGGCGCTCACGCTGACCGCTCCGTTCAATGATCTCGCCGCGGTCGACGCGCTCGCCGACGAGTCTCTCGCCGCGATCATCGTCGAGCCGATCGTCGGGAACTCGGGGTACATCGAGCCGTTGGCTGACTTCCTCCCCGGCCTCCGCCGCGTTGCCGATCGGGTCGGCGCCCTGTTGATATTCGACGAGGTCATGACTGGCTTCCGCATCGCGCCCGGCGGCGCGCGCGAGCGGTTCGGCGTGACGGCCGATCTGACGACGCTGGGTAAAGTCATCGGTGGGGGGTTACCCGTTGCGGCCTTCGGCGGCCGACGCAATGTCATGGAGCTCGTCGC
The DNA here is from genome assembly GCA_035570055.1 of Gemmatimonadaceae bacterium. Taxonomy (GTDB): domain Bacteria; phylum Gemmatimonadota; class Gemmatimonadetes; order Gemmatimonadales; family Gemmatimonadaceae; genus DASRDS01. Next base: position 15,887 of record DATMLM010000053.1, read on the forward strand.
GCCCGCTGGGCCCATGTATCAGGCCGGCACACTGTCGGGTAACCCACTCGCCATGGCGGCGGGACTGGCGACACTGCGCGCCCTCACGCCCGCGCTGCATGATCGCATCGCACGCCGCACGACGACGCTGGTCGACGGGATGCGCGCTGCCGCGAAGCGGCGTGGTGTGCCATTTTTCGCGGGCAGCGCGGGCACGATGTGGGGTTTTTTCTTCCGGGACGCGGCGCCCCGATCGTTCGCCGAGGCGAAGCAGGCCGACGGAGAGAGATTCAAGAAAGTCTTCCATTACGCGCGCGAGCACGGCGTGTATTTCGCGCCTTCCCCATTCGAGGCGGCGTTCCTGTCGGCGGCGCACGGCGATGACGAGATCGCCCAGACGCTCGCCGTGTTCGACGCCGCGCTGGGCGCGCTGGGATAATGTTCGCCGCGCTGGCCATTGCCGCCATCGTCGGCACCAGCCCGCCGCCCACGTCGGCGCGCATCGCGATCGCGAACGGCGTGCACGATGGCAAGGTCTCGGCGACGGGCACGTGGCTGCTGCTCGCGAACGGCGGCTCGAAGACGCTCGTGCGGGGCACGGGCCGGGGTACGTGGACCATCACGAGGCGCCCGGGCGGGAAGCTTCGCGTCACCAACGAGCGCGGTGAGACCGCGACGCGCCCCGGGCCGCTGGTGGCGCGTGCGACCGGCGATGGCGTGTTCGTCACATGGAACGGCAAGCGCTATCGCGGCGAGCTCGAAATCCGCGCGACGAGCGAGGGACTGCTCGTCATCAATCGGCTCCAGGTCGAAGACTATCTGCGCGGGGTGATCCCCCTCGAGCTCGGCGACATTAGCGACGCCGAGCTCGCGGCGATGGAGGCACAAGCGGTGGCCGCGCGCAGCTACACCTACGTGCGCCTCGCCGATCCCGATCTCCGCCGCCGCGCGTATGACCTCGTGGCGACGACCACGGATCAGGTGTACGGCGGCGCGGGGGCCGAGTCGCGGCTGGGGGACGAAGCGGTGCAGCAGACGACGGGCGAGGTGATCCGGTACAATGGCCGGATCGTCAACGCGCCGTACTTCGCGGCCTGTGGCGGGATGACAGCGGCGGCGTCGGAGATCTGGCGAGAAGGGGATCTCCCCTATCTCCGCCCCGTCAGTGACCTCATTCCCGGGAGCGGTGGTCAATACTACTGCCAAGGGTCGTCGAAATTTCGGTGGTCCCGAACGTTCAGCGGGCCGCAGCTCGAGACACTCCTCGAGACGTACTTGCACCGTCACGCCGGAAGCCTCGGGGCGGTGAAGACCGTGATCGCCGACGGGCCGACGCCATCGGGTCGCGTGGCGTCGCTCACGCTGGTGACCGATCGGAACTATTACAAGTTCCGCGGGAATGAGATGCGAAGCGTGCTGCGCTCGCCGAATGGCGAGATCCTGAACTCGACCTATTTTGAGCTTGATGTCGATGGCGGCACGAACGGACACGTCGAGTCGCTCACGCTGCGCGGGCTCGGAAACGGACACGGAGTCGGGATGTGCCAGGCGGGAGCGATCGGTCGAGCGCGCGCGGGCCAGGACTATCGGACGATCCTCGAGACGTACTATCCGGGGACGGTCGTTGCGACTGTGGAATAGGTTCGCTGGGGTATGGTGCGTTGTGCTGTCGGCCGGGATAGCCGGGGCGCAAGACACCACGGCCCATCGTGACACGACGGCCCAGCGCGACACAACGACCCGGCGTGATACGACGCCCCAGCCCAAGCCCAAGCGCGAGTCGCTCGCCCAATATCTCGACCTGGACAAGCTGCGCCTCGATGGCTTGGAGGCCGCTGGCGGCATCGCCATGCCCAACCAAGTCCAGACGGCGGGGATCTATTCCGTCGAAGCCGACTACGGAGAGCTCGTCCCGCATTGGCGGCTATTTTTCGGCGCCGCGGTCTGGTCGTCGCATTTTAGTGACGCGGCGGTCCGTAACCTGATCAATACGATCTACTCGAACAGCGTGACCCGTCCCAATCCCGCGGATACGCTTCGCTACCGACAGATCTCGATCGCCGATGTGATCCTGAACATCGACGCCCGATACTCTCCGCTCCGCGCGCAGAGCTTTCTCCGGCCGTATTTGAGTCTCGGCGTCGCGGTGAACGTGCAGGACGCCTCGGGGGCCGCCATCCGCGGGACGATTATCCAGAAGCAGCTCGATGGTCTCTCGCCCGGGCTCGCCGCCGCGGGCGGGCTCGAGGTGAGGCTCGCGCGGTGGCTCATCGCCGACGGCCAGGCCCGATATGACGTCCTGAGTGGTGACCGGTTCGCGAGCTTCCGCGGCGGCATCCGATATCTCTTTCAGCCCGAACGGAGGGCCCGGTGAGTCCAACGAACCCTCCTGGGCTGAAGCTCGGCGTCCTCGGCGTCGGCGCGATCGCGCAGCTCGCGCATCTGCCCGTGCTCGCCAAGATGCGCGGCGTCGAGGTCGTGGCCCTGTGCGACAGTGACGGACCAAAAGCTCGCTCACTCGCCGACCGCTTTCAGGTGCGGGACGTCTACACGGACATCGACGATCTGCTGGAGTTCGACGAGCTCGATGCGGTCGTGATCGCCACGCCCAATCACTTGCACGAGCCTCAGACGCTCCGCGCGTTGGCCGCCGGGGTGCACGTCTTCTGCGAGCGGCCGCTGGCGCTCAGTGCGCGCGGTGTGGAACGGATCCTGGCAGCCTCCTCGAGAGCAGAGAAAAAAGTCGTCGTCGCGAACAACCACCGGTTCCGAAGCGATGTACAGACGCTGCAACGGTTCCTGAGCGGTGGAGAGCTCGGCCGCTTGCTCGGCATTCGTGCGGGATCATATCAGGTGAGCCGGCCGTCGGAGGGGTGGCGGTCCCGTCGACCAGAAGCCGGCGGTGGCGTGTTCTTCGAGCACGGTATTCCGCTCCTGGACTTGGCACTCTGGTTGGCGGATTTCCCCGATCCCGTACGCGTGACGGCCCACATGGACCGCGGGCGCGGGGCCAATGCCGTCGAGGACACGCTGCTCGTGCATCTGGAGTGTGCCCAGGGGCTCTCGCTGTCATTCGACCTGTCGTGGTCGTACGTCGGCGAGGAAGACCGTTGGTGGTTCGAGGTGCTGTCGACACGCGGGAGCGCGCGCCTGGCGCCGCTCCGCGTCGTGAAGTCCCTGAATGGCCGGCCGACTGACGTGTCACCCACCGGCGCGGCCGCGCGCGAAAGTGTGTTCATCCAGTCGTATCGCGCCGAGCTCGCGCATCTCGTGGCGCTCGTGCGGGACGAGACCAAGTACGAGCCGCCGACGGATCAAGTGGTCGTTCACAAGATCGCCGAGGCGATCTACAAGTCGGCGGACGAGGGCAAAGAGATCAAGCTGTGACGCTCCGGCCCTCGCGCTCCGAGTTGATTGCCGCGGGTGGGTCGGCGCTGCTGTTCGCGCTGACGTTTCCGCCGTTCGGGCTCCTCGTTCCGGCCTTCGTCTGCCTGGTGCCACTCGCGGGTGGCGTTGCACGCGTCGCGGACAGTTCCGAGGGGACGATCGGCAGCGCCGCTCGTATCGGCGTCTGGTTCTGTCTGTTGGGCTACGGCGCCAACCTCTATTGGATCGCCGTTGCGCTGTCGATCTTCACGTGGTTGGCAAGCCTCGGCTATGTCGCCGCCCTCATCTGGCTGGCGCCATGGTTCGCGCTCACCACGGCGGCCTTGTTCGCCTCGCGCCGTCTCACGCGATGGCCAATGGCGATTCTGCTGCCCTTAGTCTGGGTCACCTCGGAGCTCGTGCTGCTGCATCTCGGCGACCTGGCATTCCCATGGCTCCCGCTCGGACTCGGCGTCTCGACGTTTCCGCATCTCGCGCAACTCGCTGATATAAGCGGGGTCCACGGCTTGACCGCCTGGCTCGCGTTGTCGAATGGCCTTCTGGCCGATGCGCTCGTGACCAGACGTCGCGTTGTCATCCGTGTGGGAGCCGTCGTGGTGCTGGCCGCTGGGGTCTATGGATATGGGGTGTGGAGACTCGGGAACACGCCGCTGGTGCCACTCGGCCGCGTGACCGTGGTCCAGCCCAACGTCCCGGAGGACGAGAAGATCCAGGAGGCCAATCGGCCTTTTTTTATGGGCATGATGGCCCGCGACACGAGAGCCGCGGTGGCGCCCCTGGCAGACAAACCGGCGCTGATCGTCTGGCCCGAAGCGTCGCTCCCCGATTTCCTGCCGCAGCACGCCGAGTGGCGTGACTCGTTGCGCGCGCTGGCCGCGGTCACGCACGCGCCAGTGTTGTTCGGTGTGCTCGACGTCACGTGGTCATCGCGGACCGCGTATGAGATCTACAACGCGGCCGACCTGGCCGAGCCGGATGGCATCATCCTTCAGCCGTCATACCACAAAGAGTATTTGGTCCCGATCGTCGAGCGCGTGCCATTCGTCAACCCGCGATGGTTCGAGGGACTCAAGTACTTCGGGGGATTCGGACGCGGCCATGATCCCAAGCCGTATCGGATCCCGCTCGGCAAAGTCGGTGTGTTGATCTGCTACGAATCGATTTTTCCCGATCTGTCGAGACAATATCGACGTGATAGCGCGGATATCCTGGCCAACATCACGAATGACGCCTGGTTCGGTCGCAGCCTGGCGCCGTATCAGCACGTGGCGAATCTGCGGCTCCGCGCGATCGAGAATCGCGTCGGCATTGTCCGCGCCGCGAATACCGGCATCTCCGAATACGTCGATCCGCTCGGCCGTGTGCACGGTGCCACGGGACTATTCGTAGCGGCGGCGCCGACGTTCGATGTCGCGACCACGCACGTGAGCACGTTGTATGTGCGCTGGGGCGATTGGATCGGGACGCTTGCCGCAGGGCTGACGCTCGCGCTCTGCATTGCGGCGTACGTAACGAAGCGATCACGCCGCTAGCAGTCGCTGCGACGCGGGCCAGAATTCAAGGCATGCGGACCATCGTCTTTGCGCTAATGCTGCTGCTGGCGAGTCACGCCGCCGCGGCTCAAGGGAAGCCCGAGCTCGGGCCGTGCGCGGGGGCCGACGTGCTCGATTCGGCGACGAAAGCCAGCATCGTCGCCAAGCCGGACCGGAAGCCACGCCGCCAGGACAACGGCGTCATGCCCATGGTTCAGGACATGAAGTTTCACGCCTTGACGCAGGTGGATCTGGACAAGGAGACGGAAGGTGGGCCGCGGAAGTGGGTGGTGATCACCGGCGTCGTCGATACGACCGGACACATCGATCCCAAGACCGCGATCGTCACGCAGTCGTCGAGCGTCGGCCTCACGCATGCGGTCTGCGATGCCTGGGTCAAGATGGCGTTCGCCCCCGCGACGTATCACGGGCAGAAAGTGCCGGCGATGTACCAGGAGCGATTCGTCTTCGAGCAAGGCGTCGCGGATATCAATAGCAGCAACCCGCTCAACCCTGGCGGCGGCGACCGCCACTAGAGCACGTACACTCGTGCTGATATGAACGTGTGCAGGAGGTCGGCATCGAGCTCGCCGGCCTTCGCCTCCCGCTGCAAGATCTCGAGCGCCAACTCAGGGCTCACGGCCCGCTTATAGGGCCGGTCCGCCGCGGTCAGCGCGTCGTAGATGTCGGCGATCGTCATAATCCGCGCTTGCACGGGTATCGCGTCGCCGGCGATCGCGCGTGGGTATCCATGGCCGTTCAGCTTCTCGTGGTGCGCGAATGCGATCTCCGGCACATGGCGGAGCTCGCGCGTCCACGGGATCCGCTGCAGGAACCGATAGGTGTGCGTTACGTGGGACTCGATTTCCCGGCGCTCGTGCTCGTCGAGTGTGCCGCGCGCGATGGAGAGCCACCGCTGCTCGTCGCTCGTCAGCACCGGCCGGCACTCGCCGTCCAGATCCTGGTACGTCAGCGAGGCCACCGCCGTCAGCGCGTCGTTTTGTCGCTTGTCGTCGAGCGACGGCTCGTTGGCCGAGAGCACGGCCTGAAAGAGACGGTCCAACTCGGCGCGCGCCGCGTCGTCGGCCGTCTGAGCGAGCACCGCGAATCGCAGGCGAATGAGGTCGACGTTCAACGGGTAGAGTTTCTTCTGCTTGACCAGCACCTGCTCGCGCACGCCGACTTTGCCGAAGTCGTGGAGCAGGCCGGCGTAGCGCAGCTCCCGCAACTGCTCGCGGGAAAACCGGACGCGACCCCCGCGGTCCACGACCTCGGCCAGCGCAACGCTCATCTGCGCCACACGCGAGGAATGACCGTAGGTCGTCGGATCGCGCGATTCGATCGCCGTCACCGCCGCGGTCACGAAGCCCTCGAACAGGCGCTCGATGTCTTCGTAGAGCAAGCTGTTCTCGATCGCGACCGCGCCCTGGGAGGCGAGCGCCGTCACGAGCTCGACCGACCGGTGATCGTAGGGGATCACCTCGCGCGCCGTGATCTCTGGATCGCTGAGCCGGGTGTCCGCTCCACGTTTGCGATTGAGGAGCTGCAACACGCCGACGACTTCGTCCCGGTGAGTCTTCATCGGGAGCACCAGCATCGACTTCGTGCGATAGCCGAACTTCTCGTCGAAGCTCCGGTTTTGCTTGTACGTCACATCACCCGGCAGCAGGTACACGTCATCGATGACCAGCGCCTCGCCAGTCGCCGCCGCATACCCGGCGAGACTTGTGTGGTCGATCGGGACGGTGAACTCGCTCAGAGGCAGGTTCGGCAGTGAGAAGTTCTGCGAGAGCTTGAACTTGAGACTGGTCGGGTTGCCGTCCTCGGTGCGCTCCACGAGATAGATGGACCCGGCATCGCTGTCGGAGATGCGCCGCGCCTGCGTGAGAATCTTTTCGAGCAGCGTCAGGAGATTGCGCTCGGTGGAGAGCGCGACGCCGATGTGCGTCAGATCGGTCAGCTCGCGATAGCGTCGGGCCTCGGAGGCGCGGGCCGCTTGCACCGTCAACAACGCGGCGGCGTGACGAAATGCGCCGCGCAGCTGGGCGATGGCCGTATTGCGTGAGGCGTCGGCCGGGATGTAGCTCGCGATCAGGTCTACCGGGACATCGTCGTCGTCCGCGGAGCCACGGGCGACGATAGCGACCGACTCGGCGATCGCCGCGAGGGCGGGTCGGTCGCGCCAGGCCTGAGCGTCGACAACGACTACCGTCGGGCGCCCCGGTTCGAGCGCCGTCGCCGCGGGCACTGAGCGAACGCGGCGTACTTCGACGTCGAAGCCGGGCAGGTCGGGGAGACCCTGCCCGGCGACGATCAAGAGCGGTTTCAGCCTGCGCTCGTGGGTGCGAGCGTCGCCAGCCGCTTCTGCGACGGCTCGTAGCTCGGGAATTTCGCCAGCGAGGCCTTGTAATACTCGACGGCCTTGTCCTTGTTGCCTTTGTCTTCCTCGGCCAGGCCACGCGAATACAGCATGACGGTCTCGAACGGGACTTTCTTGCTCGTCTCGACGCGGGCCTCGCTCACCTTGGCGTCCATCGGCGGCAGCTTCATGCCATTCACCATCGTGTCGGCGAGCTGTGTGATCATCGTGAGGACGTTATTCGAGTTGCCCTGCACGCGGGCCACGTACTCGACCTGCGACGTCTCGACGTTGACGGCGCGGCTGGTCAGGATCATGCGGCCGCTCGGATCGGTGACGAACGCGCCGAAGATCATGTGGTGCGCGCCGAGGAGCTTGCCGAGGCGCACGGCGGTCGACTGATCGACGCGCTTCGGGTCGATGTTCTGCTCATCCATCAGGTGCTGCAGCTGATCGCGCTCGACGACGCGGATCTGCTGGTCCTGCGCGAGCTCGGTGATCAGCATGCCGGAGATGCCCTTGGTCAGCGCATCGAAATCCTCGTGCTGCTTGCCCATCGCGCCATTGTCGAAGTACATGACGGCGACGGTCGGCCGACTGTCGGGCGCCTGGGCGGCGGCCACGCCGGCGAGCACGGCGAGCGTTGCGATAGCGTAGCGAATCATGGTGCGTCCCCCCGCGGGAGTTTCAAACCTTCAACGTGAGCCCTTCAGCGGCAGCCAGAATTTCCAGCGTGCCACCCCGCCGGGCGACGAGCGCACGGCACTCATCGGTCCGACGATCGACTTCGTCATCGGTGCGCTCCGGCTTGTGGTGGAACAACACGAGCCGCTCCACCTCGGCCTCGAGGGCCAACTCGACTGCGTCGTCATACGTCGAGTGCCCCCAGCCGACATGCTGCCGGTACTCCTCGACCGTGAACATCGAGTCGTGCACCAAGACACTGGCCCCCTTACAGAAGGCGACCAGTGACTCATAATGCTCTGTCTGCCTCAACTCGTTGTCCGATATGTAGACGAGCGCGCGTTGAGGCTCGTTACCGTTGGTCAACGCCGCGAAACGGTACCCTAATGCGCCACCGGGATGCTGTACCGGAAACGCCCGAACGTCGAAGGCCTTGTGCAGCGAGACGCGGTCGGACAGCTCCTTCACGTCGATAGTCGCCGCGAGTTGGTCGAACGTGACGGGAAAGACGACGGGAGACATCTGGTCGCGGACGACGCGACTGAGGCTCGTCTCCATCGACTTGGAGCCCCAGATCGTAAAGTGGTTTCCCTCTTGGAACACCGGGGCGAAGAATGGCAAACCCTGGATGTGGTCCCAGTGCGCGTGCGTGAGGAAGATGTCCCCACGGATCGGCTGCCCGTTCGCGCGGTCGATCAGCGAGCGACCGAGCTCGCGAATGCCCGTGCCGGCGTCCAGGACGACCAGGAGGCCATCCGGCGTGCGTACTTCGAGGCACGGCGTGTTCCCACCATAGCGCACGGTCTGGGCGCCCGGGCTGGGTATAGAGCCACGCGTGCCCCAGAACCGCACGGTGAGCGTCATCGCGGGCCGAGTCGTCCGATCATGCGGACAAAACTGCGGCCAACCCGTCACCTTGGGAAAGACGGAACGTCACGACGTGGCTGTGACGCACGTCACACTATTCGCGCGCTTGAGCCCGAGCGAGGAGCGCGGCGCGGTCGGTGACCGAGATTCGCCGGCGCTCAACGCCGATCCACCCGGCGTCTTGAAACTCGCGCATGGCGCGCGACACGGTCTCGCGACTCGCGCCGATCATCTGCGCAATGGTCTGGTGCGTCAGCGGCTTGTCGATAGTGCCGCCGCCCGCCTCCTCGGCGAAATCCAGGAGCAACCGAGCGATGCGACCCGGCACGTCGAGCAAGACCAGCCCGCCGATCTTCCCGTCGGCCCGCCGCAAGCGCCGGGAGAGCTCAGAGAGGAGAGCCCAAGCCACCGCGGGAGTCGCCTCGACCCGCCGCCGGAAGTCGTCGCGCCGCAGCACGAGGAGCTTCGAGTCTTCCATCGCGATCACATGCGCCGACCGCGGCTGGTCGTCGATCAGCGACAGCTCGCCGAAATGCTCGGCGACGCCGAGGACGCCAAGGATCACTTCACGGCCGTCCTCGCCAACCAGGACCACTTTGACGCGGCCTTCGCGCACGATATACAGGGAGTCGCCGGGGTCGTCCTCGAACAGGATGACGCTGCCTTTCGGGTAGTCTTTCTCGCGCGTCACCTCCGCGAACCGCTGGAGCTCGTCGGGCGGGATTTGCCCGAGGAGGGGAACCGTGGCGAGGAAGTCGGCTATTTCCATGCTGGGCGGGAACATAGGACATTGGCCCCGCCGGGAAAGGCCTATCAGTTTCCCAACGAACGAAGTAAGTTAAAAGGCTATGAAAACCGACATTCATCCAGAATACGCAACCGCGACGGTCGTCTGCGCGTGCGGCAATACATTCGAGACGCGCTCGACCCAGGCGGAGATCCATACGGACATCTGCTCGAACTGCCACCCGTTCTACACCGGGAAGCAGAAGCTGGTCGACACTGCGGGACGCATTGAGCGGTTCCGGCAGAAGTACGGCGGGAAGAAAGACTGAGCCTCCGCGACCGTCTCGCCGACGCGCTCGCACGTGCGGCCGAGGTGGAGCGCCAGTTACTCGATCCCGAGACAATGCGCGACGCCAGGGCGCGGCGCGCGCTTGGGCGGGAGAACCAGCGGCTAACCGAAGTCGTCGAAGTCGGCAGTCGCCTGCTGAAGTTCGACCACGATCTCGTCGACACGCGCGAGCTCGCCGCGTCTGACGACCCGGAGATGGCCATGATGGCCCGCTCGGAGATCGCGCGTCTCGAGGACATGATCGCCGAGACCGAGATCCAGCTCAAGCCGCTGCTCGTTCCGCACGATCCGCTCGACGACCGTCCGGCGATCGTGGAGATCCGCGCGGGTACCGGCGGCGACGAGGCCGCGCTGTTCGCCGCTGATCTCCACCGCATGTACACCCGGTACGCCGAGCGCCGCGGCTGGAAGGTCGAGTACCTCTCGTACTCCGACGGCACCCTGGGGGGACTCAAAGAAGTCATCATGAAGATCGATGGCACGGGCCCCTATGGTGCCCTGCGTTATGAGTCCGGCGTCCATCGCGTTCAGCGTGTCCCGGTGACCGAAGCCCAAGGCCGGATCCATACCTCGGCCGCCACCGTGGCGGTGCTGCCCGAGGCCGAGGAGATCGACGTTCAGATCGACGAGAAGGACCTCAAGATCGACGTCTTTCGCTCGTCGGGACCAGGAGGCCAGAGCGTCAACACGACGGACTCCGCGGTCCGCGTCACGCACCTCCCGACCGGCATTGTGGTCAGTCAGCAGGACCAGAAATCGCAGCTGCAGAACAAGCAGAAAGCCTTCGAGGTCCTCCGCGCGAGACTGCTCGATGCGAAAATCGCCGAGCAAGAGGCCGAGCGGTCGCGTATGCGCCGCAGCCAGGTCGGCACGGGGGATCGCTCGGCGAAGATCCGCACGTACAACTTCCCGCAGAGCCGCGTGACCGATCATCGCATTGGCCTCACCCGGCACGATCTCGATACCGTGATCGATGGCTCCATTCAGCCCTTCATCGACGCGCTCGCGATGGCGAACATGGAAGAGCGCCTTGGCGGCTCCGACAGTGCCTAAGACGGTCGGCGTGCTCGTCTACGATCTCGCGGCCTACCTCGGTGACACGCGCGAGGCGCGCCAGTTGGTCGCGGCCCTCCTCGATCGCCCGCGATCCTGGCCCACCCTGCACGCCGGCGAGCCCGCGCCGCGCGAGCTCGTCGAGCGTGCGGCCATGGCCGCTCGAATGATCAAGGCTGGCGCGCCAGTGGCGTATGCCGTCGGCCGCGCCGCCTTCAGACACCTCACGCTCCATGTCGATGAGCGGGTGCTGATCCCCCGGCCTGAGACGGAAGTGCTGGTCGACCTGGTACTGTCGGAGTGCCGAACGGGAACGGTCATCGACCTGGGGACTGGGTCGGGCGCGATTGCTTTGGCCCTGGCAACTGAAGGCTCGTATGCGCGGGTGATAGGCACAGATATCTCAACCGACGCGCTGGCGGTCGCTGCGACGAACGTGAGCACCCTGGTCGAGTTGCGCCACGGCTCATGGTTCGCACCCTTGCAGGGCATAAGGGCCTCGGCGATTGTCTCGAATCCACCGTACATTTCGTACGACGATGCCTTGGACGCGAGTGTCCGAGACTGGGAGCCCCCGGTCGCGCTCCTCGCTGCCGATGGTGGAATGGCGGCGATCCGCGAGATCGTGCGAGGGGCGCCGACGGTGCTCGATATCGGCGGCCTCCTGGCTCTCGAAGTCGATGCGCGGCGTGCGTCGCTGGCCGCCGAGCTGGTGATGTCGGATGGGCGGTACGTCGAGTGCCAAGTTCGGCTCGACCTCGCGGGACGAGAGCGGTTCGTGTTGGCACGCTATATAGGATCGCACGATGACTCTTGAAGAAAAGGCAGTGGAGCTCGGCCGCATGATCGGCCAAAGCTCCGAATATCAGGCCGTCAAGCGCGCGAACGAGGCGCTCAACGACGATCGCGAGGCCGTCGCGACGTTGCAGCAGATGGAGCGCGTCCGGCAGGAAGCGCAGCAGATGATCGAGCGCGGCGAGAACCCAACGCCGGAGATGGAACACCGGCTCGACGAGCTCCTTGGCAGCATCCAGGGGAAGACGGTCTATCAGCGAGCCGTCGCGGCCCAGGAGAACTTCGACAAGATCATGCTGCGCGTGAACAACTGGATCCTCGACGGCATCCGCAAGGGTGCGACGAGCTCGATCATTACGCTCGGCTGACCCGTGTCGGGACGCCTGGTCGTGCTCGAGGGCGCGGATGGCGTCGGCAAGACGACCCAGGTCGAGCGGCTCATCGCCCACCTGCGCGAGCGCGGTATCGATGCGGTGTCCCTGCGCGAGCCGGGCGGCACCCCCCTCGGCGAGCGCATCCGGGCGATCCTGTTGGACCTCTCAGGAGCGGGAGTCAACGACCGGGCCGAGCTGCTGCTCTTCCTGGCGGCGCGGGCGCAGCTGGTGCCCGAGGTGACCAGGGAGCTCACCGCGGGTCGGACCGTCGTGTTGGACCGGTTTTTTCTCTCGACCTACGCCTATCAGATCGCCGGCCGCGGTCTGCCGGAAGAGGACGTCCGGCGCATCAACGCGTTCGCGACCCTGGGGCGGGTCCCGGATCTCACGGTCGTGCTGGCGCTTCCGCCCGAGGACGCGCGCGCCAGGGCGGGGGAAGGGGATCGAATCGAGCGCTCGGGGATTGATTTCTATGAACGCGTTGCCGGCGCATTCGGTATGTTTCTCACCAAGGCCTGGCAACGGGAGCATCCCGAATGCGGCCGTATCGTCGGGATCGATGCGCGCGGCAGTGAGGACGAAGTCGCCGATCGCGTGTGGGCGGCGGTCGCTCAAGTAGCGGAGGTGTAGGTTGCGGTCACGAGCAGTCATAGTCGCCGGGACATTGAGCGCGGCGGTCATCTGCGGCGGGTGGTTCCTCGAGAACGGGCTCCGCGGGTCGACTGGGCCATTGCATCGCGTGCAAGTGGGCGGCACGGGCGCCGAGCTGTTCGACGAGGTCGCCGACCATGTCCAGCACCGCTTCGTCGACTCGATCGGCCCGGACTCGATGTACCACGCCGCCGTGACCGGCATGCTCTACGAGCTCGGTGATCCGCACACGGCGTATCTCTCGGCCGACCGCTACATGCGGCTGCAGGAGACCACGAATGGCTCCTACATCGGCCTCGGCGTGCAGATCGACATTCGTGGCGGATGGATCACGATCCTCGCGCCCGTGCCAGGGTCACCCGCCGAGCGGGCGGACCTCCGTACCGGTGACCGGCTCGTCGAAGTCGACGGGCAAAGCACCCAGGGATGGACGCAAGACGAGGCCAGCAAGGCGCTGCGTGGCGAGCCTGGGTCGGTCGTGCACCTCACCGTCGAACGCCCCGGCGTTGAAGCCCGCATCCCGATCACCGTCACGCGCCGGGAGATTCACGTGCGCGCGGTACCGCGCGCCGCGGTCATTCGGCCCGGTGTCGGCTACGTGCACGTGACGGTGTTCAGCGATTCGACGGCGCGGGAGCTCAAGCACGCCGTCGACTCGCTGCGGAGCCGCGGGGCCAAGTCGCTGTTGCTCGACCTGCGCAACGATCCCGGCGGACTGCTCGCCCAGGGCGTGCAGGTCTCGGAGCTGTTCCTCGCGCGCGGCGATACGATCGTGTCGTTGCGCGGCCGGACGCCTGGGGCGACGCAACAATTCGTTGATCACGATCCGGCGCAGTGGGCGGATATGCCGCTCGTCGTCCTCGTCGATCGTGGCACCGCCAGCGCGGCCGAGATCGTCGCCGGCGCGCTCCAGGATCACGACCGCGCCGTGCTCGTTGGAACCCCGACCTACGGAAAGGGGAGCGCACAGTCGCTGATCCAGATTGAGGGCGGCGGCGCACTCAAGCTCACCACCGCGCGGTGGTTCACCCCGTCGGGCCGCAGCATCAGTCGTCCGACCGCGAAGCCCGAGGACGACGATAGCGGCCCCGACTCGACCACCGCGGACACCACGCATCGTCTGCAGTATCAGACCTCGGGCGGCCGTATCGTGTATGGTGGCGGGGGCATCACCCCCGACGTGATCGTGAGCGACCCGGGCGTGTCCGATGCCCAGGCGGCGTTCGAGACCGCGCTCGGCTCCAAGCTGCCGGCATTTCGTGATGCGCTGACGGCGTACGCGCTGTCGCTCGAAGGCACGCACGCGCTCTCGTCGCCGGATTTCGCGGTCACGCCCGCTATGCGGGACGAGTTGTACAAGCGGATGCGCGCCAAGGGCATCGTGCTCGACCGCGCGACCTACGACGCGGCAGCGCACTACGTCGATCAACAGTTGGCGACCGAGATGACCCGCTACGTGTTCGGCGTCGACGGGCTGTTCACCCGCTCGCTCACGCACGATTCGGTGCTGGTCGTCGCCGCGGATCTTGCCAGCAAAGCGACGTCACCCGCCGATCTGCTGCGGCTGACTACCGCCCATAAGTAAGCTTTGAGGGTCGCCATCCTCGGCCCCGGGCGCGCTGGTCGCTCGATCGCCAACGCGCTTGGAGCCGCCGGTATCGCTGTCGATCTCATTGGCCGCGGCGATCGGATGACACCCGCCGACGTCGTGCTCGTCACCGTGCGGGATGGAGACCTCCCTGCCGCGCTGTGTGGCCTGCGCGATCTCCAGGACGGCGCCGTGGTACTGCACGCGAGCGGGGGAACGGATCCGGAGGCCGAATTGAACGCGCTCCGTGAGGCCGGCCATCCAGTGGGAACGTTTCATCCGATCGTGCCGCTCGCCGACCCCGACACGGGGCCGACCATGCTCCGTGGCGCTTGGATCGGCGTAGACGGCGATGCCCCGGCGATCACGGTGGCTGAGTCGCTCGCGGCCGCTATCGGAGCGCACGTGCTCGCGATCCCGGCCGGCGCCAAGGCCGGATATCATGCCGCCGCGGTCATCGCCGCGAACTTTACCGCGGTGCTGGCGGCGGCGGCCGAGCGGACAATGCGACGCGCAGGGCTCGAGGCGGCACAGGCGCACGCGGCCGTGTCGCGTTTGATGCGGGTATCGATCGACCACGTGGCCGCGCTCGGCCCGGAGCGGGCCCTCACGGGGCCGGCCGCGCGAGGCGATATGGACACGATCGAGCGGAACATCGCGGCGCTGGCCGACGATCCCGCCGTGCGCGATCTCTACGTGGCGGCGACCCGGATCGCGATCGAGCTCGCGCGGGAAAGCCGTCCCTTACATCCCTGAGCCGTTCAGCATCGCCTGCCGGTCGACGATCTTCACGCCGCTCGGCGGAGTGTAGCTGAACTGGGATTTGTCGACGGGGACATTGAACGCGAGCTTCGTGAACCGAATGCGGCGCGTCGACCCGGTGCCGTCGACGACCTGGAACTGACGCACGATGCCATCATCGTCGTCCACCCAGACGGTGGCCATGGTGTACTGCCCGGGCTTCTTGGGTATGAGCACCAGGATGTGCGCCTTGTGTCCCAGCGCCGTGTCGGCCTTGCCGAGCGTGACGTCGAAGCGCGTGCGTGGGGAATCCGTGAATTCGCGCACGAAGTCGACCGCGGCCGCTTCGTTATCATCGTTGCCCGCGAGCGGCATTTTGATCACCTGGCCCGGCGTCGCGCTCGGCGCATAGACCCAGAGCCACGTGCCGTCGGCGACAATGCGGTCGCCGGCTGGCTCGATGAACTTGACCGATAGCCGGTTCGGGCGAAGCTGCAGCATCTCGCCCTTGGCGTTCGATGTGTCGCCGGTGAGGCCGCTCGTCAGGATCTGCTCGAACGAGGCTTTGACCGTGCTGACGTGCTCGTACGCGGTATGGGCGCGCGTGAGCACGTCGTCCACACCCTGCGCAGCGGCGCGTGACGCACAGAGCGCCAAGATCAGGACTATACGCATGGTGACTCCACCCCGCGACCGATCGCTTGAGCAATAAGACGCAACTCGACGACGAGCTGCGCGAATTGGTTGGGGTACAGGGACTGCGCGCCGTCGGACAACGCGCGATCCGGTGTTGGATGGACCTCGACGATCACGCCATCGGCGCCAGCCGCGAGCGCCGCGCGGGCCATCGGGATGACTTTATCTCGCGCACCCGTCCCATGGCTCGGATCAGCAATAATCGGTAGGTGCGATTGCGTGTGAACAGTGGGCACGGCAGTAAGATCAAACATATTCCGTGCCGCTGGGTCAAACGTCCTCACGCCGCGCTCGCACAAGATCACCTGGCCATTGCCCTCAGCCAGGATGTACTCGGCGCTCAGCAACAAATCACTGACGGTCGCGGCCAGCCCGCGCTTGAGCAAGACAGGTTTGTCCAGCCGTCCAACACACTTGAGCAGCGAGTAATTCTGCATGTTCCGCGCGCCGATCTGAATGCAGTCGGCGTACTCAGCCACCAGATGCGCGCCTTCTTCGTCCATGGCCTCGGTGACGATGGGTAGCCCGGTTTCTTTTTTGGCCATCGCCAACAATTCCAGGCCCCGTTTGCCGAGCCCTTGGAACGCATACGGCGAGCTGCGCGGCTTGAAGGCCCCGCCGCGCAGGGCAGTGGCACCCGCGGCGCGTACGGCACGCGCGGCGGCGAGAATCTGCTCTTCGTTCTCGACGGAGCAGGGCCCGGCGATGATCACCACGTCCGTACCGCCGACGGTTACGCCAGGGGCGAGCGTGACGACCGTGTTCTCTTGCCGCCACTCGCGGGAGACTTGCTTGTACGGCTGCGTGACGTGAATGACCTGCGCGACGCCCGGCAGCGCCTCGATGCGCGAGCTGTCGACGCGGCCGTCGTTGCCGACGAGGCCCACGGCCGTCCGCTGCGCACCCGGCATCGGCGCGGCCTGATACCCCATCTCTTCGATCGTGCGCACCACGCGGTCGATGTCGACCTGCGCCGCGCCGTGTTTCATGACGACGAGCATATATCAGTCCGCCGCGCTATCGAGCGCAGTCTCCTGGCGTAAACGCACCCCGACGAGCGACGACACGCCGGGCTCCTGCATCGTGACGCCGTAGACCGCGTCCGCCGCTTCCGTCGTCGTCCGCGGGTTGTGCGTGATGACGATGAACTGCGTCCGGGACTTGAACTCCAACAGCATCCGAACGAAGCGGCCGATGTTCTGGTCGTCGAGCGGCGCGTCGACCTCATCCAGTAGACAGAACGGACTCGGCTTCGTTAAGAATATACCGAAAAGCAGGGAGAGGGCGACCAACGCGCGCTCGCCGCTGGACAGCAGGTGGATCCGCTGCGTCCGCTTGCCGCGCGGCGACGCATGGATCTCGATGTCGCAATCGAGTGGCGTCTCCGGATTCTCGAGTCGCAGCTCGCACTCGCCGCCGCCGAACAGCGTCATGAAGATCTGACGGAAGTTGTCGCGCACCTGCGCGAACGTCGTCAGGAACAGCTCACGCGCGGTCGTGTCGATTTCGCGAATCGCTTGCTGCAGCGAATTCTTTGCCTCGGAGAGATCCGTGCGCTGGGCCGTGAGGAATTCGAGTCGCTTCAGCTCCTCGTCGTGCTCCTCGATCGCCAGCGTGTTCACCGGCCCCAGCGCGGCAATCTGCTCTCTGAGCTCGGCCGCCTCGGCGCGCACGGTCTCTATGCTGGCTTCGCCGTCCACGGTCGCGCCGTCGACTTCGGCGCACAGCTCGGCCAGCGACCGATGCCACTCGGTCTCGACCCGATCGCGCACGGTCTGCGAGCGCGCCACGAGCTCGGTGCGTCGCAACTCGGCCCGATGCGACTCCGTCGCCATGGCGTCCGAGGCCGCGCGCGCATCGTGCAGCGCGCGCTCGCTGCGCATGAGCGATTCGTCGGCCGCCGAGACCGCGAGCTCGGCGTTCATGAGCTGCGTCTCGCCATCGCCGAGCGTCGCCTCGCGCGCCGCGAGATCGACGCGCCAGACGGCGAGCTGCGCCGCCAACTCGGCGTCAGCAGCCGAAAGCGACTGCAATTCGGTCTCGAGGGCCGAGAGCTTCGTGGCGGCCGCGGCGTGCTCGTCGCCGAGCCGCCGCGCGCGATCCGCGGCGACGTGGAGCCGCGCCTCGGCCTGCGCCACCGCAACCTGTGCCGCCGTACGCCGCTCGCGCGCCGCCTCGTGATCCGCCGTCGCGGCGTCGATCGCCGCACGCGTCCCACCCGCCGCGCCCTCCCGCTCAACGAGTCGCGCTTCGACTTCGCCCGCTTGCGCGGCCAGCCCGGCGAGCTTCTCGGACAGCACCTGCGAGCGCTGCGCGAGCCACTCGGCAAGCGATGCCGCATCGGCCAGATCCCGCTCGGCCCGCGAACGGCGGCGCCCCGCATCATCGCGATGCTCGGTCGCCCGCCGCGCGGCTTGCTTCGCGACGGATGCCGCCTCCGCCGCCGCGACCGCCCGCTCGGCCGTCTCGGCGAGCGCCGAGCGCGCGATCTCCGCCTCGCGGACCGCGGCGTCGCGCCCGCGGATCGCGTCGGCTTGGGCGACGCGCGAGGCGGCGATCTCGCCGCGCCGGCGGAGAGGACCCGGCCCCGCGGCGGTTCCTGGCAGCCACACGGCTCCCCGGCCATCCTCGAATGCGACGCCATCCCCGAGATCCCGCGCTCCGCCGAGCAGCACACGGATCCACCCGGCGACAGCCGACTCGGCTTTCACACGCTCGCTGAGACCGGCGGTGCTCGTCGCCGGGGTCTCGGCGTCGAGCGGGAGTAGCAGCAGTGGCCCCGGGTCGCTCTCGGCGTGCCATGCCCGGACGGCATCAGCGGTCGCGCGATCGCGAACGACGACCGCGTGCAATGTCGCACCGAGGAATCGCTCGACGACCGCGGCGGCGTCCTGATCGGCGACCACGAAATCGCTGAGCGGGCCGAGGATCGAGTCCTCTCCGAATCGGCGCCCTCGCTCGGCCAGGAGTCGCGCGGCAGCCGGGGCGAGCCCGACGCGCTCACGCTCCAAGGATTCGAGTGCGGTGACCTTGCCATCGAGCGCGGTCACGGCCTCGGTCGCACGGGCCACCGCGCCGCGGCGGTCCGCCTCGGTGGTCTGTGCGGACTGCAGCGCGGCACGAGCGGTGGCTTCGGCTGTCGTCGCGTGCTCGGCGGCATCGGTGGCGAGCGCGAGCTCCTCGGTCGCCACGTCGACTTCCCGCGCGATCGCCTGGGCGCGGTCACCCAATGATTCACGCTCGGTGTCGAGCGCGCGGACGCGATCACCAACCTCTCCGTTCTCGCGCTGGGCCGCTGCCTGGTCGATGGCCAGGCGTCCGACGCGATCACGGAGCTCGCGGAGCTCGCGTTCCTCGCGGTCGAGCGCCTCGCGTGCGCGACTCACCGCGCCACGGGCGATCTCTTCAGAGGTTGTGACTTCCGTGAGGTTCGTCCTGACTTGCGCAACGTCATGTTCGGCGGTCGTACGATCTGCGTCCGCTTGATCCCGCTCGGCCCGCACGCGCTCGTCGAGCGCCACGCCATCCCGCCGCTCATCCTCGGCGCGCTGACGACGGGTCGATGCATTGCGTTGCCGTTCCTCGGCGACCGCGATCTCGGCGCGGCGCTCGTTGACGCGCTGGCGCAACTCGGTCACGAGTCGCGACAACTCGGCGCGGCGCGCCTCGGCTTCGCCACGTGCCAGTTGCGCTTCTTCGCGGCGGCGTTCGGTGTCGGTCACTGCGTGCTGCGATGACGGCACGTCGAGCGCCAGTTGCTCCAAGCGCGCGATGACCGTCGCGAGCTCGGCATCGGTCGACTCGAGGTCTCGCAGGGCGAGCGAGACTTCGGCGATCAAGCGGCGGGACATCAATTCGGCGTATCGCTCGGCACGCTTCCGTTGGCGCGCCAAGGACCTGACGTGCGTCTGCACCTCGCTGAGCAGATCGTCGAGGCGTTTCAGATCGACCGCGGTCTCTTCGAGCCGTCTCTCCGTACTCCGCCGTCGATCACGATACAGTCCAACGCCAGCCGCCTCTTCAAACAACTCGCGCCGTTCGTCCGGGCGATCCGACAACAATGCGTCGATCATCTTGCTTTCGATGACGACGCCGGCGTCGGCAGCCAGGCCGGTCCCGCGAAGGACGTCTTGGATGTCGCGTAAACGGCATGGCGAGCGATTCAGGAAGTAGTCACTGTCCCCGGAGCGGCTGAGACGGCGCGTAATCACCACCTCGCGGAACGCGACAGGCAGCGTGCCGTCCGAGTTGTCGAAGTGCAGGGATACCTCGGCCACGTTGACCGCGCGCCGGGCCGAAGACCCCTGGAAGATGACCTCGTCCATCTTCGCCCCGCCGCGCAGCGTGCGGATCCGCTGCTCGCCGAGCACCCACCGGACGGCGTCGGAGACGTTCGATTTCCCGCAACCGTTGGGGCCAACGATGGCGGTGACTCCGGGTTCGAAGAGCAGGTGAGTCTGGTCGGCGAAGCTCTTGAACCCGTGTAACTCCAGCTTTGTCAATCGCATCTACTGTCTACGGTCGGCCTGTTCGGAGGACGAGGACCGGGTTGAGTCCGGCCCGTCGGAGCGATGTGATGAGAGGCAAGGCGTCATCGCCGGCGGCAAACGCGCCGGCATAGACGGCGGCGAGACCCTTCGAGAACTCCAGGCTGTACGCCGTAATGCCGCGCTTCACGAACTGAGCGGCGAGTGCGCGGGCCGAGTCGGTCGGCAAGGAGTCCGCGAGGCGGAGCGCCAGCGGGACGTGGACCACGGTGCCGCCGTGCGCGGCGACCGCGGCCTCGGCGCTCCCGGAGTCCTCGTATGCGCCGGCAATCACTTCGAACCGCGTCGTGCCGTTGGAATCGCCGACCGGCACCACCGTCGCGGGGCCAATCGCGCTGATCGCGCTGTCGCGCACGAGGCGCAACGCCGCCGCGTACGTCGGCGCGGTCGAGGCGCGCAGCGCGAACTCGGCGCTTCCCGGCGCGTGCTCCGCTGGACCCGGCACCGGCGTCCCGAGTTGGGCGCTCGCGGCCGTGGTGACCGTGTCAGGGCGTGGCGCGGCGGCTGCCACCGCCTGGGGCGTGTGGCGCGGAGAGACGACGAGCCAGGCGGCGAATGCGATGACCGCGGCGGCAGCCACGACCGCGATGCGGCGCCCCAAGCGGCTTCCCGCGTCGTTCTCTTCGTCCGAGCGACGCGCGACGATCCGGCGCGGTGGTGGCGTCGCGTTCGCCAAGATCGTCACCCCGGCCGGCAGGTGCCCTTCGACCGCGCCGACCGCTATCACCCCGTCCGTGCGGGCGATCAGATCAGCGAGCCCCGGGCTCCGCGCGACCGCGACGAACAGCAGCAGCGCTCCCGCCTTGTGATACTCGGCGATGAGCTTCGCCCACCGTTCGCTCGGCAACACGCGCGCGTAGTCGATCGGCTCGGTGCCGCCGGAGATCACGAACATCTGCTCGTTGGCGTGCGTGCGACGCGTGACGGCCTTGGGCGAGATCCCGTACTCGAAGCAGTCCGAGACTCCGTGCGGGTCGTCATCCTCTGCCAGCGCGCGCAAGGGGGCGACGTCGCCGATCAAGTCGACAATGGTGACGATCCGATTGCGCGCCATGGCCCGCCCGGCCGCGATCGCGGCGAGCGCCGTTCCGGGCGAGCTCTCACCGACGACGGTGGCCGACGTCACGTCCGCCAAGGCCTCGGTCACGCCCGACAGCCCCACGCGGGTGACCGTGTTTCCGGGGTGATTGCCGGTCTCGAGGGTCAGCGTCATGGCGTGCCTTCGTAGACCCAGTACGGGCGCCCAGACGCCCGTCCGGCGGCATCGGCTTGTGCGCGCGTCGGAAACGGTCCCGTGACGACGTGGTAGATGATCGTGCCCTCTTGTTTCGTCTCGATCACGCGTGGGTTGCGACCCGGTGCCGCGATCTGCGCCGCCGCCGATCGGGCTGCGTCGGGACTCAACACTGCCGCAAATTGCACGGTGAACTCCGGTCCCGCCCGTCCGATGTTGCCGTGCGCGGTGTCGACTATGGCGTGTGACGCGGAAGGATTCAAGGCCGAGTCATGTTTGCTGTTTTCGATGACCCTCCCGATCGTGTCCGTCGTGTCGCGTTGCACGCCGTTGAACGTGACGGGCTGGTCGAGGCTCGCGGGGCGGGGACGGAATCCGTTCCACCGAATGGGAATCCAATAGTCTTTTGCCCCGCCGACCACCACGCGGCTCTTGGCACCAGTCGTGGCGTCTACAAACACGACATCGTTCTTTACGGCCGTCGCGACCTGGCCGTCAGGTCCGACAAACGGCAAATCGGTTGTCCAGGCCGTGTGAATCGTCGCGACGATGTGGTCAGTTCCCACCGCAAGGACCCACGCCGAGTCCCCGGAGAGTGGGCGAACGAGGATATAACGGCCCAGAGGGTCCATCCGCATGTCGATGGCAGCTCCGGGGATCTCGACGCCGGTGGTCGGACGATCGCTGTAGCGATCGATCACTTGCAGCGTCGTCGTCGAGTCGAGCGCGACGTACAGCCGGTCCCCGCTGGGCGTCGCGGCGACCGCGCGGATCTTTCGAGGGAACGAGATCGCCGGGACGGCGGCCAGGTCGCGGCCGCGCACGGGCTCGATCGAGGAATCGGTGAGGAGGTACAGCCGTTCGCCGAGCTGCGTCCGGACGACGCGATCGGCCACGGGCGGCGGCAGGAGGACGGAGTCGAGCAGCCTGGACTCGGGCGGACGGAGATGCCACAGAACTGTGCCCGCGCCGCCGCGTCGGGCCGCCACGACAATGATCGACCCGTCGGGGCGGGGCGCCACGTCGCGCACGGCCGCTGGGGCGGTGAAGATCCAGGGCGTGGCGTCAGTCTGCGTCAGGCGCGCGACCTCGCCCTTGGCGTCGATTCCATAGACAGCCTGGCCGTCGCTCGTCGCCAGACCCGTCAGCTTGACCGTCGGTGGCGGCGCGACCTGCCCCTGGCGCAGATCGAACCGCCGGAGTGCGCCGCGCGCATCGACAACCGCTACCGAGCCGGCATCATCATCGAACGCCAGCACCCGCGCGACGGCCGGGGCCTTGTCGACCGACGTCCAGATCGCGGTATCGAGCGCGCCATAGGCGTAGGCGCGCAACGGAGCACCACCTACGCGTGCAACGCGAAGGATGACGGGGTCAGGGCCTGGCGGTGTGGCGGTCGTTGTGGAGGCGGCGGAGTGATCCCCCGGCGTCGCCGTCGAGGTAGCGCGCCGGTCCGATCGACCGCAAGCGACAATCGCGAGCGCTACCGCCGCGAGCGAGGTGCGCACGTCGCGGAAACTACGGCGCTTACGCCGTGCCTGGTAGGGGCACGCATTCAGAAACTGGGTCCAATCGACCATCGCCAATAGCCGGAGCCGTGGATCGAGAGTGGGATCGCGTAGTCCCATCGCAGCACGGCGATGTTGTAGAGATTGAGTCGAAGGCCCGCGCCATAACTGGCCAGCGGGTAGCGTTGAAGCGCCTCGTTGTAATTGCTCGGGCGCTGGAAATAGAGCGTCTGTCCCCGGCTCCACGCCATCCCGACATCGGCGAAGACGAGGGCATCGAGGGGCGGGAATACAACGGGTACGAACCCGACGGGGATGTCGCGCTCGAGCGGGAATCGCAGCTCGATGTTTCCGACGGCGACGCGACTGCCGAACAGCTCATTGAGATTGCACGAGGCCGCCTGCCCGACTTCCGGCGTGCAGCCACCGCCGGTGTAGAAGTTGTCGCGGTCGTATCCGCGCAGGAAATAGGGGTTCCCGATGTATTTCGGAATGAAATCTTCACCGGCGCCAAACGAGAGATCGGCCATCCCGCGCATCGCCAGCGTGACGTAGTCGAACACGATCGGTTCGTAGCGTCGATAGTCGATCGCGTACTCCATCCAATGCTCGACGCCGAACGCGGGCTCGAACTGCAACCGATATCTGCTCCCGGATATGGGTCCCATATACGACTGCAGCGTATTGTCTCGAACGTACGCGACGAACGGTTGCAGAAAATCGGTGCCGCCGTGTCCCCGGGTGCTGTCGAGATTGTAGCCTGACGCCGCACTCTGACTCGGCACGAGCGTGCGCCCGAGATAGTACGTCGTCAGATCGATGTTGTTGAATCGCGCACCGAGCTCGAATCGCGTGAACCGGTTCAGTGGATACTGCGCGAGGCCGAAGGCCGTGCGGTACACTTGCCGCGTCAGCGCCTGCGTCTCGGTCAACGAATCTGTCTTGTTGGTCTGGGCAATCACATCGCCGGTGAGAAGAAAAACGGGCGCTTCAGAAATGCCGACCGCGAACTGGATCCGGTGCGCGAGGTTCGCATACGACGCGAACGCGATGGCATCGGCGATATTGCCATTGAGCTGGCCGGCGAACGAGAGGTGCTGGTCGCCGAGCAAGTCGCTCATGAAGACGGCGGTGCCGCCGAAGATGCCGCTGCCGTAGGCGTCGGCGCCGTAGCCGATCGTCGGCTGCGCGATATAGTCCGCCGTGAACGACGGATGATACGCAAAATCCTTGAAGCGCGTCGTATCAGGCAGCACGGCGCCGGCGCTGTCGATTCGAGCCAGCGTCAGCGTGCGAGCCGGAGCGGCGAGCGGTGTCGAGTCCCGCGCCGCGACGACGGTCGGCATCGCGCGAGGGGTATCGACGGCCCACACCTCATAGTGACCGTTCTCGTAGTACGAGAATGCGAGGCGATCGGCGCCGCGTGCCCATGAGAGCACGGGACTCCATTCAGTCACCCCGTTCACCATCCCGACGACGTTCGTGATCTGACGGCCGCG
This sequence comes from Gemmatimonadaceae bacterium, assembly GCA_035570055.1. Classification (GTDB taxonomy): domain Bacteria; phylum Gemmatimonadota; class Gemmatimonadetes; order Gemmatimonadales; family Gemmatimonadaceae; genus DASRDS01. The sequence goes on from DATMLM010000053.1 coordinate 40,456, forward strand.
CCGGCTCGCCAGATCGTACAGGAAAATATTAGCCGTCCCCGTACGGTCCGAGACGTAGGCGATCGACGCACCGTCGGGCGACCACTGGGGGTTCGTATTCAGTCCCACCTGATCGGGGAGCACCTCGATCGAATCTGACGCGAGGTCATAGATCGCAATGACGAGCTTCGGAAAATGCAACGCGGCGAGTGACAACCCCGGCCCCCGTTCCGTCGCGAAGGCAATAGAGCGACCGTCGGGAGACCATTGGGGCTGAATGTCGCCGAGGACGTCGTGGGTCAGCGCGCGGAACCCCGTCCCGGACGTATCGACGACGTAGAGATCGGTGACGCCGCCTTTCGTGCCACTGAACGCGATGCGAGAGCCGTCAGGCGACCACGTGGGTCCCGTGACACCGTCGACCGGGAGTTGATACCGCCGTCGCACGGATCGGCGCGTGACGTCCAGTAGGTACAGCACATCTTTCCCGCCGCGCTGTGCGGTAAATGCCAGGAGGCGGCCGTCCGGTGAGAACGCGGGTTGCGAGTAGACGATGCGCAACTCCTCGAAGTCCGGGTTCGTCGCCGTGCGCACGAGGCGGGCGATGCGCTTCCCGGTGATTGCGTCGCCGAGCCATAGGTCCGGGAAGACCTCGCCGCGGAGAAAGCTCCCCGTGGCAATGAAGACGATCGACGTGCCGTCCGGGGAGAGCACCGGGTTGTAGTAGATGTCGCGGCCGCCCGTGCGCCGCGCCGTCAGCACGGGCTTGGCGAATGTGCGAACCCGCTGACGGTCAGCGACCGACGGCAGGTATATCTCGCGGACCGATTCCCGCCAGGCATCGCTCAAGTCCGACTCCGACATCGACAACTGCCGCGCGATCGCGTGCTCGACGCCGACGCTCGGTACATCGGCCATGATGTCGCCGATGACGTCATCGCCCCAGCGGCGGCCGATGTATTCGAAGACGGACTCGCCGTAGCGATACGGGAAATATCGGTCCGGGCGATCGGCTAACTGCCGGATCGTCGGCAAGCGATCGGTGAGCGCGGCATCGCGCATGATGCTGGCGGTGGCCGAGTGCGTGGGGCCGACCGACAGGTACTCGGCCATCCCCTCGGCGAACCACGCCGGCATGCCGTTCCGGATCAGGGCCGAGAGGCCCCAGCCGGCATGGCCGTGATTGTAGAAGTCATACTGGAACTGGTGCACCATCTCGTGCGTGACGACGTGCTCGCTCTCGCGCATTGTGGCGAGCAGGAACAGTGTGTTCCGCTGGCGCATGGCATCGGTGACGCCCTCGACGCCCTCCCCGAGGTCGCCGAACAGGTTGTTCTCGGCGAAGTCTGCCCGCGACGCGTAGACGATGATCGGCTTTCGCTCTCGAAATTCGTGGCCGAACACTTTCGAGAGTCGCTGATACGACCGCTCGGCCATTCGCGCGAGGTCGAACGCGGCTTCACGCTCCTCGGGATAGTAGTGGACCGTGAAGTGCTCGGTCTGCAGTACGCGCCAGTGGAAGTGGCGGTACTCTACCTGGTTCTGCCCGAAGTACTCTTGCGTGCGCGCTTCGCGCGCTACACCCACGAAGCTCACCACACCCATCACTACCGCCAGCACCCGGCAGGGTCGCCCGGGTATGCGAGTGATGTCTAGGGTGCCGCTTGTTCGGCTCCAGCCGCGACGAGCTCCGCGTCCCCCCACAGTCGCTCCAGTTGGTAGAACGACCGGACGGTGGGATGAAACACGTGGACCACAAAGTCCACGTAGTCGAGTAGCACCCACCGTCCCTGCTGCATGCCTTCGACATGATAGACGGGCATGCCCTCTTTCTTCAGCTCCGCCATCACATGCTCCGCGACACTACGGACATGGACGTCAGAAGTTCCGCTGGCGATGACGAAGAAATCCGTCATATCCGAGACGGGCTGAAGGTTGAGGATCACGACATCCTGGGCCTTGCGGTCGAGACAGAGGGCGGCGGCGCGCCGCGCGGTAGGTTCGGACTGCGTCACGCTATGCCTTGATGACCCACACTTTGATTTCGGGACGGACATCGGCGTGCAGGCGAATCGGCACCCGGTAGACGCCGAGTGCGCGAATCGGCTCGTGGAGATCGACCTGACGCTTCTCGATCACGTACCCCTGACCCTCGAGTTGGTGCGCGATGTCGCTCGCGGTGACCGACCCAAACAGCTTGCCCTCTTCCCCGACGCGGGCCGAGAAGGTCAAGGAGACCTGGGCCAGCTTGTCCGCGACACCCTGCGCGGAGTCACGGCGGGCCGACTCGGCCGCCTCGAGCCGCTGACGCTCCTGCTCGATGCGCTTTTTGTACCCGGTCGTCGCGGGATACGCGAGGCCACGCGGCAACAAATAGTTCCGGCCGAATCCGTCCGAGACCTTCACGATGTCGCCGGGATGCCCGACGTTCTCAACTGCTTGTCTAAGAATGACCTCCACGTTCCTCTCCTCTTCAGGTAGTTGGGCGCGCCTTCGCCCGCCAATCTTCCCATGTATCGCCGAGCCCGATGAGGCCGAGCCCCAGCGCGAATGCGGGCGCGAGCAGCCCCGCGAGTAACGCCACGGCGAGCACCGTCACCAGCCCCGGCCGCGCCGACCGAAGGAACCAGGCCAGCACTCCGGTGCCCCGTACTGCGTACAGCGTGCCGAAGAACAACGTGAGGTTCGCACCCACGTTTCGCCACGCGTGGAGCGTGGGCACGACTAGAAACACGATCCCGACGATCACGCCCCAAACCAACTGATCGTTGAACCGGAAGTCCTGCAGTCGGGCCAATGGCAGCCCAATGCGGGCCCGGCTCAGCCGGTGATACAACGCCCACGCCAGCGCGAGCGCGCACAGCGATTCCAGCAGCAGTAGCGCGGGGAAGAACCGCTCACTTTCCCGCGCCGGCACTGTCGTGACGAGCTCACGCATCGCCTGCTGCATCTCTTCGGCGCTCGCTCGACCCTCCGGCCCAACCGCCGTGAGCGCATTCTGGTACGCCTTCACGGACTGCTGCCACTCCTGCTCGGCGATCGCCGTTCGCCGATTGATCTCGCCCTCGATCGTCCGTCTCGCGGTCGTCGCGGGACGCGCGGCGCCGAGAAACGCGACCGCCGCCAAGGCCAGCGCGACCACGAGCGTCACGAGCGCGCGCGTGAAGAACCGGGCCGAGGGGACCGCCAAGGACACGAACCCGAAGGCCGCGGCCAACAGCACGGCCCACCCGCGCTCGAGCTCCACATATGCGACGCTCACACCAGCGGGCGCGGGCGCCGAGAACAGTGCCCCAACGGCCAGGAGTACCCAGGCGGCCGCGATCAGGAAGCGACCTCCCGAGACCCAGCCGACGAGCGCGCACGCTGCCAGCAGCGGCACGAGCAGCACGACCGGCTGCGCGATGGGTCCGAGGACCTGTAGCACCGGTGTGGCCGGCAGCAGAAGAAAGCTGGCCAGCGCCGATAGAAACAGCACCCACCCGTGTTCACGCGGGGCGGCTGCCTCACCGGTGCTCATGCGTTACGCCGTGTGCCCCTTGATGTACGGGATGAGCGCGAGGAAGCGGGCGCGTTTGATCGCGGTCGACAGCTGACGCTGGTGCCGCGCGCACGTGCCACTCAGCCGACTCGGCAGGATCTTCCCGTGGTCCGTGATGAAGCGACCGAGCGTGCGATCATCCTTGTAATCAATGAACCGCACACGCGTCTCGCAGAACGGACATGATTTCTGTTGCCGGCGCATGGTTGTCATCTATTCCTCGTCGTCGTCGTCATCGTCACCACGACGGTTGCGCGCGGCTACCAGGTCCTCGTCGGACATCGGAGGCGCACCGACCTCGTGCTCGAACAGTGTGATCAAATAGCGGACGACGCCCTCGTCGAGCTTGAGCGCCCGCTCGAACTCCGGCAGGACCGTGGGCTCGACGTTGAACCGGGCAACGACATAATACCCGGTCTCGCGCGGTCCGATTGTGTAAGCAAGTTGCCGGCGACCCCAATGGTCGACTTTCACTTCGCCAGTCGCGTGCAGCAATGCGTGTAGGCGATTGAGCTTCTCGGCAATGGCGGTGTCTTCGAGCGTTGAATCGAAGATGTAGACCGCCTCGTATTCACGTGGCATCGCGAGCCTCCCTGTGGTCTCATGAGCCGCCCCTCGCGGGCTCGTAACCGCGAGAGGAGGGTAAGTTGTCGGAACGCCGTAAGTTAACGGATCACAGCAGCCGATTCAACGCGCCGAAGCAGGAGCGGCGCAGCCGCGACTTCAAATAAGCTTGGGTTCGACGTGTAAGTGGACCAAAAGGGACACTTACACGTTGAACCGGAACAACATGACGTCGCCGTCCTGGACGACGTACTCTTTGCCCTCGGATCGCACGACGCCTTTGTCGCGGGCCCCCTTCCAGCCGCTATTGGCGACGAACGCGCCGTAGGCCACGGTCTCGGCGCGGATAAACCCGCGCTCGAAGTCCGTATGTATGACGCCAGCGGCGACCGGAGCGGTGTCGCCGCGATGGATCGTCCACGCCCGCACCTCCTGCTCGCCCGCCGTGAAGTACGTCTCCAGCCCGAGCAGGTCGTAGCTCGCGCGGATCAACCGGTCGAGTCCCGCGGACTCGAGGCCGAGCGATCCCAGAAACTCGGTGCGCTCCTCTGGCGACAGCTCGGCCAGCTCGGCCTCGATGTGCGCCGAGAACGGGACAACGTCGGCGTGCTCGCCCGATGCTTTGACCGCCTCTCGGAGGGCCGTGAGATACTTGCCCTCGTGGCCCGCCAGTTCGCTCTCCGTCACATTGGCGGCATACAGCACGGGCTTGACCGTCAACAAGGCCAACGGTGCAAGCACCTCGCGTTGAGTACCTGACAGCTTGAGCTCCCACAACGGGCGGCCGTTCTGGAGCGCCGAGTAAGCCAGTTCGAGGGTCGGGAGCTCGGCCAGTGCGGCCTTGTCGTTCGACTTGGCGCTGCGCCGCGTCTTGTCCAGCCGCTTCTCGACGACCGAGAGATCCGCGAGCGCCAATTCGAACTCGATGACCTCGCGATCACGCACGGGGTCGACCGAGCCCATGACGTGGGTGACGTCGGGGTCGTCAAAGGCCCGCACGACATGCACGATGGCGTCAGTCTCGCGGATATTGGCGAGGAACTTGTTGCCGAGTCCCTCGCCCTCGCTGGCGCCTTTGACGAGTCCGGCGATGTCCACGAATTGCACGACAGCCGGCACGACTTTCTTTGGATGCACGATGTCGGCGAGAACCGGAAGACGAGCGTCAGGTACTTCGACCATGCCGACGTTCGGCTCGACGGTGCAGAACGGATAGTTCGCCGCCTCGGCCTTGGCCGCGGTCAGCGCATTGAACAACGTCGATTTGCCGACGTTGGGGAGTCCAACGATTCCGAGTTTAAGCATTGTATTTGTTCATAGCGACGCCGATGCCCTCGCGCAGCCACGTCTCGATGGCAGCTTGATAGTCGGGCATGCGCTCGACGATCATGGCCCGCTCGGCCTTTCCGAATGGTCCCAGCACGAAGTCAGCCAGGTCGCCGTGCTCATGCTCCGGCGCAATGCCGACGCGCATGCGGGCGTACTCGCGCGACCCGATCTCGTGCTCGATGCTCTTGAGACCGTTGTGGCCACCCGCGCTGCCATCCGCTCGCAGCCGAAGCTTGCCGAGTGGGAGCTGCACCTCGTCGACTACGACGAGAAGATCCGTCACGGGCGACCAGAATGCCCTGCGCAAGTACGGCTTGAGAACGGCGCCGCTCAGGTTCATGTACGTCAGAGGCTTGATAAGTCGGGTGCGGATAGGGCCGACCGTGCCGGACGTGACAAGGGCGTCGCCGTCCTTCTTCCACCGGTCAAAACGCCAAACGTCGGCTAGGTGGTCGACCACCCACCAGCCGACGTTGTGACGCGTGGCTTCGTACTCTCGCCCCGGGTTCCCGAGGCCGAGGATCACTTTCAGTGCTATTTCTCCTCGGTCTCTTCCTCGGTCTTCTTCGCCCTGATGACCTCCGGCTCCGCCGCCGGTGCCACCTCGGCGCCCTCGGCTGTCGGCGCCGCGGCTTCCTCGATCACCGCACGCGGGGCCGAGACGACGACGATCGTCGTGTCGCCTTCGGTTATGGCGGTCACGCCCGCCGGAAGTGTGAGGTCGCTGACGTGGACCGACTCGCCGATCTTCATGTTCTCGACGTTGACGTCGATGTGGTTCGGCATGTTCACCGGGTCGACCTCGATTTCGAGGTCACGCAGCGTTTGGTCCATCACGCCGCCCTCGAGGCGAACGCCCTCGGGTATGCCGACCAGCACGATCGGGATGCGCACCGACACCATTTCGCCGGCGACCAGTTCCTGGAAGTCGACGTGGAGGTATTCGCGCTTGAATGGGTGGCGCTGGATCTCGCGGATCAGCGTGCGCGACGTCTTCCCGCCGACCGCGAGCTCGATCACTGTGCTCTCGGCCGAGATGTGCTCGAGGAGCTTCTCGAAGTCGCGCGTATTGATCGCGAGCGCCTGCGGCTCTCTCGCGTGGCCGTAGATAATGCCCGGGATCTGCCCGGCCGCCCGCATTTTTCTCGCGACACCCTTTCCGGTTCCCGTTCTCGGCGTCGCTGCCAGTTGTGCTGTAGCCATGTGAGTTCCCTTTTAATCGAACAATGAGCTGACCGACTGGTCAAAGTGCGTGTATCGAATAGCCTTGGCGAGCAGTTCCCCGACCGACAGCACCTTGAGCGACGGAAACCGCCGCTCCGGTGGCGTCTCGATCGTATCGGTCACCGTCACCTCGGTGATCGGCGCGCCGGCGAGCCGCTCGGGCGCGGGGCCCGAAAGCAGCGCGTGCGTCGCACAGACGAACACCTCGTTCGCGCCAAGCCGCTTGAGGGCCCGCGCGGCCTCAGTCACCGTCCCCGCCGTATCAATCATGTCATCGACGATGAGGCAATCCCGATCCTCGACTTCACCGACAACATTGACAACTTCGGCGACGTTAGCCTTCGGTCGCCGTTTATCGATGATGGCCAGGGTCCCATCGAGCCGCTTCGCAAACCCTCGGGCCATCTTGGCCGCGCCGACGTCAGGCGCGACCACAACCAGATCCTTCAAGTTTTTCTTGCGATAATGCGAGACGAACACGGGCGCCGCGTACAGATGGTCGACCGGCACGTCGAAAAACCCTTGCAACTGATGTTGGTGGAAGTCGAGGCCCAGGACCCGGTCCGCACCGGCGGTCTGGATCATATTCGCCATCAACTTCGCCCCAATCGCCACCCGCGGCTGATCCTTTCGATCTTGCCGCGAGTAGCCATAGTACGGCATGACGCACGTGATGCGCGCCGCGGACGCCCGCCGCGCGGCATCGATCAACAGCATCAACTCGAGGACGTTGTCGGCCGGAGGGTTCGTCGGCTGGACGATAAAGATGTCCGAGCCTCGAATGTTCTCGTCTATCCGCACAAAAATTTCCCCGTCCGTAAACCGCGACGAGGTCACCTTGCACAGCTCAACGCCAAGGCAGCGGCCAATCTCATCGGCCAGGGGGCGGTTAGCCGTCCCCGAGAGCAGCTTGAAGCCCTGCCGCGGTACCCCAGTGCCGTCCATATCCAGAGCCTCTTAAGCTAGATCTCCCCACCAAGCCCGTCAACATGCTCGTCCTACTCGACGAAGACAAGATTCGTTCGGCGCTCAGCTATGAAAAGCTGATTCCAACAATGTCCCGAGCGCTCGCCGCGTTCTCGACCGGACGGGTGACGCAGCCCGTCCGCACGATTCTCAGCATCCCCGATCACTCAGCCTTCTACGGCGTGATGCCGGTCGCCGATGAGACGATGCTCGGCGCCAAGCTCGTGACCGTCTATCCGCACAGCGAGCCGACGCACAAGGCGGTGATTCAGCTGTTCGATGCCGCAACCGGAACCCCTCTCGCCCTCCTCGACGGCCGGCTCATCACCGAGATGCGAACGGCCGCCGTCTCGGCCGTTGCCACGCAACTCTTGGCGTCGCCAAACGCGCACACGTTGGCGATTCTCGGCAGCGGCGTCCAGGCGCGAGCGCACGTCGCCGCGCTCCGGCTCGTGCGCACGTTCGACCAGATTCGGGTGTGGAGTCGGAACGCGGAGCACGCCAAGCGGTTCGCCGACGAGGTCGGGGCCAAAGTGACCTCGGCAGAAGAGGCCGTGCGCGGCGCCGACGTCGTCTGCACGGTGACGCATTCGCCGGAGCCCGTGCTCAAAGGCGAGTGGCTCGACCATGATGCGCACGTAAACGCGGTCGGCGCGGTCGGCCGGGCGGCGCGCGAGGTCGACGGCGTCGCAATGGCCCGCTCGACAGTGGTCGTCGACTCGCGGGCCGCCGCGCTACAGGAAGCTGGTGATGTACTGCTCGCCGGCGCGACGATCTACGCCGAGCTCGGGGAGCTGATTGCGGGAAGCCAGCAGGTGCCGCCCGAAGGGCGTACCGTTTTCAAATCGCTCGGCCTGGCCGTCGAAGACCTGGCCGCCGCACGACTCGTCTACGAGGCACTCGCATGATGCAAGGGAAAGTCGCACTGGTGACCGGTGGCAGCTCGGGAATCGGCCTCGCTACCGCCCACCTGTTCGCGCGACAGGGCGCATCGGTTGTCATCGCCGCGCGTAATCCCCAACGCGGTGCCGCCGCGCTGTACGCGCTGCGCGCGGCCGGAGCCGACGCGGAATTCGTGCAGACGGACGTCTCCGTGAATGACGAAGTCTCGGCCCTCCTCCGCGCCGTCATCGAGCGCTACGACCGCCTGGATTTCGCGGTGAACAGCGCCGCGACCGACGAGGTCGGGATGGGACTCACGGCGGACTTGAGCGAAGCCGAGTTCGACTCGGCGATCGCGCTCAACTTGAAGAGCACCTGGCTGTGCATGAAGTACGAGATCAAACGGATGCTCGAGCAGAGAGAGGGGGGCTCGATCGTGAACGTCTCATCGGTGAATGGCCTGGGTGGCGTGCCTGGTGCCGGCACGTACGCGGTCGCCAAAGCCGGCGTCATCGCCCTCGCGAAATCGGCCGCGATGGAGTACGCCGCCCGGCGTATCCGGGTCAACGCGCTCGTTGCCGGGGCGTATGACACGCCGTTGCTTCGGAGGGCGGTCGAGCGGTATGCGAAAGGCGACACGAGCGCCTACACCAGCCGCATTCCACTGGGGCGGATCGGGAACCCGGAAGAAGCGGCCGAAGCGGCCGTCTGGCTCTGCTCGGATGCCTCAAGCTATGTCACCGGGAACGCCATGATCGTCGACGGCGGCATGACCAGCTGGGCGCGTTGACAGTCTGCTGGTACCATGGTACTTATGTACCATGGAAATCGAACGTGTTCAAACCGGCGTCCGGCTGGAGAAGCGCACCCTAAAAGTGCTCAAGGGGCTCGCCGAGTATCTCGACTTGTCGCTGGGCGACCTGCTCGAGGGAGTCATCTGGCATGCGTTCGAGGGGCGCGCGCCGTTTGCGCCGGAGACGGTGGAGCAGATCCAACGGCTTCGGACAGTGTATGGGCTCACGCTGACCGCCGAGGACAGTCATCGCCATGCGGACTGAGCGCATCCTCGCGGTGTACCGGGCGATTTTTGTCGCGGCCATCGTCGCGCTGAGCGTCCAGACGATGACGCACGCGAACCGATTGGCCGATCACCATTTCTGGCTCGCGGCCATCGAGATCGTGGCGTCGCTCCTGCTCCTGTTCAGGCGGACGCAGCGTGTCGGGCTGTCCCTGCTGCTCGCCGTGTTCAGCGTTGCGATCGTCGTCAACGTCGCGAGCGGCGGCCTGCCATTCGGGCTCGTGTTGTTCGGAGCCAGCGCGGTGACTATCGTGTTGCTCGATGGGGCAATACGCTGAGTCCAGTCCAAGCGCGGCGCTCGCGCCGTGGGTGGAGTGCTATTGGTCGATGACAGCCACCGACGCGGCGCCGGGGGTCGATCGCATCCTCCCCGATGGGTGCGCCGATGTCATCATCGATCTCGGCGCGAGCCCCCACGCGTTCGTCGTTGGCACGATGAGCACGGCATTGCTGACGCCGCGCGCGGGGCGGGTGGAGATGTTCGGCATCCGCTTCCGGCCGGGCGCGGCGTTCCCGTTTCTCGGGGTGCCGTTGCGCGAGATCACGGATCGGCGAGTGCCCCTCGACGGGCTGTGGGGCGCTCGCGCCGACCGGCTTATCGACGCCGTCATCCATGGGCATGTCGAGCGCGTCCTGACGCCACCCCGCACCGCGAGAGAAGACGAGATCGTCCCGCAGGCCGTCGCGTTGTTTCGGCAGGCGCGCGGTGGCGTGGCCGTGCGCGACGTCGCCGCGGCGCTCGGACTCGGCGAGCGGCGGCTCAACCGGGCGTTCGATCGGTGCGTGGGATTGTCGCCCAAGGGCTTTGCGCGCGTGATGCGATTTCGCGAGGTGTACCAGCAGGTTCAACGCGGGGCGGTGGTTCCCTGGACCCGCATGGCTGGCGACGCGGGGTATGCGGATCAACCGCATCTCATCCGGGAGTTTCAGGCGCTGGCTGGGCTGACTCCCGCGCAGTACGCGGCTGAACGGGGCGTCCGATTTGTTCAATACGGGGAGAAAGGCGAGGGATAGGTTGACCGCATGCGATACTCTCTATTGCTTGCAACCCTCGCCCTGACTCCAATGAGCTCCGAACAACCGCAGACGCCCGCGGACCACGACCATCGCATCGATTACATCGAGATGTCGGCGACGAACATTGCCGCCACCAAGAAATTTTACGTCGATGCGTTCGGCTGGAAATTCACGGATTACGGCCCCGACTACACGAGCTTCGCCGATGGCCGGCTCGCCGGCGGGTTCACCAAGACCCCGACCGTCCAGCGCGGCGGACCACTGATCGTGATCTTCGCCGTCGACCTCGCCGACGCCGAGAAGCGTGTGCGCGCGGCCGGCGGGACGATCACCAAGCCGGTGTTCAGCTTTCCTGGCGGACGCCGATTCCACTTTACTGACCCCAGCGGGAACGAGCTCGCCGTTTGGTCTGATCGGTAAAGAGGCCTATCTTGATTTCATGTCGATCGCATCGATCGTCACCGTCTTTGGTGCATCGATCGTGCTGGAGCCAGCCGAGGGAGTCTTCACCCCGACTCCGAACGGGATGTTTTATTCCCGATCGATCCGGATCGGGCGCGGCGAGCGGGTGATCGACATTGGGACCGGCTCTGGCATACTCGCCGTCGCCGCGGCGAAGGTAGGCGGGCAGGTGGTCGCGACCGACATCGACCCGCGCGCCGTCGCCGCGGCGGAGCGCAATGCGGCGCTCAATAGCGTGTCGATCGATGTCGCGGTCGGCTCCCTGTTCGGTCCTTTCCCGGGCCCCTTCGAGGTCATCCTCGCCAACCTCCCGAACGAGATCATTGCTCCAGATCCCGGTCCCGGGAACGAGCAACTGCTGGCGTTGCTCGCCGTCGCCGACCGCTACATGCACGCGCGCTCCCGGCTGTACCTCGCCGTGCACTCGCTCACGGACTATCACTCGACCCTGCGCGCCGCCCTGGCGCACTACGCGGTGCGCCTCATCGACTTCTCGGCCTTGCCCGCCAAGCCGTTTGTGGCCGAAAACCTCGATTTTTACCGTGCCTTGGCCGCTGCCGGCGTGATCCAGATCTTCCAGGCCCCGGACGGCCAGTGGCAGACATACGGTTACGTGTACGAGCTGACCTGGCCCGAGTCGCTCAGTCGCGTGGCGTGACCGCTGGGGTTACGCAACAGTCGATAGAGGTATGCGTCCCGCGATGCACGTCCTCGCGATGGCTCTGATCGCCACCCAGGCTCACGCCCAGGCCGATTCCGCGGCCGACGTGTTCCATAAAGTGACCGATTCGAGCCACACGTCGAGCTCCTCCAACGATGTGTTCCGGCGTGCTGCCCAGGCCCGGGACGCGGCCCAGAATCGGCCAGACGTGATCGCGACCGACCCAAATCAGGTCGAAGCGCAGGTCGTGCGGCGCGACAGTATCGACATTCTGCATCGCGCCTCCCCGACGACGGCTGCCCCGACCCCTGTCGCTGCCGCCCCGGCGGCTGCCCCGGTGTCACCGGCTATCGCCGCTCTCGGCGCCGCGTTCACCGCTGCCGGGCCGCCGGACGCCACACCAGCGGTCGCGCCAAAGCCGCGCCGCGCACCGGCCTCGAACGGATCGATTGCGCACAAGCCTGCGCCGGTCGACCAAGCAGCGCCGCCGGTCGAGCACGCAACCGTCGTCACGTCCGGCACCGCACCGGCGATCACGCGGATGGGCGCGATGCCGGCGCCCGCCGCGCCCGCGAAGCCCGTCTTCAACGACACGGTGACGACGCTCGAGCGCGAGGCCGCGACGGTGAGCCAGGATGTCGCGCCGAAGTACGCCACCGAGAAGGCCACGATGGACAGCGTTCGCGACAAACACAACGCGAAGCTCGACAGCCTGGAAGCCACCGAGAGCTCGATCAAGGACTCGACGGAGCGCAAGTTCGAGCACAAGATGGCCGAAGCCGCGCGGCTCAAGAGCGCCAAAGCCCACTCCGACAGCGCAGCCAAGCAGCACTGATACGCGCGTCAGACCGTAGATTTCGGCCTGACTCGTGTACTCGACCTGCCTTTTCTGTCACGCGTCACTCGGCGCGAATCAGGTCATCGAACACCTGCCCATTGGCCGGCGGCTCGCGTTCGACGGCGCGCAAGGGCGACTCTGGGTCGTCTGCGCCAAGTGCCGCCGTTGGAACCTGACGCCGATCGAGGAGCGCTGGGAGGCCATCGAGGAGTGCGAGCGCCAGTATCGCACGGCGCGGGTGCGGGCCTCGACCGATGAGATCGGCCTGGCGCGCCTCCCTGAGGGCCTCGAGCTCGTCCACATCGGCAAGCCGCCGCGCGCCGAGCTCGTGGCGCGGCAGTATGTCGACACATTTCGCCGTCGGCGACAGCGCGCGATGATCGTGGCTGGCGTGGGGGCCGCCGCGCTCGTCGGCTTTGGCGGCTGGGTCGCGTTCGCCGGTGCCGCGGCGATCATCCAGTTCTCGGTGCAAATGGCTGTCAGTCTGAGGCCGGGAGCGCGGGCGATCCGGTTCGCCGGTCCCGATGGCAAGCGCATCGTGCTGACGGCCGGCGAACTCTCATCGCTGGAGTGGATCCCGCCGTACGCCGGCACGCCATCCGCGCTCCGGCTCACGCGTGAGAGTCTCTTCAGTGGTCGAGTCGCGAAGACGTCGTTTCATGGCGAGCAGGCCACGCGTGCGCTTCGGCCCATCCTGGCACAAATGAATCGGTTCGCTGGTCGACCGGCTGAAGTGCAGCAGGCGGCGGATCAGCTCAATCGCGAGGGCGATCCGATGGCCGATCGCGTCGAGCGCCTCGGCGACCAACCGAGGGCCATCACGACGCTCAGTGTGATCGATCGTCTGTCGTTCGAGATGTCGCTCGCCGAGCGCGACGAGCAAAAGCTGTTGGCCGGTGAGTTGGCGGGGCTGACCGCGGCGTGGCGCGAGGCGGAGGAGATCGGGGCGATCGCGGACAATCTGTTTGTGCCGGAGTCCGTGACGGCGTGGCTCCGGCGGCAGAAATCAAATCAAGATCGTAGCGCGTCGTAGCGCTTGCGCGCGTCGTCGATCGACTTTGCCTGGACGTAGTAGTGCTCGACCCCAGCCGCCCGAACTGCCTTGGGCCCGGCTGTCTCGTCGAGGTCTACGGCAAAGCACCGCGGCCCAGGCGTCTTGGCCTCGAACCAAACAAGCGCCGGGTCTGTCTCGGCCAGCAGCACGCCCGCCTCGTCGCCGACAACGCGATACGCGAATCGCAGGCCCGCTTTTCTCGTGGTTTCCCCCGCGCGATTGAAGAGCGCCGCGAGTTCGTGCCAGTCCTGCTGTGTTCGACGCTCCTCTGGGTCCACTCGACCGCACACGAAGTATCGACATCCCAGCGATGCCGCAACACCAAGATGTCTCTCCAGTCCACGATACAAGAGTGGCGTGGTCACGTGAACGGCCGACGCGCTCAGTCCTGCACGCGTCAGCGCCGCGCGAAGCGCGGGCGCATAGAGATCGTTGATCGCTACGTCGCGATACCCAATGGCCGCGACGGCGCTCAGCGTCGAGTCATCGTACGCGGTGAGCTCGAGCCCGAGTGCGGTTGGTTGGACGCGACGATATCTGGTCGAGACCAGAACGGCGGCAGACGCGGCAAGAAATGACCGGCGATTCATACGTCGAGTCCGTTGAGATACGTATACGCCGACCGCACGGCCTCGATACCGGGGCCAACAGGAGCGTCTTCCTCGACGTACCAGTAGCGCATGCCGGTCTTGATCGCAGTACGCAAGATGTCGCGGAAGTCGATGCGCCCGCGCCCGACCGTCGTGATCCCCCGCCGTGGCCAGGACTGCATGTCCTTGAGATGCAGCGTCGAGACCCGGCCCGCGAGTCGACGCAGCTCGTGCACGGGGTCACGCCCACCGTGCAGCATCCAATACACGTCCATCTGAAAGTGCACGAGCGTGGGGTCGGTCTCGGCCACCACGATGTCGTACGGGATCGCGCCCTCCATCGGCGTGAGCTCGGCGTCGTGATTATGGTAGCAGAACGTGAGCCCGTGCTGCTGCGCGATAGCGGCGCACCGGTTGAAGAGCGCGGCGAGCTCGTGATAATCCTGAAGCGTCTGGCGCTCAGGAAATGGGACGTCGGCGAGCGTGATGAACTTGGCGCCCAGCACGTTGGCGGCGTCGAGGAATCGCTCCCAACCGCGATACAACGCCGTTGTTCGTACCCGCGCCGACGTGCACGCGAGCCCAACCCGATCGAGAATCGCGCGAGTGGCCGGAGCGTCGAGGGTGCTCTCGTAGATGTACATGTCGAGGTCGCGGTAGCCGATCGCCGCGACTTGTCGCATCGTCCCCTCGAAATCGCGTTGCACCTCGGCTCGCACCGTGATGACCGCGAGCCCGACGTGATCGAGTTTCGCCATCAGCGCGTCAGATCTCGCGCCGGTTCATGGACGCGACCGCGTGATCGCACGCGCGCGCCGTGAGCGCCATGTACGTCAGCGAGGGATTCTGCCAGCCGCTCGACGCCATGCACGACCCGTCGGTCACGTAGAGATTCGGCACATCATGCGCGCGGTTGTTGGCGTCGAGCACGCTGGTCTTGGGATCGCGGCCCATCCGCGCCGTGCCCATCTCGTGATTCGCGCTGCCCATGATGCTCGGCTGCGTGGCCGGCTTGATGTTCGTCGCGCCGGCGGCGTCGAGCAGCTCGCTCGCGGTCGCCGACATGTCGTAATGCAGCGCGCGCTCGTTTGGCGACCAGGCCGCCTCGATGTGCAGCACGGGGATACCCCACGCGTCGACCCGAGCCGGATCCAGCGTCACGCGGTTCTCCTCGCGCGGCAAGCACTCGGCGTAGCCCCAGAACGACATCGTCCACGGGCCAAGCGTACTGAGTCGTTTCTTGAGATCGGCGCCAATGCCCCGACTGAACATGCCGTCGCCCCACTCGAGGCGCCGGGCGCCTCCTTGGAACCCGTAGCCCCGGAGAAATGCGGCCTTGCTGTTCACGTTGCGGAAACGCGGAACATAAATGCCATTCGGGCGGATCCCGATCACATGGCGGTCCGTGTACCCGGGGATCTCGCCGGTCGCGCCGCCGCCCTTGATGTGGTCCATGACGTTCCGCCCGACCTGCCCGCTGGAATTCGCGATGCCGGAGTGGAGCAGGAGCCGCGCGCTCTCGAGCGCCGAGGCGCACAGGAAGACGACGCGCGCGCGATACTCCGTGACCGCCTTGGTCTTGGCGTCGATGACGCGGACACCGGTGAGGAGACCGGTCGCATCGTTGTACAGCAGACGCTCGACAATGCTGAATGGCTTGAGCGTCAGGCGTCCGGTCGCCGCGGCGGCGGGCAATGTCGCGTTGATGCTGCTGAAGTACGACCGCGTGACGCAGCCTCGCTGGCACGGGCCACAGTAATGACAGGGATCACGACCGTTGAGCGGCGCCGTGAGGTTGGCGACGCGGCCGATCGTCATCACACGATCGCGGCCGAACTTGGCGCTGATCGCCGAGCGCACGTGCTCTTCGGCCACGTTCATCGCCATGGGCGGCAGGAACTGGCTGTCGGGAAGCTGCGAGAGCCCCTCGGCCTTCCCGCTCACGCCGATAAAGCGTTCGACGTGGTCATACCACGGAGCGAGGTCCGCATAACGGATCGGCCAGTCGACCGCGATCCCATCGCGGAGGTTGGCCTCGAAATCGAGATCGCTCCAGCGATAGACCTGGCGTCCCCAGATGATCGACTTGCCGCCCACCTGGCGCGCGCGGAACCAGTTGAAGGGCTTGTCGGCCGGTGTCGTGTAGGGGTTGTCGACATCGTCGGTCCAGAATCGATGGCTCATCTCGTCGAACGAGACCGAACGATGCTGAATGGGCTGGCGCGCTTCGATGGTCCTCTTGTCGCCGAGCCCGCGGAACGGCATCTCCCACGGCGGCACGTGCTCGACGGCATCGCGCACGGGATCGACCGGACGCCCGGCTTCGAGCACGAGCGTCTGGAGCCCGCGCTGTGTCAGATCCTTCGCCGCCCAACCGCCCGTGATGCCCGAGCCGACGACGATCGCGTCGAAGTCGTGTTGTTCAGTGCGCGTACGGGGCATTGCCGTCGTAGCGCCAAGGGAGGGGCCAGTTTCCGAGCTCGCGGGTTTCCCCGATCTCAGACGTATAGTACCCCCAGATCGTGAGGTACTTGAGCATCGAGAACCAGTGGCCTTCGGTCGCCTCGTTGTCGAGGCGCTCGATGATCGCCGTCTGCTGCCCGGGGGGCTGCTCGAGGAACCGCTGATCGTCGAGCTCGGCCAAGCCCGCCAGGAAGCGCTTTTGCTCCGCGGGTGTATACCAGTCGGCGAGCATTGTGTCGATGAACCGATCGACGTGTGCGTCCGCCGCACCCGGTGTGTCCGTCGCGGGAATAATATGCTCCGATGCCGCGATCACGATCGCGTCTTGATGCGGGCTCAGCACGCGCAGCGTTCCCATACGCGCCAGCGCGTGTGCATGTTTCCCGAGGGCCAGGAGACCGACGGTACCGGCCATCGCGCGCAATGACTCCCGCCGATCCATAGTCAGAATGTACTCGACGTGTCTCTTCTGCCACAGCGCGCTCGGCGCGAACGAATCGCTCGAGCGGTTTCCTGTTGGTCGGCGACTCGCGTTCGACTCCACGAAGGGTCGCTTGTGGGCGGTGTGTCTCCAGTGTCGGCGGTGGAATCTCACGCCGGTCGAAGAACGCTGGGAAGCGATCGAGGACTGCGAGCGGCTGTATCGTGGTACGACGGTCCGGGTGTCGACCGAACAAATCGGACTGGCGCGGCTGCGCGATGGACTCGAGTTGATTCGCGTTGGGCGGCCGATTTACCCCGAGTTCGCGGCGTGGCGCTATGGGTCACGGTTTCTCGATCGGCGCCGGCGCGCGCGCCCGCGCATGATGGCGGTCGACGCCGCGCGGGCATATGCGCGCGCCAACGCCGAGCCGAGTCTCTTCAGGAGCGTGCAAGGGGTCGGGCTCCTGTTCGCCACGGTCTTCCTCGGATGGCCGGTGATCGCGGCGGCTGGCGCCGTTGGCATCAGCACCAAGGTGCTGCGGAAGCTGCCCGATCTCCCGGTGGTTCACGTACCGGTCGCCGATCGTGCGCCTCTCGTGGTCCGCGCGACGGACCTCTCGAGCGCGGAGTTCTCCCGCGATGTGCACGAGCGGTGGGCGCTCAGCATTGTTCACGCCGACGGTGTCGCCGTGCTGCGTGGGCCGGCTGCCACGCGCGCACTCGGGCCGCTGCTGGCGCTCGCGAACCGGGATGGTGGGTCCGAGCACCAGATCGCGCAGGCCGTCGCGAAGCTCGAATGGTTCCGCGGACCCGACCGCCTCTTACAGTTCGCCGCGGCCCGCGGCGCGGGCGAGCAGGGCATCCTCGGGCTCGGTTACGAGCAGCGCCTGAGCCTCGAGATGGCGGTACACGAGGACACCGAGCGCCGCGCGCTGGAAGGCGAGCTAGCCGAGCTGGAGACCGCCTGGCGTGACGCGGAGCGCGTGGCGGGGATCGCCGACAATCTCTTTCTGCCCGAAGCGATTACGTCGTGGCTTCGGCGGCATGCGCCGAATGCCGCGGGGGACGCGCGTCCTTGAGGCGGAGAAAGGGGAGCTCGTAGGCGTTGTAGCTGATCCACGCGACGACGCAGCTGAGGCCAAAGGCCATGACGCCGAACGCCGGGTCGCCTTGATCCCAGCCGGAGATCTCGAGGCCGCGAATCACGAAGCGATGCAGCACGTAGAGGCCGTAGCTGTACGTTCCGAACCAACGGAGGATCGGCGATCGCAACACCACGGGCGAATACGCGAGCGCGACGATCACGAGCAGGGCACCAAGAAGGTCCCCGCTCGTGAACCCGATCGTCTCGACCCAGACGTTCGTTGGCCGCAGCCCATGGAAACGAACCGCGATCGCCGTCAGCACGAGCCCCGCGATCGCCGCCGGCCAGCGGATCGTGCGCAGGGCGGCGGTCCGAGGCGAGAGCGCGACCAACGCACCGATCGCCAGCGCATCCATCCGGCACGGTGTCAGGCTGTAGATCGCCAGCACTGGCGCGTGACGCATCACGAGTGTCACCCGGAGCGCGATGGCGACGGCGATGGCGCCCCATGCGACGCGCGCCGCCGTGGTGTCGCGGCATCGCCAGATAATCCACGGCCAGACGAAATAGAACTGCTCCTCGACGCAGAGCGACCAAAAGTGGCTCAACACGCCAGGGTGCGTGGAGAAATTCGCGAGATACGGCCAGAACCACGTGAGCGCGTGGCTGGTCGAAGCCCAAGTATCCGGCGCGTCGGAGAAGAATGGGAGGTGGAAGAGCGCCGGAACGATGAGCGACAGGACGAGGGTCCCGTAATAGAGCGGGAAGATGCGGAGCGCCCGTCGCGTATAGAAAATCCTGACGCGGTCGGGACTCGCCTTCCCGTCGAGCAAGACCGTCGTGATGAGATAGCCGGAGAGGACGAAGAAGAGATCGACGCCGAGCCAACCCGCGTCGCCAATGACGTTGGGCACGAGGTGCGCCACCAGCACGAGCAGGATGGCCACGCCGCGCACGCCATCGAGCTCCGGAACCCGTTTTGTCACATGAGAAGGACGATCAAGACCGCAGGATGGCGACGATCGCGAGGAACGCGGCGCTCACTGCGATCGCTATCCCCGCCGGTCCGACGAGGTCGAGGATCTTGTGGCTGACCGGCAGTCGCTGCGCGAGCGGTGATTCGAGCGCGGCCGCGAACGCCATGCCGCTCAGAAACCCGCCGGCGTGCGCGGCGTTGTCGATGAACGCAAATCCGACGAGTCCGAGGACCGCCGTCCCGATCACGTCCCGCCACACGAGTTCCTGAAACCCGAGTGGAAATTCGTTGCGGCGCGAGTAACCGATCACCGCCAGAAATCCCAGCAAGCCCATGATGCCGCCGGAGGCGCCGACCGATGTCTTGGTGAGCAGCATCACGCTTGCGGCGCTCCCGCAGATGGCCGTGGCGCAGAATACGACAGGAACCCACCGGCCGCGGACATGCGTCTCGACCAATCGGCCGAATGCCAAGAGCGCGCCATAGTTGAAGGCGAAGTGCATGTAGCTCACGTGTAAGAACGGTGCGGTCACCATGCGCCAGATCTCGCCGTGGCGGACGGCCGCTTTGACGAGACCGGCCGCCGGGATCGCCTTCCGAGAGATCATCTCCGTGATGCCCACCGCGATGATGCAATGGCCCAGCAGCTGCGTGTACGGGGACGGCTGCGCGGAGAGCCACACGGCGTGGCGGCGCTGGGATATCGTTGCCTCCAGGCGATCGGGGTCGAGGGCGCGACGGGCGCGCCGTCGTGCGTCGAGGCTCGTTGCGAACCAGACGCCGACGGCGCCGACGAGGAAGACAGGGAGCGAGCCTGGGTGCCGGTAGTATCCTCCCGCGAAGACGATCGCCAAGGCGGCGGCGAAGACGGCTCCCGTGATCGCGAGTTGGCGCGTCGCGAGGCTCGTCGCGCGGGACCGGAGTGCGTCGTGCAGCCGCGGCACCTCTTCCGGGACGACGAGATGCGGTGACGCCGGCGTCCAGACCATGAGCACGGAAGAATCCGTACCGCACTTCGTCACGAGGAACTTCTCGGAGCAAGACAAGGTCTGCGTCTTGTCGACGTAGCCGTATGACGCGGAGCGTGGCCGTTTCGTCGTCAGTTGTGCCGGGTCATCCCATGGACGCATGGGGAAAAATGATATATTCGGCGCGTGAAATGCGCGCTCTTGCTGTTCCCATTCGCGCTGGCCGCGCAGGCGCCGCGACGGCCGCTGGCCGAGCTCCCGATTCGCGCTCGCATCGCGGTGCCGGCGTCCGCGGATTGGATAGCCACGGGCCTTGGCGCGCTGTGGGTCGTGAACTACAAGCCGGACCGCGTCTCGCGAATCGACCCGACGACCGGGCGCGTGGTTGCGGACATCCCGCTCGCCTCCAAGGCCTGCCTCGGCATCGTCATCGCCTTGGACCGCGTGTGGATCCCCACATGCGGCGACAGCGCGATGAACGCGATCGACCCCTCGACGAACCGCGTCGTCGCGCGCTGGCGATTGCCCATTGCGCCCGGCCGCGAAGGATCGTTTGCGTTTAGCGATGGCAGCTTCTGGGTTCCCGCGAACACGCCCGATACGACATCATCTGAGCTCGCGCGCGTGGATGCACGCTCGGGTCGCATCGTGCGCCGAATACGCGTCAGCGCGCGGTCCGACGTCGTCGTGGCCGGGTTCGGAGCGCTCTGGATCGCGAGCAGTGCGACGGATACCGTCTTGCGGATCGACCCGTTGCGCGAGACGATCGTCGCGCGGATCGCCGTGGGCCCGTCGCCAAAATTCATGACCGTTGGCTCGGGCGCGCTATGGGTGCAGAACCGACGGGACGGATCGGTCTCGCGCGTCGACCCGGCCACGAATCGCGAGGTGGCCCGCATCGAGGCGCACGCGCCGACCGAGTGGGGCGACATCGCCGCGGGCGAGGGCGCGATCTGGTTGGCCGTCGACGGCACGCCGGTCACCCGCATCGACCCACGCACGAATCGCGTGTCCGACCAGTTCGTGGGCGGCAGTGGTGCGGATGCGATCCGCGTGGGCTTTGGCGCGCTATGGGTCGCCGATCACGAGCACGGCGAAGTGTGGCAGGTGGATGTGCGACAACTGACCAGGAGGCGGTGATGCGACAGCTCTTCGGCGTCTACATCGGGCAGGCGGTCGGCGGCGGCGATCCGGACCGGCTGAGTCGAGTCAGGGTGAGCGTCCCCTCGCTCGCTGTCGGACCGGTGTGGGCCCGCGTGTGCACAAGTGCGGCAGGCCGCGCGACCGGAGAGGTCGTGGTCGGCTTCGAGGCCGGCGACGCATCGCGGCCGATCGTGCTGGGTTTTCTGTAACCCGTTAAGAAGACAGGGCGGCGACCGGGCTGACGCGCGTCGTGCGGAGGGAAGGGATAATTGCCGCCACGAGCGCAACCACGACGAACGTGAGCGCGGCGCCGATGAAAATCAGGGGATTGTGTGGGCTCACGCCGAGGAATAAGGCCGAGAGCGCGCGCGTGAGCATCCATGCCGCGCTCGAGCCCACCAGGATACCGACGGCGGTCAATTCGAGCGCGCGTCGGACCACGCCGCCGACGAGTCGGGAGTAGCTGGCGCCGAGCGCGAGCCGGACGGCCATCTCGCGTTGTCGTTGGCCGACGATATAGGCCAGGACGCTGTAGATCCCGACGATCCCGAGGACGAGCGCGACGACCGCGAAGAGCGAGGCGAGGAAGCTCGAGAATCGCGTCAGGCCGACGGACTGCATCATGATCTCATCCATCGTCTCGACATCCGAGACCGGCACCGACGGATCCAAATCGGCGACCGTCGCGGTGACGATACGCGCCAGCGCCTTGGGGTTGCCGCGCGCCCGCACCTCCACGTGGGACGTGACCGGGCTGCGTTGCTCGATGGAGATGTAGATCCCAGGCGCCGCATCGGCGGCGAGCCCGGAGCTCTTGATCGACGCGACGACGCCTACGATCTCGAGGGTGTCGTGGTCACTGTACCACGACACGCGACGACCGATCGGATCGCGGCCCGCGAAGTATCGCTGGACCAACACGTCGTTCACGATGCCGATGTGCCTCGACCGCGAATCATCGATCGGCAGAAACGTGCGGCCGTGCAGGAGCTTGATACCCATGGTACGGAAGTAGTCGCCGTTCACCCCCTCGACGGTCGCGGTCGGGGCTTGTCGCGGGTCCGGCGGCGGATCGCCAAGAATCGTGAACGGCTCCGAGACCTGGCTCCTCGATTGTGCTGGCAGCGCGCCGCTCTCGCTGGCGGACGCGATCTCGGGGCGGGCTGCCAGGCGTTCCAGGAGGTCCGTGAAGAACTGGTGGCGTTTTTCCCGGTCCTGATACGACACTCTCGAAAGCGTCACCCGCGCGGTCAGGACGCCCGCCGGCCGAAATCCCGGATCCATCCGCTCGAAGTGCACGAATCCCGCGACCAGCAGCCCGGCTCCGGTCAGCAACACCAGAGCTATCGAGATCTGCAGCACGGCGAGGCCGTCCTGCAGCCGATGCTGCTGCGCCGATCCCGTTCCGCGTCCGCCTTCTTTGAGCCTGGCCGCGAGCGAGCCACGGGAAACGTGCCAGGCGGGAAACAGGCCGAAGACGAACACGGTGGCGATCGACGCGAGCGCGCAGAACGCGACGACGCGGACATCGATGCCGACCTCGGCGAGCCGCGGCAGCGTCGCCGGCGCCAGGGCCCGCAGCGCGCGGACACCCCCATACGCGACGGCGACGCCGAGGGCGCCGGCCACGAGGCTCAGCAGCGTCGCCTCGTTCGCGAGATCGCGGATGAGTCGTCCGCGGGTGGCCCCCAGCGCCGTCCGCACGGCCAATTCCCGCTCGCGCGCGAGGCAGCGAACGAGGAAGAGGTTCGCGAGGTTCGCGGCGCCGATCACGAGCACGCAGGCCGCCGCCGCGAGCAGCATGATGAGCGCGGGGCGCACGGGCCCGAAGGTCGCGTCGAGCAGTGGCGTGGCCACGATGGACCAGTGCGTGTCGTCCTTCGGATGGTCGAGCGCGAGGCGATCGGCGACCGTGGCGAGCTCCTGGCGCGCGCCCTGGAGCGTGACGCCCGGCGCGAGCCGGCCATAGACATCGAGATACCGGTAGCCGAAGTCGGTGTTCTCGTCCGGCTCGAAGTAGATCAGCGTCCACATGTCGGCGCGGCCCGGAAGTCCGGGTGGCATCACGCCGACGATCGTGTACGTATGGCGTGGCGTCTTACGCGCGTCGTTCCCGTTATCGAGCGCGAGCTGCTGGCCGATGACCGATGCCGCGCCGCCGAACCGCCGTTGCCAGTATGCGTGGCTGATGACGACCTCATTCGGTCCGCTCGTATCTGCCGCGAGCGCGCGCCCCAGAACGGGCGTCACGCCGAGCACCTGGAAATAGTTCGCGGTCACGGCGAGCGCATCGACACGCTCGGCGTCATGCGCCCGGGTCACCGTGAACCACAACTCGGCGCAGCAGGTGGCGGCGAGTCCCGTGAAACTTCGGTTCTGGGCCGCCCACACGAAGTAGTTCGCCGCGGCTACCGTCGCCCGGGGCTGATGCAGTCCGTCGTTGCGCTCGTTGAGCACCAGGACCCGGTCCGGGTCCCGGTAAGGGAAGGCCTTGAGCAGCACGCCGTCCACGACGCTGAAGACGGACGCCGTCGCGCCAATCGCGATCGCCAGTGTGAGCGTGGCAGCGATCGTGAACATCGGCGTGGCGCGCAGTCGGCGAAGCGCGTGTCGCATTATTGCCCCTGGTGGATTCGAACCACCATTCCCAGATCCAAAGTCTGGTGTCCTGCCATTGGACGAAGGGGCAGTCGAGCGTGCCCCCAAAATATAACTGTCCTAGTCGTCGATAATCTGCACGGGCGCCACGCGCAGCGCGGTGGCGGTCGTCAGGGCCGTGGCGGGGGCAGGCAGATCCTTCGCGACGGACCAGGGCGCGATGCCATCGGCCAAGACCGCGAAGACCGTTGCACCCGAGCCACTCATGCGAGTGAACTCGACACCCTTGGTGGATGAAAGAAAGCCGATCGCTTCGCCAATCTCCGGATGGCGTTCGGTCACGACTTTCTCGAAATCATTCGACGCGAGCGGCGCGAGCGCGTCCCAGGCGCGGAAGGCGTTCAAGGGAAGCACGCGCGGGATGGGTTGCGCCGAGGATGCGCGCGTGGCGGCGAGCCACGAATAGGCATCCGCGGTCGGCACGCCGAACGGCATCGTCGCCAGCACGACTGGCCGTTCGGGAAGCGGCGGCAACGGCAAGATGCGCTCACCGCGACCCCAGGCCAATGCCAGCGGGGAACGCAGGGTCAGGAATGGCACGTCGGCGCCGAGCGACAGAGCGAGTGATAAGACCTCATCGCGCGTCGGTGGTTTCGGGTCGAGCGTGGCGAGCACTCGCAGGACGGCGCCCGCATCGGCGCTGCCGCCGCCCAAGCCGCCGCCGACCGGGATGCGCTTCTCGATCTCGATGCGGAAGCCCGCCGGCCAACCGCGCGCATCCGCGTACGCGACCGCGGCACGGAACGCGAGGTTGCGACCGGCCGGTCCGACGTCGGCGCCGCGGCAGTCGATGGTGCGGATGCCGCCCATCCGCGCCGGTTGCGTGTGCACGACCACGTCATCGGCCAACGCGAGCCGGCAAAACGCGGTCTCGAGCTGGTGATACCCGCTCTTTTCCCGCGCCAGAATGTGCAGGAACAGATTGACCTTTGCCTGCGCGGTCACACGCGCGGAGCGGGGTCGGGCGCTCATGCCGCTTCGACGGCCTTCACGTCTTTGAGGTGCACTCCCATCCGGATGAAGTACCACGCGCCAATGATCGTGATCGGCGCGAAGGAGAGGAGATGGTAGCCGATCGCCCAGGCGGTCGCTTGCGCCTTCGGGATGCCATACAGCCCGAGCCCGAGGACGCCGAAGAACTCGAACACACCGAAGAAGCCGGGAGCCGCTGGTGCGGCCACGCCGATCGCGATCACGCCCTGCAAGAAGAGCGCGGCGCCGAACGGCACATGAATGCCCACGGCAAAAAATCCGAGCCAGAACGCGAGTCCGTTGCAGAGCCAATGCAGCACGGCCCAGAAGAGCACGATCGCGAATCGCACGGGGCTGCGGAGCACGCTCAAGCCCTGCGCGAAGTCGGTCAGCGCCTTTCGCCCTGGCTCCTCCAGCTTTGGCGCGACCTTCCGCGCGAACGCCTCGTACGCGCCAATGAGCCACTTCGGGAAGTACACGATGCTGTACAAGATCACCGCGAGGACGGCGAGCAGAATCGTTCCCACGATCGCCACGCGCGTGGTGGAGACATCGCCCACTCTCGCCCCTTTGGGAAACGACGGCAACAGCATCGCGATGACCGTCAGCATCAGCACGACGAACGCGTCGAACAGCCGATCGACCGCGAGGGATGCCAGCGCGGCCGAGAAGGGAACCTTCGGCTCTTCCTTGGTGAGCGCGTACCCGCGGGCGAATTCGCCGACCCGCGCGGGGACGACGTTGTTCACCATCATGCCGATCGCCGTTGCGCGCCAGAGTGACCAGTACGGGAGCCGAGGCGCGACCGGGTCGAGAATCGGCCGCCACCGGATCGCGCGCAACGGCACACAGATCGTGGCCGTGATCGATGCCGCCGCGAACAGCAGCAGGTTCGAGGAGCGGAGCACGGCCCAGACTTGCGACAGCGGGATCTGAGACAGCACCCACGCGAGCAGTCCCGCACTCAGGACAATGCCCAGCGCGCCGCGCCAATCCAACTTCATTTCGGCTTACGCTGTCGCGGCAAGGTCGATGAGATCGAGCAGCTCGGCGAGCGACTCGGGGCGTGCGGCGGCGCCGGTCCGCTCAGCCTCCCGGATCTCGTCGCGCACGGCGCGCGCCCGGTCCAGTGCGGCGCGGCCGCGGTACAAGAGCGCGTCGATCGACACGATCTCCGAGGCGTCGTCTTCGACCGCGATCGGCTCGCGCTCGATCTCGCTGATCCCATTCTGCAGGAACGCGTGCAGCGCCCTCCCCGTCGGCGTGGAGGTGCGCTCGCGGCCCGGGCTCATGGGACTGGGCGCGGCGAAGCCCGCGTCCGGTCCCCGCAAGCCGAGCAGGCGTTCGAGCGACAGCTCGGTCTCGATCCCTTCCGGCACGATCGCGGTGTCGCTCAACCCCAACGCGATCTCCTGTTCGAGCGCGCGGGCGTCGACTGCGCCCTCCGCGTCGTCGACGCCGGCGACGCGAGCCGCCAAGTTCCGCGCATCGGCGGACGGGTCGGCGAGCACGTCGGCGATCGCGCGAATCGAGCCGAGCTCGCCGGGGGCGAACGGCTGTGAGTCGTCGCCTTCGGCGACCTGCGCAATGATCGCCGCGACATCGCGCTCTCCGAAGCTCTCCGCCGCGCTCCGCATGGCGCGCAGCGCCGAGCGAAGGTCGGCCGGCGAGCCGCCCGCGAGCAGCGATCGGAGGTGTTCGGCCTGGCTGACGACCTCCAGCCGGAAACGCTCGGCCGGCGTCGTCGGAGGACTGGGCGCCGCGTCGATGACGCCGTCCGAGCCGTCGTCGGGGAAGAGCGCGTCGATCGGGACAATGCGGTCGGCGGCCTCGGAGGCTTTCGCGATCTGGGCGCGCGCCAACACGAAGCGCTGGTACTCGACCGAGGCGGCAGCATTCCTGATGTTGCCGGCCCGGAGCTCGCCAGCCGCGCGGCGAAGAAGCTGGGCGGCGGCGGTGAGCAGGACCAGGGACGCAGCCCCTGGCGAGCCTGCGTCGAGCTCCAGCGACCGACCGACGCGCTCGACGGCGTCGAGGACTTCAGGGAGCGGCGGGCGGTCGGCGACGGCGGCCACCCCGCGCAGCGTGCGCACGCGCGCCAGCGCGCCCGCGAGCGTCCCGCGGCCGGCGGGCCGAGCCGCAAATGCATCGAGCGCGAGCGCGATCTCGGTGGTCTCGCTCGCGAAGTACTGGTCGGCGCCAGCGCCGGCGGCGGTCGCCGTCGCGCCGACGGCATCGGCGCCGGCCGGCAGGTACCGGGCAAGGTCCGCCACCCGTCGAGCCGATCGCGCGTCCTCGGTCGCGCTCCACCCGCGAACCTTGTGCACCAAGATCTTGAGATCGTCGACCGCCGCGACCAGCGCGGCCGAGAGCGGCGCGGCCCACCGAAGCTCGCCGGCACGGAGCGCGCGGCCAGCGCGTTCCAGGGCAGCTGCCAGGTCGGCGATCGCCGAGAGGCGATGCATGGTCGCGGCGCCGCGCAGCGTCCGGGCCGCCCGCACGAAATCGTCCGCCGCCGGCCCGCTGCCAGTCGCACCCGCGGCGTGCAGAATGACATCGAGGCGCTCGATGCATTCGCTCGCTTCCAGGGTGAAAAAGTTCAGCGGATCGGAGGACGTGGTCATTCGAATAGGAGGTTAACCGGCTCTATATGGACGCGCGAGCCATATTCATCGCCACCCGCATTTCCCGGACGGCCTCGGCCAGACCGACAAACAGGGCACGGCTCACGATCGAATGGCCGATGTTCAGCTCCTCTATTTCCGGGATGGCCGCGACCGGACCGACGTTTCCGACCGTGAGGCCATGGCCGGCATGGACCGCGAGTCCCAGCGCCGCCGCTCGCTCGGAGGCGGCCGCCAGCGCCTGCACCTCACGATCCGAGCCACTGATGGCGTACTGGCCTGTGTGCAGCTCGATCGCGTCAGCCCCGACGTCCCGGGACAGCGACACGGTTTCCAGCGTCGGGTCTATGAACAGGCTGGTCCGAATGCCGGCCGAGCGGAGGCGGGCGATCGCGCGGGCGATGCGATCCGCGGCGCCGGCGACATTGAGGCCGCCCTCGGTCGTGACCTCTAAGCGTCGCTCCGGAACGAGCGTCACTTGATACGGCTTGAGCCGCTCGGCGATGCCGATCATCTCGTCGGTACAGGCCATTTCGAGATTGAACTTTGTTCGAACTGAGCGCATGAGACGATTGACGTCGTCATCCTGGATATGACGACGATCTTCGCGCAGGTGCGCGGTGATGCCATCGGCGCCCGCGTCCTCGCAGACCGCGGCGGCGGCGACGGGGTCCGGTTCGGATCCGCGCCGCGCTTGCCGCAGTGTGGCGACGTGGTCGATGTTGACGTAGAGCCGCTGGTACGGATGGGCTCGGGTTGCTGGCATTCGATAGGCTCGCTAGCTTCGCTCTCGTGAAATCATACGCCGGGATAGGACTAGCGGCATTGGCGCTGATGGCGGCCTGCTCGTCGAACAAGCCGACGACTCAGCCTCAGCCCAATAATGCGCCAACGGGCCCCACCGTTTCGAACAACAACCCGCCTCCCGCCGACGCGGGAATGACCGGCGCGCCGACTGCCCGGGACGCGGCACAGGCTTTCCTCGATGCGGGCAAAGCTCAGGACCTTCAGGCGCTGTCGGCGGTGTGGGGCAGCAACCAGGGTCCGCTGCGGAACACGGAGGATCGTGCGAAGCTCGAAAAGCGCGAGCTCATTATGATGTGCTTCTTCCAGTTCAATACCGATAGCATCGGGAGCCCCAAAGCAGCCGCCGGCAGCCGCGTGGTTTTTCCCGTGACGCTCACGAGAGGCAGCATCGCGCGGACTACGACCATTACGACAATGCCCGGCCCCGGCTCACGGTGGTACGTCGAGACGATCGACTTGCCGAAGATTGAAGCGTTCTGTCAGAAACCGCCGAACTAAAACCAAGCGCGGCGAGGGGAACTTGCAGAGGTGGCAACGAGTTAGTTTTCTGTCAGCTCGATTAGCACGCCCCCGGTAGCGCTCGGATGGAGAAACGCAATCCGTTTCCCCTCGGCGCCCACCCGGGGCGTTTGATCGATCAGCCGGATTCCGGCGGCCCGGCAGCGCGCGAGCGCATCGTCGAGGTCGTCGACGGCGAAGCAAATGTGATGGATTCCTGGCCCCCGCGAGTCCAGAAACTTGGCGACCGGAGTGCCCGGTTCCCGCGGTTCGAGAAGCTCGACGAGCGACTCGCCGGCCGCGAGCCCGATGATCGACGCACCGTCGGCGTCATCGAGCGGAACGACGGGGAGTCCGAGAACGTCGCGGTAGAACGGCACGGAGTCGGCGAGCGCACGAACAGCGATCCCGATATGTGAGATTCGGGGAGCCATGCGGTCATAATCTACGAGGGTGAGACATGTCGAACGCTATAGCGGTGACGGATACCAATTTTGAGAGTGAAGTAGAGAAGCACGAAGGGTTGGCGGTCGTCGACTTCTGGGCCACGTGGTGCGGCCCGTGTCGGATGGTCGCGCCGATCCTCGATCAGCTGGCGGTGGAGTACGCGGGTCGGGCGAAGGTCACGAAGCTCGACGTCGACGCCAATCAGCAGACGGCCATTCGGTTCAACGTCCGGTCCATTCCAACGATTCTCTTCTTCAAAGACGGGAAGCTCGTTGATCAGATCATCGGCGCGCTGCCGAAGCCTGCTTTGGAGGCGAAGTTCAAGCAGCACGCCACGAACGGCGTCAAACCGGCCGCCGGGGCTTCGCCCGCGGCGTAAGCCGGTAGCTACCGCGGGTTGCGGGGGCCGGGCCTTGGCCGTCTATTTTCGGCCGACACCCCCCGCCCCGCATGCCTCTTCGAGCCGCCAGCCTGCGTTTCCCGTGCGAACGCGTGCTGCTCGCGCGGACGAAACTGGCGTATGTGCACGTGCGGAACCTCCTCACGGATGCCAAGCGAGACCGCGCCGGCAGGGTCTACGGCTACGTCGCCATCTGGCTGCCCGAAGAGTTTCTGGTCCTGTATATCCGGGCGGGTGAGGTGGTGAACGCGATGGCCCTCGACGATGAGGGCTATCGCGCACTCTCGATCGCCGACGCGGTCGATCTCGTACCGGCCGAGCCGGAGTTCGGCGAGATCTGTTTTCACGAGGCGAGCGACCGCCAGCTCGCCTGCATGCACTTCTCGCAGATGGAAGAGCCGACGGCGTGGCCGGCCGAGCTCGACCCGACCGACCCGGAAGCGCTCTTCGCGCACCTCGGCGCCACGACATTTGACGGAATGCTGGAGATCGTCGACGACGGCGCGATCCACTACGTCACGCTGCGCGACGGGCTCGTCGAGCACTGCTTTCTCGGGTGCGGGACCGCGAAGACCGATGAGCCCGAAGTCCTGCGCGCCCGTCGTCCGTTCAGCGAGAGCGCCGATCGAAAGAAGCTGGGCGTGTTTCGCTGGCCGGTCCCGCCGCCACTGCCGGTACAGGCCAACCCGAGCCTGATCCGAGCGTACCGGGAGCTGACGCACGCTCTCGTGGGCCGGCTGGTCGAAGGTGGCAACCCCGGTGCGCCCAAGGTCGCGGAATACGCCCGCGAAGCCCTGGTGCCGGATCATCCCTGTCTCGCCTGTTTTTCGGCGCTCTCACCGGCGCCCGACCTCCACGATCCCGTGGTCGACGCCGAAGCGCTCACAGCCGCGGTCGCGCAATGGGTGCAAGAGATTATCCTGGCGGCGGTGGATCTGGACACCACGCGTCCCGAAGAGATCTTGCGTAGCGTGACACACGAGCGGCGCCGCGCGTTCCAATCGGCTGGATTCTTTCAAAGGCTGCCCTGGCCGATCACGTGGTAGAGGGTCGGCTCTACGTCGTCAGCACCCCGATCGGCAACCTCGCCGACCTGACGTTTCGCGCGGTCGACATTCTCAAGACCGTCGACCGGATCCTCTGCGAGGACACACGCCACACGCGGATCTTACTGGATCATTACGCGATCCGGACACCGACGAGCGCGTATCACGAGCACAACGAGGCCAAGGCCGCCCCTCGTATCGTCGCCGAGCTCGCCAAAGGCGCGGCGCTGGCGCTCGTCACAGACGCGGGTACGCCAATTCTCTCGGATCCCGGCGCCCGTCTCGTCCGCGCGGCGATCGAGGCTGGCGTGCGCGTCGAGCCGGTGCCTGGCGCGTCGGCCCTGCTGGCGGCGATCGTCGCCGCCGGGCTCGATGCGGACCGGTTCACGTTCTTCGGGTTCCTGCCCCGGAAGGGCGCCGAGCGGCGGAGTCTCCTCGGCCGGATTGCAACGGCTGAGCATCTCACGATCTTGTATGAAGCGCCCGGGCGGGTGGCCGCGACGCTGGGCGAGATCGGCGGGACCCGCCCGGCGGTTGTGGCGCGGGAACTGACGAAGCAGTTCGAGGAGCTCCGGCGCGGAACGGTGGCGGAGTTGGCGGCGTACTACGCAGAGCACCCTCCGCGAGGGGAGGTGGTTGTGTTGATCGCCGGCGGTACGGCGTCTCCACCAGAAGAAGCCGTGGTCCGGAAGCGCGCCGGGATGCTTCGCCAGCATGGCGCCTCGGCTCGCGAGATCATGCAGGCGCTGACGGCCGAGTTTGGGCTGGCGCGCAATGTGGCATATCGGTTGGCGCACGAAGAAGAGGACGAATGAGGGCAGCCACAATGAGGGCACCCACGACGTTGCCATTGAGGGCAGCCGCGACGTTCCTGTTGGCAGTTGCGACGCTCGGCTGGGCCAGTCGCGACACGGCGTCGAAGGCGCGAAGCGCCGAGACGCGTCTGACTGTCGCGCGGTTGCAGTACGATGGCGGCGGAGACTGGTACGCGAACCCGTCGAGCCTCCCGAATCTGCTCGCGGCGATCGCCGAGCGGACATCGCTCAAGGTCGAGCGGACCGAAGCCCGCGTGACGCTCATGGATGATCGCCTGTGGGACTATCCGTTTTTGCACGCGACTGGGCACGGCAACATCCATTTCAGCGATCAAGAGATCGTGCGACTACGCGAGTATCTCGCTCGAGGCGGATTCTTGCACGTCGACGATAATTACGGCCTCGACGAGGCATTCCGGCGGGAGATTGCGCGGGTGTTTCCGGACAGGCCTCTGGTCGACGTTCCTCTCTCGCACCCCATTTATCACATTGTGTACGATTTCCCGAAAGGCGTGCCAAAGATTCACGAGCACGATGGGAAACCGGCCAGAGGATTCGGCATTTTTATTGGCGATCGGCTCGCGGTGTACTACACGTTCTCCAGTGACCTCGGGAATGGGTGGGAGGACGTTGGAACGTATGATGATCCCCCGGCGCTGCACGAGGCGGCGCTCCGTATGGGCGTGAACCTGTTCGTGTACGCGGTGACGAGCCGGCCGGTCTCATGACCGTCCACGAGCTGGTCGAACGCGAGCGCGCCCGGCTCACGCGATCGACGACCGCGAGAGGTGGCGCGATCGCCACCGCCGGCGTCGCGCTCGTCCTCGCGGCCGCCATCGCGCTCCTCGGTGATGCGCGCTGGCTCGACCTGCCACCGCTCATTCCGTTCATCGTCTGGGCACTGGCGATCGGCGCGGCAGCGGCTGGCATTGCGCTCACGGTTGCCTGGCTTCGCCACAACACGACCCGCGTCGCGGTGGCCCGCACGATCGAGCACGAGCGCAAGCTTCGCTCAGGCGCTCTGCAGGGCGCGCTCGAAGTCGAGAACACCGGCGCCCTCGGTCGTCGTGGCGCCGCCGACCTCGTCGCCCGGCTCAAGGGCGCCGCCCTCGCACCGGTGACGCAGAAGAGCGCAGGTCGGCGTGCGCTTGCCGGCGCATTCACCGCCGTCTTCGGTGTCGCCGCCTGCGTCGCGCTCGCCCAATGGTCGCCGGACGGCTGGAGCGCGGTGCTGCATCCCATCCGCGCCTGGCGCGGCACGCTGCTGCCCCGGCTTGTCATTGACGCGCCCGCGGACGTGCTGCGTGGTGAGCGCACCACCGTGCGAGTGACCGCGCCAGGACGGCATCGGGTCGCCGTGTACTCCCGTACGCGTGGTGCGGAATGGTCCGCGCGCTGGTACCCGGTCAATGACGACGGCGCAGCGCGCCTCGCCGTCGGACCGATGGACGCGGATGTCGCGCTCGTCGCCAACGATGGGCGGGCCGCGAGCGACACGGTATTCGTGCGCGTGAGCGACAAGCCATTCTTGGGCGGCATTGCGCTCCGCGCCATCTATCCCGCGTACCTCAAACGCGCGGACGAAGCGCTGCCGGCCGGCGAAGTCGCCCGCGTGCCCGTCGGCACTCGCATCGCGATCAACGGTCGCGCATCCACGGAGCTGTCCGCCGTTGCGCTCGTTCGCGGTGCCGATACGAGCCATTTCGGCGTCAGCGGGCATCGGTTCGAGGGTTCGCTCCGCGCGAACCTCGGCGGGAGCGGGCGATACGACTGGCGCGCCACGGGCGCGGACGGCGCGATCGCCGACCTGCCAGCGGCACTCGAGCTCGAGGTCGTGCCGGACTCGGCGCCGAAGATCGAGATCGTCTCGCCGGCTCGCGATACGATCGTCACACCCGGCGATCGCGTCGAGGTGTCGCTGTCGGCCACCGATGATCATGGCCTGGCGAGTATCGCGGTGCGCAGTTGGCGCGCGTCGACGAACGGGACCGCGTGGAGCAACTCTCCGGTAGTGAACGAGACGATCACGTTGCCGACGCCGGCCCAGTGGACCGGGACGTCCGTGCTCGATCTGAGCCAGCGCGGACTGGGGCAGGGTGACGCGCTGCACGTCGTGGCGGTCGCGACGGATGACTCGCCGTGGCATCAGACCGGAATGAGTCGTGAGCTCATCCTCCGGGTGCCCAGCGTGGCCGAGGAACGGACACTCGCGCGGTCGACCGCGGACTCGGCGGCCGCGGCGGCGGCATCGATCGCGCAGGCGCAGCGCTCGCTGGAGCAGCGCACGGACGATGCATCGCGCGCGCGGGGACAGCGCAACGGATCACCGCAAGCCTCGCCGCGACAGAATCAACCCGGTGGCGGAACATCCAACGGCGCATCGGGACAGCAGTCGATGTCGTACGCCTCGGCCGAGCAGGCGAAAGCGCTGGCGCAGGAGCAACGG
Source organism: Gemmatimonadaceae bacterium (assembly GCA_035570055.1). Taxonomy (GTDB): domain Bacteria; phylum Gemmatimonadota; class Gemmatimonadetes; order Gemmatimonadales; family Gemmatimonadaceae; genus DASRDS01. The sequence continues at coordinate 74,411 of DATMLM010000053.1, forward strand.
CAGCTCGCCGATCGCGTCAAGTCGCTCGAGCAGCAGGCCAAGCAACTCGAGCAGCAATTGAAGCAGGCCGGGTCGCTCGACTCGGGGCTCGCGAATGAGCTGCATCAAGCGCAACAGCTGCTCCGCGACGCGCTGACGCCCGAGCTCAAAGCGCAGCTCGACAAGCTCGATCACTCGGCGCAGTCGCTGCAGAGTGGTGACGAGCGACAGAACCTTGGCGATCTGGCACGAGAGCAGCAGAAGCTGCGTGACCAGCTCGAGCGCACGGTCGATGTGCTCAAACGTGCCGCGCTCGAAGGATCTATGCAAACGTTGCACGATGAGGCCAAGGATCTGGCGCATCGTGACAGCGCCTTGAGCCAGAAGTCGCAGCCGTCGCAGTCACGCCCGCAACAGGGCGCGAACGCGCAGGAGGCAAAAGATCTGGCCGATCGATCACGCGATCTCTCGCACGCGATCGACAGCCTCTCAAAGCGACTCTCGCGTGAGAAGGCCGAGACAGGTGCCAAGGGCGTGAGCGAGGCACAGCCGCACGTCGATGCGTCGACGCAAGACATGGATCGCGCCGCTGGCATGCAGCCGCAACCTGGCTCACAGCAACAGCAAGCGAACGCACAGCAACAGCCCGGCCAGCAACCCGGCGCCCAGCAGCAACCTGGTACCCAGCAGCAACCTGGTACCCAGCAGCAGCCTGGCACCCAGCAGCAGCCTGGTACCCAGCAGCAGCCTGGTAGCCAGCAGCAGCCCAGCCAGATGGCTCAGCGTTCGGGGCAGCCGCAAACTGGTCAGCAAGCCGGCCAACAGGGTGGTCAGCAAGCCGCGCAACAAGCTGCCCAGGAGATGGGCCAAGCGGCGCAGCAGTTGGCTGACGCGCGCAACGCGCAGATCGGCGAGTGGAAATCGGCGACGACGTCGGAGCTCGATCGCTCGATCCAAGAGACGTTGCAGATGGCGCGGCAGGAGCAGGACCTCGCCCAGCAAGCGCAGCAGAACAGCAGTGACGCCGCGAGTCTCAAGAGCGAGCAAAGCGCGATACAGCAGGGCGTCGACCAAGCGAATGCCCGACTGCAAAAGGCCGGTCGCCAGTCGGCGCTGATTTCCGGCAATGCGCAGCGTGCCGTGAGCGAGGCGCGTGCCAAGGTCCAACAAGCGACCAGTGAGCTCCAAGCCAACTCGAGTGGATCGCAGACCGGCGGTCAGACCGGGTCCGGCCAACAGACCGCGGGCGCGATGCGGGATGCCGCGGACGCGCTCAATCAGGCCGCCGCGTCGCTCGTTCGCGATCGCGAGAGAGCCAATCAGGCGACGTCCGCGTCGGGGTTGGCGGAGATGCTGCAGCAGATGCAGCAGCTCGCGCAGCAGCAGGGTCAGCTGAACGCGCAGTCGCAGGGACTCTCGCTCATGCCCGGCGCGAATGGGCAGCCGAGTGCCGAGGCGCAGGCGTTGGCCGAGCGGCAGCGGCGGGTGGCGCAGTCGCTCGACGCGGTTGGCGGCGGCGACGCCAGCGGTCGCGCCGATGCGCTCGCGAAGGAAGCGCGCGAAATCGCAGCCGCGCTCGCGCGGAGCGGGCCGGATCCAAGCACGATCAATCGCCAACAGCGCTTATATCACCGGCTGCTCGACGCGGGACACACGCTCGAGCAGGACGAGCGCGATTCGACGGGGAAGCGCCAGGCGCAGGCCGCCGTCGACCGCCCTGGCTTCGTCCCCGGCTCGGCGCCCGTCGAGGGGAAGAGCGCGTCCAAGTTCCGGGAGCCGACCTGGAACGAGCTTCGCGGACTGAGCGCCGAGGAGCGGCAGCTCGTCATCGACTACTTCAAGCGCATCAATGCGCAGCAATAAGACGCTGGCTGCGCGCGCTGTGTTATTCGTGGCGATCGCCACCGCCCAGTTGCACGCGCAGGACCCGTCGCCGCTGTCCGCGGGCTACGATGCCGAGCAGCGGGGAGATTGGGCCGAGGCGGCCGCGAACTATCGCAAGGCACTCCACGCGGGCGGGAACACAGCCGCGTCCGTCCTGGGCCTGGAACGCGTGTTCGCCGAGATCAACCACACGGACTCGCTGCTGCCAGTCCTCGACACGGTGATCGCGGAACGTCCAAAAGACGCAGTATTCCGTTCGGTCCAGCTCCGGGCGCTCCGAATGCTCGGACGCCAGGACGAGGAGCGCGCGGCTTTCGAGCGCTGGGTCCGCGATGCCCCACGCGATCCCACGCCGTATCGCGACTACGCCCGCGCGTTGCTCGAGGAAGGCCGCCCGCAAACCGCCGACTCGATCCTCGACCGCGCGCAGCGCGCACTCGGCAGCGGCCGCGAGTTTCTCGTCGAGACCGCGCAGCTCCGCGCGACGATGGGCTTGTGGGATGCCTCGGCGCGCGCCTGGCGTACGGTCGTCGACAGCGCCCCCGATCTCGCCTCGAGCTCGGCTTACGCGCTGCGACCGACGCCGCGCCCGTCGCGCGACAAGGTTCGGGCGGTGTTCCTGGCGCCTCCGGTAACGCTCGGCGCGCGTCGCGCGCTGGCGTCGGTCGAGTTAGCCTGGGGCGACGCGAACGATGCCTGGATGGCCTTGTCGTCCGTTCGCCCGGACTCGGCCGCCGTTGCGGCGTGGGACGAGTTCGGCGATGCCGCGTCGGCGCAGGGCGAGTGGCGGACGGCGCACGATGCGTTCGCGGCGATCTTGGCGGTCTCGCACGCGCCGCCGCCGGCGCTCGCGCGACTGGCGATCCGCGCCGGTGACGCCGCGTTGCGTGCGGGCGACGCGTTGTCGGCGCTCGCCATGACCAATCGCGCGCTGGCGACGGGGATCGATTCGGGGACCGCCGCGCGCGTCGTGCTCCCGCTCAAGATTCGCGCCCTGTCAGCCCTGGGCAGGGCGAGCGATGCCGATTTCACCCTGAGCGCCTACGCCAAGTTCGCGGATGACTCGTCCCGCGCGCGGCTCACGCGTGATGTCGCGTGGGGCTACGTGCGATCCGGCGACATTGCGCGCGCGAAGACGGCCGTGGCCGCGGCGGGCCTCGGCGATGATCGCGAGCTCGCGGGATGGCTCGCGCTCTACGCCGGCGACCTCGGCTCCGCACGCACCGCGCTCCGGCAGGCGGATGCGCCGACGGCCGACCTCGTCACGGCGCTCGCGCTCCTGGCGCGAACGAGAGCTGACACCGCGGCGGTCGTCGGCCGCGCGTTCGTGGACCTGGCGCGCGGCGACACGGCGGCCGCGGCGACGCAGTTCGTGGCCGCGAGTGACGTCGTGCGTGACGCGGCGCCGCTCCTGCTGGCGACGGCCGCGCGTCTGCACACGGCGCGACGCGAAGACGCCGAAGCGATTCCGCTCTGGAAGAAGGTGGTCGAGCAGTACGCCGACGCACCCGAGGCGCCGGAGGCCGATTTGGAGTGGGGCCGCGCGCTCGCGCGTGGTCACGACGTGCAAGGTGCGATGTCACGATGGGAGCACCTGATCTTGACATACCCGTCGAGCGCGCTGGTGCCGCAGGCCCGGCGCGAGGTCGAGGCCGCGCGCGGGAGCGCAACCTCCTAGATTTCCGTTGGTATGGTATCGCGACGGAAACTGCTCGCAGGGATGGCGGCCGCGGCGCTGGCTCGCGCGGCGCGCGTCGACCTGTGGCACACCGCGGTGCCGATGCTGCTGGTCCCGATGGACGACGACCAGCAAAATCACCTCAAGGCCTACGGGCTCGCGTACAACACGCTCAAGGCCGGTATCAAAGGCGAGTGGCTCCTGAACTACAAGGGAGGCTCGTTCCTGATACCGGACCTGCCTGAGGTGCGGAAACGGGCCGCCCTTGCCGGCGTCACCGTGACGCCGATCGCCGATGCGGATCTCGAGGCGGCGCGAAGCGAGATCGCCTCGAGCAACATGGACAGCATCGTCCTCGAGAAGGCGCCGACGATCGCGGTGTACAGCCCACCCAAGTCACCGCCATGGGACGACGCGGTCACCTTGGCGCTCAACTACGCCGAAATCCCGTTCACGAACGTGTGGGATGAGCAAGTGGTCGCCGGCGACCTGCCGAAATACGACTGGGTGCATCTCTTCCACGAAGATTTCACTGGTCAGTTCAACAAGCTCTACATCAACTCGCGCGGCGCGCCGTGGTTTCAGGAGCAGGTGATACGCGATCAAGACGCGGCGAAGCGATTGGGATTCGCATCGGCACCGGCCCTCAAAAAGGCGGTCGCCGAGCAGGTGCGGGCGTTCGTGCAACACGGAGGGTTCCTGTTCGCGATGTGCGGTGCGACGGAAACGCTGGACCTCGCGTTGGCCGCGCACGACGTCGACATCGATGGGCCGTTCTCCGACGGCACGCCGATGGATCCCAACGCCGAT
>DATMLM010000054.1:0-4958 GCA_035570055.1 Gemmatimonadaceae bacterium
CGGCGCCATTACGACAGACCATCGAGGCCCGCGATAACACCGGTGCGCGTTATCGCTTTACCGGTGAGGCGGTAGCGCTCGCCGCGATTCCCTCTTGGCCCAACGCAGCCACCTTCGACAGCGTAGTCCGCTGGACCGACGTGGACGGGCAGCTCGGATATGGTCCCTGCCAAGGCATCTGGTACGACGGGTTTGCCCAGTTGATGAAGATGAAGAGGCTGACCGGTGCCCGGTGAAGGTTGGGACGTCCTGCACGACCCGGGACCAGGAGACTCGCATTGGTCCACCGACAACGTGGGCGAGGCCGCGCCCGGAGTGCTAAGCCCGTTGAGCTGGAGCATGTGGGGTGCCACCGGCGACCGGATGCCTCGCGAGGTGGCTTACCGGATGGGCATCTTCTCCGCCGCGGATCGACGCCGATTTCCGCCGATTGTGCGGCCCTTTTATGGGCGGATCGCATTGCGCATGGAATACCTGGCGACCATGGGCGACCGGATGCCCGGTGTCGACGGCGCGGATCTCGTGGCGAACATGTTCGGCAGGGTCCCTGAGACCATGATCTTCGCCCCCACCAGACGTCGTTATCCGATCATCGCCTGCAAACTTCCCCGGGCGATGATCGTGGCACCCGGAGAGGTCCGACGACGCGCGGGGGTCATCGACGCTTGGTGGCGCTCGACAATTCCCACGATTTCTGGGCTGACCCGATCAGAGACTGTCTCGACGCTGCGCGATGCCGTACGACGATTCGACGAGTCGTTGATTTGGCACTCGTTGGCCCTACTGGCGGTGATACAGCCACTCCTGGTGCAGTTGACCAAGCTGGTCGAGCGGGCTGGTGTGGGTGACGTCGGGGCGCTGAGCGGAACCGGTGGAGCCGAAATGGCCATCATCTCCGATATCTGGCTGGCCTCCAGAGGCGAGCTGACAATCGGCGACGTCGTCGCGAGCCACGGATTCCACGGTCCATTTGAAGGCGAGGTCTCCAGCCGCGTTTGGCGGGAGGACCCCGCACCACTGGAGCGGATGATTCGTGGCTACGCCGACCGCCCGGATGCAGAGGATCCGGTGCAACGCGAGAGCGTGGCCCGGGAGCGTCTTCCCGAGCTGCAGCGACTCCTGTTGGCGGCACTCCCAGTCACCCAGCGGCCCATGGCCCGGCTAGTTCTCGCCTTTGCCGAACGATTGCTGCCCCTGCGCGGAGTGGGCAAGCGCGCGTTTCTGCAGTCGCTCGACGTCGCGCGTGGGGCTGCGCGGCGTCTCGGCGAGCACCTGGTCGCGGAAGGCCGGCTCACCTCGGCCGAGGACGTTTTTGCGCTGACGGTCGATGAGCTGACCGGTGTCCTGCCGGCCGACGCGGCCGATTTAGCGGAACTTCGGCGAGAGCGGGGGCGCGAGTACGAAGCAATACGATTGCCGGGCAACTGGCGTGGGCGACCCGAGCCGACTGCCATTGCAGCGGACCCTCCCCGAGCGGGGGGATCCATAACCGGGGCGATCGAGGCGATCAGTGGCCTTGGGGTGAGCGCCGGCGTGGTGGAAGGGCGAGTGCGGGTCGTGGTCGACCCCTCCTTCGCCGAGGTAGAGCCCGGCGAGGTGCTCGTCACTTCGACGACCGATCCGAGCTGGGCGTCGATCATGTTCCTGTCCAGCGCGCTGATCGTCGACATCGGCGGACCGCTGAGCCACGCCGCCGTCGTCGCGCGAGAACTCGGTGTTCCCTGTGTGGTCAACACCCGCACCGCTAGCAGCGTTCTACGCACCGGCGACCTCGTCCGCGTCGACGGCAACACCGGCAGTGTCGAGGTCCTCGATCGCGTTTGAGAACGACCAGTCCGGCCACGTCGTGCAGGGCAAGCCGCTTGACAGCTAAAGACCGTACGACGTACGGTCTTTATATGACGAGCACTGAGCTGGCCCCCGTGGCCGATGACATGAGCGCGTTCATCATCGCCGGAGCGGTCAGCTCGAACCCGGGGCGATATGAGCGCGAAACGGAGGGCCGCACGCCGGCCCAGGGTGTCCAGGACGGCGTCGATGCCGAGGCGCTCGGGTTCCGGCGCGTGTGGCTCTCGGAGCGATGGGACATCAAGCAGGCGGATGTGATCCTCTCGGCGGTTGGCGCGCGGACGACGCGGCTCGAGATCGGGACGGGGATCGTGGTGCCGAGCACGCGCCACGCGTGGTCGACGGCGGCGCTCGGCGCGACGTTCCACGCCGTGCACGGTGAGCGGTTCATCCTCGGGCTCGGGCGCGGTGAGAAGGGGGCGTTCAAGGGGATGGGGATCAAGGTCACGACGTTCGAGGCGATGGCCGACTACATCGACATCTACCGCCGGCTGTGGGCCGGAGAGGCCGTCAAATACGACGGGCCGGCGGGACGGTTCGAGCACCTGAAATTCGCGGAGACCTACGAGGGGCGCCCGCCGGAGATCTGGCTGGCGGGGTTCGCGCACGAGGCGGGCGCGCGGCTGCTCGCCGAGTCACGGCTGGATGGAGTGATCCTGCCACCGATCGTCACGCCGGTAATGGTTGCCGCGGCGAAGGAGCGCATTCGTGTGGCGTGCGAGCGCGTCGATCGCGACCCCAGCGAGATCAGGATCGTGGTGCCGGTGGTGACCGCGCCGGACATGGATGAGGTCGAGGCGATGTCGATCAGCGCCGGCCGCTTGGTGACCTATCTGCAGTACCCGTATTACGGTGACGCGCTCGCGACTGCGAACGGCTGGGATCTCGGTCCGGTCAACGAAATGCGCAACCATCCGCAGTTCCAGGGGCTCACGCGCGCGGCGGACCTGACCTTCCATCGGCACGAGATGCTGGGCCCGGCCTCGGTGCTGCCGCGAGAGTGGATCTTCGACAGCTGCGCGATCGGGACGGTCGATGAGTGCGTGACCAACCTGGCGCGCTTCATCGATGCCGGGGCGGACGAGATCGCGACGTACGGCAGCACTCCGCGTCAGAACGCCAAGCTGATCGCCGCCTGGCGTGAAAGGAAGAGAGGCTGAGCGATGCGTGAACGCGCGTCGGGCGGCCGCTGCGTCCGTGCCGCCTAGGATTCTCGGATGGGAAAACGCGGCATCCAACCCCGATACACCCAGGCCGAGATCGTCGCCGCCGCGATCGAGCTCATCGACCGAGAACCCGGAACCGAGCTGACGATCCGGGCTCTTGCCCAGCATCTCGACTTGGGCACGATGAGCCTCTACGGCTACTTCCCTAATAAGGACGAACTTCTCGAAGCGGTCGCCGCATCCCTGTTCGAATCGCTCGACGGGGCCGACCACCGCGACGCGCCATGGCAGGACCGCCTCCGCGCACAGGCGCTGACGATTCACGACGTCGTCGTGCGCCATCCCAACGTCGGCCGAATCCTGCGGGCGCACGCAACCCCGCACCCCACGCTGTTCCGCGTCCGCGAGCAGATGGTCAGTGTGCTCACCGAAGCGGGCTTCGAACTCCCCGCCGCCCTCGAAGCAATGGGAATCATCGCCAGCTATGCGCAAGGGTTCGCCTCCGTCCAAGCCGCCACACTCGACAGCGAGCCACTCAAGGACCGGATCCGCCAACTGCCCGCCGACGAGTTCCCGCTGTTGAACGCGGGCATCGAGCACTACCCAAACCACATCTCCGATGCCTCGTTTCGGCACGGACTGGATCTGCTCATCTCCGGCTTACGCGCCGAGCTCGGCAATGGTCGTCGGCCCACACCGCCGTCAACGCCCGGCCGTCGGAAAGCGACCTGATGGACAGCTGAAGCTGCGTTGCGGCACAACGAATTTCCTACCGGACACGAGGGCAGGCCCAATGACCGAGAACGATATCGCCAAGTCTTATGCCGCTGGCCGCGCGAGCGCGGCCAACCAGCGGTTGATGGCCTACTGCGGCGTCGGCAGTTTGGTGATCCTGCTGGTCGGTATGTGGGTCATCGCCGGCTTCGTCCCTCCGCCGGGACCTAACCAGACGCTCGAACAAATCGTCGCGCTGTACTCCGACCACGGTGTGCGGATCAGGTTCGGCCTGATCGTCGCCTGCGCCGGCGTCACACTCCTGGGGCCGTGGACGGCTGCCATCGCCATCCAAATGCGGCGCATCGAAGGCGAATTCGCGCCGTTGGCGTTGACACAGGCAATGCTCGGCGCGGTTCTCATTATCGAGTTCTACGTGCCGACCGTCATGTGGATGGTCGCCGCCTTCCGGCCCGAGGTCGATCCCGGCTTCACCTACCGCCTACACGATCTCGCGTCCATAACTTTCGTCGCGCTGCCATTCAGCGCCGCGCTGCAGGCGATTCTTCTGGCCATCGCGATCTTCCAGGACAAGCACGATCAACCGGTGTTCCCGCGCTGGCTGGGCTATTTGAGCGTGTGGGCGGCAATCAGCTTTCTGCCGGGCGCGTTCAACTGTCTGGCCAAGACAGGCGTCATCGCGTGGAATGGCGTGCTGGCCTGGTGGCTTGGTTTGACCGCCTTCGGTATCTGGATACTTGCTGTTTCGTTCTGCCTTTTGCGCTACGCGATCCCGCACCAGGAAGCGACGTACGCGGAGCCCCGTACGTAAGCCGATACCGGCGCGCGATAATCGAGCATGGCCTCGCAGCATCCATCGGCCCGGACGATCACCGTCGAGGAGTACCGGGAGCTGTTGGCACGGCGCCTGCAGGCAGACGGCATCGTCGACCGCGACGCGGCCGAGCACGCTGAGTTGGTGTTCAACCTGACCCGACTGCAGCACCGGCTGTCCCGCGATTTCGAGGCCCTGCACCGGCGACGTGGCTGGACATGGGCCGGCTTTCGCATCATGAACGTCTTGTGGGCCGTCGGCGCCGCCGAAGGACGCGATGTCGCACGACTATCGGGGGCCTCGCGCGCGGCCGTCTCCAGTGCGCTGAACACCCTCGAGCGTGACGGTCTGGTATCGCGGATCCGCGACAGCGCCGACCGCCGACTGGTCCGGCT
>DATMLM010000055.1:0-2309 GCA_035570055.1 Gemmatimonadaceae bacterium
CAACACGGTGCGCATCGACACATCGATTTTCTACATGCAGCGGCACTCCGAGCAGTTGCTCACCGGAGAGCAGCTCGTGCCCGACAACCCCGATACGTTCGTGTTTTACACAGGCAACGCCCGGTCGGGCTACAACTACGGCCTCGAGTCGACGTTCGCCTGGCTCGCGACCCAGCGGCTGGAGCTCGGCGGCTCGCTCGGCCTCTTGCAGACGCTCTACCGCGGGTTCATGCAAGACGGGGTCGAGTTTCCGGATCGCGCACTGCCACACGCGCCCCCCTGGACAGCAGCGCTCGATGCCGCCTGGCACGATCCGCGCGGCCCGTTCGCGCGTCTGGACGTGACCGGTATGGGCGCGTTCTTCTACGACATGCCGCCCAACTGGACGCGCTCGCATGCGTACGCACTGGCGAACGGTAAGATCGGCTGGAAGCGCGATCGTTACGAGGTGTACCTGTGGGGCCGCAACTTGCTCAACAAGGACTACACCGTGCGCGGCTTTTACTTCGGCGATCAGCCACCGAACTTCCCCTACGAGATCTACACCCAGCTCGGCGAGCCGCGCAACTGGGGCGGCCACTTCACCTATAACTTCTGATCGCCTCTAATTCTTGCGGATTCGTCCCGCGGCTCCGGCGCCGCTCTTGATCGTCTGATAGCGCATGGTCAATGTCGAATTCGCAGGAACGCTCAAGCGAAATATCGGCTGCCCATTCTTGGTTCCCATGGGCCGATCGGCTTTCCGGATACGCACCGAATCGTCGTAAAAATGCAGCGTGAGCTCGAACTGGATCGCTTCGGGACGCGCATTGGCGATGTCGACGCGGTACGAGTCGACGTCCTGCGGCGTCGCGGTGACCTGAACGTCGGGCGTCTCGCCCATGCCGATTTCCACTTCCTCGTCGATGGCGAGGTCGCGAACCTCCGACTCGTGCGCCAGCAATCGCTCGTCGCCGTGCTGCAGGAACACCGCGACGTGACCGGAGGGTAGCGGCAAACCGAGATGGTTTGCGGCGTTGTTCTTGGTCCGCAACAACCACGATGCGGGCTGCGGTCCCACCGGGTTGGAGGTCGAGAGCTCTGCGCCGTAGACCGTCACGATGGGTATGGCGCTGCGATCGAGCAGCCGCACTTGCTTGGATTGCCGGCTGGCCACGGTGGTTGTCTCGGGGACACGGTAGAGCTTCAAATCGCCGAGCTGCTCCTGCATGACCCGCTGCGCGTCGACGGCGACTTCCTGCAAGGCCATCGCGGCGGTGGGAGCGGCCATTCTCCCGGCCATCGGCTCGGGTGCCATGCCGAACGGCATCGCCTTCTTGACCTGCAGGATTTCAGGCGTGTCACTGGTCGAGCCTCGCGGCCAGCACGTCGCCACGATCGGTCCGCCCAGGTCGATCGGCTCGACCGTTGCCTGTTCGCGGTTCACCCGGCCGGCGACGACTTGGGTGTGGGCCTGCGGAAATCCGACACCGTTCCCATTTGCGAGCGTCACCCACGCGCCTAAGTCCATGTGCTTGCCATCCGCTGCGAGCGTCGCGGTGTAATCCGCGGCCCAATCGAATCCGCGCGCGAGATAAGAAAGTGTCACCTGGGCGGACAGGGGTGCGGCGCTTCGAACCCGCACAGAGAGGGTGGGGCGCGACGCCAGACCCGCGGCATTCTCGAAGCTGAACGTCTCGGGTAAACCCGAGCAGCGCAGTGCCTCTATCCCGTCGGCGGTCTTCATGACCACGCCGTCCGAACCGCCGCCGCTACCGCCGCTGTCGCCGCCGGCCAGGATGGTGGCATCCCGGCGCTCGACCTTGCCGGTCTTGGGGTTGGTGCGGATGAGCTCGACAGGTCGGCCCAGCGCCGCCGCCACGAGAGTGGACGGACTCAAGAGCGCGGCGTCCCGATTTTTCTCCAGCACGCCATCGCCGAGACCCGTGACGATGGCGCTCGCGGGCTCGATGCCGTCGGCCACGCCTTCGAAGCGCAGCCTACTTTCGCCGGCGGGAAGGCGGACCACGCGCGTTTCGCTCACGAGCGCAAACCCTTCGAGCCGGTCGAGATCGATCGAGCCCGATGCACGATAGGGAGCGCGATACACAGTGACCGAAAGTGCCGACGGCGCCTCGGCGGCAACATCGGCCGGCCGCGTCTGGGCAAAGACTGGGGCTCCGGTAGTCACTCCCCCGGCGATCAGCAGCAGCAGCGATCCGGCCGAGCGCACGGCGCGGAGGCCTAAAATTTCGTGTCGAAGCTGGCGGTGACGACGGTCTTGCCGGAAGCAGGGACGGTCACCTGCCACTCGGCGGTATCGGCGCTGC
>DATMLM010000056.1:0-96004 GCA_035570055.1 Gemmatimonadaceae bacterium
TACGGTCATCGTGCAGGCGCCGCCAGGCGCCGCGCGGATTGTCTTTCGCTCAGAACCCGGCGGTCAGCCGTAAGAGCCACGTCCGTGGCTCGGGCAACTGCTGCTCCTGCACGGGCGTCAGCAGCCAATCGGGATCGCCGTGATAGTGAGTCCAGAGTCTGAGATTCCGGACCGCGAGCGTCAATTGCACCGTATGCACGCCGGGCGTTCCGATGGTCGCCGACAACTCGCGCCAGCGCAGCGCCGAGACGCGTTGCAGTGGTGGATCTCCGGCGGCGACAATGGCGATGACCGCCGCCTGGTCGGCGAGCGATGCGCCAGGCGCGTTGATCGCACGCGCGCCCAAGCCGTTGCGCTCTTCGAGCGAGAGATCGGGAAGTACGTAGCCCCCCCGATAGTCGAAGAGCGTCGCCAGCCGCAGTGCGCGATGGAACATCTCGATCGACGTCGACGCGGAGGCGAGATGCGTTGGAACAGCCGATCCGACATAGTGACCAAGCGACGTCGAGCCGTCGACGGTCACCTCGTTCGGCTCGATCACGCCGTCGTGATTGGCGTCGCTGTAGGTGTACGTGTTTTGCCACACGCCCGCGAGTGGATGGCCAACCGCGGCGCCGACCGGATCGTCGAGGGAGAGGCGGCTCGCGAGGCTGCTCATGCGGAGCACCTTGTCGGTGTTCTGCGACGCGTCGAACGCGAAGTTCCAGCCGAACGTCGGCCGATCGATCAGCCTGGCCCTGGTCTCGAACTCCAACCCGCGATCCGACGTGATGGCCTGTGGAACCAGGATGGTATCAAAGGGCACGCGCACATCGATGCTGCGCTTCGAGTAGATCGAGAGCCCGATCGTCCACCGGTCATGCGGGAGTGATGCATCGAACCCCGTCTCCCACTCGCGTTGGCGCTCGGGATGAATCGGCGGTGCCGAGCACGGCGTAAATGGCAGACACCCGAGCTGCGCGATATCCAGGGCGGCCACCGAGCCAAGCTGCCGGGCGTCGAGCAGTGTCGTGGTCTGACCCATCGCGCCACGAATGCGGAGGCGAGGGTCCGCTGCTGAACCGACGATGGCCCAATTCACGTCGAACGACGGGTTCAGCGTCCAGGATTCGAGATGGGCCGCGTGCAGCCGCTGGTTGTCGTACCGCGCGCCGCCGGCGAGCACGAGGTGATTGGCGAGTGTCGCCACCTCCCGCGCATAGGCGCTTCGATCCTGGCTGCCGGCCGCGATATTCTCGAAGCCTTGGTTGAACGTCCCGGGAAATCCCGCGAACCGGTACGACGAGTCCCGGAAGTGCTCGGCCAGATACTGCAGCCCGAATGTCGTCTGCGATCGGGCGACCGAGTCGCCCACGGTCAGGGTCGCTCCGGCGTCCGCCGTGTACTGGGTGAGCCGCGTATGATCGTAGGTGATGGCGCTGTCGGACCCGAGTGACGGCGCCAGGATGCTCATGTCGCCGGACGTCTGGTCGACCGCGTCGACGCCGCCCGTGATGTGTGTTGCCCAGATCGGATTGGGCCGCCAGTTGATGGTGACGCCGCCGTTCAGGTGGCGTGCGTTCTCACGCGCGACGTTGGCGAAGTCGTTCCATGGCCGGTTCACGGAGTCCTGCCACCCTTCGTTCACCCCGGCGTACCCAGGTCCCAGGGCGGCACTCTGGAGTAATGTGGCGGGAGACGGATCGCGCTGGTATCGGCTGACGTAGCCGAGCGTGACCTCGGCATCGGTGGTCTTCGCGAGATCGATGCCGAAGGATCCGCGGATGTCGCCCTCCTGCAGGCGGTTCGGCAGCGTGTGCGACCGCGCTGGCGCGAAGCCGTACTGGTTCGTGTAGATCGACGCATCCGATCCCGGCATCTGGAGCGTGCCGGGATCATTGGCGTAGTGTCCGCCGAGCCACAGGCGCTGGGTCGGCGACGTGCCCTCGACCGAGGCGCCCAGGCGGTCCTGGTAGACGGTTTCGAGCGTCGGGGGCAGCGGGTTGAAATGCGTCACGCTGTCGAGCGTACACTGACCCGTGGCGCGCAGGTACGTCAAGCACTGCACGGGGGTGCCGCCCTGGTGGCCCCAGGCGTAGTAGTTGTCGGGCAGGTCGATGGGCGTCGTGACCTGCGCGCCTTCCGCCGTGAGGAAGCCTCTGCCCTTTGACGAAGCGTGCTTGGTGGTGACGAGGATGACGCCGTCGGCGGCATCAGGTCCGTAGAGCGCTGTCGCGGACGGGCCCGGGAGGATTTCGACTTTCGCGATCTCGGACGGGTCGAGATCGTCGAATCGTGCGGGAGCCGGGTGGTCTGGCGCCGCCGGATTGTGGAGACCCGGATCGTTGTCGGCCCGCACCCCGTCGATCATGAGCAACGGCTGGCCGCCGCCACGCACGGACACTGTGGCCCCCGCGCCGGTGCTCCCATCGCTGGAGGACACGACGACTCCCGGCACGCGGCCATTGAGGAGCTCCGACAGCGTGCCGACCGGCGCCGTCAGCACAGTCGAATCCGTGGTGATGGTCCTCTGCTGCGCTCGAGCGGGAGCGGCAGAGAGGCAGGCCAACCAGATCAGAACCCAGCGGTCACGCGTAGCAGCCATGTCCGAGTTTGTGGGAGCCGGAGCTCGAAGGAATTCCCCGTGGTGAGGTCCGCGTCCGGGTCCGGCCCTTTGTAATTCGTCGACAGGGCGAGATTGCGCACCGCCAACGTGATCTCGACGGACGACGCCTTTGGGACCGGCGCGGTCACGGAGAGCTCGCGCCAGCGCAGCGCGTTGACCCGCTGCACGTATCCGGTTCCGACTAGGCCCTGCTGCGCCGCGATCACGCGCGCTTGATCCGCCAAGGAGGCGCCCGGTACGTTGACCGCGGCCACCGATTGGACCAGCGCCTGAAAGTATCCCGCCACATCCGGGAGAACGTAACCGCCACGGTAGTCGAAAAGCGACCCGATGCGGAGTCTCCGCCCGAACAGTTCGAAGGCAGTGGACAGCGATGCGCCACGCGTCGGGATGGCTGCTCCGACGTACCTCACCCCTGGCTCGATCGTGACCTCCGAGGGCTCGATCACGCCGTCATGGTTCACGTCGGCGTAGCTGTATGGTGACGCATAGATCCCGAACACGGGACGGCCGGGCATCATGCCGATCGAGGTGTTGGCGCCGAAAATGGCGGCTGGAAATGGCATGCGCAGCACCTTGTTCTCGTTGACGAACGCGTTGAACGAGGCGTTCCAGTCGACCACGCGGCTCTCGATGATGCGCCCACCCAGGCTGGCATCCAGGCCGCCATCGCGCACGATTCCCCCGGAGATTTCCTCTGTGCCGCCGCCCAAGTCCGGCGGACGCTCGGCGGAGAAGACGACCTGCACGCTGCGCCGTTCGTACGCTGTCATATCGAACGTGAGACGACCATTGGGGAGCGAGGCGCTCACGCCCCCTTCTGCCTCCCTCTGGCGCTCGGCCGGTACTTTCCCGGGCGATGTCGGCTCAGCGATCGAGGACAGGTTTCTCGTCTCACCGAACGCGCCGTGGACCGCGACGAGTGGCGCCGTGGTCGTGCCGAGAACGACCAACTGTCCGTGGAACGAGGGATCGAGCGATGTGAAGGTGAGATGCAGGATGTGGAGCCGTTCGTGATTCCACCTGGCACCGGCACCGAGCGTGAGGCGGTCCGCGATGGTCACGACCTCGTTCGCGTAGAGGCTCTGCGTGCGATCGGCGGACGGAAACAGCAGCCGCGAACTGCTCCCGCAGAGGAAAGGCGGCGTCATCGTGACGACGTTCGTGGTGCACGTGCTGCTGTCCGTCGACTCTCGAAAATGGTGCTCCAGATACTGACCGCCGATCGTCGTCGTCGATCCGTGGAGCGATACGGTCGCCCCGAGGTCCGTCGTATACTGCGCGCTGACCTGTCGATCGTTCGCCTGGAACGTGGACGTCCCGTCACCGAAGGGGGTCGTCTGAGCGATCGCGCTCGTCTGGTCTGTGGCGTCGCTGCCGGCCGTCGCGTGCAGCTCCACACCGCTCACCGGCCGCCAGCGACCCGTGATGTTGCCCATCGCGTGGATCGTGCGCTCGGTCGGCACATAGGTGAAAAGCTGGGAGGGGCGGATCGCCGCATCTGCCCAGCCGTCGTTCGAATCCCGCCGCGCGGGACCCAACGCCGCGGAATACAGCAGCTCGTCCTCGTCTGTCCCGCGCTGGTGCACGCCAACGAGTCCCCCGCCGAGCGTGATGTCGGCCGACTTCCCGATGTCCGACGTGAGCTGTCCGCGAATGTCGGCGCGGTCAGCCGCCGACGGTCGTCGCGCCGTGATCGGTGGGGCCACGCCGCGGCCCGTCTCGTACGCCGCGATATCCGGATCGGGCATGACGAGTGTCCCCAGCTCGTCGCGATAGTGCGCCGCGAGGAATACGCGTTGACCCGCTGCCGCCGCGCTCACTTCGGCGCCGAACCGGCGCTCGTTCGCGGTCGTGAACGGCGTCGTGGCGTCGGAGAGCAATGGATTGAAGTGCGTCACGCTGTCGACGACGCACGTGCCGGCCGCTCGCTGGTACGTGTAGCACGCCACCGGCGATCCGCTCGGCGTGTGGCCCCACGCTTCGTAGTTCGGCTGCTCGAACGAAGGCGTGTTCGTCAACCCTCCCTCGACGCTCAGGCGTCCGGACACGAGGTGATGGCTCGAGCCCGATCGCGTCGTTACGAGGATCACGCCATCGGCCGCGCCAGGCCCATACAGGGACGCGGCAGCGGCGCCCGGCAGTATCTCGATGCGTTCGATCTCCGACGGATCGAGATCGTCGAACCGGGCCGGCGCCGGGGTGCCCGCGCCAACCGCGTTGTCGTGTCCCGCGCCGTTGTCGACGCGTACGCCATCGATGATCAGCAGCGGCTGACTCGATGTCGCCGGCTCGGCGGCGCCACGGAGTGCGACGACCGAGCCTGCGCCAGGGCTCCCGCTCCGCGATTGAACCAGCACGCTCGGCGCAGCGTCTGTCAGAATATTCGATAGGCTGCCGAGCGTGTCGCGCTGCGCGAACAGCGGGGTGGCCCAGAGCACGACGACGACGAGAAACATTCGCATGGCGCCACAAGATATAGTTGTGCACGCTACACGCTAGAAGCCAGCGGTGACCCGAAGCAACACGGTGCGAGGTTGTGGCAGTTGCAGCGTCGGTGCGATCGACGCGATGGTCACTGGCTGCTCGGCCAGGGCGATGTCGGGATCGCCGCGGTACTTCGTCCACAATGCCAGGTTACGAACCGCGAGCGTCACCGAAACAGGACGTGGCACCGGCAGCGCGGTCGTGACGGACAGTTCGCGCCAGCGAACGGCCGAGACACGGTCGGCTAACCCTTGTGGCCAACCGGGACCGGCGAGAGCGGCCGTCGCCAGCGCTTGATCGCTGAGCGAGGAGCCGGCGACGTTCTGCGCGCGCGCCGTGAACACGAGGCCCTGATACAGGCTGTTCTGGTCGGGCAGCACATACCCGCCGCGGTAGTCGAACAGCACGCTGACGTGCACGGAGCGCTTGAAGAGATGCACGGTGCTGGCGAGCGATGCCTCGTGCGTCGGGACCGTCGATCCAACGTACGTGGGCGCTCCAGGCGTGATCTCGTCCGGCTCGATCACCCCGTCGTGGTTGGCGTCCGCGAACGTATACGGCACAGCCCAGAAGCCGTAGATCGGATGGCCTTGGGCAACACGCAGCATGCCGTCATACCATTCCTCGTCCTCTGGGATGCGCAGCACCTTATTCCAGTGCTCGAAGGCCGTCAGGGTCGCGTCCCATGCGAGAACGGGCCGCTCGAAGATGCGCGCGGTCGTACTGAATTCGATGCCGCGGTCGCTCACCGTTCCCTGCTCGGCCAGGCGGACGAGACCTCCTGTGTTGTCAGGGACCGTGAAGGGCAGAATCGCGTTCACCGAGCGCCGGGCATACGTCGTGAGACTCGCCGAGACGCGATTGCCGGGCAGCGACGCATCGATCCCTGCCTCGATCTCTCGTTGGCGCGTCGCGGGTCGAACCGGCAAGCTGTTGAACTGAATGGGGAGCGCGAGCGCCGCGAGCTGCACGGTGCCAATCGGCGTGCTGGTCTGGCCGATCGCGCTCCGCAGCCGAACGCGCGGATCGGACGTCGTGCCGAGCACGGCCCAACTCACGGTGGCGGAGGGATCGGCCACTGTCGACGAGACATGCCCGGACTGGAGGCGATGGTGATCCCACCGGACGCTGCCACCCACCGATACTTTGTCGGCGATCGCCAGCGCCTCGTTGACGTACGCGCTTTGCGTGAGATCGGCCAGGTGCAGCGTGGAGTTGTTGAGCGCCACCGACCCGCTCGAGCCGTCGGTCGACAGCGCCGAGTCGCTCGCGTTCGCGGCCAGGTACTGGAGTCCAACCGACGTTCGTGATGCGAGCGCCGGCGTGATCGCGGTGCTCCAGGTGCCACCCAGGTCGACCGTGTACTGCGTCAAGCGCTGTCCGTCGACACCCGAGATCGTGTCCACGCCATTCGACGAGATGCCGATGGCGCGATCTCCCGTCGTGCGCCACACCGCATCCGCGCCGACCGTCGCGTGCACGGACAGCGGCGCGAGCGGCTGCCACAGGCCCTGCAGATTCCACAACAAGTGTTGGGCGTGATCGGTCGACACATCGGCCAAATCGAACGCGGGGCGTGACGTTGGTCCCGCCCAGCCATCGTTGAGCGCTCGCGTCCCACTCCCGAGCGCGGCATCGCTCAGGAAGCTGTCGATCGCGCCATCGCGCTGGTGGGTTCCGACGTAGCCGATCGACGCCGTGATGCCTAGAGGAGAGACGAATGAGCCACGGATCTGACCTTGATCGAGCGCCGACGGGCGGCGTTGTCCAGGCGACGGCTCGAGGCCGAGATCGGTCCGATACGCCGCGCGTTCCGTCGGATTCAACTCGACGGTGCCAGGGTCGTTCGCGTAGTGGCCGCTGATCGAGATCTGCTGACCGGCAACGTTCGCGCCGACGATGGCGCCGTATCGCTGCGCGTACGCGGGGATGATGCTGCTCGGGAGCGGATTGTAGTGCGAGACGCTGTCGAGCGTGCACAATTTCTCGGCTTGCGCAGCGAGTGGACACTGGCCGACGGTGGTGCCGTTATGTCCCCACGAGAAGTAACTCTGTGGCGCATCGACCGAGGTCGTCGCGACGCCTCCCTCGGCTGACACTTCGCCACTGATCGACGATCCGCTGTGGCGTTTCGTGGTGACGAGAATGACGCCGTTGCCGGCGCCAGGACCATAGAGACTCGCGGCGGCCGCGCCAGGGAGCACATCGATGCGCTCGATGTCGGCCGGGTCGATGTCGTCGAATCGTCCCGTCGCCGGGTGGTAGGCGATCGATGGCATCGAGATGCCGAGACCACCGGCGTCGTCCACCCGGATCCCATCTATAAACAAGAGCGGCCGGCTCACTGTTGGGCCGGCCGAGTATCCCCGGATGGTGACGACCGGTCCCGCTCCGGCGCTGCCATCCTGTGATAAGATCTGGAGACCAGGGACTCGCGCGGTGAGCAACTGCGAGAGCGTCGTCGCGGCCGCGGTTGGCACGATGGAATCGGCCATCATGTTGCGCTGTCCATACAGCGGGGCAACGCAGAGAACGAGCAGCAGCGGGACGCGCATCGCACGAGATACACTCGTGCGCGAGGCGCGTCAAGCGAAGACTTTATCTACGCCTTGGCACCACGCGTGGAGCAGCATCAGATGCACTTCTTGGATACTTGCGGTCTCCGCGCTCGGCACCGCCACGACAAAATCGGCCGTGGCGTCGATGAGTCCCGCGGCGCCGGTGAGGGCGACCGCGGTCGCGCCCGCGCGCTGCGCGGCCGCGAGCCCGCGCTTGACGTTTTCCGAACGGCCGC
Organism: Gemmatimonadaceae bacterium; assembly: GCA_035570055.1. Taxonomy (GTDB): domain Bacteria; phylum Gemmatimonadota; class Gemmatimonadetes; order Gemmatimonadales; family Gemmatimonadaceae; genus DASRDS01. Next base: position 7,887 of record DATMLM010000056.1, read on the forward strand.
TTGTCGTGAGGCCAATCGCGACGTCCCCCGGGCGCGCCAGTCCCTCGACTTGGCGTTCGAACAGCGCGGCATACCCGAAGTCGTTCGCGATGCACGTCACCGAGCCCGGGTCGCTCACCAGCGCGATGGCCGGCAAGGGCCGGCGATTCTTGAGGAATCGACCGATCAACTCACCGGCGAGATGACTCGCTTGGGTGGCGCTGCCACCGTTTCCGAATGAGATGACTTTGTTGCCCTTTTGGAGCGCCTCGATGAGGGCGCGCTCAACGGCGCCGGCGACGTCGTTGAGCTCGATGATGCTCTGTCGCACCACTTGCTGATGCGACGCGAAGTGGTCGGCGAACGTGGTTCCTGAAGACATGGCGCATAATCTATAGATATATTCCCAACATGCCATCGACTCCGCTGAGCGAGTATCAACGGAAGCGGGACTTCTCAAAAACCGCCGAGCCCGCCGGCGATGTGACGCCAGAGGCGAAAGAACACCAGCTCGAGTTCGTGATCCAAAAGCACGCGGCGACCGCGTTGCATTTCGACTTGAGACTGGAGCTCGACGGCGTCATGAAAAGTTGGGCCGTCCCGAAAGGGCCGAGCTTCGACCCTACCGTCAAGCGTCTGGCCATGGAGGTCGAAGACCACCCCATGGAGTACAACACGTTCGAGGGGACGATCCCGAAGGGCGAGTACGGGGGCGGTTCGGTCATGATCTGGGATCGCGGGACGTACACGGCCGACGAGGTCGGCGATGACGGGGACGAACCCGCGGCCATTCGCTCCGGGCTCGCCGCTGGAAAACTGGCCTTCACGTTCCACGGCGAGCGGATGCATGGATCGTTCGCGCTGGTGCGCACCAAAAGGGGCGATGAAAAGAAACCCCAATGGCTGCTGATCAAACATCGCGACGACTTCGTGACCGACGTCGATCCCGTGGCCGAGTACACGACATCAGTTGTCACCGGCCGCACGATGGAGGAGATCGCGGCCGGCGATCCGCCGAAAAAAGTCACCGCGGGTAAGGCCATGCCAAAGAAAACGGCGGCGAGTAAAAAAGAGATCGGCATTGAACCGATGCTGGCGACGATTGGCACGTCGATGCCTGACGGCGGCGGCTGGACGTTCGAGCCGAAATACGATGGCATTCGCGTGATTGCCTACGGCACGCCCAAGCAGGTCGCGCTGGTCTCGCGCAACGGCATTGACAAGGCGCGACAATTTCCGGCGATCGCCGAGGCCGTGCGCAACCTCGCGGCAAAGTCCCGCACGCCGTTCGTGCTCGACGGCGAAATCGTGGCGCTGGTCGGCGACACGCCTGGTCGATTTCAAGGTCTGCAGAATCGCATGCACCTGATTGGCGACTCGGACATCGCGGAGCATGAGAAATCCGAGCCGGCGGCGCTGATCGCGTTCGACCTGCTCGCGGACGGCGACGTCTCGCTCCTGGACGAGCCGTGGACAAAACGGCGGCAAGCGCTGGAGCGGCGGCTCAAGGGCGCGACGAACAGCACCATCCGGCTCGCCGAGACGAGTCCGGATGGCCCGGGCATGTTGGCCCGCGCGCGAGCGGACCATTGGGAAGGCGTGATCGCGAAGAAGACCAGTGCGCGCTACGACGCCGGCCACCGGTCGCGCAACTGGCTCAAGCTCAAGCTCGAGGAGCAGCAGGAGTTCGTCGTCGGCGGGTGGACCGACCCGCGCAAGTCCCGCATCGCGCTCGGCGCGCTGATCGTCGGCCACTACGAAGGGTCGAAGCTCATCTACGCCGGGCATGTGGGCGGAGGCTTCACCGACGAGGCGCTGCGGGACATGCACAAGCGCCTCGTCCCACTCAAGCGCTCAACTTCGCCATTCGAATCCGTTCCCAAGACGAATGAGGAGGCGCATTGGGTTGAGCCCAAGATCGTCGTGGAGGTCAAGTTCATCCAATGGACGGATGAAGGGTATTTGCGTCAGCCCGTTTTTCTCGGCATCCGCGATGACAAACCCGCCCGATCCGTGACTCGAGAAAAAGAGAGCATCCAACACGCGGCGCCCGTCGCCAAGACCAGGAAGAAATCCGGCTCGTTGGTCGAGGCGCTGCAAGAGATCGAGAACGATGGCGGCGATGGTACGCTGCACGTGGGCTCGGAGACGCTCGACGTATCGAATCTCAAAAAAGTCTTCTTTCCCCGCGATGGGTATACCAAAGGGGATCTCTTGCGGTTCTACGCCCAGATCGCCGACGCGATTCTGCCGACTATGGCAGATCGGCCGCTAGTGCTCAAACGATTTCCCAACGGGATCGACGGCAAGCCATTTTATCAGCAAAACGCGCCGGCTGATGTCCCGGATGGTGTGCGTGTCGAGACGCTCGGCGAAGATGAGCGGCGGTTTGTTGGTGGTTCGCTCACCACTCTGCTGTATACCATCCAGCTCGGCGCCGTGTCGGTCGATCCATGGATGGCCCGCGTGCAGTCCCTCGACACCCCGGACTATACGGTCATCGATCTGGACCCGGGCCCGAAAGCCACGTTCCAACGAGTCGTGCAGGTAGCGCGGTTCGTCAAAGAAGAGCTCGACGCAATGGGATTACACGGGGCGCCGAAGACGTCGGGCGCGTCGGGCATTCATATATATGTCCCGCTGCCGCGCAACACCTTGGAGGAAGCGGCTCGTCTCGTGGCCCAACTGATCGCCACGCGCGTCAGTCAGGCGCATCCCAAGGAGACGACCATCGAGCGGAGCGTCAAAGCGCGTCCGGCCGATTCAGTCTATGTCGATTACCTACAGAATATCGTGGGAAAGACGGTTGCGGGTGTCTATGCCGTGAGGGCCGTCGACGGCGCCCACGTGTCGACGCCGCTCGACTGGGATGAGCTGACCGACACGCTGACACCGGCGATGTTCACGATCAAGACATTTCCCGAGCGGCTCGCAAAGCGGGGTGACTTGTGGGCCGAGCACATGGCCCGCCGCAACACGGCGGCGGCGCTACGTAAACTGACCAGCTAGCCGTTCGGCGAGCATCGCGCCCAGCGCCTCGCCCGAGAGCGGCTGCGCGAAGTAGTACCCTTGCCCGAGCTCGCAGCCGAGTTGCTGCAGCCCGACGAGTTGCTCGTGGACCTCGATGCCCTCGGCGATCGTCGTGAGACACAGCGTCTCGCCGAGCGCGATGATCGCGCGGGCAAGGGCCGACTCGGCGAGCGCGGAGCCGACGCCGTCGACGAACGGCTTGGCGATCTTCAAGATGTCGATCGGGAACCGCTGCAGATAGGAGAGCGAGGAGTACCCCGTCCCGAAGTCGTCGATCGCCAGGCGAACGCCCAGGGCTTTGAGCCCTTCCAGGCGCTGCAGCATGACGTCGGCGTTCTGCATCAGAATGCTCTCGGTGATCTCCAACACGAGCCGCTCGGCCGGCCACCCGAACTCGGCCAGCGCTCCACGGACCATGTCGATGACAGCGGCGTGCTGCAGTTGATGGCCCGAGACGTTGACGCTGAGCGAGAACGTACCATCGAGTTTCGGATCCCAGACGCGCGCCTGCCGGCACGCTTCGCGGAGCACCCAGGTGCCGAGCGGCACAATGAGCCCGGTCTCCTCCGCGAGCGGGACGAATTGCGACGGATACACGGTGCCGCGCATCGGGTGGTGCCAGCGGAGAAGCGATTCGACGCCCGATATCGCGCCGGTCTTGAGGTCGACGATCGGTTGATAGAGCAGCCCGAACTCATTGCGTTCGACCGCGCGCCGCAGATCGCCCTCTATTTCCAGGCGCTCCATCGCTTCGCGGTGCATGCGTTGCTCGAACAGTTCGTAGCGCGCTTTGCCGCGCGACTTGGCGGTGTACATCGCCATGTCGGCATTGCGGAGCAGGTCGGAGGCCGCCTCGCCGTTCGTGTTCGCGGCATCGCAGGTCGCGATGCCGACACTCGCCGAGACGAATACCTCTTTGCCCTCGACAACGAACGGAGCCGCCATTGCCGCCGTAATGCGCTCGGCGACCGCGGGTGCGCGATGATCGCCACTCGGGTCCTCGAGCAGCACGGCAAACTCGTCCCCACCCAGTCGCGCCGCCGTATCGGTCGTTCGCACACATCCAACGAGTCTCACCGCGGCGGCCACCAGTAACCGGTCACCGGCGACGTGTCCCAGGCTGTCGTTGATATTTTTGAAATTGTCGAGATCCAGGAACAACACCGCCACCGTCGAGCGTGACCTCCGCGCGCGGGCCAGGCAATGCGTCACCCGGTCGATGAACAACGAGCGATTCGCGAGGCCGGTCAAAGGGTCGTGAAATGCTTGGTGCTTGAGTTGGGCTTCCAGCAGACGGCGCTCACTGACATCGCGCGTATTGATGACGATGCCACGCACGACGGGATCGTGCAGGAGATTGGTGCCGACCGTCTCGAGATCCAACCAGCGCCCATCGCGATGCCGCACGCGCCACTCGACCGGTTCGGTTGGCTCGCCAGGGCCGCCGGACGCCATGCCGCCCCGGGAGAGAATGACTTGGCCGCGCGGAATGTCCTCGGGGTGCAGTAAGCCGAGCAGGGAGGTGCCGATGAGCTCAGAGGCCTCGTACCCGAGCACGCGCTTGATCGACGGACTGACGAAGAGCACCGTGCCATCGGGCGCGATGATCGAGATGACGTCGGAGGAGTGCTGGACCAGCGAGCGGAGACGGGCCTCGTTCACCTGCGCCGCGCGTTGCGCGACCATGACGGCATTCTCTCGCACGGCTTGGATCTGGCGCAGGACGACAACGAGCGTGAGCAGCACGGCGCCGACCGCGAGTACCGTCCATCGCTCCGCGGCCGGCTGCCGGCTGGCCTCCATCAGGAGCAGCAGATAGCACAGCACGAGCGACGCGTACGGCAATGGACTGAAGGGCTGCGTCAGCATCGCGGGATCGTCCGCGGCCGCCGGCGGCGCGGGATCGGTCACATAGCGCACGCATCCCCATGCCATGAGGGCATACGCGAGCATCGCGGCCGCATCGGTCCAGCTCTCGACGAACTCGCCGTGCTGGGCGATGATGTTCTGGTTCGCGAGATCGGAGGCGATGTAGATCGCCATGCCTGCCAGGAAGAGCTGCAACGCGCGACGTTGGCCGTCGACCCGGCGGCGAAGCAATGCCGTGACGAGGGCGGCGATGACGACGATGTCGCCGATCGGGTACGCGATGTTGTAGAACGTCTCGATGGGGCTGCGAACGCCCGTGAGCGCCGTCGGGATGACGACGAAATACCAGATGGCGAGCCCGCCGCCGACGACGACGGCGATGGCGTCGAACAGGAACTTGCGCTGCTCGGTCTCTTCGCGCGGCGCGCGGGGGAGTGAGAGCAGCGCGGCGGTCGCGATCGGATAGTAGAGGAGCAGCGGCGCATTCACCCACCAGATCACGTCCGGATTGCGGTGGAGGACGTGGTGGACGTACGACGACAGCGCGTTGCCGATCAACGGGCTGATGGTCGCGAGCGCGAGCAGCGTCATGCAGCGGCGCACATCCGGCGACGGCCCGCGCCGGGCCGCGTATGCCGCGACGAAGATGAGTCCCAGGTTGACCGGCAGGAACTCGACGCCGGCGATGCGCGCGCGGAAAGCCGCGCCGAACGCGGGGGCAAGCCACCCCAACGTCAGCCAGCCCCAGTACGCGACCGCGTAGACGACTACGCCGGTCGCGACAAGCCGCGCCCACCGACTATTCCACATACGTTTAAAGACGACGGGAACCTAGCTAGGGCTACTCACCCGATGTTCTTCATCCAGCTTGAGCTCGCCGGCGCTATCGTCGTACGTGAAGAACTCCGCGTATCTGCCCCAGTCGACGACGGTCTCGAACTGGCGCCGGGCCTCCTCGCCCGAGAACGAATGTTCGAGATCGTCGGTCACGCGCTCGGCCTCGAGCGTGTGGGTGGGGCTCGCCTCGAGCTCCCGCACGATATAGCGAAGGAGCGACACGTGTTCCAGCGCCGCTTCGCGGAAGATGGCCTTCTCCTCCTCGACATCCGGGGCATCCGCAAACCGTTGTCCCACAGGCGTGAGAATCACCTGGCGCTCCTGCAGGTCCGCAAAGCCGAGGAGATCGGTCGCCTCGACGAGCGCCAGGAGGTCGTCGGTCCGCATCTGCAGGTCGCGGGACAACTCGTGGACGTTGCCTCGGCCGGCCACCGTCGTCGCGAGGTACTGCACGAAGCCGGTGAGGTCGTCGATCCCCACGTCCGGTAGGGTCTGATACCGTCGAGGTCTGACCGCGGCCGAGACTCGAGCCGGTGCCTCGTCGGGCGCGGCGCGCTGCTCGACATAGGCGACGGCATCTTCCTCGGGATTGGTCATCACATGATAGATCGTGTCGAACAACCGGCCCCGCGCGGCATTCTTCTGCCGGCGCTCGGCGACCGGCAATCCCTTGAGCTCGACCCGGATGTGGCCGGGATTCGCGCCGAAAACGAGGATGCGATCGGCCAGGCTGACCGCCTCATCGATGTTGTGCGTGACGAGCAGAATCGACCGTGTTGGAATCGAACGCTCAGTCCACAACTCCTGCAGTTCCACCCTCAGATTCTCAGCCGTCAGCACGTCGAGCGCCGAGAAGGGCTCGTCCATGAATAAGACTTCGGGCTGTACCACCAATGCACGCGCGAAGCCCACGCGCTGCTTCATGCCGCCCGACAATTCTTTCGGAAAAGCCTCTTCAAATCCCGCGAGGCCGATCAGCTCAATCGCGTGCTGCGCCCGGTCCCGACGCTCGGCAGGCGCGATCGGTGAGGCGAGCAGCCCGAGCTCCACGTTGTCTAGCACCGTGAGCCACGGGAACAGCGCAAAACTCTGGAAGACGATCGCCACCCGCGGATTTGGTCCCTGGAGCGGGTCGCCGTGGACCAGCACCCGACCCTCGGAAGGAGGCATGAGGCCGGCGAGCACGCGGAGCAGCGTGGATTTGCCGGAGCCGGAGGGACCGAGGAGTGCGATGAACTCGCCGGATTTGAGATCGAGGCTGACGCTGTCGAGCACGGGCGACCGATCGTCGCCGTAGTACTTGCAGACCTTCTCGGCCGCAATCAGGACCTCGCCGGTCCCGGTCGTCGGGTGGGGTTCAATCGCTAATGCCATGTCAGTCAGTCGAGCCGGTAACGGGTCGCGGCCAATCCATAGAGACGACGCCAGACCAACCGATTGCCAGTGATCACAATGCCGGCCATGACGAGGGTGCTGGCGAGCAACAACGGAAAGTTGCCGCTATTCGCTGACTCGGTGATGAGCGCGCCGAGTCCGAGCGTGCTCCTGGTCTGGTCCGGCGGTATCGTCACGAACTCCGAGACGATACTCGCGTTCCAAGCGCCCCCGGTCGCGGTGATCATCCCCGTGACAAGGTAGGGGAAGATCGCCGGCAAGATCAACGTCTTCCACCGTCGCCAACCGGTCACTTGATAGTTGACGGCGGCCTCGCGGAGGTCAGACGGAATGGCCATCGCGCCAGCGACGACGTTGAACAGCACGTACCACTGTGTCCCGAGCAGCATGAGCAGGATGGCGGCGACGTTGAGTCCACCCGGGATGCCGAGCAGCACGGCGAGCAGCAACGGAAACACGGCAGTTGCCGGGACCGATGCAATGATCTGAATGATTGGCTGCGCGCGGTGGGACCATTTCGGATTGGTGCCGATCGCGACGCCAACGGGGATCGTCCAGGCGGCGGCCAGGATCAGCGCGGCCAGCGTCCGAAGAAAAGTGGCGCCGGCGCCCATGCCGATCGTTCCCCAGTCTTTGCCGGACAGTCCGGTCAACTCTCGCACCGACGCGATCGCGCCCCAGGCGACGATCACGGTGACGAGGGACATGGCGATGAGACCCTTCCAGTTTTTCTGCAGCCAACTGCGCGCGGGTTCTGCTTCGTCCGCATAGCGAATCAGCGCCGGACGTGGCGGGCTCAGCACGCGATTGAGCCACCGGCCCGATGGCTCGAACGTATGGGCGATGACCCACTCGATCCACGCCGACCCCTGGATCCACTCCAGGACGACCGACTTTGGCACATCGCCAGAACCGGATTGCTCGAACTTGAACCGATCGGACCAGGCGACGAGCGGCCGCCACAGGAACATGTCCAACGCGATAATGATGGCGATCAGCGTGAGCAACCCGAGCACGAGCGCCATCATGTTGCCCGCTCTCGTCGCTTCCTGCAAAAACGATCCGAGCCCAGGCAACTCGTAATTGCTTTTGCCCAGCGTGAATTGCTCCGCGGCAATCAGGAAGAACCACCCGCCAGCCCAACTCATCATGCTATTGGCGATGAGCGAGATGGCGCCGAATGGCAATTCGAGCAGCGTGAACTTGCGCCATGGCCCCAGCCGATAGACGGTAGAGGCTTCACTCAGCTCGTTGGGAATCGTGAGCAACGACTGGTGGAAACTGAACGCCATGTTCCACGCCTGGCTCGTGAAGATGAGCAGGATGGCGGCCAACTCGAGTCCCAACGCGCGCCCTGGGAAGAGCGACGAGAGCCCGATGACCACACCGGGCATGAACGACAGAATCGGTATGCTCTGCAGGATGTCGAGCAGCGGCAGCATGAACCGCTCGGCGGTCCTGCTCGCGGCCGCCATCTTCGCGTAGGCGAGACTGAACACGAGCGAGATCGCGTAGGCCAGCGCCATCCGGAGAGTCGACAGCGCGGCGTACAGCGGCAGATGCCACAAGTCGAGCGAGACCCGCGTGCCGGAGCTGAGCGGCGCTCTCCACGTACTGACGGCGCGCAGGACGCCGTACACGATGGCCAGCACCACGACGAGCATGAGCGCGTCGACCCAGCGCGGCGTCTGCGGGCGCACCATCTCGCCGGTCTCTGTGGTTGCCTCTTCCGGTGGAAGAGGAATGATCGGCTGAGCCATAGCGGGTCAGGAACATACACGCGCACGGTAACGACTAACGAGTGCGTGGGTACGATCGTCTCAGGCGTGACGATCGGTCCCTGGCGTGTCCCCTGTCGAGGACAACGCGAGACTGGCCCGAGCGGTTATCTTCACCGGGCGCAACGACTTAGATATTTGGACCGCGGCTTGCTCGATACAGGCCGAACCATCCGGGTTGGAGGCACAAATGCGACACCGTTGGATTTTGCTGCTGGGGTTAGCGGCGCCGAGTTTGATGGCCGATCCTCCGGCGCGAGTGGGCCGGTTGAATCTGATCCAAGGCACCGTCTCGTTCCGCGCGTCGGGCGTGGATGAGTGGGCAATCGCCCAACCCAACCGACCGCTGACGACCGGCGATCGACTCTGGACCGACGAGAACTCCCGGGCGGAGGTCCACGTCGGTGCGACCGCGATTCGTCTCTCGGCGCAAACGGAGCTCGACTTCGTGAACGTCGACGACAACACCCTGCAGATGCGCCTGGCCTCCGGCACGGCGACGATCCGCATTCGGTCGGTCGACGATGGACAAGTCTACGAGATCGACTCACCAAACAGCGCCATCACCTTTGGGCGGCCCGGCGAGTACCGCGTCGACGTCAACCCCGATGGCACGCTGTCGACCGTTCGCGTGTGGAACGGTGGCGTCGAGGTGACCGCCGCCGGGTCGTCGTTCGAGGTCAATGCCCACCAAGTCGCATCGGTGAAGGGCACGGACTCGCCGACCTATGATCTCACCGACATAGGCGCCCCCGACGATTGGGATCAGTGGTGCCTTTCCCGCGATCACCGCGAGGACGGATCGGTCTCGGTCCGGTATGTCTCGCGCGAGATGCCCGGGTATGAGGACCTCGACCAGTACGGCCACTGGACGTACGTCGACGGGTACGGGAACGTGTGGGTTCCCGATCACGTTGGACCGGGTTGGGCTCCGTATCACACCGGTCGCTGGGTGTGGGTCGACCCGTGGGGTTGGTCGTGGGTCGATGAGGCACCGTGGGGTTATGCCCCGTATCACTACGGCCGCTGGGCGTACGCCGGCGGGAATTGGTTCTGGTGCCCGAATCCAAATCCGGGTCCCGCGGTTGTCGTCGTCGCGCGGCCCGTATACGCGCCGGCGTTGGTGGCCTTCGTCGGCGGCGGTGGCTGGCACGTTGGCGTCGCCGTCGGTGGTGGCGGTAGCGTGGGCTGGGTCGCGCTCGGCGTGGGCGAAGTCTATCACCCGCCGTATGCGGTGAGTGACAACTACGTGCATCAGGTGAACGTCGTGAACAACACGACCGTGATCAATAACAACACCACGGTCATCAATAATTACAACACGACGAATACCACGAACATTACGAACTATCGCAATGCGGGTGCGCCGGGCGCGGTGACGGCGGTGCCGCAGAACGCGATGGCGAGTGGGGCGTCGGTGTCGAAGGCGGCAGTGCCGGTGACGTCGCAGCAGCTCGCGAGCGCTCCGGTCAACGGAACGGCTCCGCCGACGGGTACAGTGCCGCAGAAGTCAGCCGTGATGGGTAGCACTGCCGCGGCGGCAAGCGTCAAAGCACCGCCGGCCGCGGTGGAGAATCGAGCGGTCGTCGCGAAGACCGCGCCGCCTGCTGCTGCTGTGCCATTTGCTCAGAAGCAACAGGCGCTCGCCGAGAATGGCGGCAAGCCGTTAGCGCCGGCGCAGGAGAATCAGCTGCGTCAGAGCGCTCCGCAGCATCAGTCGCTCATCAAACCGGCGGCGAACACGAACGGTGGCACGCTCAAGCCTGCTCGCGAGGGTCTCGCGGCTGCGCAGCCGGTGCAGGCGGGTAACAATGGGTTCGTGGATCGGCCGGCCAAGACCCAGACGCTGGCGGCGGCAAAGCCAGTGGGGCAACCGGCAACTGCTTCGCGTGTCCCGCAGCCGCCGGAGCGCAATGGAACGCCAGCGGTCAAGTCGGTGGAGTCGAAACCGGAGACCGCGGCGAAGCCGGAATCTGAAGACAAGCCGGCTCCCGCTCCAAAGCCCAAGAACAAGAAGCCTAAGAAGGCGCCGCCTCCTCCTAAAGAAGAGGAGAAGAAGCCCGAGAAGGGGCGTGGCTAGTCGCTTCCAACCGTACCTCGCGTGGCCGTTCGTCTGCGTCCTCATGGGATGCGTGACGGGCGGCCACGCGCCGCTTCAGGCCCTCGATCGCCTGACGTTTGGTCCGCGGCCAGGCGACGTTGACTCGGTGAGTCGCGTTGGCATCAAGCGGTGGATCGATGCGCAGCTGCATCCGGATCGAATCAGTGATGCAGCCACCGATCGCGTGCTGGCGAAATTCCCCGCCGAGTCAATGCATACCGCCGATCTCGCGCGCGTCTATGTGTTGCCGCAAGAGCTCCGGAACCAACGCACTCGCTATCCCTCCCCGCCGGACTCGGCGCAACGCCACGACGATTCGGTCGCGCTCAAACAAGCCGACGCGGCCTCCAACAGAATTCTGACGGATCTTCAAGCGTCACGCGTGGCGCGGGCCGTGGGGAGTCAGCGGCAGCTCCTCGAAGTCATGACCGACTTCTGGGAGAATCATTTCTCGATCTATTCGGGAAAGGGACCGGAGCGATATCTGCTCGTCGATTTTGATCGCGACGTAGTGAGGCCGCATGCCCTCGGCAAATTCCGCGATCTGCTCGGCGCCGTCGCCCACAGTCCAGCGATGCTCTACTATCTCGACAACTGGGACTCCGGCGCCGAACCCACGCGGCCGTTGTTGGTGGGCAACGCAAGGCGAAAGGGCCATGGGCTGAACGAGAACTACGGCCGCGAGCTCCTCGAGCTGCACACCCTCGGCGTCGATGGTGGCTACACGCAGCAAGACGTGATCGACGTCGCGCGAGCGTTCACCGGGTGGACGATCCTGGATCCCGAGCACGTTGGCCAGTTCGAGTTCCGTCCGGAGTGGCATGATGCCGGACCAAAGATGGTCTTGGGCCATGCTTTGCCCGCCGGGCAGGGGCTCGCGGACGGCGAGGCCGTGCTCGACATCGTCGCCCGGCATCCGGCGACCGCCCGATTTATTGCACGAAAACTGTGCGTGAGATTTGTCAGTGACAGCCCACCACCGGCCGTCGTCGACCGGGCCGCGGCGACGTTCAGGCGAACCGATGGCGACATGCGAGAAGTCGTGAGGACAATCGTGACGTCCCATGAGTTCTATGCCGCTGTGACGAGCCGCACCAAAGTGAAGAGTCCGTTCGAGTTCGTTGTCAGCGCCTTCCGAGCGATGAACGCTCCTCCTGACACCACTCCGCGAGCCGCGCAAACGGTGGGCAACCTCGGGGAGCCCTTGTTTGGGCACGTGGCGCCCAATGGGTACCCGGAAACGGGCGATGAGTGGATGAACGCCGGGGCCTTGCTCAATCGTGTTAAATTTGTCTTGGGCCTCAAGGCCCCAGTTCTCGAAACACCCGAATTCCAGCGTCGATGACACAGGCGTCCGAATAGATGGACAGAATCGCGGGTGTGATTTGCTATAAGTAGTTGAAATAACTATATTTACATGGTGGCACGTTCCTCGCTCTCTGATATGGTGAGAGTCCGGAGGATTCTATGTGGCGGAATGCGTTGGTACTTGTGGCGATGGTGGCGGGAGTGGCGGCGGCGCAGGATGCGTCTACCAGCCCAGAGACAGCATCGCCGAACGCTGGACCCGGTGATCCGGCAGTCCGCGTCACGCTGAACAGCAACAGCGTATATGACCGCGGCGACCGCGCCCGCGTGTTCGTAAAGGTTCGTGATGATGGTTTCGTCGTGGTGCTGCAAGCGACGCCCGACGGCCGGGTACGGCCGTTGTTCCCAGCCGACCCGAATGAGCCCAATCATATCGCGGCCGGCACCAAGTTCGAAGTGCGCTCGCACGACGACGGCGAGGCTTTCCGAGTGACGGAGACGCACGGGACCGGCATGGTCTACGTCGCGTTCTCGGCTGAGCCGTTCAAGTTCGACAACTTCATGACCGGCGATCACTGGGATCAGGACGCTTTTCCTGATAGCGGTGTGACCGGGCACGAAGAACAGGTCATGACCGACATCGTGCAGCAGATGGCGACGGGCGCCCATTTCGATTACGACTTGGCCTCCTATCGCATCGCGCCGCCGTTCCGTCGGGATCAGGCGTATGCGGACAACGGTGGGAGCTACGACAACAGCGGCTACTATGACGGTACCGCTGCTAGCGCCTACTATCCGCCGCCGGTCGTCGTTGCGACCTACGGGCCGAGCCCGTGGTGGTGGGGTGCTTCGTACTACGATCCGTATGATCCGTTTTGGGGCTACTACCCGTACGCGGGTTGGGGCTGGGGTGGTGGGTTCGGGTTTGGCCTCGGCTTTGGCTTCGGCGGCTATGGGTGCTGGGGCTGCGGGTTCTACGGTGGTGGGCCTGGCTTCTATCACCGTCCCGGTTGGGGCGTTGGGTATCACCCGTGGGGTGGCATAGGGTATCGCGGCGTGGGCTATGCGTCGACCGGAGTGTTTGGTGGTCGTGCGCTCGGCGGGCCTGGCGTCACCGGGTATCGCGGTCGCTTCGGCGGTAGCGCGGCTATCGGTTCACGCTCCGTGTTCTCGAGTGCCAGCTTGTCGGCGCACGGCGGTTTCGTCGGCAATCGTGCCGTGGGGAGCCGTACGGTATTCCCCCAGACTGCTGGGCGTTCGGCGCCGGTCCCTGCGAATACAGGGCGCGTGATGACACCGAATGGCGGTGGTGCCATCGGCTCGCGGGTTACCGCTAGCCGTGTGCCTTCAGCGGCGCCGGCTGGTGGCGGCTTCCAAGCCGGACACCCCGGTTACTCGTCGCCGGGTTACGGCGCCGGGTCACGCGCTCCGATGCCGGTTGCACATCGGGTCGCGCCTTCGGCCGGTGGCGGTGCGCAGCCGTATGATCGCACCCAGAGCGCCCCGCGCAGTGGTGGCGGCGGTGGTGGCTCGCCCCATAGCGGCGGCAGTGCGCCGCACGGCAGCAGTGGCGGTGGCGGCTCGCATGCGCACTACAGCTCCGGCGGTGGCGGCCACGGTGGTGGTGGTGGCGGCGGCCATGGCGGTGGCGGCGGACACCACCGCTAAACACTCCTCGGCGCTTCGCGCCTCGTCGCCCTAACGGGCGAACGCCGAAGGGATCCAGAGGGGGCAGTGCAGCTAGGCACAGTGCACTGCCCCCTTTTGCGTGCACGGATGCCAGTGGCACGGATGCCAGAGGGGGCAGTGCAGCTAGGTTCAGTGCACTGCCCCCTTTCGTGCAAGGCGACGAGGCGCGAAGCGCCGAGGAGGCCTTACATGCCGAGCACGAGCAGCGTAAAGCTGTCGGGTACCATCTTGCGCTCCGGCGTGAACTTCGCGCTCACGACATAGACTTTGTGGGTCCTGGGATCCACGGTCATTGTGCGTGCGCCGAGCATGGTCTTCACCGACTCGGCAAGCGTGAACTTGTCGGGACTATCCTCGTGCACCACGGTCAACGTACCGTCCGCCCCACTCGATGCGAACGCATAGCCAGTTCCAGGATCGAACCCGGCAGCGTCAACCCCGGGCCCGATGGGGATGCTCGTGATGTACTTCCCGGACGTGTAGTCCGAGATCGCCATGATAGGCGCCCCCTTCGTATTGCACCCACTGAACAACCGATGGTGCACGCGATCGATGGCGAGACCAGTCGCGCCTTTGCAGGTCCCCAACTCCCACTTGCGCGTAACCTTCATGGCTTGCGCATCAATCTCGGCAATGTTGCCATCTTCCTCGAGATTGACGTACAGCTTCCCATCGCCGGCCGTGACGCCGAACTCCGGCCCTGCGCCGAGGTCGATGTTGCCAATGACCTTGCCAGTCTGCGCATCGACCGCCGTCGCACTCTTGGAGTCGCCATTGAACGAGAACACGCGCTTCGAAGCGGGATCATAGAGCACGGCATCCGCATCGAGCTGCCCCTTCGCCGTGCCGAGCACCGCGAGTGTCTTGAGATCGAACATGGTGATGGTACTATCGGTGCCCGAGGTCGCGAAGCCATGACCGAACTCGTAGGCGAACGCAATGCCATGCGCGCGCGACATGCCAGGGATCTCGCCGAGCACCTTCCCCGTCTCCGGATCAATGACTTGGATGCGAGTCTGGCGAGCGACGAACAGGCGATGGCCGGCCGTGTCGAACGCCACATAGTCCCATCCGCCCGTGCCGCCGATCGTGTAGGTCGCGAGCACATGATAGCCGGGCGGTGCGGCCAATAGGCCGAGCGCCGGCGCGAGGAAGCGAAGTGCGCCTGCCAAACGCATTAAATCTCCGTGGTCTTGGGGGTGGTGTTTCGGCTGCGATAGTGCTCGGTGTGGCCCTGCGCGTGGGTCGGTGGATGATAAATGAGCCGATCTGGCTCGATGAAGCTATGCTCTCGCTCGGCGTCATTCATCGCCCACTCGGCGCTGTACTATTGTCGCCACTCCCTTACGGGCAGATTACACCGCCAGGATTTCTGCTCGCGCAATGGATCAGCGTGTCGTTGCTCGGCACCAGCGGCCGCGTGCTGCGCCTCATGCCGCTCCTGGCGTCCCTCGCCTCGTTGCCTCTCTTCACGCAACTCGCCCGCCGGGTGCTGCGCGATGACAGACTCGTCGTGGCGGCCGTCTGGTTGTTCGCTTGCAACCGTGCACTGGTTACGTACGCGGCTGAGGCGAAACCCTACGCATGGGACGTCACGATCGCGATTGCGCTCATGCTCGCCATCGACTGCCGCCCACTCATCGCGGGCACGCTGGGCGCGGTGCTCGTGTGGTGCTCATATCCCGCGGTCATCGTGCTCGCCGCGCTCGCGATCGTACGCCGACGCCTCTCGGTCATCATGGTATGGACACTCAGCGCCGCACCGGCAATATGGATCGCTGAGCATAGGCTGAGCCCCAATGATCGCGAGTACTTGCATCGGTTTTGGAGCGATGGGTTTTGGCGTACATGGAGCTGGCCACTCACGCAGCCAGCGCACGTGCTCGACACGCTCTTGCGAGTGCCGCCGGGCATCGTGTGGCTCATCGCGATACTCGTCGGACTGTGGTTTCTGCCACGCCGCGGCGTCATGATGCCGATCGTAGTGGCGATCGGTGCAGCCGCGGCGGGACTGTATCCATTGTCCGACCGCCTCGCGCTCTACTTGCTGCCGAGCGTCCTGCTCGCGATTGCGGCCGGCCCGAGGTGGATCGTCGTGGTCCTTGTCGCGATCCAAGGTGTCGAGGCGCTGTTTCCCGAGCATCACGAAGACATGCGCACGGTTGCCACGGCCCTGGCGCGGGTGCGTCGTCCCGGTGATGCCGTGTACGTCTACTACGGCGCACTGCCAACGTTCGAGTACTACGCAGACACGACGGGAATAACACGGGGCGGATGCCATCGGACAGATTGGCCGGCCTATCTCCAGGAGCTCGCCGCACTGCGCGGTCGCCATCGCGTCTGGCTCGTTGTCGCCCACGAATTCGAGGGCAACGGCGTGCGCGAAGATTCGTTGCTCGTTCGCTACCTGAACGCAACAGGCCGTGCGTACCTCACAATACCGGCGCGCTCGGCGTTCGCTTCGCTATATGACCTGAGTGATGCCCCGAATGCGGTTGAGACGCAGGCGCCGCGCTCTACCCATGCGCCTCAGCCGAACCTCGGTTGTCGAAGCTGATATTTGTGATGTGCATCACACATTCGCGGCCGCATGTTGTAACGGCGCCGCAACCTGTTGCAGGTGTGCAGGATAGACAGACGTAACAGCAGCCTTTGGTTAATGCGCGCTGGGAAATGGCCAGGTGCAGGACTTGCTCAAGAAAACCCTGACGATCCAACTCGGCCGACTCGCTCATATCACTAGACCAAAATGCCGCTATGCATGCGCGGTTCGGTTCGCGTCTTGCGAACACGGCCGAGTACCTGTGCTCACTCAGCGAATCCGCATGAACCAAATGATTAGATGTATCCCAATGCTCGCGCTCGTGGCTGTCGCTGGCGCCGGGACGGCGGCCTCGCAAAGCAACTTCGCGAACGCCACGCCTGCCCAAGCCAGCCCGCGCGGGGATACGGTGCTCGGGCAGAGTCGGCTGCAGCCTGGCGATGTCATCCGGCTGCGCATCTGGCGCGAGCCCGACCTCTCCGGTGAATTCCCGGTCGACGAGTCCGGGACCGCAGTATTCCCGAAGCTCGGGCCCACCAAGGTCGCCTCAATAACGGCCGACTCGCTCAGGTCCCTGCTGGTGACCACGTATGCCCAGTACCTCAGGGATCCCGCGATCGAGGTGACGTTTCTGCGGCGCGTCACCATTCTCGGGGCTGTTAACCACCCGGGCATCTACCCCGTCGACCCCACGATGACGGTGCACGACGTATTCGCACTGGCGGGGGGCACATTGCCGAACGGCAACCCGAAGCATTTCCAACTGCGCCGGTCCGGCCAGAATATCGACGTCGATTTCTCGCAGGACACGCCGATCGGCCGGACCACGATTCGGTCCGGCGACGAGCTCTACGTGCCGGAGCGCAGTTGGTTCTCGCGCAACGGTATTTACGTCATCGGTGGCGTGATTACGGCCACCGCCATTGTCGTCTCGACGCTGATCCGATACTAATGAGCCACTCCATCACACCGAACGGCAACAACGGAAACGGTACGAGCCTCGGGCCGTACCAGACGCCACCGTGGTCGGGGCCAGTACCCTCGCGCCGCGATGAAGATCTGCTCTCGATCGACGGCATCTTGAATCTGATCCGACGTCAGAAGTGGATCGTGCTCGCGTCGATGGTCATCATCGTTGGGCTCGTTGGCGCGTTGTGCGTTATCATGACGCCAACGTACGAGGCGACCGCGGCGGTTCGCGTGCTGTCGCAGAAGATGGACATGCCGAGCTTGTTCGATCAGGTCACGAACGATCGCGAGGTTGCGACCGAGGTCTCGGTGCTCCAGAGTCGCCGACTGGCTGAAGCCACGATCGATTCGCTCGGGTTGCGGGCCGTCGTCAAGCCGACGCGCGTCCCGCGAAGCGCCGTGTTCAGCTACTTCCATGTCGACCCGCTGGCCGATTCGGCGGCGTACGACCTGACAAGGCGCGACTCGGCCGGTGGCGGATTCACGGTCACGAATGGCGATGGGAAAGTGCTCGGTGTGGTCCAGCCCGGCGGGCAACTCAACGTCCCCGGAATTATGGCTGTCTTGCGGCCGCGGACCGCGAAGGAAGGACCGGGCAAGATTCATATAGAGCTGCAATCGCGCGAGGATGCGTACCAGCTCTTTGACAAGCATCGGAAGGTCGAGCGTCCAGTGCGCGACGCCGATGTCATGACGGTGACCTATCGCGGGAAGGACCCGGAGCTCACGCGTGACGTTCCCAACGTCCTCACCCATCTGTTCATTCTCGACAAGACGTCGATGCAGAAGGTGCAGGCGCGCAGCACGGTGAAAATTCTGCGCGAGCAGCTGGACTCGCTCTCCAATGAGCTCAATACGTCCGACGCCGCGCTGCAGACGTTCCGCGAGCAGCACAATGTCGTGAGTCTGCCGGACGAGGCGCAGGCCGATGTCCAGCATGCGGCGAACATCCAGGCCGAACGCGCGGACTTGGACGCCGAGAAGGGTGCGCTGACGACACTGATGCGCCAGGTCACGCTCGAAGCCGCGCACCAGAAGCCGGACGATCCGTCGCCCTACCGGAAGCTGATCGCGTTCCCAACGTTGCTCAAGAACCAGGCATCCACCGAGCTGCTGCATTCATTGTCGACGATCGATGATGAGCGCACCACGCTGCTCACGCGTCGCACGCCGAAAGACCCCGATGTACTCGCGCTCACCGAACGCGAGCATCAAGTCGAGGATCAGATCCGCACGATCGCGACGACGTACCTCTCCGGTTTGACCGAGCAGGTCAGCTCATACGACAGCGTTCTCGGGCAGTACTCGCACCGAATGAACGTGATTCCGGCCGTGGAGACGCAATACGCCCGGTTGTCGCGGGCGCCGAGGGTGCTCGACACGATCTATGTGGCGCTGCAGACGCGGCTCAAAGAGGCGCAAGTCGCCGAGGCCGTGGACGATCCGACGTTGCAGCTCATGGACCCGGCTGTCATTCCGGTCGAGCCGATCCGCCCGAAACCGCCGCTCTATCTCGCGATCTCGGTGATCTTGGGATTGCTAGTGGGCCTCGGTTTCGCGTTGGCGCGTGATTCGCGCGACCACACCGTCCATACACGGGCCGATGTGCTCGCGGCGACTGGCGCTCCGGTGCTGGGGCTCATCCCACGTATCTCAGGCAACGCGTTGACCACACGCCTCCGGTTCTCCGGAGAGCTGGGCGATCCGGCTGCTACTGGTGGGCATGGACGCCGACGGTTGTCGCACCGGCAACGCATCGCGGCGCTCGACGCCGAGTTGAATGGGACATCCAACGGCGAGGTGCTCGACGGTGCGGAGCCGGATGCGCGGAGCGCGGTGGCCGAGGCCTATAGTCGCCTGCAGACCAACCTCGCGTTCTTGCGGCCACGCGGCGAGAGCGTGCTCAAGACGTTGGTGATCACGAGCCCGTTGTCGGGCGATGGAAAAACCACGAGCGCCGTCAACCTCGCCGTCACACTCGTCACGCGCGGCCACCGGGTGCTACTCGTCGACGCGGATTTGCGCCGCGGCATTATCAACCGCGTGTTCGGCGCCTCGCGTACGCCGGGCTTGAGTGATGTGATTGCTGGAACGACGTCGCTCGAGGCCGCTGTCCGCGGTGTATCGCTGGGCAGGGGAGGGGAACTGCACTATTTGCCGACCGGTTCATTGCCTGCGCAGCCGGCCGCGCTACTCGACTCGCCGGCAATGCAAGAGCTCCTGGAGCGTTTGCCCTCGTACTATGACCGCATCATTATCGACTCGCCACCGATCAATATCGTGACGGACGCCGCACTGCTCTCGGCGCACGCCGACGGTGTGCTCGTGATCGCGCGGTCGGGCGTAACGGCAACGCAAGCATTGTCGTTCGCTATGGAGCAACTGCGTCACGTCCGTGCACCGGTGCTTGGTGCCGTGCTGAACGATGTCGATTTTGCTCGGGATGCGGCGTATGATGGCAACTACCGGTTCCAGGGCTACCGGGACAAGTACTACACTGTCAATGCCTGAGTTGAGCACATGACTGTGCGGGCTGACGTACGAGACTCTGGGACCCACCGGCGCTATTCCGGTGGGTCTGGCGTCGTGCAGTACGAGAACGCCAGTACGATTGCGGTGAGCGGGCACGATGCCGCGATGGCGACCGATGCCGATGGGACTGGTGCCGCGCGGCGGCTCTCGGCGCGCACGGTTCCCGCCAAGCGCCTCGCGACGTTCCTGCGCGTCTGCCGCTACCTCGATATCGCGGTCGTGCTCACGACCATGTTCGGGGTGTTCCTGCTCATGAACGCGGATCATCCCGGCGCAAAAGGCGTTCAGGCGTTCTTGCAGATGCGCATCACCGTCAAGAACGTGCTGCTGCTCGCGCTGTTTGGCGTGTCGATGCAGGTGAGTCTCAGTGCGTTCGGCCTCTACGAGGAGCGGCGGTTCGCCGATCCGAGGAAATACGTATCGCGGCTCATTGGCGCGTGCCTCGTCGGCATGGCGCCGGTTGTCCTGTTCCCGTTGGCGTCGCATACGGGCGCGTTCGGTCTGCTGACGGTCGGGTACTTCATCCTCGCGACCGTGGCCGCGCTCCTCGTGCTGCGCGGCGTGATCTGGATCGCCGCGGCCGCGCCGTCGGCGCGCGTCGAGGAGCGGCAGGTCCTCATCGTCGGCAGCGGGCCCCGTGCGCTGCGACTCTATCACGAGCTGGCCACGCATCGGGAAGAAGACGGGATTCGGATCGCCGGGTTTGTCGACACGAATGCTGATCCGGTGGCCGACGAAGTGTCACAGCGTCTCCTGGGCGACCTCGATGAGCTCGAGGGCATCTTGATGGGTCGGGTGATCGACGACGTCCTGATCACCCTGCCGATCAAATCCTGCTACGAGCAGATCCAGGAGACGATCGCGTTGTGCGAGCGGCTCGGCGTGCGTGCGGCGTATCTCGCCGACGTCTTTCAGTCATCGCTCGCGCGGCCGTCGTTCGAGCAGACCGGCCAGATCCCGGTCATCCGGATGCACATGGTCGCCAACGACACGCGACTCGTGATCAAGCGCGGCCTGGATATGGCGCTCGCCGGCGTGGGGTTGGTGGTCGTGTCACCCATCCTGGCATTGATCGCGCTCGCGATTCGCCTCGACGGCCACGGCCCCGTGATCTTCGCGCAGGAACGCTTCGGTTTCAACAAGCGGCGGTTCCGGATGTTCAAGTTCCGGACGATGATCACGGATGCCGAGGCGTTACAGGCCACGCTCGAGGATCGCAACGAAGCCGCGGGGCCTGTCTTCAAGATCAAAGACGATCCACGCGTCACTCGAATCGGGAAGTTCCTTCGCAAGACGTCGCTCGACGAGTTGCCCCAGCTGTGGAACGTGCTGCGCGGCGACATGTCGCTCGTCGGCCCCCGCCCGCTGCCGCTGCGCGATGTGCATCGGTTCAGCGAGTCGTGGCTCATGCGGCGCTTCAGCGTCCGCCCCGGCGTGACCGGACTGTGGCAGGTCAGCGGTCGGAGTGATCTGACCTTCTCGCGCTGGGTCGCGCTGGACTTGCAATACATTGACCGATGGTCACTCGGACTGGATCTCAAGATCCTGGCGATGACCGTGCCGGCGGTGCTCAAGGGTCGAGGCGCGGCATAGCATTGGCGCTCCCCTGGCAGCGGTTGCGGCAGAGCCTCCTCGCTCGCAACGCGGCCTGGTTGACGGTTGGCCAGGGCGGGCTGAAGGTCCTCCAAGCGACGTATTTCGTCGTCATCGCCCGCACCCTGGGCGCCGGCGGCCTGGGCGCGTTCGCGGCCGCCACGGCGCTCTCGCAGCTGATCGCGCCCATGGCCGGGCTCGGAGCGGGCAACGTGCTCATTCAGCACGTGGCGCGTCGCCGGGAGGCGTTCGACCACTACTGGGGCGGTGCGCTCACCCTCACGCTGATGGCCGGTGCCATCTCCGTCGGCGCCGCGGCGCTCGTCGGACGCGCGTTGTTGCCGGCCACCATCCCCACGTCACTGGTCATCTGCGTCGCGACGTCCGACCTCGTGTTCGCCACCGTGCTCTTCCTGTGCGGGCAGGCGTATCAAGCGCAGGAAAAGATGGCGCGCACGGCCCAGCTCCCCATCGTCACGACCTTCCTGCGATTGGTCGCCGCGGTCGCATTCGTCGCGACGCCGGGCGCGCATACGGCCGCGGCATGGGGGTACTACTACCTGGCATGCACCGCACTCAGCACCGCGACCGCGCTCTGGTTGACCTCGCGCGAGCTGGGTCGCCCGGTCATCCGCTTCAATTACACGACGCGGGACGTCCGCGACGGATTTTTCTTCGCGACCGGCATCTCGGCGCAGAACGTCTACAACGACATCGACAAAGTCATGCTCGGCCGCCTCGTTCCGGATCTGAGCGCGACGGGTATTTATTCGGCGGCGTACAGGGTCATCGACGTCCTGCTCGTGCCCATCCGCTCGATCGGTCAGGCGGCGTACCCAAAATTCTTCAAGCATGGCGCGCACGGCGTCCGGTCGAGCGTCAAGGTCGCCCAGCAGCTGTTGCCGCCGGCGGTGAGCTATGGCGCTCTCGCCGGGATCGCGATGTTCCTCGTCGCGCCGCTGTTGCCGCACCTGCTCGGTCATGACTTCGATCAGGCCGCTGGCGCCGTGCGCTGGCTGTCGCTGCTTCCCGTTCTCAAGTCCGTCCAGTTCGCCGCCGCCGATGCGCTGACCGGTGCCG
The DNA here is from genome assembly GCA_035570055.1 of Gemmatimonadaceae bacterium. Lineage (GTDB taxonomy): Bacteria > Gemmatimonadota > Gemmatimonadetes > Gemmatimonadales > Gemmatimonadaceae > DASRDS01. The sequence goes on from DATMLM010000056.1 coordinate 30,589, forward strand.
GGTTCCAGGCCACACGGACCCTGCTCCAGGTGATCGTCGCCGCCATCAACATCGGCATCAACTTTCCGCTGATTACCCACTACTCGTGGCGGGGCGCAGCGTGGTCGAGCCTGATTTGCGATGGACTCCTCTCCGTCACGCTGTGGGTGCTCATTTTCCACCTGCGGAAACGGGCGGATGATCGGACGCCTGCTCCGGTGCCTGAGTCCGAGACGGTGTCACTATGACGACCGACGCCGCCGAGACGATGGTGGCCGTCTGTATCGCCACCTACGCCCGTCCAGACGGTCTTGCGCGCCTGCTGGATGGCCTCGCGGCGTTGCGTACCAACGCGTGCGTCCGGGTCGTCGTGGTCGACAATGACGCGGCGGGCCCTTCGCGCGCGGCATGCGAAGCACGCGCGCGTGATTTCTCACTCGGGTTGAAGTACGTAGTCGAGCCGCGCCGAGGCATTACGTACGCCAGAAATAGCGCAGTCGAAGCCGCGGGCACCGACATCGATTTCATTGCGATGCTCGATGATGACGAAGTGCCGGAAGCGAACTGGCTTACCGCGCTGCTCCGAGTGCAAGCCAAGTACGATGCCGATGTCGTCACCGGTCCGGTCATACCGTACTTCCCCGTGGCTCCATCGGACTGGGTACGAGATGGTCGATTCTTCGACCGCCCGCGCTACGAGACCGGCCACGAGTTGCCGCACGCGCACACGCACAACGTGCTCGTCCGCCGCGTGATCTTCGACTCGACCGGCCGATTCGACGACCGATTCGCGCTCACGGGCGGCGAGGACCTCCAGTTCTTCCGTCGCGCCAAGGCCAACGGCGCTCGCATCGTCTGGGCCAACGACGCCTCGGTCGAAGAATGGATCCCGGCGAGCCGCGCCAACTTCGGTTGGCTGCTCCGTCGCGCCTATCGCAATGGCGCCACGCACGGCCAGGTCGAGCGCGACCGGCCGGATGCGTTCATCGCCCTGCCCATGCGCATCGTGCGTGGGCTCGGACGCCTGGCGCAAGGCATCCTATTGACGCCGGTCGCGCTGCTCTCGCGCGACCGCCACGTTCGGCTGGTCCGCGCGTTGATGCTCGTCTGGCGCGGGGCTGGCATGATCACCGGGGCACTCGGGGGACGATATGAAGAGTATCGAGTCACCCACCCGGTCTGATCTCCGCCTCGGCTATCTGTCGGGCGCGCCGCGCGTCACCACGCGCAGCGCGTCCGATGCCGCGGGCCCGCGCGCCCACGTCCTCGGCGTCATCGACGGGTTCGAGCGCCGAGGGTGGACCGTGTCGCGCTACATCGTCGGCGATCGCATGCCCGAGGGCGTGGCGCGCGATGGCGAGTCCATGCTCCAACGGGGACGCGCCTGGACGCTCGCCGCTGACATCGCGCGCCTGGGCCTCCGCGGCCGCCACACCGGCGGCGCATGGTCCGAGCTCGGAACGAGCGTCGACTGGGTCTACGAGCGCTTCGCGCTCTTCCAGTCGCTCGGCTCCCGCTTCGCGCGCCACGGTATCCCCTGGATTCTCGAGACCAATGCGCTCCTCACCGAGGAAGCCAGTCGCGAGCGCTCCGGCGTCGTCCTCACCGGTCTCTCTCGGCGCCTCGAGCAACGGGCTTACCACGAGTGCACCGCCCTCATCGCGATCAGCCAATCATTGGCTGACCGGTTAGTCGCCGACATGGGCGTCCCGCGCGAGAAGATCGCCGTCGTTCCCAACGGCGTCGACGTGCATCGCTTCGACCCCGCTCGCTTGAGCACACCGCGCTCCGCGCAAGCGTTCACGGTGCTGTTTGTCGGGTCGCTCGCGTCGTGGCAGGGCCTCGATGTACTCCTGCGTGCGTCAGCTCTGGTTCCGGATGTGAACCTGACGATCGCGGGCGACGGGCCCGATCGGGCAGCCCTCGTCGCGCTGGCTCAACAACTGCAGATCGCCCCCCGTTTTCTCGGCCGGGTATCACCCGATGACATCCCAGCGCTGATCGCAGGCGCGGATGTGTGCTACTCCGGCCACTCGGCCTTCAGGTCGCCGCTCAAGCTCTACGAGTACATGGCGATGGGTCGGCCCGTGATCTCCTCGGCCGTGCCGGATGCCAAAGCGGCGTTGGTCGATGGTCAAAGCGGCTTCTTGTTCGCTCCTGGTGACGTTGACGATCTCGCCCGAGCGTTACGTACGGCGGTTTCCGCACGGGAGTGTCTGGACATTATGGGGCAGCGTGCCAGGCGCGACGCGGTCGACCATCATTCGTGGGACGCTCGAGTCGCGGCGATTTGCGCGCACGTGGAGGCGCTGACATGAGGCCGGAGCCTTACGCGTTTCTCGGCATTCGCGTCGGCGCATACACGCGAGACGATCTCAATGCGTGCATCGCCCAAGCGGTTGATGCCAACGCGCGTGTCGTGATCGCCAATCACAATATGAACAGCGTCTCGCTCATGCGGCGCGATCCGCGCATGCAGGCATTCTACGAGCAGGCCGACGTCACGCATGTCGACGGGATGCCACTCGTGCCGCTCGGCCGCGCGTTGGGATACCCGCTGCGCCGCGAGCACCGCGTGACGTACGTCGATTGGGTGCCGGCGCTCATGGCCGAAGCGGCCCAACGCGGATGGCGCGTGTACTACCTGGGCGGGCGGCCGGGTGTGGCCGAGCGCGGCGCGGAAGTATTGCGCGAGCGGCATCCGACGCTGGCGATCAAGGTGCACCATGGCTACTTCGATCACGCCCCGGGGAGCGCCGAAAATGCGGCGATATTGGCCGACATCGCGGGGTACACACCGCACGTGTTGATGGTCGGCTTGGGCATGCCCCGGCAAGAGCACTGGGTGCATGCCCACCGGAATACGATCTCCGCGAACGCGATCCTGCTCGCCGGCGCGGCGCTGGATTACGTCGCGGGTGCAGTGCCGACGCCTCCACGGTGGGCCGGACGGTGGTCGCTGGAGTGGGCGTTCCGGCTCGCGGCCGAGCCGCGGCGCCTCGGCCGACGCTACCTCGTCGAGCCGTGGCCCGTGCTCGGCCTCTTTGTTCGCGAATGGCTTCGCAGAGGGAGAATCGCATGATGCACCGACGGGATTTCGTCCGCACGACAGCGGCAGCGGCGCTCGCACCTTCGCTCGCGCGCCGACTGGCGTGGCTTCGCGCGGACGCGACGCTCAAATCCAAGGCCGCGGCCAAGGGCATCTTGTACGGCTCGGCCGGCCCGATCACGCTCCTGCAGGACCAAGCGTACCAGCAAGCCTTTATCAAAGAGTGCGCGATCCTCACGCCGGAGTCCGAGCTCAAGTGGGGCACGGTGCACCCAGGATTGAACACGTACAACTTCGGCCCGGGCGATGCGCTGCTGCAGTGGTGCCAATCCAACGGCATCAAGATGCGCGGCCACACCCTCGCGTTCTGGCAGTCGATCCCTCCGTGGCTCAAGAATACGGTGAACCCGTCGAATGCGCGGGATCTCCTGACGCAACATATCCAGACCGTGTGCGGCCACTATGCGGGCAAGCTGCACTCGTGGGACGTTGTCAACGAGGCGATCCAACCGGAAGATCACAACCCCGACGGGATTCGCAATTCCGTCTGGCAGGCGGCGATGGGCACTGACTACATCCCGCTCGCTTTCAACGTGGCGCGTCAGGCGGACCCACAGGCGCTGCTCGTCTATAACGATTTCGGTGTCGAGTACGATTTCCCGGGCATCGACGCCCGGCGGACCGCGATCCTCAATCTGATCAGCAAGCTGAAAAGCCAGAATGTGCCGATCCAGGCGTTCGGTCTTCAGGCGCACCTGTACGGAGGCTCGTTACAGAAGCTGAACGCGAAGGTTCTGACGGGCTTCCTCAAGTCGATCTCGGACATGGGTCTCAAGATCCTCGTCACGGAGCTCGACGTGCAGGACAAGGGACTGCCGGCGGACCCGAACGCGCGCGACCAGGCCATCGCCCAGTCGTACAGCACGTTCCTCAACGCGGTGTTGCAGAACACGAACGTCATCGTCGTCGAGACCTGGGGTCTCTCCGACAAGTACACGTGGCTCAAGAATCACGCGCCGCGCGACGACGGGCAGGACGTCCGCACGTTGCCGCTCGACGCCAACTATCAACCCAAGTCGGCGGTGTACCAAGCGATCGAACAAGCGTTCGACGCGGCGCCGCCGAGAACCGTTTAGCAAGAAGGGCCTATGGCAATGCGACGACCCTGGCTGGCGTTTCTCCTGCTCTTTGGACTGTTTTGCGCAGCCGGTCCCTATGACTGGAACAATCGCGTGAACAAGGAGTCGGAGGCGGGAAACCTCAAGGCTGCCCTCTCTGGCACGACGGCCGGCCTCGAGGAGGGAAGCTCGTCACGCCGGTTCGCGGTGATCGGGCTCGCCGTCTTCGCCCTCGCGGTCACGGTCCGCCGGCGATGGAAGGAACGCAAGGGAGTGCCGATGGAGCCCGGTGCACTCGTCGTCGGCGGTGGTGGCGACCGGTCGATCATCGTGCCGCTCGTCGCGTTTGTCACGTTCGCCGCGGCGAGCACGCTGTGGGCCGACGATCCCGGCATCGTCGCGCGGCGCGTGTTCGTCTTTCTCTGCGTGGCGTATGCCGCGTGGGCCGTCGCGCGCGCATGGACGTTGTCCGACCTCCTGTCGTTTAGCGTGCTCGCCTGCCTGACGACGCTCCTCGTCTCATTGGGCCTCGAGATCATGCGCGGCCAGTTTCATCCGTTCGACGGCGGGTATCGACTCTCGGGGCTCACCCACCCGAATAACCACGCGCAGGAATGCGCGGTCGTGATCATCGCGAGCTTGGCGGCGATGCGCCTCGTGCCGGAACGACGGCGGTTCTACGTGTTGACCGCGATCGCGGGGGCGGGCCTGATGGTGCTCACGCGCTCGCGCACGGCGTTGCTGGCCGTGGTTGTGGCGCTGGGCTTCGGCGCGCTCTACATCATGCCCAAGCGGCGCGTGCTCGGCGTGGGCCTGGTGATGGCCGCGGTCGTGATCGCGGTCGGCGTCTTCGGAGCCGATCTCGTCGACTCGGCAAAGCACGCCCTGCTGTTCGGACGCCAGGAGTCGACGGCCGACGTTGGCACCCTCACGGGGCGCACCGAGCTCTGGTCCGAGCTCATGACCTACATTGGGGCGCGGCCCATCGTGGGATATGGGTTCGACGGATTCTGGGGCCCGATCCACACGGCCAGCGTCGCGCTGTCGCTCGGCTGGGTCGTTCCGCACGCGCACAACGGTTACATCGAGATGCTGCTCGATCTTGGCGTGGTTGGGCTGGTGCTGTTCCTCGCGGTGCTCTTCGCCGGGCTGTCCCACGCGCACCGCCGGCTCCGCGAGAGCCCCGGGGACACCGAGGCCTTGCTCGGCGTGACGCTGCTGGTCTGGCTACTCGTCGCGATGATGGCCGAGAAGATCGTGCCCCAGTCGGGCTACGCGTCGTTCCTCATCATGGTCGTGCTGGCGCGCGAGGCGATGGCGTCGCCGGTTCCGGTCGCGTCGCACACCGTTCGCGCCTATGCACGGGCTGTCAGTGCGTGACGCGCACACGGGGGGCGCGAGGCGAAGCCGAGCGCTGGTTAACCGACCAGTCGAGCAGCGCTTAGCGCTGCGTCGACGTGCCGCGGAGCGGCACGTCACCGGGGACGCGGTATGGATTGCCGGCTGCCCAGAGACCGACGCGGACCCACCAGGGTTTGCGCTGTTTCGCGGCGCGCGCGGTACTCCAGTCGAACAGCGCGTCGTTGATGTCGTAGTACCCGCGCTGGGCCTCCGGCACATCGCCCGACTCGATGCGCGCGATCAACTCCGGCAGTTGCTCGTAGAACGCCGCCGAGCGATAGGGCGGATGCAGGGACCACATGCCGTCGCCGGAGCCGAGGAAGTCGACCCGGTACATCCCGGCGGCGACCATGGCGTCGGAGAGCACGTTCTCGGCGAGATCCGCCATCGGGTTGCCCTGCAGCATCGCACGGATCGCGCCGCGCAGTTCTGGTCTCCTCGGTTCGACACCGCCAATGCGCTCCGCGAACCGGCGCTTGGACAACGCGAAGATGCGCGTGCTGAACCAATGGAACCGGAATGCGGTCGGCAGCGCCGGGTATGTGGTCGCGGTGGGTTGGCCGGGCAACGTGCCGTTGTGCGTTGGAGGGCCGGCGAGCGGAGAGCAGGTGAGCACGTTGGGATCGGCCGCGAACAAATCGAGCGCTTCCTCGACCCACGTCTGGCTTCCGCCGCCGAACATCATATCGGAATCGATGTGCATCACGACGTCGTGCTTCGCGGCTTCGAGGCCGAAGTAATACGGATAAATCGGCGCGCCGCGCAGATCTTTCGCGGGGACCGGTCGTCCCCGAAAGAACGTGTCGGAGACTCGGCGGGATGCAGCGGCGCTGTAGTCAACGTCCAGCGCGCGAATGTTGGGAAATTCAGCCGCGCATTCGGCAATCAATGCCGCGAGTGGGGCGCGTCGCTCGTCCCACCCTTCGCCAAAATGACCGTGTTTGACGCGGTGCAGATCCGTGGTGAGCAGAAACTCGTCGACCTGAGACGACCACTGTCGCAACTGATGCGGCAACGTATGGCGCGCGTGCGGAAAATCCGCCGGAGCAAGATTGACCTGAAACGTGACTTCAAGCGCCATGAGCGTAAACTACCATGGTGATCGACGGTCGCACGCTGCCACCGGAGCAGCATCTCGATACCGACGTCTGCATTATTGGTGCAGGCCCCGCGGGTATCGCGATCGCGCGCGAGCTGTCCGGCACGCCGTTCCGCGTCTGTCTGCTGGAAAGCGGCGGCCTCCAGCCCGATGCGGAAACGCAGGCATTGTACCGCGGACGCCTGATTGGCCATCAATATTTTCGACTCGATGATTGCCGCGTCCGGCGGTTCGGTGGTGGCACGAACCGGTGGGGTGGGTGGACGCGGGCCATGGACCCGATCGACTTCGAGGCGCGGTCCTGGGTGTCGGACAGCGGGTGGCCGATCCCGTATCAGGAAGTCGACCGCTTCTCCGATCGCGCGCGCGCATTGCTCAACGTGGCGCCGCCAGCCGACGCGATGCGCGACGCAACGGGGCGCGGTGGCCGGCAGGTCTTGCCGTTGGCGCCTGATCGCATCGAGACCGGACTCCTCCAGTTCAGCCCCATCATCGATTTCTCATCAGCGTACAAGGAGGCGTTGTTTGCCGCCGCGAACGTCCAGACGATGTTGTACGCGAATGTCACGGCGATCACGACGACACCAGGTGGCGCCGCTGTCGAACGGCTGACCGTGCGCACACTCGCTGGCAATACGTTCACCGTGGGCGCTCGCGTCGTCGTGCTCGCGGCGGGCGCGATCGAGAACGCGCGGCTCATGCTCCAGGCGCGGATTGGCAACGATCACGACCTCGTGGGGCGCTACTTCATGGAGCACCTCCACGTGCGGTGCGGCGTGCTCGTGTCCAACCCCGGCGTCGATTGCTCGTTCTATGACGAGAAAGCGCGGCGCGGGCGCGAGCCCATGGCGTGGTTCATTCTTCCGCCGCAGGTCGTGCGCGACCGGCAGCTCTTGGCGTGGAGCGCCTCCCTCCAGCAGGTCCGCGACGCGCCCGTCGCCTGGCTGCAAGCCGCCCAATCGCCCGCGTTTGCCTCGGCGCTCGCGCTGGCCCAGGCCGTCGTGCGCGGGCGCGGCTCGGCGCGCTGGGGCCAGCGCCTCGGGAGCTCGCTCGGCGGCGTCGGTGACGTCCTGCGGGCGCTCGGCGCCCGGACGTCGATCGCGCCCCGCACCGGGCGGTTGTTCGAGGTGTTCGTGCGGGCCGAGCAAGCGCCGAACCGGGAGAGCCGCATCACGCTCAACGGCGAGCGTGACCGTCTCGGAACGCCGCGCGTCGATCTCGACTGGCGGATCACCGATCGGGACCGCGCCAGCGTGCGGGCCGGCGCCGCGCTGCTCGCCGAGGCTTGCGCCAGCGCCGGCGTCGGGCGAGTCTTTGTTCCGCCGTACGGAGAGGACGTGCCGGCATTCGAGGCGGTCAATGGCGGGTGGCACCAGATGGGGACAACGCGCATGGCGCGCGATGCCAAGACCGGCGTGGTCGACGAGCACTGTCGCGTGCATGGTGTCGCGAACCTCTTCGTCGCTGGGAGCTCCGTTTTTCCGAGCTGTGGGTTCGCTAATCCAACGTTCACCATCCTCGCGCTTGCGATTCGTCTCGCCGATCACCTGCGTGCTCGCCTCGCCGCTCCGGTTCAGGTTCCCGCGCTGTCTCGCACTTAGCGTCCTATTCGCCTGTGCGGCACGCTTCGCGGCCGCACAAGAGCCGACGCGACAAGAGCCGACGCGGCCGGACTCCATGAGCGCCGTGCCTGCGACTGGTGCGCCTGTGAAACGCGACTCGGTCGCTCATGACTCGGTGACGGCAGCGTCCGACTCTACGCGTTCTCGCGAAGCGAGACGCGCGCGTCACCTGAACTGGTTCGTATTCTTCGCTGGAGGCTTCACGAGCCTGGGCCTCCACGAGACGGGCCACATTGTCGCGTCCTTCGCCGTCGGCGCCCACCCGTCGTTCGGCTTCAACAAGGGGCGCCCGACGATCTACTCGGGGATCGACGCCACGACGAACCCGGGCAAGCAATTCATCTTTTCGAGCGCCGGTCTCACGGTGCAGACCGTGCTCGATGAGGCGATTCTCGACATCCCGCACCCGCGCGGCTCGACATTCGAGCGCGGCATTCTGTTCGGCGGCCTCGCGACAACGGCCTTTTACATCACGCTGGGCCGTAACGGGTCAGTGAGCGATGTCGAGTACATGGCGCGCACGTCGAGCCTGAGCAAGTGGGGCGTGAGCGCGATCTACGGCGGCATCGCCGCGACCCAAGTGCTGCGCATGAGCTTCATGGGTGCCTACGCCCACTTTTTCGCCGAGCCCTTGCCGCCCGAGGGCCGCGCCAAATACGGAGCATTCAACATTGGCGTTCGCCTGACGCCGTCCGCATGATGCGAGGTCTCGCGGCAATCCTGCTCTCGGCGGCTGTGGCCCATGCCCAGACCGACAGCGCAGTCGCCGCCTGGGGCCGGCAGGACACGGACTTGTTCTGGGGCGATCACCTGGCCGAAGTCTTCGCGCGGTTCACGCCCGCGATGCGCGTGGCAATGGACAGCGCCAAGTTCGCCGGAGTCCGCGAGACGATTCGCTCTCAACTCGGCGCCAAGCAGTACGTGATCAACGAGGCCGAGTCGCAGCGCTCGCCATACACGATCTACGACCAGCTGATCGAAGTCGAGAAGATCACGCAGCCGATCGTCGTGCGGTGGACGTTCGATTCGGCGGGTAACATTGCGGGTTTCTTCGTCCGTCCGTCGCCCGTGTCCGAGGCCAGCTCGGCGTTTCTCGACTACAAGACGAAGACGGTGCTGCGGCTCCCTTTCGCGGGCGAGTGGCTCGTGCTCTGGGGTGGGCGCACGCTGGCGCAGAACCGTCACGCGAGCTCGCCTGACCAACGGTTCGCGTACGACTTCGGCACCAAAGACGGCTGCCACGGCCGGCCCGTCTTGGTCCCGGGCGCCGGCACCGTCGTCGATCTCGTCGACAGTGTGGCCGACAGCGCGGCGCTCGGCAACTACGTCGTGATCGATCATGGGAACGGCGAGTTTTCGTTTCTGGCGCATCTCGAGCGTGGCTCTGTTGCCGTGACGCGTGGGCAGCGCGTGCGGCCAGGCGACCCGGTCGGCCGCTGTGGCACTCACCTGCATTATCACATGCAGAGTACGCCCTCGTTCATGGTCGGCGCCGGTATGCCGGCCCAGTTCCAGCACTATGTCGCCGACGGCACGCCGGTCGACCGAGGCGAGCCGACGCGCGGGCAGACTGTTCATCAGGCGCAGTGATCGCGGCCGCGCTGCTCTTTGCTCTCGCTTGCGATAGCGTCCGAGTGTGCGCCGGCGGTGACGTTACCCTCGGCACCAACCTCGATAGCACATGGGGGCGCATCGCGACCGGCGTTGCCAAGGGCAACTGGCGTGCGGCGCTCATCCCGCCCGATTCGTTGGTTTCGCCACTAGCCCCGCTCTTCTCGGGCGCCGACATCGTGCTGTTCAACGCCGAGGGGGCGTTCGGCGACGATTCGGTCTCTGATGACAAGTGCACGGTGCGCGCGCGGCGTCGCCGACGGCGCCCGCCGACCGCAAGCGGCCATTGCTTTGTGTTACGCCAGCCCGTGTCGGCGGCGGCCGCGCTGAGAAAGCTCGGCGATAGTGCGACGATCGTCGTCGCAAACGTCGCCAATAATCACGCGCACGATGCCGGCGACGATGGCTTTGTGCACTCGGTGCATCTCCTGCGTGAGGCAGGACTACTCGTCACAGGCGCAGACACGATCCCGTCGCTCGCGATCACGAAGCGCGGCGACACGATCGCCGTTCTCGGGTTCAGCGCGTGGTCGTCACCGGGCGTCAACGACCTCGGCGCGGTGCAGCGACTCGTGGCGGCGGCGCATGCGAGATATGGCCGGGTGATTGTCACGGCCCACATGGGCGCCGAGGGCGCGGGCGCGCAAAGAACGGGCGACTCGACCGAGCACTATGTCGGCGAGGACCGCGGCAACCCGGTCGCCTTTGCCCATGCCGCAATCGATGCGGGCGCGTGGCTGGTGATAGGCCATGGTCCGCATGTGCTGCGCGCGGCCGAGTGGCGGGACAGCGCGCTGGCGTTCTACTCGCTCGGCAATCTCGTGAACTACGGCCCGTTCAACCTGGCCGAGCCGCGCAATTCAGGCGTGGTGATGTGCGCGACGCTCGACTCGCTCGGCGCGCCCGGCCACGTGGTGCTCGAGTCGACGATGCAGGTGAGCGAGGGTATCGTGCGCGCTGACTCGTCAGGCCGCGCGCGCGTATTACTCGACAGTCTGAGTAGCCTGGATTTTCCGTCGACCGGCGTGACGGTCGACTCGACGGGCGCCGTGCGCAGACGGACGATCGCGCCCGTCAGTCCCGCGCCGGCTGACTCGCTACCGTTGAATCCGGGTCCGCATCCGTGAGCACGCGGCGCGCCCCGCGCCACGGCTTGACGCGCCGCACGATGGGCCGATCGAGTGCACTCTCGATCACCCGCCCGGCCGCACTCGAGGCATGCACGAAGCGTCCGTCGCCGACGTAGATGCCGATGTGCGACACGCCCTTCTTGTCGAACCCGAAGGTCAAGAGATCGCCGGGCTTGAGCTGCGTCGAGTCTTTCGGCAGGCCGAGCCCGAACCTCGCCTGATCTTTCGCGGTGCGCGGCAGATCGATCTTGAGCGCCGCCATGACATAGTGCACGAGCCCACTGCAGTCGAATCCATAGCGGGGCGACTCGCCACCGTGCTTGTACTTGCGCCCGACTTGCGCGCGCACGAGCGCGACGATGGAGTCGCGCAGCGAGAGCGCCGAGATGCTGATGGCCGAGAGCGGCTTATCGCTGGCCGAGAACGCCAGCGGCTCGAGTGCCGGCGCGTGCGGCGGCGCGTCGATGACGGTGGCCTGATGACCCAAGAGGATCGGTGGGACGCTCTCTTGCTGTGCGAAGCTCTGCGAAGCGTAGATCAAACCGAGAGCGAGTAGCCACCGAAATCGCAAAGGGGTCTCCATGCTAGGGCTTAGACGAGCACCCTAGAGCGCAGGGAACGTGCCATGCCAACCTCTACCAGAAGCCGCGCTAGAGCTCGCGCGGGGGCTAATTTAGCTCGTCTTCGTCCCCACGGTAGGTACACCCCATGTTGCGGGTCTCCCTCACCTCGATCGCGGCGAGGTTCGTGAGTACCCCGCTCAGCCCCTGCCAGAGCCACCGGGCCAGATGTTCACTGGTCGGGTTTTCGAGCCCGGGGATCTCGTTCAACACGTGATGGTCGAGTTGAATGCGGAATGGCTCGAACGCCGAGGCAATGTCGTAGAAATCCCGCACCCAACCGATGCGCTCGTCCACCGGACCCTTGATCGTGATACGGATCTGATAGGAGTGTCCGTGCATCCGCGCGCACGGATGCGTCTCCGGGACGCACGGTAACCGGTGTGCCGCCTCGAATGAAAACTCGGCGAACAGTTCCACTATCGCAGCCCCAGGACTTTGTGCGTCTGCACCGAGAGTCGCCATTTCGGGTGTCTCAAACAATACTCGATCGCTCGCCTGGTATTGTCTTCCCTCTGCGGCCCATCCATGGGTTGCAGAAAGAAATGCTTGAAGGGCAGCTCGGCAAATCGCTCCGGCTCAGCTCCGTCTTGCGGGTACACGAGCTTTAACTCGTCGCCTTGCGTGAGTACGAATGGTGCGTTCGCCTTCGGCGAAACGCATACCCAGTCGATCCCGGATGGTGGCAGTTGCGTCCCATTTGTCTCGATAGCGACCTCGCAATTCTGATCATGAAAGGCCGAGATGAGTGCCACATCGAGTTGAAGTAGCGGCTCGCCACCAGTGCAGACAACGAATGGCCGGTCGGCGGAGGGCCAGTGGGCTACGACCGCTGAGACGAGCGCATCGGGAAATGTAAAGGAGCCGCCATCGGGCCCGACGCCAACGAACTCCGTATCGCAGAATTGGCAAGTAGCCGTGGATCGATCCGCTTCACGACCGGTCCACAAATTACAGCCCGCGAATCGGCAAAAAACGGCGGGCCGTCCGGTGTTCGCCCCTTCGCCCTGCAGGGTGTAAAAGATCTCGCGGACAGTGTATGTCATAGCGCGGGATCCGCGATGCCGACTTCCGCGAACCCTCTGAGACGCAACTGACACGCGTCGCATCGCCCACACGCCGCGCCGTTGGGACCGGGATCATAGCAACTCGTGGTCATCGCGTAATCGACACCAAGCGAGAGCCCGAGCGAAATAATCTCTGATTTCGTCAGATCGATGAGCGGCGTACGAATGCGGACGGCCGCCTGACTCTCGACCGCGGCCTTGGTCGCGAGGTTCGCCAGGCGCTCGAACGCCGCGATGTACTCGGGCCGGCAGTCCGGATAGCCCGAGCTATCCATGTGATTCACGCCGATGAAGATGTCGCTCGCCCGCGTGACCTCCGCGTACGCCAGCGCGAAGGCGAGAAATATGGTATTCCGCGCCGGAACGTATGTGATGGGAATGCCATCGCCGATCTCGCGATCCTTCGGCACGGGGATGTCGGCGGTGAGCGCCGAGCCTCCGAACGCCCGCAGGTCGACATCGACGATCTCGTGGCGCGCCACGTGGTATCGCGCCGCGATCCGCCGCGCGGCGTCGATCTCATGCGCGTGGCGCTGCCCGTAGCGGAAGGTCAGGGCGTGCACCGAGTACGCGTCACGGGTCGCGATCGCGAGTGTGGTCGTCGAGTCGAGGCCGCCGGAGAGGAGCACGACGGCCGGTATTCCCTTCACGGTCGCCATCCACCAAAGTTAACCGCATGCATACCATGGATGCCGCGTACCTGCACCTGCTGGTCAATCACGTCCCGATCATTCTGACCGTGATCGGCGCCATGGCGGCCGTACTGGCGATCGCCACCCGTCGCCGCGCCGTGTGGCTCTACGCGCTCGTCTCGCTCACCATCGCGGGCGTCAGCGCCTATCCCGTGATGCTCACGGGACACGCGGCCGAGGACGTCATGAAGGACAAGTGGTATGTCACGCGAGACTCGATCGAAGAGCACGAGGAGGCGGGTGAGACCGCCATGTGGGTGCTGATCGCGATGGGTGCGGTCAGCGGTTACGCCTGGTGGCGGCTCCTGCGACCTGGTGAGACGGGTGTGCCGCCCGTCTGGCTCGGCGCGCTCGTCGTCGTGCTGTCGCTCGCGGGCGTCGGGACGACGACTATCGCGGCGTATCGCGGCGGGAATATCGTGTACTACTCGCCGAAGCTCGCGTCGCCGCCTCGCTGATCGAGCGCAGCGCGGCGCCGGTCCGCGCGCTGAAGGTGGCGGCCCCGGTGGGGTTCATGTGGTACCCGTCGAGCATGTCCGTCGGCAGCAGTGCGCGATTCGAGACGGGAATGAGCACCGGCACGCCCGCGCGCTTGCCGGCCTCGATCATCATCGGCTCGATGACCACGTCATCCGGCGCCCGGGTCGGAATGAGCAGGTAGGCGAACCGCACGCCTCTGGCGGCACAGATGGAGTCCATCTCCGCGAGCCGCGCGGCCGCGATGGCCACATCGCTGACGGAATCGGGCGTAATCGGCGTCCGATCGAAGAAATCGTGCGCCATCGCGGTGTACTCCGGCACGATCAGCTTCCGCGAGTCCTGGCGGAGCTGATCCCGGAGGGCGAAGAACGCCGAGTAGTGTTGGAGCACGAGATTGCTCGCCTCGGTCAAGCCGATGCGTTCATCGATCGTGTAGCGCTCGAGGTTCCCGGCGGTCCAGACGAGTCGCGCGGTGCGGCCGACCGGCGGCCGGTCGGTCACGAGTTGGGCCGGGCTGAATCCGAGCACGATGAGACTCGGGTGGCTCCCGCGATCGAGGAGCGACGGCACGCCATATCGCCAGTCTTGGTAGCCGGAGCCAAGGACGTACTCCTTCTTCGCCTCGTAGCCCGGGCCGAGCGCGGCCTGGAGGGCGTCGAGGTCGACACCGTGCAGCACGAGTGAGTTGCCGACGATCAGCACCGGACGCGGCGCGCCGGGCGCCGAGACGAGGTGCACGGCATCCAGGGTCTCATCGCGGACTGCGCGGTTCGAGGCGAGATGCCCGAGCATCCAGGCAGACGCGCCCTCGAGGCCGACGCACAGCAGGCCGCACACGATCAGCACCCAGAGCAGGCGACGCGACATGCTAAAATTGAAAGTAGATGAACGCGCTCGATTCGCCCTGACTGAATATCGCGACTGCGATGACCGCGGCGGCGGCGGCGGCGATCTGCCACCGGAAGCGCGCGCTCTGTCCGAGATACTCGTCGCCCGTGCTCTCCAGCCGGAGGTCCATCGCGAACAGCGGCAAACTGAAGATCGCGAGGTACGCGAGCGCCGACACGTACGTCGGACGCCACGCCCAGTTCGTGAACTGGCGGAGATAGGCCCACGCCGCCCCGAACGACGCCGCGCGGAAGAAGATCCAGCCGAAGCAGACGAAGTGGAAGACCAGGATCCGGCGCCACCAGGTTCCGAGCGCCGTGTGCACGACCTCCTTCGCGAGACCCAGCGCCCGCTCGACCGCCAGGCCGGCACCGTGCAACGCGCCCCAGAACACGAACGTCCAGTTCGCGCCGTGCCACAGGCCTCCCAACAGCATGGTCACGAACAGATTGCGATAGGTCGCGGCCTCGCCGTGACGGCTGCCACCGAGTGGGATGTACAGATAGTCGCGCAGCCAGGTCGAAAGACTGATGTGCCAGCGCCGCCAGAAATCTTGCAAGCTCGTCGCGAGATACGGCTGCCGGAAGTTGACCATGAAGTGAAACCCGAGTACCTGAGCGCTCCCGCGCGCGATGTCGCTGTAGCCGCTGAAGTCACCGTAGATCTGCCAGGCGAACGCATAGATGCCGATGAGCGCCGCGATACCGGTCGAACCCATACGGCCAGAGAACGCCGCGTTCGCCAGCACCCCGCAGCTGTCAGCGATGACGCACTTGCGAAAGAGCCCGGACAAGATGAGCATGACGCCGTCATAGATGCGCGTCTGATCCACCACCCGTGGACGCTGGACCTGAGGGAGTAAGTGGGATGGCCGTTGAATGGGCCCGGCGATCAGGTGGGGAAAGAAGCTGATAAAGAGCCCGTAATCGACAAACGATGTCGCGGCGGCCACGCGGCCGTAGTACACGTCGACGATGTAGGCGACTTCCTGGAACGTATAGAACGAGATGGCCGGCGGCAGGATGATGCTGAACAGGGCGTGCGGTATCGAATGCATGCCGAGCAGCGCCGCGAAATGTTCGGCCGAGTCGACGAAGAAATTGAAGTACTTGAAGAACCCGAGGATCGAGAAGTTGATCGCCAGGGAGACAACGAGGAGCGACCGCCGCTTGCGCGGCTCGGTGCTCCTGCTGATCGCGCCCGCGATCCAATAATCCATTGCCGTCGACGCGATCATGACCAGCAGAAATCGCCAATCCCACCAGCCGTAGAAGAAGTAGCTGGCCGCGAGCAGAAAGCGATTTTGGGCTGTATGTCGCATCCGCCAGTAGGCGAACACGACGAGCATCAAGAAAACGAGGTAGACGGCGCTATCGAAGAGCACGGATCTCGTCAGACTCGCAAAGAATGTGCGCGGCCGTCAGCGCGGCATCGAAACGGAGCTCGTGTGCCACCCGCGCTCGCCGTCCGAGCGCAGCGTAAGGGTCGGCCTCGCCAGCGGCCCCAGGTCGAGGGTCGCCGCCTCGGCGATGTCGGCCACATCGGCCCGTACATCGGCCAGCGCGGCCCACGGAGGGAGCGGATGCGTATCATCGCCGCATGCCCAGTTCGTGAGCAATATCACGAACATGTCATGCGACGGATCGATCCAGATGCTGGTCCCAGTGTAGCCCGTATGGCCATACGCCGTCTCGTCCATGATCTGCCCGCAGCTCGCGCCACCGCAGGTATCCCACCCCAGCGCGCGATGGCCGGCCGCGCGGCGCGTGAAAAGCGCCACGGTCGATTCGTGAACGATGCGAACGCCGTCGAGCCGCCCACCATTGAGCATCATACGGGCAAAGATAGACAGGTCGGCCGCGCTGCTGAATAGCCCCGCGTGGCCCGCGACGCCACCGAGGGCCGCGGCGTTGCGATCGTGGACGCGCCCAAGCGGCGCTTCGGTGAGCGCGAGGCGACTGTGCCACGATTTCGGCGGGCGGAAGCGCGTCGACTTCATGCCCAGTTTCTGAAACACATGCTCGGACACGAACGCATCCAGCGGCTCGTGCGCCACGGCTTCGACGACGAAGCCGAGGACGTCGGCGCCGAGGTCCGAGTACACGTAATGATCGCCGGGCGTGTACTCGAGCGGCGTTTTGAGCACCGCCCGGCGCGGGTGCGGTACGCGCCACAGCTCCCGGCCGGCCGGTAACCCTGACCGGTGGGTCAGGAGGTCACGCAGCGTCACGTGGGCGCGCTTGCCGATCTTCCAACTGGGAAGATACCGCGCGACTGGAGCGTCGAGGCGCACGCGCCCCTGGTCGTACAGGATCATGATTGCGGTCGTCGTGGCGATCACTTTCGTGAGCGACGCCAGATCGTAGACCGTCTTCGAGGGATCGACCGCCGAGTGGGCCTCGTCGGCGCACCCGCGTGCGCCATAGCCGCGGAGCCACACGGTCCCGTCGCGCCGGCCGATCGCCACCGATGCGCCGGGGAACCCACCGGCGGTCACGCCGCGCTCGATGACGTAGTCGACCGTGAACAGCCGCTCGGCGTCCAACGTCGCGCTATCGGGCGCGGGCGTCGTGTCGGCCTGCGCCGCCAGCAGAAATCCGAGCCAGGCGATCACCTCATCATGACGAACGGCGGAGACAGTTCGTCATGGCGTTTTCTTGCCGGACTGCGCCTCGCGTGTGAGCGCGGCGCCGCGGGTGAGGCCGGCGAGGATCGCGCGTGTCTCGGTCAGGGTCGCTGGCAGCGAGAAGCCGCCGGCGCGGTCATCAGAGAAGAAAAAGCGATAGCGGGCTTCGCCGGCGTAGACGTGGCGGCCAAAAGACATCGTTCGGCCGCTCTTGGGCTCCTCCAGCACTGGCGGCGGGGCATCGCGGTGCGGCTTTTTGGGCGGGAGAAAGGCGCGGGTCTCGCGCACGAAGTCATCGACGGCGTCGGCATCGACCTGCATCGTCATCGTCTGCGTCGCGTCGCCGGCGCCGACGTAGACGCGGCCGCCATAGTGGGCACGGACAATGAACACGCCATCGCCAATGGCCAGATTTGCCGCCATCCAGCCGCTCGCGCTCGTATCCGGCGCACTCGGCGGCGCCGTTGTCGCGCCAGCCGGCTGGGCCGTGTCTGGCTTTGCAGCCGGGCGGGTCGTGTCTGGCTTTGCATGCAGGCCGGCCCACGCCGCTGCGGTGTCTTGATACACAGCGGGCCCCGAAGGCGCCGTCGCTGTCGTCGGTGGCGGCGCGTGATGCGCGCAGCCGAGCAGGACGCACGAAAGAGCCGAGAAACGCCTCATTTCGGTTGCTGCTGCGTCAGGCAATGCAGCGTGCCAAACCCCCACACGAGATCGACGGCATGAATCCCGACGACCTGGCGATCGGGAAATAGCCCGGCCATGGCATTGAGCGCCACGCGATCCGCGGGATCGTTGAACGTGGGAACGAGCACTTTCGTATTCGCGATGTAGAAGTTCGCATACGACGCCGGCAACCGCTGCCCGCTCATGAGCACGGGCCGCGGAAACGGCACCTGCACGACCCGGAATGCCCCGTCGTTCCCCCCGGCGAGCTCCAGTCGCCGGAGATTGTCGACCGAAGCCAAGTAGTTGTCGTCCGCGGGATCCTCCTCGAACGCGAGGACGATGGTATCCGGGTCGACGAACCGCGCGACGTCGTCGACGTGCCCATGCGTATCGTCCCCGACGCACGACGCGCCGAGCCACAGGGTCTGACGTACGCCGAGGTACTCGCGGAAGATGGTCTCGTAGCCGTCCCGCGAGAGACCGGGATTCCGGCACTGCACGGTCGAGAGCAAGCACTCTTCGGTCACGAGTATCAACCCTTCGCCGTTCACGTCCAACGCCCCGCCTTCCATGACGACAGGCGCACCCGTATCGGGACGCACCGGATCGATCAGCGTGAGGCCGCTGATCTTTGCCACCGCGTCGGGCACCCTCGCGTCCAGCGCGTAGTTATCGTACTTCGCCCACGCGTTGAAGTGCCATCGGAGCAATCCCTGATCGACACCGGTGGGCGCCGAGTCACGGAGCCACGACCGGTCAGTCGGGACGAGGTGCAGGCGATACGCCTGGGGTGGTACGCCGTGTGCGGCCAGTGCCTCTGTTGCATCGGCCTGCACCTCGGCGCTCGCGCACAAAATCTCGACGCGCTCCGATCCGACGAGCGCGCGCACGATCTCGGCGTAATCCCATCGGATCGCCTCGAATTTTCCCGGCCAATCCGGCTCGTGGTGCGGCCACGCGATCCACGTCGCCTCGTGTGGCTCCCACTCCGCGGGCATGCGCATTCGCGTTACCCTATGAAGCGATTGCCGATCGGTGCGTACGCATCGACCCGGCGGTCGCGCAGGAACGGCCAGTTTCGCCGGGTTTCCTCGATGATTGCCGGATCGCAGGTTGCCACGAGCACTTCAGGCCCCGTACCGGCCTGCGCGATCACCCGACCGAACGGGTCGGCGATGAACGAGTGGCCCCAGAACTCGATGCCCTTCGTGCCCGGCTCGGGCTCGTGGCCGACGCGATTCACCGCGGCGACAAAGACACCATTCGCGATCGCGTGACTGCGCTGAATCGTCTGCCACGCACTCAACTGATCCTGTCCGACCGCGTCTTTCTCGGCCGGATGCCAGCCGATCGCCGTCGGATAGAACAAGATCTCGGCACCCATGAGCGACGTAATTCTCGCGCCCTCCGGGAACCATTGGTCCCAGCAGATCAGCGTGCCGACTTTTGCTCGCTTTGTCGGCCACACGCGGAAGGTGTCGCCAGGGGTGAAATAATATTTCTCGTAGTATTGGGGGTCGTCCGGGATATGCAGCTTGCGGTACACCCCAAGCAAAGAGCCATCGGCGTCGATGACCGCCGCGGAGTTGCGATAGACACCGGCCGCCTCGCGCTCGAAGATCGGGACGATCAGCACGACGGAGAGCGACTTGGCGAGCGCCTGCATCGACGTGACCGTCGGCCCGGGAATCGGCTCGGCCAGGTCGAATCGCTCGGCCTTCGTGGCCTGCGCGAAGTACGGTGCGTCGAACAGCTCCTGCAAGCAAATGATCTGGGCGCCTCGGGAGGCGGCCTCGCGGATCTTGTCCTGAGCGTCGCGGACGTTCGCGGCGATATCGTCGGTGACGGCGGCCTGAATGAGGCCGACTGTAAATGGTGGCATTGCGGGAAATCTAGACGATCAGGCCGAACGCCACGTCCATCACGTTGGTACCGGTGTAGCCGGTGCGAAGCAACGCGCTCGCGGCATCCAGCGCGCGATAGGCGTCGTGCCCCGCGAGGTCGGCGGCTGGATCGCGCCCGGCAGCGCTCACGGCGGTCCATGTGAGGCCGTCGACAATAGCGCCGGCGGCGTCCGTCGGGCCGTCGCGCCCATCGGTCCCGGCCGCTAGCAGGGCGATGCCCGACGCGGTGTCGCCGGCATCAGCCAACGAACGCGCGGCGGCGAGCGCCAACTCTTGGCTGCGGCCTCCGAGCCCAGGCGTGCTGCGGGCGGTGCCCAGCGTGACGGTCGTCTCGCCGCCCCACAGCACGCAGCGCGAGCGGTACGCGCCTCGCGCGAGCTTTCGCCGTGCGAGGAGCTCGCTCGCCAAGCGAACGCCGGCGATCGAGGCTTCGCCCGCCAGCGGGGTGGGCGAGATGATCACTTCGTCGAATCCGATCTCTCGCGCCCGCGCGGCCGCCGCTTCGACCGCGTGGCGATTACTCACGATGACCTGCGCGCGCACGTTCGTGAACGCCGGGTCGCCCGGTTTCGGCGTGTCCGGTACTTCGCCGCACGCGATCCGCTCGAGGTGCGCGCGCACAACGGCATCAAAACGCATCCAGCGACCCGACCGTTCGAGGCGCGAAATCAGGTCGCTCGTTACAACAGGATCGCCAACGAAGGGTCCCGACGATATCGACGCCGGATCGTCTCCAGGCACATCGGACACGAGCAAGCAGTCGATCCGTCTTCCGGGAAGCGCTATGGTGATCCGACCAGCGCTCCACCGTGTGAATCTCTTTCGTACGGCGTTGACGATGCCAATATCGGCGCCCGAAGCGAGGAGAGCTTCGTAGAGACGGGCAAGTTCCGAAGGGCCAAAATCCGGGATGTCCGGGAGCGGCGCGGCGACCAGCGCACTCGCACCGCCGGAGACGAGAGCGAGTACGCGTTCGGCGGAGCCGACGCGTGCAATGGCGTCGGCGATGGCCGCGGCCGCGGCGAGCGAGCCAGCACCGGGGATGGGATGGTCGCCGACGACGACCGGGAGGGCCGAGGGTGCAGCCTCGGGCGCGACAATGACGCCTCCCGCCGGAGGAGACCCGAGCGCGGCCATAGCGCCGTTGGCCATGGCGACGGCGGCTTTGCCCAACGCGATGACGTGTACGGGCTCGGAGCCGGGCGCGAGCTGCCTGACGGCGTCCCGTGTTGCTGCCTCCGGGTTAGCCCCGGTGACGGCTGCCTCATACAGGCGGCCGAGCACTTCGCGGGGTGATGGCAGCACACGGGGAGTCTGTCATGGCGGCCCCTGGCTCGCCAGACCGTGGGTTCTTGCGTCGGTCAAAATGTCCGGAGACAGTGACGCCGAGCCCATCCATACAGTCTGGATGTGAGGTCCTCTATGGAACGGAACCCGTGACCGGCAGTCAGAGCAATCCACGTCACCCTTCCTACGCTGCGGTCACAACGCCGGCGAGTCTGCCTGGCGTGTGCGCTCGGTGTGGCGCGACGATAATCCCGTCGAGCACATCGTGCATGCGTTGCGGGGCGGCGATCACGGGCCCTGGCGCCGCCGAGCACGCGGAGCGCATCCGCCTCCGCCTGCAGGAATCCGTCGGTGACGCCTATCGCCTCATCGAGCTGCTGGGGCGCGGTGGCATGGGCATCGTGTTCCGTGCCCACGAGACCGCCCTCGATCGCGAGGTGGCGCTCAAAGTCCTGGCCCTCGACCCGATCCTGTCACCCGAGGCCTACGCCCGATTCGAGCGCGAGGCCAAACTCGCGGCCCGACTCGACCACCCGCACATCGTGCCGATATTCGCGGTCGGCCAGCGGAACACCGTCGCGTTCTACACCATGCGACTCGTGCGCGGCGGCACGCTCGAGGATGTCCTCGCTGGCCACAACATGCTCGATGTCGAGCACGTGTTCGACATCCTGCGCGATGTCGGCCGCGCCCTCGACTATGCGCACGCGCAAGGCGTGATCCATCGCGACATCAAGCCCGCGAACGTGCTGATCGGCGATAGCGGCCACGCCATGGTCTCCGACTTCGGTATCGCGAAAGCCTTGGGCTCGGGCGAAGCGCCGGTAGGCTCCGGCACCGGCATCATCGGGTCCCCGGGGTACATGTCGCCCGAGCAGTGGCGCGGCGAAGACATTGACGCGAAAGCCGACCAATATGCGCTCGGCGTCATGGCATTCGAGATGCTCACCGGACACCGCCCGTTCGAGACGGTGAAAGTGCAGGATCTCCTCAAGCTGCATCTCTCGGCCGAGGTGCCCAAGGCATCGGCGCTGCGCGCCGGGATCGAGCCATACACCGACGCGGCGATCCAGCGCGCCATGGCGAAGAGCGCGCCCGACCGGTTCCCGTCGGCGTCGGCGTTCGTCGATGCGCTCGCTGGACGGCGGCCGGTCGGCCGGGCGTCCGTGACGGCTACGTCCTTCATGCCGCCCCCGCCGCCGCCCAAGCGTGGCAACGGCGTGCTGATCGCCGCCGCATTGTTTCTGCTCGCGGTCGCCGGTGTCGCCGCGGTCTTCGGACTCTCGCGGAATGGGCCGACCGAGCAGCAAATCAAGAAAGAGATCGTCCATCCGCGCCGACGAGCTCCGGCGGCCGCACCGATACCAGATTCGCTCCCCACGCCGGTTGATACAACGTTCGATCTCAATGCCACGGATCAGGCCGTGGTCCATCGACGCCCCGTCGCGCTCGATCCCTCGCTCGGCGGCGGGGTGGTGTCGCGTAACTCTGACCTTCCTGCGTATATCCGGATTCTGGCCCGGGGCGGGGCCGCCAAGGTGCGCTTGGATGGTCGAACACTGGGCTTTACACCCATCGTCGTCCGCGTTGACGCCGGTGGCCACTACGTGTCTCTCGAGGGCGCGGGCGATGCGTTCATGCCCGACCACCTGAACATCGAAGCGGTCGGCAATGACACGGTCAACGCCGTGTTCAGCGCGACCGGCCGGACCGATACGGCCACCGCGCCGGAGACTTCGCTACCCCAGTAGTTGTTACTGGCGAAAAGTTAGCCAGGCCAGGGTTGTGACAGCCGCGAGCGCGGCGTCAGCCCCTCTGATCCGCAGCAAACAAGCGGATCGACCGATTCAAAGCCGACCACCCTGAATCCGATAATTTGAAGCGGGCTCGGCCATTCTGCCGGGCCGCTCGTCCACGGCATAACCGGCGAAAGCCGGCGACGCAAAGCTTTGGAGGCTAAAGCGCTACGGCGCCACGCCAGTCCGGCCGCCGAACGGTCAGGTGGAGGCCAGCATGCGCGGATTCCTCGTGCCATGCCTGTTGTTGCTGTCGGCGTGTGTAGCCCCAACGGAAGACTTCCCGGCGCCGACCCAGTCCGATACGACGCCAACCAAGAAGACGCCGCCGCCCCCTCCGACGGACACGACGACTCAAAAAGTCACCCCCACCGCGACCGCGGCGCTCAGCACACCCGCGCAGGTCGTGAAGGGCTGGGGCATGTACCCGACCGGCGGCGCGGGCCTCTACGGGCGTCCGCAGGTCGCGCAAGCGCTCTACGCGATGGGCATCACGTTCATCCGCGTCGGCTTCGTGCCGCAGCTCTATGTGAGCGGCACGAACGTCAGCAACATGACGCTCGACCCGACGCAGATGTCCATCCTCGTCCAGTCACTCGAAACCGGCCAGTCGTACGGCGTCACGAGCTACATCGCATCCGTCTGGTCGCCGCCGGCCTCGATGAAGACCAACGACTCGCTGCCCGGCGGTTCGCTCCGGACCGACGCCGAGAGCACCTACGTGGCATATCTCACGAAGATCCTGCTGACGCTCCGCGCGAACGGCATGCCGCTCCCGGCCGCGGTCAGCATTCAGAATGAGCCGGAGCACGTCGACGTGTACAACAGTGCCCTGTACACGGTCGCGCAGTGGCAGCGCGTCCTCATCGCGGCCCGCGCCTCGTTCGATGCCAACGGACTGTCCGCCGTCCCCATATTCGGCCCCGAGACCGGTTCGTTCTCCTTCGCGATCTACTACGATCCATACACGCTCACGCCCGGCTACTTGGGCGGCAGTGGGTTCCCAGCACTCGCCACGCCGGCACTCAACCACGCGGTCGGAGCGTACGCGCTGCATGCGTATGGCGAGTGCGAGCTCACCGGCGTCGGCGCCGGCATGCAGTCGTACCCGAAGGACGCCTGGGTCACCGAGTTCTCGGCGCCCCTCGGCACGACAGAGCTCGACTGGACGCTCGACACCTATCGCGCGCTCGCCGCGCACTTGGTCGTCCTGCCGTTCAACTACTGGGCGTGGTGGCTCGGCTGGGCGCAGTCGTCGTCTCCACCGGATGGTGGCACGCTCGTGACCGGCAATACCACGCCGATCTACTCCAAGCGCTATTATGCGCTGAAACAGCTCTGGACCACCGTGCGGCCCGGGTGGTCCGTGACGCCGATGACGACGACCGATCCCAATCTCCAGGTTGGAGCGGGGAATCAAGATCCCTGCACCGCGCGCGTCGATCTCGTCGCCTTCACCAGCCCCGATAAGGCAACCGTCGCCGTGCTCATGACGAACACGACGACGGCGAATAAAGTCTTGGCGGTCTCTGGTCTGCCCGGTACCAGTGTGCAGGCCTATCGATCCGACGCGCTCAACGACATGGCGGCGCTGTCGCCCGTGGCAATCACCAAAGGCGTCGCCAACATCTCATTGCCGGCCTCCAGTGCCGTGCTAGCTATTGCGCACTAATTGACGGAGAACGTACGGCAGAATTCCGCCGTGCTTGTAATACTGCATCTCTTCGGGGGTATCTATACGAACTATTACGCCAAAGGCCTGGGTGCCGGCTTTCACGGTAAGTCGCGCCTTGGGTTTGAGGTCGTTGGCAAGCCCCTCGATGGCATATGTCTCGAATCCGGTGAGCCCGAGAGACTTTCTCGTGGCGCCATCGGCGAATTCGAGCGGCAACACTCCCATGCCAACGAGATTGGATCGATGAATGCGCTCGAACGACTCGGCGATCACCGCCCGCACGCCGAGCAATAGCGTGCCCTTCGCCGCCCAGTCGCGTGAAGACCCGGTCCCGTATTCTTTCCCGGCGATCACCAGCAATGGCGTCGCGGCCTTCTGGTATGCCACGGCAGCGTCGTAGATCGAGAGCGGCTGCCCATCGGGCGTCGTACGGGTCACACCGCCTTCGGTGCCAGGCACCAGTTCGTTCTTGAGCCGAATATTGGCGAAGGTCCCCCGCACCATGACCTCGTGATTCCCACGCCGCGCCCCGTAGGAATTGAAGTCGGCTTTCGGCACCCCGTGATCCAGTAACCAGCGCCCAGCGGGACTCGCCGCCTGAATCGTTCCCGCGGGCGAGATGTGATCGGTCGTGATGGAGTCGCCGAGTAACGCGAGTACCCGCGCGCCGCTGATCGGCGTGATGCCGGGCGGGGTCGATGTCATCCCGACGAAATACGGCGGATGCTTGACGTACGTGGACGCGTCGTCCCACGCGTAACGCTCGCCCGTCGGCACAGACAACGCGCGCCACCGTTCATCGCCGGTGAACACGTCGGCATACTGCTCGCGGAACATGTCCGCCTTGACCGAGCGCAAAATCTCCGCTTCGACGTCCTTCGGCGCCGGCCAGATGTCCCGCAAGAACACCGGCCCATTCGTGCCGACCCCGATCGGCTCCGCCGCGAAATCGATGTCCATGCGCCCGGCGAGCGCGTACGCGACGACGAGCGGTGGCGACGCGAGATAGTTGAACCGCGTCAACGGATTGACGCGACCTTCGAAGTTGCGATTCCCCGAGAGGACGGCCGCGACGACGAGATGGTGCTCTTCGACCACATCGGCGATCGGCTGCGGGAGCGGTCCGGAGTTGCCGATGCACGTCGTGCAACCGTAACCGACGAGATTGAACCCGAGCCGCTCGAGCGACTCCGTCACGCCGGCCTTGTTGAAGTACTCGGTGACCACCTTCGAGCCCGGCGCGAGACTGGTCTTCACCCATGGCTTGGTTGTCAGCCCCGCCTGGACCGCATTCCGCGCCAGCATGCCCGCGGCGAGCATGACGCTCGGGTTCGACGTGTTCGTGCAGCTCGTGATCGCCGCGATCACGACCGCGCCGTCGCGCAGCGCGAACTGCCGTCCGTTCCATTCGCACATCGCCTCGTGCTGCGGCTGGCCACCGCCCTCGTTGTCTTCGACCGCCAGCGCGCGCTGGGTACCGGCGACGACTGGCTGTGGGCGCGAGGCGATGTCGGCCGCGAGTGCGTCGCGGAACATCTTCTTCGACTGCGAGAGCGGCACGCGATCCTGCGGCCGCTTCGGGCCGGCGAGGCTCGGCTCCACGGTTCCCAGATCCAGCGCCAACGTATCGGAGAACGCGGGCTCCGGAGTCTCATCCGTCCGAAACAGCCCTTGTTCCCGACAATAGGCCTCGACGAGTCTCACCTGCGATTCGTCTCTGCCCGTCAGTCGCAGATACGCGAGCGTCTCGGCGTCGACCGGGAAAAATCCCATGGTCGCGCCATACTCCGGCGCCATGTTCGCGATCGTCGCGCGGTCGGCGAGCGACAGGGTCGACAGGCCGACGCCATAGAACTCGACGAATTTCCCGACGACTTTTTTCTGGCGCAGCATCTGCGTGACGGTCAGCACCAGATCCGTGGCGGTCGCACCGGGGGGAAGCTTGCCGTGGAGTTTGAATCCGACGACCTCGGGGATCAGCATCGACAACGGCTGGCCGAGCATGGCCGCTTCGGCTTCTATGCCTCCAACACCCCAGCCGAGGACGCCGAGGCCATTGACCATGGTCGTATGGGAATCCGTCCCAACCAATGAATCCGGATACGCCACGCCATCCTGCTCAAATACAACCCGCGCGAGATACTCCAGGTTGACCTGATGGCAGATGCCGGTCTCGGGAGGAACAACTTTAAAGTTGTCGAACGCGGTCTGCCCCCAACGCAGGAACGCATAGCGCTCGCGATTGCGCTCGTATTCGAGCCCGGCGTTGATCAAAAACGCCGCGTCTGACCCGTACTCGTCGACCTGCACCGAGTGATCGATGACGAGATCGACGGGCTGCAGCGGGTTGATCTGGGAAGGCGAGCCGCCGAGCACGGCGATGGCGTCACGCATGGCGGCGAGGTCGACGACGGCAGGCACGCCGGTGAAGTCTTGCAGGAGCACGCGACTGGGCCGAAACGCGATCTCGCGTTCTTGCTTCGAGGTGACATCCCAGGCGGCCAGCGCCTCGATGTCTTGTCGCTTGACGAACGCGCCGTCCTCGTTTCTCAGGAGGTTCTCGAGGAGGATGCGGAGGCTGAAGGGGAGTTTGGCGCCTCCGACGGCACCGAGCCGATAGATCGCGTACGACCGCCCGCCGACGCTGAGCGTCGAGCGGCTACCGAAAGAGTTCGGATGTGGCATTTCAGGGGTCCACTACGGCGTGGAGAACGGAGCCACTGCGCGAGCACTCTACGCAGGCTTCCGAAATCTAGCATCTTGTACGTCATGACCCCACTGGACCCTGCGGCGCTGGCCGCCGACCTCGTTCGGCTGGAATCGACCAGCGGGAACGAAGGCGAGATCGTGTCCTATGTCGACGACTTATTGTCCGACCGGGGATGGCGCGTCATGCGCATCCCCGTCTCGCCGGGACGAGACGATCTGTTGGCCACATGTGTCCCCTCGCCGCTGGTGACGCTGAGCACGCACCTCGACACGGTGCCGCCGTTCATCCCACCCCGCTTCGCGGGCGGCCGGTTGTTCGGTCGCGGCGCGTGCGACGCCAAGGGGATCGCCGCGGCCATGTGCTGCGCGGCCGAGCGGCTGCGGGAGCACGACGTTCCGGTCGCTCTCTTGTTTGTGGTCGGCGAAGAGACCATCCATGATGGCGCGACCGCGGCGAACACGGTGCCGACCACGAGCCGCGTGCTCATCAACGGCGAGCCGACGGAGAGCACGCTCGCGCTTGGCACGAAGGGCGCATTGCGCTTGGCTCTGCGGACAACCGGCAAGGCAGCCCACTCCGCCTATCCCGCGCTCGGCCATTCGGCGACACGCGATTTGGTTCACCTGTTGGCCGAGCTCGACGCCCTGGAGTTGCCGAGCGATGCGATGCTCGGCGACACGACGATCAACATTGGCTCGCTGGCTGGCGGAGTAGCCGACAATGTCATAGCCCCATGGGCCGAGGCACGCTTAATGGCGCGTCTCGTGACACCGGCCGCGGACATTGAAAACCTGCTGACGCGTTGGGTCGCTGGGCGAGCGTCGATCGAGTTCGAAGCGCTCGTGCCGCCCGTCAAACTCGGACATATCGAGGGCCTGCCGACGTCCATTGTCGCGTATGCGACCGATATACCAAAGTTGTCGAACTGGGGAACGCCGTACTTGTTTGGGCCCGGATCAATACACGTGGCCCATACGGATGACGAATACGTCGAGCTGGAAGAGCTCAGACGGGCCGTAGCGATCTATGAGCGCTTAGCGGTCGACGCGCTGGCGCGCGCGGCAGGCTGATTCGAGCGACGCGCTGGCACGACCGAGAGTGCGGCCGTCGGGCAGTGGTGAATGAACTCACCGTCCGCCGGTGACCACGTCACGCTGATGGTCTTCGAGACCGCCTTGCCCGTGGAGTCGAGGGCCATGAGATCAGGCGCCATGGCGACGCAGATGCCACATCCGATGCACTTCGCGCGGTCGACCTCGACCCGCACGCGCCGGCGTGGGAACACACCGCCAGTCGCGGCGGCGACCTCCTCGAAGTGCCTCAGCGCCTCTTTGGCCGCGCGGTAGCCTTCCTCGATCACTTTGGGCGTATCGCCGAACTGGAGCCATCCGACCTGGCCGAGCTTCGGCCGGATGAGCACCATCGGCGGGCCATCCCACTGGTTGAGCTGGTAGAGCTGGAGTGCGTGCATCATGACCGTCGCCGCCCGCATGTACGTGGCCGCGAACCCGTGCGAGGCGATCGATTCGCCCTGCGAGAGCTCGCTCGATCCAACGTCAACGGCGATGACGACATCGGCGCGGTCGGCCGTGATCGCGGCCGGCAGATTGTCGATCGTCCCGCCATCGATGCACAGCCGCCCGTTCACGCGTCCGGGCGGGAAGAATCCCGGGAGCGCGCACGAGGCATAGACGGCATCGGATACCGAGACGTTGTCGAGTCCGGGAAGGCCCCACACAAGCTGCGACCCGCGCTCGACGTCGACGGTACTGATGAGCGCCGGCACCGGGAGGTCGGCGAGCCGCCCCGGCGGAACGTTCCGTTCGATCAGCTCTCGCAGTGGAGCTTCCTGATAAATCGACGGCGAACGCATGCGCTCGAGCAGCATGCCGACGTGATTCAACCGAAACAGATCCCGACGTTTGAGTTGCGTCGCATGCTCGGCCATGACGTCCAGGGACGCGCCGCCGGCCCGGGCCGCCGCGATCAACGCGCCGATGCTCGTGCCGGCATAGAGCGTCGGGACGATGCCGAGCTCCTCGAGGGCGCGGATGACGCCAATATGCGCAAAGCCTTTCATGCCGCCGCCACCAAGGGCGAGGGCCACACGTGTTCTCATACGTTGATTCTACCCCGCGTGGTGCCTTCTGGGTCGCGTCTTCGAAGATGTGGCCGCGGCGGTCGCCGTGAGTTCCACGGTTTTCGGCACGCCGTCGACGCGGGCCGTCATATGCTGCGCCCCGATGGTCGCGCCAAGCGTCCATTGGCTGCGCACGAGGCCGAGCGAGTCAGTGACCGGGGTGCTGTCGGGCAGCGTCCCCGCTCCGTGTTTCGGCACGAGGTTCACGGAGATGCCGCGCACGGGATTCCCCGCCGCGTCGGTCACGCGCAGGACGATAGGCTTGCTGGTCGCGGTGCTCGGTGCGCCGTGCTGGGCATCGCCCGAGACAACGCCGACCGCCGCCGGCGCGCCCGCCGTGGCGATGGCGTGAAGCATGACCGGGCGCACGGTGCGACCGTCGCCAATGAGCGCGCGAATGCGTTGCGGCCCCGCGTGCGGGCCGAGCACCCACGTCGCGCGTACTTCGCCGAGCGAATCAGTCCGCGGCGTTGTCGACGTGATACTGCCGCCATCGAGCGCGACCCAGCGGACCGCCAGGTCACCCATCACGCGACCGGTGGTGTCCGTGATCCTGACGCCGACCGGCACCGCCAGCGCTGTCGCGATCTTGGACGTCTGGCTATCCGCGAGCGCCGCCGTCCGGGTGTTCGCGCTGACCGGCTCCGCCTCGGCCTCCACCGTCACGACGGTATCAACGCCTTCGGTGCTCGCCGCCAGGCGCTGACGGCCGGCGAGATCGCCGAGCTTCCACACGCAATGCGCTCGGCCTTCGGCATCCGTCTGGGCCTGTGCTATATCCGCGGTCGAGTTCACGTCAGCCCGACGGAATTTCACGGTAAGGCCACTGAGCGGCTTGCCTCGCCTGGATAACACCTTGACGATGATGGGCTCGGCCAGCGTCGAGCCAGCGGGTGCATCCTGACCGCCTCCCGCCACGAGCGCGAGAGACTGAGGCACTGGCACGACGGTAATAGGTGCCTCCGCTGCCACGCCATCCACCACCGCTGTCACGGTCGCATGCCCCTCGGCGACGGCGGCGAGCGTACCCGCCGTGTCGACCTTCGCTACCGCGGTGTCACTCGACCGCCAGCGCGCGGCGCGCGCGGAGGCAATCACATGGCCTCGCGTGTCAGTCGACACGACGGATAAGGGACGAGCGGTCAGCTCGGCGACCGTGACGGCGCTGTCATTCGCGATGTGCACATGCGCCGCGATGGGACGCACCACGACGTTCGCGCGCGCCATGAGCTCGCCGACGGTGACGATCACCGTGGCGGTGCCCGCGTTGTGCGCGATGACGGTCCCGTCAGGATTGATAATCGCGACGTCGGGATGATCGATGGTCCACTTGATGTTCGTGCCGACGAGCGCCGTGCCTTTCTTGTCGGTCACGGTCGCGGCGAGATGCAACGTATCGCCGATCGATGTCGCGGTATCGTTGGCGGGCGCGAGCCCCACCCACGTCGCGCCGAAATTGCCGATAGTGCGTCGGGTCTGCGCGCCATCGAGCCCGAACTCGTGGATCGACGTCGCCAACGTACCGAGCGCGGCGCCAACGGCAACGACGCGTGCGACGATCCGGGCGGCATCGTGGACCTTGTTCGTGTTCTGGATCGAGGTCCGCGCCATGATTACAAGACTAGCTATACCGGGCAGCAGTCACGTTCCAGGCCATGCTGACCGAACTCGTATGTTTATGGTTAAATCGTTACTTGAGAAAGATATACAGCCCGTAAGCGGCGACGAGAACGCCGCCCACGGCCAGGGCCGTCCCGGCCCCGCCACCGATGATCAGCCCGGTGATGAACGCGGCGCCACCAACGATCATCAAAGCGCCTCCCGTGCCCAGCCCGCCCCCTCTTGCCGCCCGGTCGGCGGCCTCTTGTGGCGATACATCCTCTGTCGCGACGTGCAAGGGGATGCCGGAGCGCGCTGCGTCCACGGTCGGCCCGGCCTGTGCATAAGCAAGCCTAGGGACAAAAGCGAGCGCAATGAGCATAGCGAGGCGAAAGAGTGTGCGCATAATCCTTTGATCCTCGTGGCGTGTTGTTAGAATAAGTACAACTCTTTGGAGCACTCCGCGTGCCCTTTTCGTTGCGAGCGTTGGGCCTGGCTGGCGCGTCATGTGTTCTTCTCTCCGCTACCGCCCACGCTCAGGGCAAGATCACTGCCGGAGAGATCGACGCGAATCTGAAATTCCTGTCATCCGACCTACTGGAGGGCCGCTCACCGGCGACGCGCGGCGGACAACTGTCGTCCGCGTACATCGCCAGTGCCCTTCAAGAAGCTGGCGTGGAACCCGGTGGTCCAAATCACGCCTACTTCCAGCCCGTCCCGATCGACATCGTCGGCGCCGATCCGACGACACTGCACGTTACCGCATCTGGCAAGGCAACCGCCGCACTCCGTTATCCGGATGACGTTGTCGTCGGCGCGGGGTCAGCCGTCGAATCCAGCGCCGCGCGGGGAGAGCTCGTCTACGTCGGCTATGGGATCGCCGCTCCCGAGCACCAGTGGGACGACTTCAAGGGTGTCGACCTGCACGGCAAAGTCTTGCTCGTGCTCGTGAACGATCCGCCGACGGCGCCGTTCACAAAGACGATGGACTACTACGGGCGTTGGACGTACAAGTACGAAGAAGCGGAGCGCCAGGGCGCGGTGGGCTGCCTGATTATCCACACGACTGAACGTGCTGGGTACCCGTGGCACACGGTCGTAGGCTCGTGGGCGAAAGAGCTCCGGATGCTCCCACGCGATCCGTCTCTGCCTCCGCCACTTGGCGTTCGCGGCTGGATCACGGACAGCGCGGCGACGGCCCTATTGGCCGGCGCTGGCTTCGACCTCTCGCAGCTCCGCGCGGCCGCGGCCTCCCATGATTTCCGTCCAGTATCGACGGGGATCACAATGGACATGGCATTCGCGAACAAAGTACGCCACATGCAATCGGAGAACGTCATCGGCGTTGTTCGCGGCACAACACTCTCCAACCAGTACGTTGTGTTCAGCGCGCACTGGGACCATCTGGGTATCGGCCCGGCCGTCAATGGCGACTCGATATACAACGGGGCCGAGGACAATGCGTCGGGCGTCGCCGACGTGCTGGCGATGGCCCGCGCCGCGAAGCCGCAGAAACGGTCGATGATGTTTCTGTTCGTGACGGCCGAGGAATCCGGTCTTCTGGGCTCGGCGTGGTTCGCGCAACACCCAACGGTTCCAGTCGCGGGCATCGTCGCCAACCTGAACATCGATGGCGGCAATCTGTTGGGCCGTGTGAGGGATTTGAACGCACTGGGAGACCGGAAAAGCTCACTCGGCCCTTTGCTCGCCAAGTACGTCGCGCCGATGGGCATGAGCCTGGCGCCGGATGCGCATCCCGAGCAGGGGCATTTTTACAGATCTGATCATTTCTCGTTCGCGAAAGTCGGCGTCCCGGCACTGTCCATTGGTGCTGGCACGGACTTCGTGGGCCGGCCGAAGGGCTGGGGCGTCGAGCAAGAGGACGACTACACTGCGCACCGTTACCATCAGCCGTCGGACGAGTATCGACCGGACTTCGATCTCAGCGGCGCGGTGCAACTGTCAACTATAGTTCTCGGATTCGGCGAATCGCTGGCGAATGCGCCGGGACTGCCGACCTGGAACGCGGACGCTGAGTTTCACCGTCCGGCAGCGGCGAGCCCGGCGGCTGTTCCCTAGATGTGCCGTCTACGCATACGACTCGTCGCTCTTTTAATGACCGCCACGGCCGCGTGTCGATCTGGTGGAGCCAAGTCCAACGCCCAGGTGACGCCTGCGCGCGACACCACAGCAGCGCGCGCCAACCATCCGGTGACGCACCTCACAGATTTGACGGCGTGGGTGGACTCGGCCGTTACCGCGCGATCCACACGGATGACCGCGACCGGCGCGAACGTGAGCGAACCGACGACGCCCTGTTCGTGTGACACTTCCGCCGCGGGGAGGCGCGGCAAGAGTAAGACACCGTAAATAGTTGAACTGTACCGTGTACGAATAGTACAATAGGAATAGCCCTCAAGCGCCGGAGGATCGTCGAGCTATGCCCAACCCGTTCCTGAGCTCCGAGGAGTACGACGAGCGCGCGCACCAGCTCTATAACGAGGGTCAATACGACGAAGCGCTCGATGTGCTCCGTGAGGGGCTTTCGCTTTACCCGAACGCGGTAGAGCTGCATGTCGGGGTGGGGTACGCACGACTGGCGCGCGAGGAGTACGCGTGGGCGCGTCGGAGCTTCGAGGAAGCGCTGGTCCTCGATCCAGAGCACGAGGATGCCCTCGCTGGCCTCGGGGAGACGCTCCTCAAATTCGGCCAGCAAGCATCGGCACTCAAAAACTTTCGTCGAATTCTGGAACTCGGCTATCGGGATGATGTCGAGCTGATGCTGCAGGCCGGGCGTGCGTTGTTCCGCGAGGGCCTGATCGAGGCCGCCCAGGAATTTTTTGATATTGCCGTTCAGCAAACCCCAGACTCCGCCGAGGCAGTGGCGTGCGTGGGCTATGCCCAGCATCGGCTCGGAGAAACTGACGCGGCCATTGCGACGTTGAGAAGCGCGTTGCAGCTCGACGGCG
The DNA here is from genome assembly GCA_035570055.1 of Gemmatimonadaceae bacterium. GTDB lineage: Bacteria > Gemmatimonadota > Gemmatimonadetes > Gemmatimonadales > Gemmatimonadaceae > DASRDS01. Next base: position 64,717 of record DATMLM010000056.1, read on the forward strand.
ATCACGCCGAGGCGCGCATCTATCTCGGGAATATTTTGTACGATCGCGGAGAATATGAGGCCGCGCTCTATCATCTCGACCGGACCGCGCCAGACGACCATTGGGATGAGCTGGGCATCTGGAGACTCGTCGAGCTCAAGAAGTCGGTGTACCGACTCGCCGACGATGATCCTGAGCTGAAGCCGTGGGACGATCGCCTGGCAGAACTGGCAGGCGAGTCGGACGACATCGACGACATGCTCGCCGAGATCGAGCAGCGCGCGGCCGACGAGGCCCAGGGTGAAGCGCGCGGGCAGCTCGAGCTGTTCGGCGCGCTGCTCAATGATCTCGCGGCCCAGAAACATCGCATTGTGCGTGAGGGGAAGGAGTACGACGGCACGTGGGATGACATCGTGCGCGGCATGCGCGATGACAACGCCGCGTACGTGGGACGTCCGCTCGCCGAGTTCATGCAGACCGAGGCGCGCCGTGGATTCTCGATGACCGGTATCGAGATTCCGACGACGGACGCCGAGAGTTTCATCCGCGGCAGCGCCGACGCCGGGTTGCTGCGTATCGTGAAGTGATTGACAGCGCTCGGCCAGCTGTGGAGCGGCTGGCCAGCGCGCGCGACGCCGCGTCGCTGGTGGCGGCCTGGACCGCCATCGAGTCGGCCCTGCAGGATTCCGCGAGCAATCGCACGTTGGTCGGTCAGGCCCTCGTTCGCGATCTGCGTCAGCGCAACGTGCTCACGCTCGATCAAGGGCATGCGCTCATCGAGCTGCTCGCGGCGCACGATCGCGCGGTGGTTCCGGGATACGCAGTCACTGACGCTGACGTTGCCGCCGCGCGTGAGGCGCTGAATCAACTCGTCGCCGCGCCTCCGCCTGTTACACCCATACCAGCTGGCGCGGCGAGCACAGCGCCGCCTGCGGCGGCGACCGCGCCCGCAGCCGCACCAGCTTCTGGAGTCGGGAAGACGATCGGCTTCGTCGTACTATTGGCGGTCATCGCGGGTGGCGTGGCCTATGGAGTCGTCGCCTTGCGCAAGCGCAGCCCGGGACCCGGGCCCAATCTCGTCGATCGTGGCATAGCGACCTACCAGGCGGGTCACGTCGATTCGGCGCGCGTGTTCTTCACGCATGCCGCGGCGCATGACACGATGGATGCGGTCCCGCATATCTGGTTGGGCCGAATCGCGCGAGAGGCCGGCGACCTCGGCACCGCGAGAGCGGAGCTCGTACGAGCCGTGCAACTGGCGCCGAACAACGAGATCGCCCAGCGCGAGATGGGTGCGGCACTGCTGGCCGCCGGCCAGTACGACCTGGCGAGCAAATTCTATGTCCGAGCCATCGCCCTCGACTCCACCGATCGCTCGGCGCTGGGCTTCTACGGCTGTACGCTCAAGCGCTTGGGCCAAGCGCAACAAGCCACGCAGTATCTGACGCGCGCCGGCCAGGGGCCGTGGACCGCGTGTCAATGATCGAGTGCGTCGACCTCACAAAGACGTACCAGGGCAACGTCCTCGCGCTCGACAAGCTGTCACTCCGTGCCGAGCGCGGCGAGGTCGTTGGCATCGCGGGCCCGAATGGCGCGGGAAAGAGCACGTTGATCTCGCTCCTGCTCGGCTACCTGCACCCGACCTCGGGCACGGTCCGTCTCGGCGGCCTCGCTCCGCGCCACTACGTCGAGCACTATCGCGTCGGGTACCTCTCGGAGCTGATCGCGATGCATCCGCGCTGGCGGGTCGACGAGGCGCTGGCGCGCTTTGCGCTCTTGGCCGGCGTGCCGAACGCCGAGGCCCGCGCACAAATCCCGGCGCTCCTCTCGCAGCTGGGCCTCGACGAGCACAGCACGAAGGTCGTCCGCGCCCTCTCCAAGGGCAACTTGCAGCGCCTCGGGCTCGCCCAGGCGCTGCTGGGTGATCCCGATGTGCTGATCCTCGATGAGCCGACGCACGGCCTGGATCCCGTGTGGCTGCTCAGGTTTCGCGCGGTCATGCGCGACTTGAGGCGGCCGGATCGGACGATGCTCATCGCGTCGCATGACCTGGCCGAGCTCTCGGCACTCGCCGACCGCGTCTACATCATTGACCACGGCCAGGTCGTACGCTCGGTCGACACGCGCGCGACGGCGACGCCAGAGGCGCGCGAGTACCGGCTCACATTGTCATCGGGTGCGGCGCTCGTGCCATCGGTGTTCCCGGCCGCGCGCCCAGCCAGCGCCGAGGGGAGCTTCGAGCTGCCCGCGATCGACCTCGCGACGCTCAACGCCGGCCTCGCCGAGCTCCTGCGCGGTGGCGCGCAGCTCGTGAGCGTCGCGCCGACGGAATCGCTCCTCGAGTATCATTTCCGCGATGCGGTTGAGAAGGTAAGCGCCTGATGGCGATCGTCCGCGCGCGTTTGGGCGCCTATGCCCGTTGGCAGCTACGGGATTTCATCCTCGGGCCGGGCGGCATCACGATCGGCATCGTGTTGCTCCAGATCTGGATCACATCGCGCACACAGGTCATCGAATCGGGGGTGGGCCCGCCGCGCACCCCATCGCTCGACTGGCTCGTCCAGTTGGTCGGGCTCCTGGGTTCGATCTATGCCACATCGAGCTTGGTGTCCGAGGACCGCGCGCGAGGGTACTATCGCTTTCTGTTCGCGAAACCGGTCGGCCCGGTGCGGTACTACGCCCAAGCGTTCGCCCTGCGTGGGGTCGTGCTGCTGGTCCTCGCCGCGCTGATCTCGCTGCTCGGCGCGTGGATCGCGCATCCCGTGCCCCTGCTCGGCGCGGTCGCGTATACGGCCGTCATGTACGTATTCGCGGGCGGGGTCACCGCGTGCCAATCGACCCTCTGGCGATTTGCGTGGGTCGGCTCGCTCGTCCTGTACCTGGCATCGATACCGGTCGCCCAGCTGGCCGCGCCCGACGCGCCCATTGGTCCGGTCGCGCACGCGCTCTGGCGCGCGGCGCATGTCATACTGCCGCCGTTCTCGCAGCAGACCTTCCTACACGGGATGCTGGCGAGCGCGCCACCGTGGGGTGACATCGCCGGATCGATCGCCTGGTGTGTCGGATACGGTCTGATCGCACTCGTGGCCGGAGCGTTCGTCATCCGGGGACTCGAATGGGCGCGCTAGCCGACGTCGTCCTCGGCGCACCGGTCGTGCGGACCGTGCTGCCGAATGGTCTCACGGTGCTCGTGCGCCGCGACCGGTCCGCGCCGGTCGTCGCGGTCGTGACGTACGTCAAGGCCGGGTACTTCGACGAGACCGACGCGCAGGTCGGCATCGCCCACGTGCTGGAGCACATGTACTTCAAGGGCACACCGACGCGCGGCGTCGGGGAAATCGCCAAGGAGACCATGGCCTCCGGCGGGTACCTCAACGCGCACACCATCTACGATCACACGAGCTACTACACGGTGCTCCCGGCGAGCCGTCTCGCCGAAGGGCTCGCCGTCCAATCCGACGCGTACGCGAACTCGGTGATCGACGCCGGTGAGCTCGCCCGGGAGCTCGAGGTGATCATTCAAGAAGTGCGACGCAAGACCGACAATCCGCCGGCGCTGGCCACGGAGTCGCTCTACGCGCTGCTCTTCGACCAGCATCGCATTCGCCGCTGGCGCATCGGCGACCCGGACCGGCTCCGGACGTTCACCCGCGAGGATGTGCGCGGGTTCTATCGCACGTACTACTACCCTGGCAACACCATCCTGAGCATTGTCGGCGACGTCGATCCCGAAGCCACGCTCGCGCTGGTCGAGACGTACTACGGCGCGCTCCCGGACCATCGGATCGTGCGGGATCGCGGCCCGGCCGAGCACTCGGTGGCTGGGCTCCGCTATCGTGAATGGAGCGGGGACATCGCGCAGGCCCAGCTCCTGTTCGGCTGGCGCACGGGCGGTACGCTCGACCCCGACACGCCGCTGCTCGACATCGCCGCCGCGGCGCTCGGCGGCGGGCGCGCGTCGCGTCTCTATCGCGCCGTGCGCGAACGCCAACTCGCCTCCTCGATCACGGCCTACAATTACACGCCCACGGAGCTCGGCGTGTTCGTGATCCAGGCCGAGACCCCACAGGGGAAAACGCTCGACGCGGCGCGTGCCGTGTGGGCCGAGTTGCAGCCCGATTTTACGTCGTCCGAGATCGAACGGGCGCAGCGCTTGTTCGAATCGCAGTGGGCGCGTCGGACCGAGTCGATGGAGGGCCAGGCCAATCATCTCGCCGAATGGGAGGCCCTCGGCGACTGGCAGCTCGGCGAGCAGTATCTCTCGCGCGTGCTGTCGGCCACTGCGGCTGACGTGACGGCGGCCTTGCGGCGGCACGTCAAGCAGCCCGACACGGCGGCGCTAGTGTATCGGCCGAACGACTCCCAAGAAATCGGTGGCCTTTTCGACTCGCTCGAGTCGGGTCTGCCGGAGCCGGTGTCTGCTCCGTCCCGCCAGGGCGCCGTCGTCGCGCCGCCGCAGGCGGCAGCGACATTCGAAGAAGAGATCGCCGGAGTGCGAGTCTATCGGACCTCGGGCGGTGTGCCGATCCTGGTCAGACGAAAGCCGGGCGCCGCGATGACGCACATGGGTGTCTACGCGTTCGGCGGGGCGCGAAACGAGCCCTCTGCACGAGCCGGCGAGACGACGCTGATGGCGCGGACGGCGACCAAAGGAACGACCACGCGCACCGCCGCCGACATCGCCTCTCGCGCCGAGTTCCTCGGTGGCACGGTGAGCGCGAGCGTCGGCTCGGAGAATTTCGGTTGGTCGCTGTCGGTCCCGACGCGAGGAACGGAGGCGGCCTTGGCCCTCGTCGCCGACGTCGTGCAACGGCCGACGTTCCCGGAGTCGGCGCTCGAGACCGAACGGTCACTGATGCTGGCCGATCTGACCGCCCTGCGCGACGACATGTATCGCTACCCGGTGCGACTGGCGACAGCGGCTGCGTTCGCCGGGCACCCGTACGGCGTCGGCTCGCTCGGGACCGAAGAGTCGATTCGGGCCGTCACCGTCGACGCGGTGCGACGGTGGCACCAGGAGCACGTGCTCGCGGGCCCGACGCTCATCGGCATCGTCGGCGATGTCGACCCGGACGAGATCGCCGCGGTTGCCGCGGGGGAATTGGCCGCGCTCCATGCCTCCGCGCGCTTTCCCATTGCTCCGCCCATATGGCCCAACCAACCACGGCGGGAAGTCGAATCGCGGGACAAGGCGCAGACGGCAATGGCCCTCACGTTCCCCGGTCCGACGCGAAACGACCCCGATCGCTTTACGGCGCATCTCATTGCGACGATGGCCAGCGGGCTCGGCGGGCGATTCTTCGATGAGCTGCGCGACAAACGCTCGTTGGCGTACACCGTCCACGCGTTCGCGACGGAGCGCTTGCTCGCCGGAATGTTCATCGCCTATATCGCCACGTCGCCCTCGCAGGAACAGGAAGCCCGCGCCGGCCTGTTGGCCGAATTCGAGAAACTTCGCTCAGCGCCGGTGAGTGCCGAGGAGCTATCGCGGGCGCAGACGTACACGATCGGCGCACACGCGATTCGCCAACAAAGCGGCGCCTCGGTGCTCGCCGACGTGATCGATGCCTGGCAGTTCGGCCGCGGCTTGGATGAGCTCGACGACTTCGAGAGCCGTGTGCTGGCCGTCACGCCGGCCGAGGTACAAGCCCTCGCGCAGCGCTATTTCGACGTCGCGCGCCTCGTCGAGGGAATCGTGAGAGGGGTTAGCGGCGCGTAGCCGGTGGTAGCCCGAGCGCCTTGTTCAGCCAGCGCACGAATGGAATGATGCCGGTGAAGTCGCGCGCCAACGTGTCCGGCAGGCGAGGGCTCCGGAGCTCGGCCGCGGTCAACATCCGGTGCGACGTAAACGACTTGTAGCGCAACCAACGCGCGGCGGGATGATCGTCGGTATATCCGCGCGGGAGGCGCTGCAGCATGGCTTCCTCACTCAACGCGGAGAAGCGCCGCCGCATCGTGCGGACCGTCATCTCGAATGTCTTGTACTGCTCGGCGAGCGCTTCACGGATCTTCGCGAGCGCGGGCGCGGGAGGCATCCAGATGCCGCCAGCGATCATCGATGCGCCGGGCTCGAAGTGGAAATACAAACCTGCTCCACCATGGATCTGCTCGGCCCCGCGGCCGAGGTCGCGGTGGTTCACCCAAAATCCGACATTGTGCTTGTACGGCGACTTGTCCTTCGCGAAGCGCGTGTCGCGGTGAATGCGAAAGAGTGATCGCTTCGGGTCGCCGTACAGTTCGGGCGCGATGCGTCCCAAGCGGGCGTCGAGCTCCTCCAGCAGCTCGCGCAATGGTGCGCGGAGCTCGTTCTCGTAGACGTCGCGCCGGGCCTCGAACCACTCACGCCGGTTGTTCCGCTTGAGGTCCCGCAGGAACGTGAATGCGGCTGGACTGAACATTGGGCTGGAAACTTTATGGCGACGCGCTGGCCTCGCGCAAGCTCTTGGCGGCACGCGCCACGGCGTTGGCGGCTCGACGCAATCGCCCCGATGGCGCGCGGAGGCCGGTGACGGCGCCGTAATCGGCCGCGTCGGCGACGATGACGCCTTTGATAGCGGAGCGGCTCGTGGCCCACGCGAGGGTCGACCAGATCGCGCGCTCCTGGTTGATCTCGCCGTGGCTCACGGGATAGCCGTAGGTGGCGAACACCCAGTTCTCTTTCGCCGTCGGCCCGGAGGCCGCGATCCATCGGTCGGCACTGCGCGTCTCGGCGTCGAGATCGGCCGCGCCAGCGAACAGCGGCCGGATGTCGAATCCCACGACATCGATGGGCGCACTGGGCGCGGCCGCCCACGCGTACAACGCGCTATCGCGTGCGCCCGACGGCGAGACGGCGATCGCGACTCGCACTTTGGGGTCGATGCGGTGCACGGTGAACGCCGCGGCCGTGAGATACCGCGTCCAGGTCGCCAACGACAGCGACGCGCCAAGCGCGCTGTCGCCCTTGATGATGGGCTCGTCCGCGACGACGAGGTAATCGGGATGCAGCGCGCGCACGACCCGACTCAATTCGGCGAGTCGATTGTCTTGATACAGCTGCGGCGACGCCGCGTACTGCTGGGCCGCGTCGGAGGGATATTCGAGTGTGAGGATCAGCGTGGTCGTGTCGCGTCGCAACGCATCCAACGATCGACCGAGCGAGTCGAGCGCGGCCGGATGCGCGCCGCGCGGATCGATGCGCACGCTGACGGCCTCGGCGCCGACCGTATCAACCAACGACAAGTCGAACCGGAGTGTGCTCGCCGACGGTGCCCCCTCGAGTGCCGGCAACACGCGAAGCCCGACCACGAAGTCCCCAGCGGGCCGCTCCTGCAGCGGCTGCAGCGAGAGCGGATCGTAACTCGTTATCGTGAGCCACGCACTCGGCAGCGCCAGGATCGTGGCCGTAAACCATGCCGCGGCAAACGTCGCCAGCAGCGCCCGCAGGGTGCGACTCAACCGCCACCGCGCCGGAAACGCCGGCGCCAGGAGCGCCGGCTGCAACGCGTATGGCCAGGCGAGCGCCACCGGCCCGGCGATGTACCCCAGCACGTTGACGTGCGCGGTCGCGAGCGCCAGGGCCGGCTCGGGTGGCGTGTACCCAGCCGCGGTGATCCACCGAACGATGGCGACGGCGGTGAGCAGCAGATCGTAGGCGACGATGGGGATGCCGGCAAACGGCGAGATCATCCGTCGGACGGTCGCGTAGCATGCCTGTGCGGTGATCAAGAGCATCGTCGCGGGCCAGAACCACGCCAGCCCTTCGAACGTGTGCCCGGTCGCGGTCGACGCCGCGGCGGCGCCGATGAGCAGCGCCGGCGCGAGGACCAGGGCCGAGACCGCGGACAGTGCCGCGAGCGGGCGCGGCGAGCGGCGAAACTGCGCGATCTGGCCGCCAATGAAGATGTCCCACAGCGCGATGCCGAGGGCCAAGCCGGCGTACAGTCGCACGAGCAACTCGTGCGAGAGCGAAATGGACGGGATGTAGGTCGGCACGCGGTCCCCGCTATCCCCTCGCGCGCTGCTCGCTCCTCACCTCGCGCGCGGCAAGCCGTCGAGCGAACACGTCGAGCGCTTTGCCCGGCTCGTGTGTCGCCGGTGCGATGACATCGAGCAGCAGGACTCCGATCTCGGGATCCGTCAGCACGGTCGTCTGGGAGGCCCCGAGGAGCAGGACGCCGGTCACGGCATCGTTCGGCAGTCGCCGCACGATCGGCGTGCCGCTGCCGGGCAATCCCGCGGCGCCGGCCGCGGCGATCAACAAGCCCGTGAGCAGCGACACATCGCGGAGGCGCGCCGCGTCGACGCCGTGAAAGTCGGCACTGAGGTGGGTGTAGGCGCTCATTCCACGATGCGACCCGTGGGGGTCGATGGACGCGGCGGCCTCAAGGCGAAGCGGCCCGCCTCGGCGCGACCCTCCGGGAACGTCACGTCGAGGAATTGCCCACGCATACGGCGGCCGATCATGCACTGCGCGTCGACCAGCGCCCGGACCATGTCGGTCTCTTCACTCACGTCCGCAATGACCTTCCACGCGTGTGGCGCGATCAAATAGCGTCCGACGACGTGGTCGAGCACTGGGGCGAGAACGACCTCGTCGGTCGGGAAATCACCGACGACACCAGCGACGTTCTTCCCAGTGCGATAATAGGTCTCGACGACCTGGGCGAGGCCCGGCGCGTCACCGACGAACAGGTGGGTCGGTATCGCGACGCCGAGGGGAGCCTCTCCGGCGAACTCCCGACCTCTCGCCAGTGCGTCCCCAAAGGTCTCGCCCTCCATGAATTCAATGCGCAGCGGGAATCCTGGCGACCCCACGCGCGGGGCGATCAGCGAGCGGACCGCGTCGAGGTCCCTGCCGGTGACGATGCCCAAGTCGCTGGTGCCGCTGGCGGCACACTCCCGGACGACCCACTCGACCATTGGCACGCCGCCGATCGGCAGCAGCTCGACCTGGCCGATACACGGGATGACCGCGTGACGAACGGTAGCGCGCGGTGTGGCAGCCATTGTCAGAACATCGACATCGCGAGGAACGACTGCAGGGAGTCGTTCGTCGCGCGGAGCCGCTTGGACACGAGGCGCACGACGGCCCACAGCACGGCCACGGCCATGTCCCGATTGCGCTGCAGCAGCAGCTCGAAATCCGACCGCAAGATCGTGAGGCAGGTCGTCTCGCGATTGGCGATCGCATCGGTGGATCGGGGCCCGTGGTCCAACACGGCCATCTCGCCGAACAACGAGCCGGGTTTGAGCACGGCGAGCGCCTCTTCGCCGCTTCCGGGGATCTGGCGCGTGATACGGACCTCGCCGTCGACGATCAGGTAGAGCCGATCGCCGATCTCGCCTTCGCGGAACACGTGCTCGCCAGAGACGAACCGTTGCTCGCGACAGATCTCGCCGACGAGTGCAAGCTCTTCTTGGTCGAGTCCCGCGAAGATCGCTTGCGCACGGAGCAGCTCGATCGCCGTCGGGGGAGTTGGCACGGGGGTCAAGCTAGGCCACATCTCGCGCCATGGCAACAAGGGAGTGAGTGCAATAGCTTGCGCCATCATGCGGCGCGAGCCGGTCTTCACTTTGCCGAACCTCGTGTCGATGTCCCGGTTCGCCATGGCCGTCGCGTTTCTCGCCACGCCGATGCCGGACGCCCGGGTTGCGCTCATCGGTGCGGCATCCTTGTCCGATGTCCTTGACGGGTGGATCGCGCGGCGCCGACACGAAGTCACGCGGATCGGCGCGATCCTCGATCCCATCGCCGATCGCACCTTCATGCTGACGGCCGTCGCGGTGTTTCTCGCGACAGGGCGTATCACGCGGCCGCAATACTTCGTGCTGCTGGCCCGCGATATCATGACGGCCATCGGCTTCCTCGTCGCAAAAAGCGTGAGTTGGCTGAGAGTCGTTCCGTTTCGCGCGCGATGGGCCGGGAAGCTCGTCACGACGCTACAACTCCTGGCACTCATCGCCGTGCTCGTTGCCCCGCGTGAGGCGCCGTGGGTCATTGGAGCGGTGGGTGTCGCGTCAGTGATTGCCATCTCGGACTACACATTGGCGCTGTGGCACGCACGCGAGCCGGCCTAGCCCTCACGTTTATTTTGGTCGGCGCTCTCCCCGCCGGCGCTCAGGTGTTCCGGGATTCGACGCCGAAGGCGAGAATCGAAGGCCGTCTCGACGCGCTGATCGCCAGTCGAACCGCAACCGAGGTGGGAGCTGGAATTTTCGTGCCGGTCGGCACGTATGTCCGCGCGGGTCTCGTTGGCGGAGTCGGGCCTATCACAAATCCCGTCCGCGTCACCGGTCGAATCGAAGCCATCGGCCGATTTTTATTGGACCCCTTTTATGAGCACCGATGGGGGCCGTATGTCGCCGGTGGATTAGGAGTCGCTGACCACCCCTATGTGGTCGCCCTATTGGGAGTCGAGGGGCCGCGGTGGGGCCGAATCACGCCCGCACTAGAGGCAGGTGTTGGCCACGGGGTCCGTGTGGGTCTGGCCCTGCGGCGTTCGCAGACGACCGGCTGGCGCTAAGCCGCCGATGCGCTTTCGGACGGCGAACGCGCGGGCCCGGACTTCGGTGGCTGCACGAACCGCTCGCCGAGGGTCCGGAGCTCCGTGATCTGCGTAGGAGAGAGCTCGTGATACCGATCCGCGAGGTACGCGAACGTCTCGCGGAACCACTCTTCCTGATGCGCAGGGGCCGCGCCGATCACGCCGCACTGCATTATCTGTTGGAACAGTTCGTCGCGGGCTTCTTCGAACGGACTGGGGGCCGCGACGTCCCGCTGCCGTTTAACCTTCTGCTTCGCCATGTGCTAAGAAATATAAGGTGACGGGTATGTACACTTCTACTACGTCTAGTTCCCCGTAGAATGTTGTGTTTCGGCTGACCGGCGCCGCGTACGCGCGCTTGGGTCAAATCGTCCGGCGAGAAAATCCAAGATGATACCGGCCAATTGGTCCGGCGCCTCCTCCGGTACCAATCGCGCAACGCCTGGTAGGCGAACGAAGTAGCTCTCGGCGATCCGCGCCGCGAGTCGCGTCGCGACTTCCGGGTCGAGCCACCGGTCTTCTTCCCCGCGCACGACGAGCGTCTGCGCGCGGATCGCGCCCAAATCGATCGCGTCCATGTCGGCCTCGTGCACCGCCCGCGCGAGCGCCAGCAGGTGATTCACGCCTTCCTGACCGACGAACGGCGCGAGATACCGCGCCACCAGCCGCGGCGGCATATGTGCCGGATTGGCGACGCTGCCCTGCAGCAACGGCGTGAGCAATGGCGCGACACCGAGGATACCGCGCGCGACGCGAAGGACATAGCGCGCGGTATTGCGTTGGAGCGCGCGCATGTCGCCGCTCGGAATCCCGTCCGGTCCCAAGCTATTGACGAGACACAAGTGCGAGACCCGATCGCGCCGCGTCGACGCGAGCCGGAGCGCGACGGCGCCGCCCAAGTCCACGCCGACCACCGCGGCGCGTGGGATCCGGAGCGCGGTCAAGGCGCGATCGAGATACTCGGCCTGCGCCATGATGCCAAACTCGGTGTCGAGCGGGCGATCCGACTCGCCGTGCCCGAGCAGGTCGATCGCGACGACCGTATGGCGCTGCTCCGCGATCTCGGGGGCGACCGTGCGCCACAGGAAGCTCGATGTGCCGAACCCGTGCAAGCAGACCACGGGGGTCGCCCCATGGCCATAGCGCTCCACATGAACCGCGCCTGGTCCTACCGGTATACGAAGTAAGTCTGGGTCCATGCGTGACTAGACGATCGGGTGGCTGTCAATATATCGGGAAGGGTGCGAGGCGCAGCCGAGCACTGGTTAACCGACCAGTCGAGCAGCGCTTGCGCTGCGTCGACGCGCCGCGGAGCGGCGCACAGAGGATTAGTTTCTTTACAGTGGATATATGAGCATTGTCGCATTCTGGCGGCGCCACCCGCGCCTCATCCGGGCCTGTCTGGTATCGGTGACGTTCGGAGTCTGCTTCGCTGGCGGCTTTGCCTACGCTGCCTGGGAGCTCGTCTGCCGAGATGACCGGTGTCCCTCGGTCGAGGTACTGAAAGGATTTCAGCCGCGGCAAACATCGAAGCTCTTCGCCGCCGACGGCAGTTTCCTGGCCGAGCTGGGTCTCGAGCGCCGGACGCTCCTGCGCCTCAACGAGATTCCAAAGCCGGTACGTGACGCGTTCGTGATCACCGAGGACAAGCGGTTCTACGAGCATGCCGGGATCGACTGGCGCCGCGTGTTCGGCGCAATCGGGCGCAATATCCTGGCGCGAGGATACGCCCAGGGGTTCTCGACGATCACGATGCAGCTGGCCAGGAACATCTTTCCCGAGACGCTCACCCGCGAAAAAACGCTCGTTCGCAAGTTGAAAGAGGCAAAAGTCGCGCGGGCGATCGAGGCGCGATACCCAAAAGACACGATCCTCGAGCTGTACCTGAACCAGATCTACCTCGGCAATGGCGCGTACGGCGTCGAAGCGGCCGCCCAACGCTATTTCGGAAAATCGGCCCGCGAGCTCAATCTGGCCGAGGCGGCAACCCTGGCCGCGCTTCCCAAGGGGCCCGAGCGCTATAACCCGAAACGATTTCCTGACCGCGCCGTCACAAGGCGCAACACGGTCATCGAGCTCATGCGGCGGAGTGGCGACATCACTGACGCCGCCGCCAGCGAAGCCCGAGCCTACCCGCTCCAACTCGCTCGCCGGCGTGAATCAGGCGACGTCGCGCCGTACTACGTCGAGTGGGTTCGGGAGCAACTCGACGCCCAGTTCGGGCGCTCGTTGTACGAACAGGGGCTCAAGGTCTACACGACGCTCGATCCTGACATGCAATCCGCCGCCGACCGCGCTCTGGAGCAACAACTCCGCGCGATCGAAGGCGGCCGGTACGGCAAGTTTCCGCACATTACCTACGAGCAGTACATCGCTCGCAATGCCTCGGGCGAGCAGCAGGATATCGCGAACTCGCCGTATCTCCAGGGTTGTTTTATCGCATTGGAGCCCCGCACCGGCGCTGTCCGTGCGCTGGTGGGCGGGCGTGATTTCGACGACTCGAAGTTCAACCGTTGTACTCAAGCGTTGCGACAACCGGGATCGTCATTCAAGCCGATCGTCTACGCGGACGCCATCCAGAATGGACGCCCGCCATCGTACATGGTCGACGACTCCCCGCTGTCGATCCCGCAATACGACGGCTCGGAGTGGACACCAAAGGACGACGACGGAAAATTCTTGGGGCTAATGACCATGCGGCGCGGACTCTATTCGTCGCGCAACATGGTCGCGATACGACTGGGCATGGAGTTGGGTCCGGAAAGCGTGATTGACGAAGCCCGGCGATTTGGTATCACCACACCGATTCACCCGTATCCGTCGATCTACATCGGCTCCGAAAGCGTCTACCCGATCGAGCTCGTGTCGTCATACTCCGCGTTCGCGAACCTGGGCCAGCGCGTCGCGCCCATGGCGATCACCCGAGTCGAGAACGCGCGAGGGCAGGTGCTGTGGGAGCCGTCGGTCGTCACCGTCCCGGTGATGCAACCGACCGAAGCCTGGCTCATGGTCGACATGATGAAGGACGTCATCCTGCATGGGACCGCCTTTAGCGCCGTGACCGCCGCCGGATTCCACCTGCCGGCCGGTGGGAAAACCGGCACGACGAACGACGGCAACGATGTCTGGTTCGTCGGCTATACCGCCGACCTGCTCGCCGGTGTCTGGATCGGGATGGATCGCCCGTCGAAGATCAAGGCGAACGCGCAGGGTGGAATTCTCGCCGCGCCGGCGTGGACCGCGTTCATGAGCGAGGTCTACCGTCGCAAGCCCGCGCCGCCTGACTGGCCGCGCCCTGATGGTCTCGTCTCGAAAGACATCGATCGCACGACGGGCATGCTCAAGAATCAGTATTGCCCCCTCCCGGTCGTCACCACCGAGTGGTACTTGCCGGGCACGGAGCCGATACAGGAGTGCAACGTGCACTCGGCCTCGAATACGTCGGTCGGCGATACGTTGCAGCGCGTGCCCGTCGTCGCACCCGCACCCCTGGCTACGCCGAGCCGGTCGCCGGCGGACGCTGTGCCGGTGCCTCAGAAGACGCTGCCGCCCAAGCCGTGACGCCATCCTGGCAACCGTTCGACTGTCACGCGCATACGACGTTCTCTGATGGTGATCTCATCCCGGCTGCGCTGGCCGAGCGCGTCCGCTCGCGCGGCGTGCGGCCGAGCGTCTCGGATCACGCATCCCACGCGGCGCGGACGCTCGACACGCCGGAGCTGCTTCGGCTCTATCTGACCACGCTCGCTGAGGTCGACGGTCTTGGCCGCAGCGCCGAGTTCGACTGGCATGACTCTCTGTGGCGAGAGTTGCCGGAGGACATCACCGGCCAGTTCACGCATCGCATCGGGTCCCTCCACGCGATCACCCTCGACGATGGCACGTTCATCCATATGTGGCAACGCAATCTGCCCGAGGGACTCACGCCCGATGCGTACATGGATGAGCATGTGGCGGTCCTCGAGCGATTCGCGCGAGAGATGCCCGTCGATATTCTGGCGCACCCGACGCTCTTACCACTCCCGTATCGGTCACTCCCGCTCGAAGAGCTGTGGACGGAACCCCGAGAGGCCCGCGCGGCGAAAGCTTTGGCCAAAGCCGGAATCGCCTTCGAGGTCTCCAATCGCTATCGGCCACATGAGCGATTTGTCCGTCGCGCCGTCGCCGAGGGCGCTCGACTCTCGCTCGGCTCCGACGGCCACGCACCCGAGCAACTTGGCGACATCGCGTTTTCGTTAGCGCTCACACGCGCTATTGGCGTGCCGGATGAGACGCTGTACGACCCAACAGTTCACGGCCGCCGGTGATTCGCTACCACGCCAGATGGGTAGTACCAATCACGGCGCCGCCAATCGAAAATGGCACAGTCGTGGTCGATGGCCAGAGAATCGCGTGGGTGGGGCCGAGGCGCGAAGCGCCCGGTGGTGATGATGTAGATCTTGGTGATGCGGTGCTGCTCCCGGGTCTCGTGAACGCGCACACGCATCTCGAGCTCACGGTCATGCGCGGGTTCCTCGAGGGCCTCGAGTTCGTCCAATGGATCCGGCAGCTCACCGCTGCTCGCGCGGCCGTGCTCGACGAGGCTGCTATGCTCGACAGCGCGCGGCTGGGCATCGCGGAGGGCCTGCTGGCGGGCATCACGACGTATGCCGACACGTGTTCGTCAGGCGTCTCGATGCTGGCGATGCGCGAGCTTGGCGTGCGTGGCATCATGTACCAGGAGGTGTTCGGTCCGGCGCCCGAACAGCATGATGCCGCGATGGCGGGACTCGTGGCGTCGCTCGACCGGCTCCGGCCGCTGGCGACCGATCTCGTCGGGCTCGGCGTTTCGCCGCATGCGCCGTACACGGTGCACGATGACCTGATGGTCGACGCGGCGGCCCTGGCGATCCGTCATGGCATGCCGGTCGCAATCCATCTCGCGGAGAGCAAGGCCGAGATCGCGTTTCTGCGCGAGGGCGATGGACCGTTCGCCACGGCACTGCGTGCGCGCGGCATCGACGTGGTACGCCGATCGCACTCGCCCGTGCATTGGCTGGTGGAGCTCGGCGTCATGGCGGCGCAGCCCTTGCTCATCCACTGCGTCCAAGTGGACTCGGACGACATTTATTTCATCGGCGAGTGGCGGTGCCCCGTTGTCCATTGCCCTGCATCGAACGCCAAGCTGGGTCACGGGGTTGCGCCGATCTGGGAGATGCTGCGCAATGATATCGTGGTGGGCCTTGGCTCGGATTCCGTCGCCAGCAACAACGCGATGGACCTGTTGGCCGAAGCTCGCCTGACGGCGCTGATGCAAAACGCAGCGCAGGCCCGTCCCGATGCACTCGGGGCGCGTCAGGTCCTGCGTTTGGCGACACTCGGTGGGGCAGAGGCGCTTGGGTTGGACACGCGTGTCGGGTCGCTGGAGGCGGGGAAAGACGCGGATCTGGCGGCGTTCTCGTTGGAGGGCATGCGAGCGACACCATCGGTCGATCCCGAGGCCGCGCTGGTGTTCGCGCTTCCCGGGACGGTGGCCCGATTTGTGTGCGTGGCGGGACGGGAATTGGTGCGCGACGGTCGTCTCGTCGCCGGAACTCTTGACGGTGCCGTAACGGAGCGCGTGCGCGCGTCGTCGAGAGCGTTAGAAGCGTGGCGCGATCAGGCGCAAGGGCGTTAAAATGATAGTATGCCGCAAAGCATGAAAATCTGGAGAGATGGCCAGCTCATCCCCTGGGGTGATGCGACGATCCACGTGCTCAATCACGTGGTGCACTACGGATCGAGCATTTTCGAGGGCATCCGGTGTTACGAGACACCGGCTGGCGGCGCCATTTTTCGGCTGAAGGACCATCTGCGGCGGTTGTACGACTCGGCCCGCATTTATCGGATGCCGATGAAGCATTCGATGGATGAGCTCACGCAGGCCTGTCTCGAGGTCGTGAGCGGCAATGATCTCAAGGAGTGCTATCTCCGTCCGCTCGTGATCCGGACGGGAGAGCGCATGGGGATCTTCCCGGACGCCGAGGCGATCGAGACGTTCGTGATCCCGGCCGTGTGGGGTCGGTATCTCGGTGAGGAAGGGATGGAGCGGGGCGTCGATGTCTGCGTGTCGAGTTGGCAGCGCGCCGCGCCGAACACGTTCCCGACCATGGCGAAGGCCGGTGGGAACTACCTGAGCTCACAGCTGTCGCTGCTCGAAGCGCGGGGGAACGGGTACGCCGAAGGCATCATGCTCGACGCGTTCGGCCGCGTGTCCGAGGGGAGCGGCGAGAACGTGTTCCTCGTGCGGGACGACGTGCTCTACACGCCGTCCCTCGCGTCGGCGATTCTGCCGGGCATTACGCGGGCGTCGGTCCTCGAGATCGCGTCCGACTTGGGGTATGAGGTGCGCGAAGGGGATGTCCCGCGCGAAATGCTGTACGTGGCCGACGAGTTATTTTTTAGTGGGACGGCGGCGGAGATTACGCCGGTCAAGTCCGTGGACCGCATCCCGATCGGCATCGGTCGCCGCGGACCGGTCACGCGAGCGATACAAGAGCGGTATCTCGGCATAGCGCGAGGCGCGATAGCCGACGAACATGGGTGGTTGCAACCCGTGCCTGAACCCGCTCCCGTCGCTTCCTAGTGACGGGAGTTTTTTGTAGGAGGAAGGAGGGAGGAGGGAAGTGATTGTCGGGTGTCTTGCCCTGAATGCATCGTTCGAACCATTGACCATGGTTCCGATGCGACGTGCGCTCCGACTCGTCATCGACGGCAAGGCCGAGATCGTCGAGGCGGACCTCGAGCGCGTGGTGCGCTCGGAGCGCTTGGCCTTGCCACGCCCGATCGTCATCCGCCTCACGAAGTTCATCCACGTGCCCCGCCGCTTCCGGCGCCAGGTGACGAACACCTTCCTGTTCGCGCGCGATCGCTACCGCTGTCAGTATTGCGGGCGCACCGCGGCCGAGCTCAAGCCTCGCGAGGCGTTGACGCGCGACCACCTGATTCCGTTGTCTCGCGGCGGCACGAACGACTGGACGAACGTCGTGACGGCGTGCGGGCCCTGCAACACCCGCAAGGCCAACCGGCTGCCTGAGGAGATCGGGATGCACCCGATTGCCCTCCCGGTCGAGCCGCACTTCGTGCACTTGAGTTGGGCGGTTCGTCGGTTGACGCCGACTCAGGCGAAGTACATCAAGCTCTTCTACGGCGCCGAGACGCTGCACCACCTCGAAGAGCTCGAGCACCGGCATCAGCACCAGGTGCACTAAACGCACTTCGCTTCGCTCGTGCGAAAAAAGGGGGGCGGGGGTGATCTCGGCTTCCCTTACTCGCGCCGAGTCTCGCACGCAGCGTGCACGTTGGCGCGGAGCGCCACGCGTGATTCTGAGGTGCGTCTCAGCCCGATCGAAAGATCTTCGTGCGCGAGACGTAGTGCCGTTTCTCCGCACCGATAATCCGCAAGAAGAGCGTGCGAATGCCGCGGCCGACGACGCCGCCGGGGTTGCGTTGGCCCCGGACGGCGGGCCGTAGCTCGCCGCGCAGCCAGCGCTCGACCTCGTCGAGGTCGGACAGGGAGACGACGTCGACGTCGAGCGTGACGACGTAGTAATAGCGGCGGCCGGACTCGCGCGGGACGAGCGGAACGACGTACGGCTCGGCCAGCGTCGAGTCGAGCGCCACGGCGCGGTCGAAATCGCCGAGGAGCTGGACGCGCTCGGGGGTGTTCTCGGGATTGATGCGCGCGGCGCGAAAGTGCTTGGTGAGCGGGTCGTATCGCGCGATGATATCCCAGTCGCGCTCACTCTCGACATTGTTGAAGACCCCGCTCGCGGTCCACAACTCGACGTGATAGTGGAGCCTGGCGGGAAACCCGCTGCGCATGAGATCGCGAATGGTCCCATTGGCGAGGACGTCAACCCCGCGGACCTGTGGCCCGCCCGGGGGATCAGGCGGAGTCGCCTGCGGAATGCCGATCTCGACGCGCGGGTTGCTCTGCGCGCCGAGTCCGCCGGCCCACAGCGCGCCGAGCGCGATGAGGGTCCCGAGCCGCCGCGAGCTCAGAACGTACGGCGGACGCGGATGACGAAATGCGGCCGCTCCTCGGGACGAGACAGGGCTTTGGCGACGTAAATGCCGACGGGGTCGATCATGCCCCCGAGCCCCACGTCGGTCATGAACGTGCGCAGATTCGGGAACGTACTGGCCGGATACTGCAGCGGACCCTGCCTCGGGCCCACGAGCCAACCCCGCCCGGCGTCGGAGAAGATGACCCACGCACCGTCATTCTCGATGCGGTGCCCGAACAGCCGCAGTCCGAAGTGGAACGAGGTCCGATACTCGGCCTGTCCCAGCACGATGCGCTCGCACTCGGCCGGGCGTCCCTCCGGCGCAGCCGTGAGCGCCGAGCAGCTCGCCACGTCGGGCGCATTGTCACCCGCGCTGCGGAAATCGAATCCCGGGATCGTGCCCGGCCCGCCGACCGACAACCGGCGCTCGAGCGGCAGCGGATCGCCGCTCAGCCAACCGCCGATGACCGCGCGCACGTTGAACTGCGCATTCGGCGCCAGCCGGTTGTATCGCCTGAGATCCAGGAACAATCGCGTGTAGTTGACATCGGCCGGCGGTGGCGTGGTCGGCGTCAACGCGAACTCGAGCGCACTCCGGGGCCCGAAGCCCGACACGTGCCCATTCCCGTACTCGAGGTTGGCAATGATGTACCACCCCGACCAGATGTCGGTCTCGCTGTTTCTCGTGTCGATGCGGGCGTTGAGTCCGACGATACGAAAACTGCCATCGTCGAGCGTCGGATTCGGCCGCCATCCGTTGTCGGTCGGAAACAACGCGAACGGATTCCGCTCGGACCGCGGGTACCACCGCTCGTCCGCGAGCGACAGCGTGAGGCTCGTCCGCGCGCCGTTGACGAGCGACATCGCGCCGGAGCCGCCCTGCCGCTCGAAATAGTCCCGGTAGTCGCGGCGGAAGAAGAACGAGGCGAGGCCGACTTCGCCGTCGCCGAGCTGCCAATTCTCGACCGGCGAGACCTCATCATAGGCGCGCAGCGCGAGCGTGAGTCGCGGGTCGTCGCCGCCCTTCACGTCCGCCCCGAATCGATAGCCGAACGTCTGCTTGTTCCAGTTGGCGAAGTTCTCGGTGCGCACGATGCCCAGCGCGTCGACCGACAAGCTCCCGTTGGTCCACGGGAGCTCGCGTCGGATCGACGGACCCACGAAGATCGGGAGGCCCTCCACGCGATTGTAGGTGTGGGCCGAGGTCAGCGTGATGTCGGTGTAGTTCGGACGATCGCGCCGGTGGAGCCAGCGCGCCCACCAACTCGCCAGCGGATCCGCGTCCACCCCCGTCACGATGCGGCCATTGCTCAGCCGATATCGCAGTTTCTGCGGCAGGACGACCACGGCGCCGCCGACATGCACACTATCCCCTCCGGGCGCGTTCATGGCACCGCCCACGACCAGAATGCCACTATCGATCGTGGCGCCGGCGATCAACTCCAGGTCGGCATTGATGACCGTGAGTCGGCCACCGATATGCCCCGCGACGGACACGGGCCCATCGATGACGGCGACGTCACCTTTGATGTCTTGGTCGTTGGCGACATCGAGCCGGCCGACCGCTCGCAGGGTGCCCGCCGCGTTGTATCGCGCGGCGGCTTCGTCAATCACCTCGCGTGGCAGAGCGGTCGAGTCCTGAGCGCCCAGGGACGTGGCCCAGGCAAGGGCAAAAAGCCAACGCGTTCTCATTCCGGGTCGCGAATGCCGAGCCGCCGCATGCGGCGATAGAGATTCGGCCGGTCGGTCTGCAACCGTCGCGCGGCGGCCGTCACGTTGCCCTCGGCCGCGGTCAGCGCGCGGTGTATGAGGAGCCGTTCGTACGCATCGAGCGTATCGGCGAGCGAGAAGTCCAGCTGGGTCGCCGGGAGCTCGCCGTCGGTGACGATGGCCACCGAGGCCGAGGACGGCGCGAGTCTCAGGACGTCGCGCACGTAGGACGCGGTCACGCCTTCGCCCGGGTGCAGGATGGCGAGTCGCTCGACGATATTGGCCAGCTCTCGCACGTTCCCGGGCCACGCGTACCGCTCGAGGCTCGCGAGCGCGTCCGGACTCCACGTCGAGCGTTTGCGGGCGAAGTGCTCGACGAGCGCCGGAATGTCGTCGGGATGCTCGCGGAGCGGCGGGACGACGAGCGGAATCACGTTCAACCGAAACAGCAGATCCTCGCGGAACGTCCCCTCGGTGACCGCGCGAGCGAGGTCTTTGTTCGTCGCCGCCAGGATGCGGACGTCCGTCTTGATCGGCTTCGCCCCGCCGACGCGCTCGATCTCCCGCGTTTCGATGGCCCGGAGGAGCTTGGCCTGTGCCTCGCTTCCCAGGTCGCCGACTTCGTCGAGGAGCAACGTCCCGGTGTGCGCGAGCTCGAACCGGCCGATCCGCCGCTCGGTCGCGCCGGTAAACGCGCCGCGCTCGTGGCCGAACATCTCGCTCTCGACCAGATCGCGGGGGATCGCGGCGCAGTTGACTCGCACAAAGGGGCGATCGCGCCTCGGGCTGGCTTGGTGGATAGCCACGGCCACCAGCTCTTTCCCCGTTCCCGACTCGCCCGTGATGAGCACCCGGGCATCGCTCGGTGCGATGCGCTGGATCAGCTCCCGGACGCGTTGCATCGGCTGGCTCGTGCCGACGATCTGCGCTCTCAGCCCGAGCTCTTCACGGAGCGCCCGCGCGGCGCGCCGCGCGTGACGGAGCTCTATCGCCGAGGCAACCGCGAGGACAATCCCTTCGGGCGACAACGGTTTTTCCAGAAAATTCACCGCGCCGAGTTTGGTCGCGCGAACGGCGTCGGCCAGGCCGGCCCGGCCGCTCATCATGATGACCGGGAGCTCGGCGTCGATCGCTCGAATGCGCTCGAGCGCCGCGAGGCCATCGACCGCCCCGGGCATCATGAGATCCAAGAGGACGACGTCGGGCTCTCCGGCGGCGACGGCCGCGATTGCCGCCGCGCCATCCGGGGCCTCGCGGAGATCATGACCTTCGGCGGCCAGCAGGGCGCCGACCATCCGTCGGATGTTCGCCTCGTCGTCCGCGATCAGGACGGTCGGCACGGCAGTGTCAGCCGGATTTCGGTACCTTGGCCCGGGGTGCTCTGTGCGTCGATCGTGCCCTGGTGCGCCATCACCGTCTGGCGCGCGATCGCGAGACCGAGTCCGGTGCCGCCGGGCTTGTGCGTTTCGTACGGTTCCCAGATGCGGGGTAGGCGATCGGCCGGGATACCGACGCCGGTGTCGCGCACGCAGATCTCGACGACGCCATTCGCCCGTTCCGCGGTCACCGTAATGGCACCGTGTGTCGGTCCACAGGCGTCGACGGCATTGAGCAGCACGTTGGACAGCGCTCGGGCGAGGGCATCGTGGTGCCCCGCCACCAGTGGCAGGCCGTCATCGATCTCCAGGGTCAGCGGCACCTCTTCCGGGACCGTGCTGCGCGCCACATACCGCACCATCTCGGCTATGTCGACGTCAGCCGCCGGTCCTTCGGGTAGCCGTCCGAATTGCGCAAAGCTACGCGCCATGGACTCCAATCGCGCGGACTCGACGCCCAGCACATCGACCGTCTCGGCGAGCGATGGCGGCGCCTCGCGCTGGAGCCGCATCACGGCGAGCCTGATGGGCGTCAACGGATTCTTGAGCTCGTGCGCTACTTGGCGCGCCGTCTCGCGGAAGGCCCGCAAGCGCTCGGCCTCGAGCGCACGAGCGCGACCGGTCGCGAGATCGGCGGCCATGCTGCGCATGCGCTCGCGGAGCACCGCGAATTCCGGCGCGCCGCGGAGGGGCAGCGCATCGGGCAACGGGAGCGCGCGCGCGATGCGATCGGTCCAGCCAACGAGCTCGTCGAGCGGCCGGCTCAGTTGCCGGCTCAAGTGCCCGGCCACGCGTGAGGCGACGAGCGCCAGGATGAGCAGCGCGATGAGGCTGACGCCGGCGACCGCTTCAGCGGCCCGACCAGCAATGAATTCATATCGGCGCGCCTCGGTCACCGAGACCGCCAGCTCCTGTTCATGCGCGGCCAATGCCGCGCGCTGCTCAGGCGTCAGCGGGGCATTTCTGACCATCGCCAAGGCATGTTCGCCGGTGGCGGCGACTCTATTCCACGGGGCGCTACCCGAGAGAAGCGGCAGGGCCGTGCTGAGCGCGCCCCCCCATAAGACCGTCAGAACAGCGGATGGGACGATGGCGAACAGCGACAGAATAACGAAGAGCCGCGTGCGGAAGCCGAGTCGGGTCATGAGATTACCCAACCATGAAAACTCATACTGTATATCTCACCTTCGATACGGCCAAACGCCAGGAGATCATCGATATCACGGACCAGGTCGAAGCCTGTCGGGCGGCGGCTGGTATCACCGAGGGTATGGTGCTCGTGTCGGCTATGCATATCTCGGCATCGGTTTTCGTGAACGATCACGAACCCGGGTTGTGGCGCGATATCCTGGACTGGTTGGAGCAACGCATTGCGCCCTGGTCACCCGACCAGTATCGGCACAACCGCGGGACCGGCGAGGATAATGCGGCCGCGCATCTACGGTCGTTGACGGTGGGTCATGAGGTCATCGTCCCGGTCACGAACGGGGCCCTGGATTTCGGCCCTTGGCAGCGGGTCTTCTACGGCGAGTGGGACGGCCAGCGCCCGAAAAGGGTGGTTATTAAGGCGATGGGCGAGTAGGTTGCACATATTACGGTTAGCCGGCATCCCGTCGAACGACGCCTGTGCGAGGCGTGTTCGGCGAGAGCGGCACCGCTCCGCTGACGTTGTTCGATACCCTTCCAGTTCATGAATCCCCGCCAACCATCACGCCATACCCCATCCAGTTCTAAGCCAGCCATCCCCGTTGCCCCGCACGTGGCCCTCGCGACTCCGGTGACGTACTCCCCGAACGCGGCGCTCCTGATCGATTTCGACAACGTGACGATGGGGATCCGCTCCGACTTGCAATCGGAGCTCAGAAACCTGCTGGCGTCTGATATTATCAAGGGGAAAGTCCAGCTTCGCCGTGCCTACGCTGACTGGCGCCGCTATCCGCAATACGTCGCGCCGCTGGCCGAGTCATCGATCGACATGATCATGGCGCCGGCGTACGGCTCCTCGAAAAAGAACGCGACGGATATCCGTCTCGCGATCGACGCGCTCGAGCTGGTCTTCACGCGTCCAGAGATCGGGACGTATATCCTGCTCTCGGGCGATTCGGATTTTTCGACGCTCGTCATCAAGCTCAAAGAGTACGGGAAGTACGTGATCGGCGTCGGCATTCGCGAGTCGTCGAGCGATCTCCTCGTCATGAACTGTGACGAGTACTACTCGTACAACGCGCTGGCCGGTCTCGTCCGAACCGAGAGCGAGGACACCGCCGGGCGTCGCGATCCGTGGGAGCTCGTGAGTGAGGCGATCCAACGGATGCAGCGGAACGGCGACGTGATGCGCGCCGATCGCCTCAAGCAAGTCATGCAGGACATCGACTCGACGTTCGATGAGAAGAACCTCGGCATGTCGAAGTTCTCGCGCTTCGTGACCGAGGCGGCCGGCCGCGGCTTGTTGTCGGTGACCAAGCTCGATACCGGCCAGCTCGAGGTCGGCCCGCCCAAGCCGAAGACCGCGGAGGCTCCAGTTGGTCTGCCTCCCACCGTGGTCGAGACGCCCTCAGCGCCCGTGAGTGAAGAGCGCAGCCCCGAAGATCGCGGTGGTCGTCGCGGTCGTCGCGGCGGTCGCGGGCGGGATCGTGCTGATCGTCCGGACCGCGGCGCGGAGCGCCCGGTTCCCGTTGCCGTTGCCGTTGTGGGCTCACCGGCGGTCGCTCAGCCGGCGGTCGAAGATGGCATTGGTACGAGTGGAGAGCGTCTGACGCGGGACGAAGCGTTCCGTCTCGTGCGCGAAGCGGTCGGCGCGCTCGCGACCGATGAGCGCCCCGCGCGCGCCTCGGCCGTGCGGGCGAAGGCTCGCGAGATCCTCGGCCGTGACAGCGCGAGCTTGAGCCAGGACAATTTCGCGCGCATTCTCCGCGACGCGCACGATGGCGACGTGATCGATCTGCGCCGTCGCGGCGACGATTTCGAGGTCGCGCCAGCAGTGACCGCCGCCCCGGTGTCCGAGCAGCTCAACCTCGCTGCCGCGGCCACGCGGCACGACGAGACTGCCCAGGCGGCGGGTGCCGCGTCCTCATCTACCGCGAAGCCAACGCACGCCCCCCGCGGGATGGCGCCGCGCGGGGTCGGCGGTCGCGCGCGTCCTGGCGGCAAAGTCGCGGGTCCCCCGCCCGAGCTCTTGAGTATCGGGGTCGTCGACGTGCACCCACCGGCCGTCGCTCTTGCACCTCATGTACCCGAGGTTCCGGTCGCTGCCACGGTCGCTGTCGTGGAGCCGCCGGTCGCGGCGGAGAAGCCGCGTCGTTCCAGCACCGCGCGGAAACGAGCGCCGGCGAAAGCGGCTGCTGCGAGCGACGCG
The DNA here is from genome assembly GCA_035570055.1 of Gemmatimonadaceae bacterium. Lineage (GTDB taxonomy): Bacteria > Gemmatimonadota > Gemmatimonadetes > Gemmatimonadales > Gemmatimonadaceae > DASRDS01. Next base: position 89,690 of record DATMLM010000056.1, read on the forward strand.
CCGAAAGCGCGTGCGGGCGCGGCGCGGAAGCGGCCTCGCAAGACGGCGAGCAAAGTCGCACCCGGGAGCAGCGAGACCTGAAAGCGGGTAAGCCGTTCACGGCGGCGTTCTACGATCGCGAGACGGGGATCGTCGCCCGGGAGTTGCTCGGCGCCGTGCTGGAGTGCACGACGCGGGGCAGCCTCGCGAGCGGCCGCATCGTCGAGACCGAGGCCTATCTCGGCCCTCACGACCCGGCCTGCCACGCGGTGGCTGGGCTGACGAAGCGCACGCGCGATCTGCACGGTCCGCCGGGGACGTCCTACGTCTATTTCGTGTACGGGATGTACTGGTGCGTGAACTGCGTCACGGGCCCCGTGGGCTATGGCAGCGCCGTGCTGATCCGGGCGCTCGAACCCCTCGACGGCATCGATGTGATGCGGCGTCGGCGGGGCCGCGCCGATCTCACCAACGGACCTGGTAAGCTCTGCCTCGCGCTCGGCATCACTGGGCGCCTCAGTGGCCTGCCGCTCAACCGCCCGCCGCTGGTCGTTCGCGCGGCCGAGCCCGTGAGCGACGACGATGTGGTCGTATCGACGCGTATCGGGCTCACCAAGGCCGCTGATTGGCCGCAGCGGTACTACGTCCGCGACAACAAGTGGGTGTCAAAATGAAGTACGATGAGATGATCGTGATCGACATGCACAACGACATGCCGTCGAAGGTGCTCGATGAAGGGTATGATCCCGATATCGCGCACCCGGCCGGCGATGGCCATCATACTGACCTCCCCCGTCTCATCGCGTCCGGGCTGACGGCGACGTTCTTTGCCTCGTGGGTGGACGCGAAGTATGCGGTGCAGTCGCCGGACGGCTCTTTCGCGCGGGCGATGGCCGGCCTGGACGTGATTCGAGCATTCGTCGCCAGGAACCCGGATCAGCTGACATTCGCTGAGACAGCGGACGATGTGCGCGCCGCGAAGCGGGCGCGCAAAGTAGCCGTATTCGCGGCCGTCGAAGGCGGGCATGCGATCGAGAACTCGTTGGAGAAGCTGACGGCGCTGCGGGACCGCGGTGCGCGCTATCTCACGCTCACGTGGATCAACGGGAATGACTGGGCGGGGTCATCCAAGGGTGTCGACGGCACACGCACGGGCGGGCTGACCGCATTTGGACGGGAGGTCATCCGGGCGATGAATCGCCTCGGGATGCTCGTCGATGTCTCTCACGTGTCACCCGAGACGCTGGCCGACGTGCTCGCGGTCAGCGATAGCCCCATTATCGCGTCGCACTCGAGCGCGCGGGCCTTGAACGATCATGACCGCAACCTGACGGATGATCAGCTGCGCGCGGTCGCCGCGTCAGGCGGCGTGATCAATGTGAACTTCTATCCCAAGTTCCTCGACGCCCGCTATCCGGAGCCGGTTCCGCTCTCACGGGTGATCGACCACATCGAGCACATCGCCCGCGTCGCCGGCGTCGATCACGTGGGTCTCGGCAGCGACTTCGATGGGATCTCGGCGGTTCCGGTAGGCCTCGAGGACGTGGCCGCGATCAAGCGCATCGCCGACGCCCTACTCGACCGCGGGTGGTCCGCGGCCGAGATCGCTCAGGTGCTCGGCCTCAACATGCTGCGCCTGCTCTAGAAGATCGTGGCCACGTTGTAGCGAGCACCGGCCTGCAGGGTGAAGAACGCCCCGTCCGAGAACAGGTGACGGCTGTCGGTTGTCATGACCTTCGCCTGGCCGAACAGCGAGAACCGGCTCACCTGGATCTGGAGTCCGGCCATGAGCAGCGGGCTCACCCAGTACGCGGACTGGTCGAGATACTGATTGCCGTAGTACCCGGGGAACCAGAACGATGAACTGCCGGACGGATCGCCCGACTGGTTCGGATACGCGCCCGTGATGACCGCGTTTTGCACGAAGTTCATCGAGACACCGACGCCGGCGTACGGCCGGATCGGTCCACTCCCAGGGAATCCCATCAACGCCACCTGGATGTGCCGGGAGTTGTGAATGGTCGCGGCCTGGCTGAAGCCCCAGTTCGACGCATTCGCCGTATTCAGGGTGCTGTCGCCGAACTGCAGTCCGACGTTCTGGAAGCTGACCCCGGCGGTCTTGAAGAATGACTGATCAAACCCGACATATAGAGCGGTATGCTTGCGGGTGATCAGCCATTCGATTCCGACTGTGGGTGCTTGCGCATGGGCGACGTTTGTCGTCCAGTACGTCATCATCCCACCGCTCACGCCCCAGAACCACGAGTTCGTGAAATTCGAGCCTGGTGCTTGCGCGCGCCCGACCGCGGGAAGCAGCGCGAGCGAGGCGAGCCCCGAGAGAAGGCCTCGGTTGAGCCGCATGTGACTGAACCTCAAAAAATGGATATGCATGAAACGGCAACGGTTCATGCTTCCGACGACGAGTTGACTGATTCGGTCACATGATCCGGCCACCGCGGGACCAGGAAGAGTTCAGCACCGCCGTGCATGGGACGGTGTTCGGGCAGCGCACGCGGGTCGTCCACCGGCTCCACGTGGGGGACGCGCTATTGCTGATTCCCGACCCGCCCGGCGCCGAAGTGCCCGCGGTCTGGGTGCACGCCGAGGGCGGAGACGTGGTCGGTCATCTCCCGCAGCAGATTGCCGCGTGGCTCGCGCCGTGGATGCTCGACGGTGGCCGTTGCCAGGCTCGCGTCGAGTCGGTGGGGACTGACGATATCGCGAGCTGGCGACGGTTATTCGTGCACGTCCGCTTGATTAAATGACGCTCAATTCCCGCGCGACGTCACGGATGGCCGCGATGGCCTCATCGAGATCGCCGCGGGTGTGCGCGGCCGATATCTGACAGCGGATGCGTGCCGTTCCATGCGGCACGACGGGATACCCGAATCCGGTGACAAACACGCCGCGCTGCAGCATGCGATCGCTCATCGCGATGGCGGTGGCCGTCTCCCCAACTATGATAGGGACGATGGGGGTGTCGCCGGGGATCGGTTTGAGTCCGGACTCGATGATGGCTTCGCGGAAGTAGCGCGTATTCTCGCGCAGTCGCTCCACGCGCTCGGGATGCTGCTCCAACAGTTGCACGGCGGCCAACGCACTCGCCGCGACCGTGGGCGGCAAAGCATTCGAGAACAGTTGCGGTCTCGATCGCTGCGTTAACGTATCAGTCAACGCGGCCGACGCGGCGACAAATCCACCTGAAGCGCCGCCGAGTGCTTTGCCAAGTGTCGACGTCGTAATCTCGACTTCGCCGAGCAAGCCATAGTGCTCAGCCGTGCCTCTCCCTGTCCGTCCCAGCACACCGGTTGCATGCGAATCATCGACGATCACGATCGCGTGATGCTTCCGCCCGATCTCCAGAATATCGGGGAGCTTGGCAATGCTCCCTTCCATTGAGAAGATGCCATCGGTCCAGATCAGCTTGCGCTTGGCATTGGGCGCCGAGGTGAGCTTGGCGACGAGATCGTCCATGTCGCCGTGCTTATAGACGGCGGTCGTGCACTTGGTGATCGCCTTCGCGAGCCGGATCGAGTCGATGATCGAGGCGTGATTCAGCGCATCGGAGACGACGAGGTCTCCCTCGCCGACAATCGACGGGGTCAGGCCTTCGTTGGCGTTCCACGCCGAGAGAAACGAGAGCGCAGACTCGGTGCCCATGAATCGGGCGATGGCATTCTCGAGCTCACGATGAATTGTGAACGTCCCACAAATGAAACGCACACTGGCGGTGCCAGCGCCGAACCGCCGCAGTCCATCGATTCCGGCTTGCACGACCGTCGGATCGTCAGCCAGGCCGAGATAGTTGTTCGATGACAAGATCAGGACCTCACCACGACCCTCCATCCGCACGCGGGGGGCCTGTGGGGAGTCCAGATAGTTGAGCTGTTTGTAGACCTTGTCGCGTCGGAGTTGGTCTAAGCCAGACGCGAGCTCTGTGGTCAGCGTCATCATGCCACCTCGAAGATCACTTTGCCGGCCTCGCCGGACTTGATCACGCGCATGGCCTCGTCAACCGCTTCCAGCGGGAACCGGTGCGTGATGACCGGCGTCGGATCGAACTGTCCGGACCGCAAGAATCGCGTCATTTGGTGCCACGTGTCGTACATGCGGCGTCCGACGACACCGTAGATCGTGAGGCCTTTGAAGATGACTTCGGTCGCGAAGTCGATTTCCATCGGTTTGGCGGGGATGCCGAGCATTTGGACCCGGCCGCCGACGCGGACGAGCTTGAACGCCTGATGGATCGCGGACGGCACGCCGGACATCTCGAGCACGACGTCGACGCCGAGTCCGCCGGTCGCGGCGCGAACGACGGCGTCGGCCTCGTTCGGGTGGACGATGTCATCGGCGCCCATCTGTCGGGCGAGCGCGAGTCGCGTGTCATTGACATCGGAGGCGATCACGCGGGCGGCGCCGGCCGCTTTCGCGATACCAACGGCGAAGATCCCGATGGGGCCGCATCCGGTGACCAGAACGACCGCGCCGGGGATGTCGGCCGTCAACGTCGTATGAAACGCGTTGCCCATGGGATCGTGGATACCGCCGACGTCGTACGAGATCGCGTCGTCGAGGTGCCAGACATTCGTCGCCGGCATCACGATATAGTCCGCGAAGCATCCGTCGCGGTCGACGCCAATGATCTTCGTGTAGGGACAGACGTGTGCGTTGCCGGTGCGGCAGAGGAGACACCGTCCGTCGACGATATGCCCTTCGGCGGTCACCCGATCGCCGGTTCTGACATCTTTCACCAGGGATCCGACCTCGACGACATCGCCGGCAAATTCGTGTCCGACGATGATTGGTGGGACGACACGGCGTTTGGCCCAGTCGTCCCAGTCGTAGATGTGCACATCGGTGCCGCACACACCGGCACGGCGGACGCGAATCAGGACCTCATCATCGCGCGGAGTGGGTTCGGGAACGTCACGCAGCACCATTCCGGGACCGCCAACAAGCTTCACGAGAGCTCTCACGCGACGAAAAGTGATAGCACGTTGAACTGAAATCCAGCCAACGTGTATTGCAATGCGAACTTACGCTATCTATATTCGCGCGAAGCGATTTAATGATGTCAACATCGATATGACCACTCGACGCGAGTTCGTCAAAACCGGAGCAGCAGCAGTAGGCCTGTCGGTCTTGCCGCGGTATGCGGATGCTCTCGCGTCGCTGGGTGTGCGGTCGCCGGCAGCCGCCGCGCCCATGGATGCGGGCGTGAAAGCGCTCCTGATGGATGCCTTGAACGCCGCGAAGATGGCCGGCGCAGGCTACGCAGACGCTCGAATCGGCCACTATCGCAATAATTTCGTCGTCACTCGCGAAAAGCAGATCATCCAGGTTGTCGACACCGATACGATGGGCTGCGGCGTTCGCGTGCTCGTCGACGGCACGTGGGGGTTCGCGGCGACGCGGTCTTTGACGCCTGATGGCGTCGCCAGCGCCGCCAAGGACGCGGTCGCGATCGCCAAAGCCAACCGTATCGCCCGCGATCGCGCGGTCGAACTGGCGCCCACGCCGTCGGTCGGCGAGGTGAGCTGGACGAGCGGATACACGACCGACCCGTTCACGATTCCGATCGAGCAAAAGGCCGATCTCCTGATCAAGGCCAACACCGAGGCGCTCAAGGTCGCCGGCGTCAAGTTCGTGAACAGCTCGATGTTCTTCGTGAAGGAAGACAAGAACTACGCCAATACGGACGGCGCGGTCATTAACCAGACGCTGGTCCGGAGTTGGCTGCCGATGCAGATCACCGCAATCTCGGCCGACAACTCGGACTTCCAGATCCGGACGAATACGATCCAGCCGATGGGTCGGGGCTACGAGTATCTGCTCGAGCAAGATCCGGTCGGGAACGCTGGCAAGTGGGGCGAGGAGGCTGCTGCTAAGCTCAAGGCGAAGCCGGTGGACGTCGGGCGCTACGACTTGGTCCTCCACCCCTCGCACCTGTGGCTGACGCTGCACGAGAGCATTGCGCACCCAACGGAGCTCGACCGCGCGAACGGCTACGAGGCGAATTATGCGGGAACCAGCTTCGTGTCGCCGCCCGAAAAGATGCTCGGGAAGTTCAAGTACGGGCCCGAATTCATGAACGTCCAGGGCGATCGGTCCCAAGCGGGCGGCTGTGCAACCGCCGGCTACGACGACGAAGGCGTACAGCCCGAGACGTTCCTGATCATCAAGAACGGGGTCGTCAACGACTATCAGACCACGCGCGAGCAAGCGATGTGGCTGAAATGGTGGTACGACGCCCAGGGCCGGCCGACGCGGTCGCACGGCAATTCGTATGCGGACAACTGGAACGACGTCCAGTTCCAGCGGATGCCCAACGTCTCG
>DATMLM010000057.1:0-29914 GCA_035570055.1 Gemmatimonadaceae bacterium
CTGTCCGGCCTCGTCCCGGAAGCGAATGGCCGACCTGGCATACTCGCTCACGTCGATCTGCTGGTGGCGCTTGAGCGCCTGATCGACATCCGTGGCGAACGCCCGCACCATCGCCGTCACCTGGGCTGTCGTCCGATCATACGTGACGTTCGTCAACGTCGTATGGATCGGGTGCGCCAGACACCAGGCAGCGAGACAGGCGATCACCATGGTTTGCGTTCGATCGCCCATCCCGCCGCGACAATCGCGACAACGGTCGAAACGGCGACCACGCGGAGTCGAAGCGGCATCAGCCGATCCACGCCAACGAGCACGACCGCCACGGCCGAGAGCACGACGATCTGCCCGAGCTCAATGCCGACATTGAACCCGAACAACGGGAGGGCGACGTGATCGACGAACAGGCTGCGCAGATAGTTCGCGAACCCGGCGCCGTGCACGAGACCGAACACGCCGGCAAATACGGGCCGATACTTCCCGCCGTCCCGGACGATGAGATTTTCGACCGCGGTCAGCATGATCGTCACGGGAATCAGAAATTCGATCCAAGACGTTGGCAACGTGAGCGCGCCGGTCACCGCCAACGCGAGCGTGATCGAGTGTCCGACGGTGAACGCCGAGACGACCCACAGTGCCCGACGCCAATCACTCGGGCGGTAGATCGCCGCCAACGCCAACAAGAACAGGATATGATCGGCGGCGCTCGGATCCACGATGTGCCGGAATCCGAGTTGCACGAACGTGAGCCAGTCACTCATGGTGCAGCGCCTTGGCGATCATGCTCGCATGAAAGAACAGTTGAGGGTCGCGCGTGCCTTGACTCAGCGCGATCGCCATCGCGCGCTGTGCCTCGGTATACCGGCCGCCGTGGTACAGCGCCCATGCCAACACGTCGTATCCATAGATGTCGCGACGGGTTTGGAGCTCGATGCGGGCTTTGCGCAATACCTCGGGAACCCGGAGCGAGTGGTCGAGCATGAACAAGCTCCACGCGCGATGATAGGCGCCAGGCTGGTGCGAGACCGCGACCTCCATCCCGTGGGCGAACTCCCGTGCTTGTGCCGTGTCACCGAGCGCGAGGTAACTATCGCTGATGGTCCCGAACGTCGCGGGATCGAGCGAGACCGCAACGGCCCGATTCCCGTAGTCGATAGCGGACTGCCATTCGTGGCGGACCGCCGCCAGGTGGGCCATCGCAGCCAAGATGCGATAGTCGCCGGGGTGGAGCGCCAAACCAGTGGCGTACGCCTGACCAGCGCTGTCTGCCTGCCCCATACGCAAATCGAGATCGCCGAGCCGCATCCAGAACCATGCGCGTTGCTCGGCCGGCAGATCAGGCCGGAGCTGAGCCGCGGCGATCGAGTGGCGGAGCAGCGCTTGCGCGCGCTCGGGATGTCCCTCGATCTCTTCCCACCGCGCGAGCCGGGGCGCGACCGAGAGGTTCCCCGCGTCCCGCCGGAGCGAATCGAACGTCGCGCGCGCCTCGTCGTATCGCCCGAGCTCGACGGCGATTTCGCCACTCATGGCGCGATACGACAGCCGATCTGGGTCGAGCGACTCCAGACTCCGGGAGACGCCCAGTGCCTCGGCGAACCGGTGCTCGGACAGGAGGCTCGAAGCGAGCACCTGGGCAGCCATTGCGTTTCGCGAGATGCGATTGCGCAGCGACCGCCGCGCCGCGTGCTCGGCGGCCAGGACGTCGTCGTAGTTGCCGCTCTCGCGGCTCCGTACGAGATAGAGCTGGGCGACGCGCGCGAGATCCATTGCACCGGTCGGATCCCGGCGCGCTCTCGCCTCGTAGAACTGAACATCGAGATCGCGGATCTCCGCCTCGCTCCGCTTCGGCGGAACTGGGGTCGACGCTGAATTCGACGACAACCTCGGCGCCGTACACGAAGCGCAAATCATCGAGCGCGTCGTATTCCCGACATCGAGTCCTGACATCCAGTGTCGAGCGGTGAGCGCTGTTCGAGCGGCAAGCGCGACCGCGCCAACCCCCAACACGCCGACGGCGAGCGAAGCGAGACGGAGGCGCATGTTAGTTTGGATTCCCGACGTACGGGAACGTGGTTAAGTAATCCGTGTGCGCCGGCACGTTGTCATTGCACAGGGCAGGGCAGCTATTGCCGGCGGTCTCGATCAGCGTACCGAAAATCGCATCGAGCCCCGCGGCAGTGACGTCGTCGCTCAGCTTCCGGCCACCGTAGCCGTTGGCGAGCGCCCACGTGAGCCACCCGGCGGTCGACGGATCTTTATCCGTCTGCACAATAAGCATGTCGGGCAGCAACACCGCGGCGAGCGTGTTCTGCACGGTCGTATCGCGACCGGCCACTGTCGCGACAAAGTTCTTGAATTCGGGTTCGATGATCGTGTCATCCGCGGGCCCGAGTGCTCCGTGCACCGGATGGCTGCGCTTCGCGAGAAACACCTCGCTGACGAGCGGATTGCCGAGGCGCTGCACTTGATCATAGGCCCGCGTCGTGCTCGGCCCCGTGGTCGTCGTCGTGTGATCGCTGGAGCACGCGACGCCGAGAGCCAACAGGCCGACAAGGGAAAGGCGGCGATACATGTTCGAGTAGTCTCCGATGATTAGCGGCTGATGGTGCCCCAGAGTCCGATCTTCGTGTTCCCGCCCGCCGTCAGCATCGACGTGGGGAGCTCGACGACGATCGACAGCACGTTGTGTCCCTTCACGTAGTCGATGCCGGGATTCCGGAACGAGGTGGCCGACTGCGTCGAGGGCAACTGCGCGAGCGGACCCGTGACCGGCTTCCGGTCCGGCAGGATGCGGAAGAACTGCTCGAGGTCGATGAAGAACGGATCGCTGCGCGCGCCGGCGAACAATTGAATCCCCGTATTCGAGCCCAGCATCGTGTTCACCTTGCCGGTCAAAACGGGCTTGGTCGTCGTGAGCGTGTTCTGCATGGCGCCAACGACCGGTGGCGCGATCGGACCGTAGAGCGACACGGTCTGATTGGCTCCCGTGCCGGTAAACACGACCTGCATGACGAGGTCTTCTTTCGCATCACCGGTGTTGTCGATCTTGAACTGGTACAGCAGGTTCGGATCGAACGACGTGCTCGGCGTTTCGGCCGGCGTCAGGAACGCCCAACTGTTCAGCACGAGCGCGATGCGGCCCGATGACGAGCCGGGGAACGCGTAGAAATCCGTCATGTCCATTGACGGATTGAGCTCGACGTCCGGGCTGTCCTGATGATCGGACGCCAAGACGTGCCGCGTAGTCAGCACGCCGACGCCGAGCGCAACGACCAGGCCGGCGACGAGCAGACGAGAGTGCATTACCGCCTCCAAGTGAGTGACATGTGCGACTCTTACGTCACGATACGCAGATCGGATCGGTCGCTTGACGCGACTGTGACGCGACAGATCCGATGCGCGGAATGCCGCGTATGTGTGATTCGTGCGTCGTGTCCTGATGGTTCTCGCGCTGGCCACATCGGCGGCATCCGCACAAGACAGTACGAATAAAGCGCTCGACACCGTACGCGTGGTGAGCCACGCCGATGACTTGCACGGCATCGCGCCATCGGCGTCCGAAGGCCACATCGATATCGAGGAGCTTCGTGCGCTACCGCTCTCACGCGAGGGCGAGCTGCTGGAGACCGTGCCCGGCATGATCGTCACGCAGCACTCGGGCGAGGGCAAGGCGAATCAATACTTCGCGCGCGGATTCAACCTGGATCACGGAACGGACTTCGCGACCAGTGTCGACGGCATGCCGGTCAACGATCCGTCGCATGCGCACGGTCAGGGCTACACGGATCTCAACTTTCTGATCCCCGAGCTGGTGACGTCGCTCGACTACCGGCTCGGTGTCTACTATGCGGATGTTGGGGACTTCGGCAGTGCGGGCTCGAGTGAGTTCCATCTCGCCCAGCATTTGGCCGCGCCATTCGTGAGCCTCACGAGCGGCGAGAACGGCCTCAATCGCATCGTCGCCGCGGGTTCGGCCGGTGATCTTCTCGTCGCCGGTGAAGTAAAAGGCTACGACGGTCCGTGGCGACTGGCCGAAGAAGAGCGGAAGTTCAGCGGACTCATTCGCTACTCGTCGGGCGACTTCTCGATTCTCGCCATGGGGTATCACAACAAGTGGCGGTCGAATGATCAGGTCCCGCTGCGCGCGATCGACGACGATGTCATCAGCCGCTTCGGGCAGATCGATAGCACCGATGGTGGCCAATCGGATCGCTACAGCCTCTCCGGCACGTGGCGTCATGCCGGCGCGCGTTCTTTGCAGACCGTATCGCTCTATGGCATCGCGTCGGATCTCAATCTCTATTCTGATTTCACGTATTTTCTCGACGACCCCGTGCACGGGGACCAGTTCAATCAGCGCGAGCATCGGACGACCTTCGGCGGCCAGGCCACGGACGCCGTCTCACTCGCCAGCGGCCAGATCCTCACCGTCGGCCTCCAATCCCGTGACGACATCATCCCGTCGACCGGCCTCTATCACACCGAGCACGAGATTCGCCTGAGCACGGTCCTCCAGGATCGCATCGACGAATGGAGCACGGGCGCATTCACCCAGCTCTCTTCGCACTGGGCGCCATGGTTTCGCACGGTGTTCGGCCTGCGTGGTGACGAGTACCAGTTCGATGTCAACGGCGGCCATCGCGGAGCCAGCATCGCGAGCCCAAAGGCGTCGTTCATATTCACGCCATCGCGCGTGATGGAGCTCTACCTCAATGGCGGATTTGGCTTCCACAGCGACGACGCGCGCACGCCGGCACTCGTCCGCTCACGCGGCGCCGAGGTCGGGGTCCGGACCGATCTGGCGAAAGGATGGACGTCGACCGTCGCGTTCTGGGCGCTGAACCTGGACAGCGAGTTGATCTGGGATGGCGACCACGGGACCGACGCGCCATCGTTCCCCAGCGACCGCTTCGGCGTCACGTGGTCGAACATCTACCGCCCGATTCCTCAACTGGCCTTCGACCTGGACGCGTCGTATGTCCACGCCCGCTTCGTGGGTCAGGCGCAGCCGTTCATTCCGGGCGCACTCGAGAATACGCTCGTTGGCGGCATCACCTGGACGCCGGCCACGCATGGGATCTTCGCCGCGCTGCACGTCCGCCGCTTCGGCTCGTACCCATTGCTGCAAAGCGACAGTGTCCGCGCACCGTCAACGATGGTCGCCAATGCCGACGCGGGATACTCACTCGCCGCCGGCGTCCGCGTCCAGATCACGCTGCTCAATATCTTCAATTCGCTGGGCGACGATATCGACTACTACTATGCCTCGCGGCTCCCCGGCGAGCCCGCGGCGGGCGTGATGGATCAGCACCTGCACCCGATCGAGCCGCGCCAGCTGCGCGTGTCGGTGTCCTGGGGACTCTAGCGGCCCCAGAAGGCGATCAGCGAGCCGAGTCGCTGGATGAACGTCACGTGCGCGAACGGCCCCGTTGACACACCGCGGACCATCCGATCGCCTCGCCTGCGCAGCAGCTGCCACCCGTTCGGCGCGGTCTCGACTACGGTGGCAAGCAGTTGTTGCCCGTCCGTCGTACGCAGGATCAGAGACCCGTTAGACTCAGTCAGCGTGCCCAAGGTCTCGCCGCGTCCGCGGTACCCCATCGAGTAATGGATCCCGATGTTATCAATCAGCGTCTCGCCGCTGAGGGCCGCGGTGAACAGGAGTCGCGTGCCCTCTCCGGCAGGCGGCCGCAACCGCTCCGCGATCTCCGGAGCAACGTCGCCCAAAGTGGTCTCGACAATCGGCGCGGGATCGCCGAGCGGGATGAGCCATGGCGGAACGGGCCGCAAGCGGGGCGGAGGGATGGGCACGATCGAGCGCACGAGATCGTAGATCCAGAGAGTCCCGTCGGCGGTCGGCACCATCACGAGCCCATCCGACACAGTCGGCGGGACGAAATTCGCCGGCGTCGTGATGGAATCCTGCCAGAGGACTTGCAGCGTCCGGGCATCGAACGCCACGAGCTCGCCGTTCGTCGAGAAGGGATGCGTGACCCAGAGAATCCCGTCCTTTGTCCCGTTCGCCGACAGCGAGATCTCGCCGCCGGGCATGACGTAGTTCTGCGCCAGGATCGGCGCCGCCACTCCCGACGTCGTGTCGAGAGCGCCACTGGCCGTATGAAACGTGAATCGCCGCAGCGAGTCTTTCTCGGCCCATGAGTACACGTAGCCGCTGTCGTGCGAGATGGCCCAGTACGTCGGGTCGCCGTGCAAATGCGGTCCGCTCTGCCAATCCGTGTACCGTCCACTCGGATCGTACCAGTTCGTGAACGCGGTATACGACTGGACTTTCGTGAGTCCGCCGTTCGTGTTCATCACGTAATAGACGCCGGTCTTTCCGCCGCCAATGAGCGACGACGCCCCCGGCACGAGCATGGACCCGCCAGCGCCCAAGTCGATGTCATCGTTCGCCCATTGCGTGGCATGCGCGGGATCATCCGCTGCCGCGCTGAACCCCCAGACGGTGAACCCACTGGCGGTCGGGGTCAGCCGAACGATGCTGTTGCCGTGCGAATTCGTGCCCGCGGGCCCATTCCCCGTCAGGAAGTAGACATTGCCCGAGTCATCGGCCGGGAGTCCGCCCCCACCTTCCCAGATGCCGCCACCTTCGCTCAGCGCGCGTTGATCCGGCGTCGAGCAGAATGCCGCGATGAGATGCAACGTCGCGGCATCATAGCGCATGACCCACCCATGCCAGTTCGTCGTCTCCTCGCGCCAGCGCGAGGCGAATGCAACGAAGATCGACCCTTGCGCCAACAAGAGCCCGGCGCGCACGATCTGGCGCTGCGGCTCAAATTGCGCATATCCGGGAGCAACGCTGCTGGGCACCTGTGCCTGCATGAGGCTATCGCGCAGGATCGCGCCCGATCGGATGTCGAGAGCCGCAATGTGGAACGCGACCGAGTAGCCGGAGTCTCCGACGCCATTGACCGGGAACGCGCCGTTGTCGATCCCGTACACGACATACATCGTGTTCGTCGACCGATCGATCACCGGTGTCCCGACCGCGCTGCCGCTCGCGTACGGATGGGCGGGGTCGGTGACCGCGGGGAGCTGTGTGTGCCACAACAGACCGGCCGTCGTGCCCGGACTCGTCGTGTCCTCGGCATCGTAGGCGTCGACGTAGTTCTTCATGGTCTGGGCATAGACCACATTCCGCAGACCACCGTGCACGACGACGTACGGCACATACAAAAGCTGCGACGCCATCTGGCCGTCGAGTGGGTGCCACGTGCGGAGCCGCATATGCCACCCGCCGACTCCGCGCACACGATCTGGTGTGAGCCGCCGCTCGGCGAGGTTCGCGCCGGTGCGACGCGTGTCATTGTGCTGCGTCGTGACCGGCACGTTCGTCGTCCGGCATCCAGCGAGCGTCAGGAGCGCCAGGAGTGCGAGTCGCACGACTCCTACACTACCGCTCCTGGCCGGCGCGTCAAGGCGGCGGCCAGCCGAAGAGCTTCTTCACCTCGACCCGGAATCCCGGCAGCACGTCGCCGCCATCGAGAGACTCATCGCCGGCTACCACGTAGGGCAGGGCTTGGGGTGCGAGTACGGTGACGGTTCGCTTCTTTGGATCAGCGATCCACACGAGACGCGCGCCCCCGGCGAGGTACTCCGCCACCTTCGTAGCTATCTCGCGTGGTGTGTTGCTGGGCGACAGTACTTCAACCGCGAGATCGGGCGCTCCTTCGCCAAAGACAGAACCCTTCGCTCCCTTGGCGCGCTCGTGAGTCATGAACGACACGTCCGGGCCGCGAACGGTGTCCGGACCACGCTCCGTCACGTATCCCGACTCCACGAATGTCAGACCGATTGGGTGGGTATCCAAGTAATTGGCGATCGCGCGCGTGATCTCGGACGCGGTGAATCCGTGCGCCAAGCCCACCGGTTCTCGGACCTGGAGCACGCCCCGCACGAGCTCACAATGCTCGTATTCCTCACCCAACTCCGCGTACTCCTCTGCTGTGTACAATCGCATAGATGTCATGATAGCTCCTCCCTTGTGGATCCCGTAATGTGGAATTCAGCACGGTGCCGATTATCATCCGTGCGAGATGGCTATCATCGATAGCTGGTACCGATGGTACCCGGCGCTACTCACTCGGATCTACTACCGCCGCGTCTCGGTAGTCCGATTGGGCTCGATTCCCCAGACGGGACCAGTCTTCTGCGTCGGCTTGCATCGGAACGGCGCCGTCGATGGCATGGTGTACAAGACGGTCGTGCCAAAGGCGACATTTCTCGTCTCGGTGCAGCTCCTGCGAAACCCGATAGCCCGCATCTTCTTCACCGGCATCCCGGTGACCCGCTCCAAGGACGTTGGCGATCGCTCGGAGAATGCGGCGTCGCTCGCGCGGTGCGTCGAGCATCTTCGCGGCGGCGGAACGCTGTTCGTTTTGCCCGAGGGAACGAGCGACCTGGGACCGCGGCATCTGCCGTTCCACTCCGGGGCAGCTCGTATCCTGGCCGCCGCTCGCGCCGAGGGCATCCAGCCCGCGGTGATTTCCTTCGGCATCTTCTATCGCCGCCCGGACGGATTCCGGAGCGATGTCGTCGTCGTGGTTGGGCACCCATTCTCCGATGACATTACCACGGCGCTCGAAGACATCGGCGTGAACGTCGACAGCGCCGCAGCCTTGGGCCGCATCGAGCGCGCGGCCGCGCTCAGGAGCGGCGACGATCTCGCGGCGTACTATCCCGCGCTCAAGCGCCTCGAGCCGCGAGCCGACGACCCGGTGCTCATCGATCGCTCAGCCAAGGTCGATGCGTTGATCGCGTCCCGCGTACTGGCCACGGAGCGCGGCGTGCCCGTGTTCTCGACGCGGCCGATGGCGTGGAGTATCGCGTGGCTCGCGTTTCAGGTTCCAATCGTCGTAGCCGCGGCGATCGCCAACGCTGGCCCGCTCATCGCTGGCTGGGCGGCGGGGCGCCGGTTCGCGGATGCGCGCAATACGATCACGCTGTGGCGGCTGCTCATCGGGGCGCCGGTCGCGATGCTCTGGGTTGCCGGGGTTCTAGCGGCGGCCATCGTCGGGCGTTCGATATGGCTCGTGCCAGCCTACGCGATCATCACTATCGCCGGGCTCATCGTATATCCCGAGTTGCTCGCGCGGTGGCCGCGTCTCAAGAATGCCATGGCGCCAACCGAAGCCCGCGCGGCGGTAGAGGCACTTCGTGAAAGCTAGACCGTTGCCGCATGAAGTCGCATTCGGGGCGCTCTACGCGATCACCATTGGGCGGCTGCTATTGGCCGGTGCCGGGCTAGGGATCATTGGCGCCTGGCTCGGCCTCGTGGCATTGAGCGTCGGCGGGATCGCGCTGACGGGATTCGTCGAGCGACCGTGGGCGTGGCGCGTGCGCCTCGGCAACTATCTCGTGATCATGAACCTGGCGTACATCGCGATGGGCCCCACGGTCGCGGCGCTGCATCTGCCACTGCAGGATGCGCTGTTGGCCAAGGTCGACACGGCGCTCTTCGGCGAGCCGCTCCCGCTCTACTTCGACGGCCACACGTCAAAGCTCGCGACCGAGGTCCTGAGCGGCTGCTATTTCCTGCTCTTCCCGTACATTCTCGTGAGCTGTGTGCGCTACCTGTGGTGGGTCCAGCGGCATTTCGCGATCAGCCAGCGCTTCTACGCGGGCGTCTTCTGCGCGTACGGCATCGCGTTTATCGGATACGAGATGGTGCCGGCGCAGGGTCCGTGGCTGGCGATGCCGCAAGCGTTCCACGATGTGCTCACCGGCTGGTGGATCACCCGCATCAACCACGACCTGGTGATGCGCGGCACGAACCACGTCGATGTGTACCCGAGTTTGCACGTCGCCGCGAGCACCGTCATGTTGTTCCTCGACCGCCAGTTCGCGAAGTGGCGATTTCGCTTGTACGTGCTGCCCGCGATCGGCCTCTGGATCGCGACGATCTATCTCCGCTATCACTATGGTATCGACGTGATGAGCGGATTCGTGCTCGCCATCGTGTGTCTCATCATTGCCTTTCGCTTTGCGCCTACTCCCGTTCACTGACCCCAGCGCGACGCAGGTTGCGATTGCCGGTGGCAAGGGTGCGAACCTGGCCGCGCTCACCCAGGCGGGATTTCCCGTGCCCGTCGGCATGATTGTCCCGCCGGTCACGGCCGAGGGATCGCGTCTCCCGGTGCCGGCTGATCTCAGGGCCGAGATCGAGGTGGCCTGCGCGACCGGCCATTGGGCCGTCCGATCGTCCGGGACGCTCGAGGACACCGCGGCGGCTGCGTTCGCCGGACAGCACGACACGTATCTCAACTGCGTCGGTGCGGCTGATGTCATCGAGCACGTGCGCGAGTGTTGGCTCTCGCTGTGGTCACCACGGGCCGTCGCGTATCGTGCCCATCTCGGGTTGGGTGACGACGTCTCAATGGCCGTCGTGATCCAGCGGATGGTGTTTGCCGACGTCGCTGGCGTGGCCTTCAGCATTGATCCCGTCTCCGGCAACCTCGGACATGCCGTGATCAATGCCAACTTTGGGCTCGGCGAGTCGGTCGTGTCCGGCGAAGGCGGCGTCGATCATCTCATCGTCGACAAAGCGACTGGTGCGATTGTCGAGGCACGGATCGCCGAGAAAACGAGTCGCGTCGTCGCCAGCGATCGTGGTACGGTCACCGAGTCGGTCACGAATGCAACGGCCCCCGCACTCTCTCCAGACGACGTGCGCGAGCTGGTGGCGCTCCTCTCCAAGATCGAGGCGCACTATGGCTGGCCTCAGGACATTGAATGGGCGTTGCGTGATGCCAAGCTGTGGCTGCTCCAATCCCGTCCGATCACAACGATCCCGCCTCGCTGGACGCGCGACGAATCAGGCGAGCGGTTCCCCAACGTTGTCACGCCGCTGACGTGGGACTTGGTCGAGCGAGGATTCCATCAATCGCTCAATCACTCGTTCGCATTGATGGGGCTTCCGCGATTCGACGGGAAATGGTTTGCGTGTTTTGACTACTACGTGTACGGCAATCAGAACGCCGTCGAGCTCTACGCGCGACGGAGCCCGGTATCGCTGGCGGCGCTCGAGGACCTCACCCAGCACCTGCCTGGGCTGCTCCAGCGTTTCGCTTGGGTGCAAACGCTGCCCGGCGAATGGCAGGCGGCCTTGCCGGCGTACCTCGCGGCGATCGAGCGCTTTGCCGCCGAGGATATCGATGGATATGACGAGGCAAGAGCGTGGGACTATGTCCAGCGCGTCAACACGTTGGGCACCGATTACTTCCTGCCCAATATCGCCATTTCGATCGGCCACTCGGTGCTGCACCGCGGGCTGCAGGCGATCGTCGCGATGAGTCTGGGCCCAGAGCGCGCCGAGGATGTGACGGCGGCGCTAGTGGCCTGCGACACGATGACCGCGCAAGTCAATCGGGAGCTGTCCAAGCTGGCGACGTTGGCGGGAACTGATGAGGAGGCATTTCGTCATCACCTGGCGAGATTCCTCCGCGCGCACGGTCATCGCGAGACGGACTTCGATGCCTACCACCCAACGTGGCAGGACGCGCCGAAGGTCGTCCTCGACCTCATCAAGACCGGGTTACCAGTCCGGAACGCCGCGCAACTCGAAACCGACCGCGCGGGGGCCGAGGCGCGCATGTTGACGGCTGTGCCTACTGAGATCAGGGGGTTCGTCGAGCAAGTCATCGCGCTCGCGCGCGAGTATACGGCGCTCGATGACCTCGAGCACTATCACACGACGCGCCTCGCACCGCTCCTCCGCCGGGGCGTCCGGCAAATTGGCGTTCGCCTCGTTCAACGCGGAATACTCGGCGATCCCCTCGACCCGTTCTTCGCGACGGCCGAGTCGCTGCGGACCGCGGTCGCGGCGAATGAGCCCGCCAGGTGGGTTGCCCTCGGGGAAGAGATCAAGAAGGCCAAGGCCGAGTACCTGCGGGCCCGGGGACGAACGCCCCCATGGGTGATCGGCGAGGACGATGCACCGCCGCCGGCCGACAGCGTCGCGTGGACCGGCATTCCCGGGAGCCCGGGAAGCGCCACGGGTCCGGCGTATATCGTCTCAGGAGTCAACGACTTCGCCGGATTCCCGAAGGGCGCGGTGCTCGTCGCGCGCACCACGAACCCCGCGTGGACGCCATTATTTTATTCCGCCGCGGCGGTCGTCACCGAGACCGGCGGACCCCTGTCCCATGGCGCGGTCACCGCGCGCGAAGCGCGGATCCCCGCTGTCATGGCGGTGCGCGACGTCTTACGCTCCGTGAAGAACGGCGATATCCTGCGCGTCGACGGAAGCACTGGCCGCGTATTCAAAGAGAGTTGACATGTCAAGACTGCTTGTACTGTGCGTTCTCGTTGCCCTGCCATTGCAGGCGCAGCGCATTCTCGTGTCGCTCCCCGCGAACGCGACGTCGCTCCCACACGATGGCCGTCTCATACTGCTGCTCTCGACCGACAGCACCGACGAGCCGCGCCATCAGATCAACTATCACGACAACACGCAGCAGATGTTCGGGATCGACGTCCACGACCTGAGCCCGTCGCATCCCGGCGTGTTCGACGCGAAAGTGCTCGGGTATCCGAAGGAGAGCTTGGCCGACGTGCCCGCTGGCGACTACTGGATCCAAGCCGTGCTGCACCCCTACGAGGTCTACCACCGGGGCGACGGTCACACGGTCGAGCTGCCGCCGGATCATGGCGAAGGCCAGCATTGGGAGAGCGCGCCGGGCTCGCCGATGAGCCGGCCGACGCACATCCACTACGATCCGCACAGCGGCAATCTGATGCGCATCACGCTCGACACGGTGATGCCACCGTTGCCCGAGACCCCCGACACGAAGTACGTCAAGCACATTCGCATCCAGAGCGACCGCTTGACCAAATTCTGGGGCCGGCCGACATACCTCGGCGCGATCGTGTTGCTGCCCGAGGGATTCGATACGCATCCCGACGCGCACTATCCGCTCGCCGTCTATGAGGGCCACTTTCAGCGCGCGGTCTCGGGGTGGCGCGAGGAGCCGCCGGATATGACGCTGCCCGCACCGAACCTCGAGGAGATTGCCCATGATTGTCCAAATGGGAGCGCCTTGGAACACTGCGATCGCGCTGCCATACGGCGCCTGGGCCAAGAACAAGGGTACGCGTTCTACCAGAAGTGGACCGGCCCAGGATTTCCGCGCGTCATCATGGTCACCATCCAGCATGCCAACCCGTACTACGATGATTCGTACGCGGTGAACTCGGCCAACGTCGGCCCGTACGGCGACGCGATCACGTATGAGCTACTCCCATACATCGAGCAGCACTATCGCGGCCTCGGCCCATGGGCGAGAGCGCTGTACGGTGGATCGACTGGTGGGTGGGAGGCACTCGGCGTCCAGGTGTTCTATCCCGACCAGTACAATGGCACCTGGGCGTTCTGTCCCGATCCGATCGACTTCCAGGCCTACACGAACATCGACCTCTATCACGACAAGAACGCGTATTACTCCGAGGGCTACTGGCGCCGCACGCCGCGCCTCGGAGAGCGCACCTACCTCGGCCAGGAGCTGTCGACCGTCGAGCAGCAGAACATGGTGGAGCTGGTGCGCGGAACACACTCGCGCTCCGGCGAGCAGTGGGACATCTGGGAGGCCGTGTACTCGCCCATCGGCGCCGACGGATATCCGCAGCGGATCTGGGACAAGCGCACCGGTGTGATCGACACGAGCGTCGCCGCGTATTGGCGGGAGCACTACGACCTCGTGCACATCATGCAACGCGACTGGGCCACGTTGGGGCCGAAGCTCAAGGGCAAGATCCACCTGTACGCCGGGCTGTCCGATTCGTGGATGCTGAACGATGCCGTCTACCTGGCCGAAGACTTCCTCAAGTCGACCCACGACCCGGCGGCCGACGCCGTCGTCGAGTACGGGGCACGGGATGAGCATTGCTGGACTGGGGATCATGATCATCCGAATACCATCGGCCGCGGGACCACGAACGAACGGATCATCCCGCAGATGGTGAAACGGTGGCTCCAAACCGCGCCCGCGGGGGCTGATACAACCAGTTGGCGGTACTAGGTGTCCAACGGGCCATGATTGTTGCACTCCTGGCCTGCCAACTGTGGATCAGCGATAGCACCTATGGTCCCCACGCGCAGGGGGAGCTCGTCATCGACGGGTCCTCGGCGCACATCGCCGGCCTCACGGCCCAGGTCCGTCGTGCCGGCGATTCCGTAACGGCGACGTTCCCGGATACGCAAGGCGCGTTTCGCGGCGTCCGCGCACGAGACGGATCGATCCCCGGGTTTTGGGTCCAGCCACGCGGGATGGTGAGTCGCGTGCAGTACGCGACACCCGTCATGCTGCGCCGCTTTGGCTCGGATAAATGGCGCGGCGAGGTCCAGCCGCTCAACGAGCATTTCACACTGTACATGCGGATGGTCGCCGACTCCGGCGTGACGTTTCGGGTTCCCGAGCGCAATTACCTCGGCGGCCAAGGATACGCACGCTATTTTCTCCAGCACGACGGCGACTCGCTTCACTTCGTCGACACGACGCACACGTTCGATTCGTTCTCCGGCCGCATGGAACCGGGACGCATCGTGCTGCGCTGGCCGGGAGTCGAGGTGCCGATCACGCTGCGCCCGGCGTCACCCTCACAGACGGAGAATTATTACCCGCGCCCGCCTGGTGCGCAGTACGCGTACAAGGTGCCAGTGGCTGACGGCGATGGCTGGCGCGTTGCCCGGGCGGCGGACGTCGGCATGGACGAGGCGGCGTTAGCCGCCATCGTACAAAAAGTTGGCGAGATCGATCCCGTGCCGCGCACAGCGCCACTGATTCAATCGCTTCTGATCGCCCGCCACGGCCGCCTCGTGCTCGACGAATATTTCTTTGGCTTCGACGCCGACCGGCTGCACGACCTGCGATCGGCCAGCAAAACGATCACGTCGGTGATGGCCGGCGCCGCGAAGATCGACATGAGCACGCCGGCGTATCCGGCGTTCGGAGACACGCGATCCGATAGAGCGCGTATCACCGTCGGCCATTTCCTGACCCACAGCTCGGGTTTAGCGTGCGACGACAACGATGACAACTCGCCGGGCAACGAAGACAAGATGTACAACCAGCCCGCACAGCCGGACTGGTATCGTTTCATCCTCGACCTGTCGGTCGTGCACGACCCGGGGACGGTCTATGCCTATTGCTCCGGCGGCATCAACGTAGCCGCGGGTGTCGTCGGCCGTACGACCAGCACTTGGATCCCCGCGTTCTTCGCGCAGAAAGTCGCCGAGCCGCTCGGCATTCACCGCTGGGCGATGAACTTGATGCCCACGGGCGATGGGTATGGCGGTGGTGGATTGTATCTCCGCCCACGCGATCTCCTGAAGCTCGGAGTCGCGTATCTCGACAGCGGCGTCTGGCAAGGCCACCGCATCGTGAGCCCCGACTGGGTGCGCCAGTCAACGGCGCGCCAGATCGTCACGGGCCCCGAGAGCTGGGACGGCTACGGCTGGCACCTGAACATCCTCCATGCGCCCGGGCACGACTACCCGGATTACGAAGCCACGGGCAACGGCGGCCAGCTCCTGATCGTCGTACCGGATCTCGACCTCGCCGTCGTCTTCACCGCCGCCAACTACAATCGCTATCCCATCTGGCGAACGTTCCGCGAGAATCTCACCGCGAAGGAGATCATTCCGGCGACGCACTAGCGGATCATGTAGACCTTGCGCACGGTCTCATGGACCTCGCAGACACCATTCCACCCCGCGGGAAAACAGGCGAGCGTATCGGGCTCGATCTCGATGACCTCGCCGCTCTCGTGCCAGTACGTGGCCCGGCCCGCGATGAAATGACAGAACTCATCTTTGCTCACCCCACACCGCCAGATGCCCGGCGTGCACGTCCAGACGCCCGACTCGGCGCGCCGGCCGCTCTCGGGATACTCGCGGCTCATGAGAATCCCGGCGGTGTGAGACTGCCCCTCGATCATCGTCGACACCGGGCCCCGGTCCACGAGTGGCTCGGCGGTTAGCGCGCCGTGCAGCACCGGAGTCCGCCCGCTCGGGCCACCGCGACAGCGCATGTAGCTCACGACGAACGGGTCTCGGACCTCGGCCGCGCCCCGCCATCCCTCTTTGAAGTGGATCACGTCGCCCTGTTCGACGACGATGTCGCCGAACCGCGCGGCACCGCGAAGGCAAAACCACAGCTCGTCGGCCGGGAAGTCGAGCGCGCCGCTGGTGACGTGCCGGACGCCCACTTCAGCGAGCGGGTCGGCGCGCGTGAACAGAACGCGCGAGTCGACCGTCTGCGAGGCGTTCGCGATGTGCGGTGCGGAGCTCATGAGACTTGGAAATTATCCGAGTACATTCCAGGGTGCATCGCTTCCTGGTATGCCTCATGGCGCTCGTGCCCGCCGTCGCGGGAGCGCAAGTTGGATGGATTTCGACCCCGGACTCGATGGCCCTGTTCTATCGAGTCCAGGGTCAGGGCCCCGATACGATCATCGCGATCCATGGCGGCCCCGGTGTGGACCTCGAGAGCATCGCGAACGATTTCGCGCCGCTGACCGAGCACCACGTCGTCATCTTCTACGACCAGCGTGGCGCCGGTCGCTCCACGCTGCCGCAGGATACGACCACGCTCACGGCCGAGCATCAGATCTCGGATCTCGATGCCGTGCGTCGCCACTTCCATCTGACCCGCGTCACGCTCGTCGCGCACTCGTACGGGCCGCTCCTGGCGGCGACGTACGCACTGGCGCATCCGGATGCCGTCAAACGCATGGTCTTCTTCAATCCCGTCCCGCCGCGCCGCGGTGATTTCTGGCAACGGTTCGGCAAGACCATGAATGCGCGGCTCGACAGCGCGCAGCGCACGGAGCTGGCCCGAATTCAGAAAAAACTGGATGATCCCGCGAGTGGCATCCAAGAAGACTGCCGCGCGTTTTGGAACATCGCGCTGCGTCCGCGCCTCGCCAACCCCGACAGCTCCATGCACTTGATCAAATCAGACCTCTGCGCGTCCGATCCCGTCGGCATCCGGTACGGCCTGACAGTCACCAACCGGTTGGTCATGGCCTCGTACGGTGACTGGGATCTGCGAGCCAAGCTGCATGGTCTCAACGTACCCTTGCTCGTCGTCCACGGCGAAGAGGACGTCATCCCGATGGATCTCGTACAAGAGTGGGTGACCTCGATGCCGCATGCCCAGCTCCTGCGCGTGCCGAACGCCGCCCATTTCTCGTACGTCGAGCAGCCCCAGATCGTCTGGCCGGCAGTCGAGAAGTTTCTTACTGCACGCTGACCAGTAAGTCGCGCGACCGGACGAAGAAGGTGACCACCGCGCGCCGTTGCTCGTTCAACGGCCGCGCCGCGCTGACGCTATCCGCGGCGGCACGAACCGCGGCCGCGGCCTGAGCGAGGTCCGGTGCCCGATCGGTCTGGAGCACCGACAGCACGTGCCCCACGCGGTCGAACGCATCGTGCGCGATATCCGCGTCAACGGAACCCGGTGGCGCCACGTCGAGCGCGCGAGCCAACGTCCGCACGGTTTCGACCTGATCCGGCGAGCTCGGCGCGGTCGCCGCGATGGCGTCCGCCAGCATGCGGAGCCCGCTCGCCGCATGCGCGTCCGCCGCGTGCGGCGTCCACGGGTTGCCGAGGGGCTGCTCGGTGAACGCGGTGAGCGCGACGAGCGTCGCCTTGACGCCACCGCGTTGATTCCGCGTCGCGACTCCCACACTGAGTAACGCCAGGAGCACGAGGCCCAACAGCCACGCTACGGTTGTGCGCGGAGCCGCCACGCTACCCTCGCGGGAGGCGATCGCGATACTGCGGGCTCATCGGGAGCTCGGTGCCATCGACCAGCACGACGCGATACTCGCCGGAGACGAGCGCGCGCAGTTCTTTGACATGATCGATCCGGACGATGAACGAGCGATGCACGCGCGCGAACTGCGTGGGATCGAGACGGGACTCGATGCCGGAAATCGTCGACCGAATGAGGTGGCACTTGGTGCCGACATGCAGCCGCAGATAGTTCCGGTCGGCCTGGACCCAATCGATCGCGCGCGTCGAGACGAAATACGTCCGCCGGCCCATCGTGACCGCGACCCGGTCCAAGTAGACCGTCCGCTCCCGCAACTGGTCGACGAGCTGTCGGACCTGCGTGCCCAACTCGCCGCCATTCGTCGCATCCGTCGCGGCCAGCGCGGCCCTCGCCCGATCGAGCGACCGCTCGAGCCGCTCGCGATCGTACGGCTTGAGCAAGTAATCGGTCGCGTCGGTATCGAACGCGCGCACCGCATGCTCGGCGTGCGCCGTCACGAAGATCACGAACGGCGGCGGCCGGGAGCCGAGCCGGTCGAGCATCTGAAACCCATCGAGCTCGGGCATCTGGATGTCGAGGAACAGCACGTCGGCCTCGCTGTCCGGCAGCACCTTGAGGGCGTCCTCCGGGTCCTCGTACTCGGCGACGACCTCGATATCGGACTGCTCGGCGAGCATCGCCTTGAGGCGGCGCCGCGCAAGGGGTTCATCGTCCACAACCATGACTTTCATGTCAGCTCGAGTGGAACGGTGATGGAAACGACAGTGCCGCGGGGAGCGGCGGGAGAGAGCTCGAGGGTACTCATGCCGGGGAACATCGCGGCCAGTCGCGCGCGCGTACTCCCCAACCCGACGCGCTCCCGGCGGTCGCTCTCGGGCGGTGGACCGATGCCATCGTCGCGGACGCTCAAGACGAGCAGGCGACCATCGCACCGCGCGGCCACGTCGATGTGGCCCGCGCCGCGCCGCGGCGCGATGCCATGCGAGATCGCGTTCTCGACCAGCGGCTGCAACAGGAATGAGGGCACGCGCGCGTTCATGACGTCGGGATCGATGCGCATCGACACCGACAGCCGATCGCCGAACCGCATGCGTTGCAGCTCGACATACGACGCCAGCCGGTTGAGCTCCGTGCGGAGCGTCACGTGGCCGGTCGTCTCGGCGTCGAGCGACGTCCGCAAGAGATCGCCGAGCCGCACGAGCATCGCCTCGGCGATGATCGGATCCTCGGGGACGAGGGCCGCGATCGCGTTCAGGGTATTGAACAGGAAGTGCGGCTGGAGCTGGAGCGACAGGGCATGCAGCCGGGCATCGGCCAGCGACCGCTCGAGCTGCACGGCCAGCACGCGCTCGCGCCGGGCGCGGTGCACGCGCGAGAGCACCGCGTATTCCATCAAGAGCACGAGCGCCTGCTGCGCGTTCGTCTCGAACAGATAGCGGAACGAGAGCAGCGGCGAGGCGAGGGCCGATTTGGCGGCGTCGGACAGCGTGCTCCCCGCGACCCAGAGGCCGCGGACCATCCACGCTTGCGCCGCCGCGGCCGCGATCCCAACCAGTGTCCACCCGGCGAGGTTGAGCGCGATGCGCGACCGCGGACCGACAAGCGGCACCTGGTCCAGCGCCAGGAACACGAACGGCGTGAGCGCCAGCCAGAGCGCCAGGTCGGCGCTGGCCCCGAACACGATGTGCGCCGCGGCGGGATCGAACCCGACCGCACGATTGGCGGCCACGATGGGCCGGATTGTCGCCAGCTCGATCACGAGCTGCAGTCCGCCAACGGCCGCCCACTCGGCGAGTGTCGCCGTCCGCGCAACTGATTGAGTGCTCAAACCGATTTGGCCTCCTCGGCCGTGACGAACACCCACCAGACTTGATCCTCGAGCCCTTCGGTGAGCGGCTCGCCACTATATAGTGGCAGGACCCGGCACCCGCTCGCCGGCAGAGCGCGCAGCGTGATGCGCCTCAGCGGTTGGTTGACCCGCGCATACGCCACCGGCACCAGAACCGTGCCGCCGTCACTTAACGCGACAATGAAGTACTCCGCGTTCCCGGCAGCCCGGCTCTGGACAATCGACTGCACTGACCCGACGGCCACTCGATCCGAGCTATAAACGGTCCAGCCCCGAGAGTCGGTCATGCGCGCGACGGACATGCGGCCTACGGTCATATGGCCTACGGAACACCCGAGCGCCGCTAGCGGCCAGACGACTCGGGCCGAATCCCGCCGGTCGCGGGACGTCCGCCGGATATCCGGGGACGGCGTTGCCGCTCCCGCACGGTCTCCGCCGCGAGGTCGATCAGCATGCGGACGGTCGGATGCGGCTCGTTGTGCCGGAACAGCAACTCCAATCCCGACGGAATGGCGAGCTGCTCGATCGGCACGGCGACGAGTCCCGTATAGTGTCGTCTCGCGCCTAGCGTCCAACCATGCCCCTGCGACACCACCACACGAGCCGTGTGCAGGCTGTCGAATGTCCGAATGGTGCGCGGCTGAAACGGGAGTGCGCTGACGACCGCGTCGTAAAAGTGCGGCTCGCCGTCGCGCCGGATAAAGAGCAGCGGCACGTCGACGAGATCCTCGGCGCGCAGAATCGAATGTCTCGCCAGAGGATGTGTCGGGGCCAGCAACGCCGAATCAAACACGTAACTCGCGATGCGCATCTGCTCGATGCCCTTGGGGACCGTCGCATGCAGATGCCCGACGCCGAGATCGATGCGGCCATCGAGCAACGCCAGAAATTGGTCGGGTGTCGGCAGCTCCTCGACCACGATCTCGACATCGGGATATCGCTCCGCACAGCGGCGCAGCACTTCCCGCATGACCGGACTGGCGTGCATGATGTCGACACCGCTCAACACACACCGCTGTCGATGCAATCGCCCGATGCGCGCGGCCTCGGCCACCGCCACGTCGACCGCCGCGAGCACCTTCGATGCATCGTGGGCGAGCGATGTCCCAGCCGCGGTCGGCCGTACGCCGCGAGGCAGCCGATCGAAGAGGTGCAAGCCGAGCTCGCGCTCCAACTCTTCGATGTGCCGGAAGAGCACCGATGGCGCGACGCCCAGTCGCTGGGCCCCTCTCGTCAACCCGGCTTCTTCCATGAGCGCGGCGAGTGCGCGGAGATGATGCAACTCGACCCCGCGGGTCTTCGGTGCGTCACGCGCGACGGTCGCCCGAGGCGACAGCGTCGCCCCGTCCCGGACGGCTTCGAAGACGTCGACGATCTGCCGGATGATCGGCCGCTGATCGTCGGCGCGCCACATGACGCCTTCCCAGAGCGGGATGGCCATCCCACGCACCGGCACGGCGATCGTGCCGTCGGGTGCTGACTCCACATACCGTAGCGGGAGCGGTTGCCATCCTTGGCCGGCCGACACCGCGAGAAACATCGCGTACACACCGCTATAGGTGTCGACGATGGGCGACGCGATGCCGAGCCGCGCGAGCTCATCGCGGAGCGCATCATACAGGTCCGGATGATAGGCGCGTGGCACCCACGCCATGGGATACAGACTCAGCTCGCCGGGCTCGATGACCGACCGCGACGCGAGTGGGTGTGTCGACGACACGAGCGCGGTCTCGAGCTTGGCGTTGATCAGTCGCTCGGCCGCGATATCCCGCAGGTCTGGGGGTGGCTCGACACCGATCGCCAGATCGAGCGTGTGGCCGAGGAGCCCGCGCCATTGGCTGGGCCCCGCTTCGAGGTCCTCGATCGTGAGCTCGATGTCAGGAAATTGTTCGCGAATGATCGCCAGTCCGCGCTGGACCAGGGCGGAGGCCAATGAGCCTCGCCCTACGCCGATCCGGACACTGCCACCAATGCCTTGAGCCGCGCGCGAGGCTCGAATAGCGGCGGCGCTCACCTGAGATAAAATCCCGCGGGTCGCATACAGCAGCGCCGCACCGGCCGGCGTCGGCTCCACGCCCTTGGCGTGCCGAGCCACGAGGTCGGAGCCGATCGCACCCTCGAGCAGCTTGAGCTGACGCGAGATCGCCGGCTGCGCGACGCCCAGCTTCGCCGCCGCGCGGCCGATGGTCCCTTCCTCGGCCACCGCGACGAAGTAGCGCAGCGCTCGGAGATCCAGCCCGCTCACGGGGCCCGCTTGCGCCGCGCGTGGCGAAGGAGCGCGCGCACCGCCCGCGCGGCGGGCTTCGGCTCATCGCGCCGCCACAGCACCTCGAGGCCCCACGGAATGGTGAGACCCACGAGCGGCCGTCGGACGGTGCCCCGCGGCACGCGCGCAGACTGTGACAGAAATCCCAGCGTCCAGCCGCGCCCCTCGGCGGTGAGCCGCCACAGGACCTGAATGCTGTTCACGGTCGTTTCGACGCGTGGGACAATGCCAATGCGCGCGAGCGCCTGCATGATCTGGTCGTAGAACTCGGGCTGATAGCCGCGTTCCATGAAGAGAAATGGGGCGTCGCGAAGGTCATCCGCCGTCAGCGTCCGGTGCGACGCCAGCGGGTGGTCTTCCGCGATCAGCGCCGAGTCGATCCGGTCGACGCTGAGTTGTTTCCGCGCGAGGCTCGCGGGCAGCGGTGCCCCGATCATCACGTGGCCGATACTCAAGTCGATCGTACCCGCGAGGAGTTCCCCCCGCTGGCGGGGCGTCGGGACATCTTCGATGACGATACGGACCGCCGGCAGGCTGACGGCGGTCTCCCGGAGCAGCACGCCGAGGAGCTTGCCGACCTCGTTGGTGGCGACGGCGCCGATCACACAGCGCATCGACATCTCGTTGCGCATCCGTGCCGCGTCGGCCGTCAGCGCGTCGACGGTCGTCAAGACACGCAGCGCATCGGTCGCCGCCGCGAGGCCCGCGTGCGTGGGTGCTGTCCCCTTTGCTCCTTTGGTAATAAGCTGAACACCGATCTCGCGCTCGAGATCCCTGAGTTGCCGCGAGAGTGCCGGCGGGGTCAGGCGCAGCCGCTGCGCGGCGCGCCCCAAGCTCTCCGACTGAATCACGGTCGCCAGAGCGCGCAGCTGGCGCAGCTCTAGTCCCCGAAGCACATCACCACGGGGTGATGCGCCATTAAGGGGAGTCGAGCCTCCACGAATCGTCTCGATAGCTCGCAGGGCATGCGGCCGGGCTTCGCTCGCGCGCCACATGAGCCCCGTGGCCATGGTGACGTGCAATCCCTCTACCGGGATCGCGACCGTGCCCGCGGGCGACATCTGCAATGCTTGTCGCGACCACAGGGTCCACCCGGCGCCGGAGCCGACGGCGAGCCAGACGGCTTTCGGGCCAGAGTAGCGGGAATTGAGCGGAGGACGGATCCCCAGCTGCCGCAACGTTTCGTCGACCACGCGTGGCGAGTCGGGGTGCCACTCGGCTCTCGGAAACAGCAACGGCACCGTGGCCAGATCCTCGGGACGCAGCACCGAGAGTGAAGCGAGCGGAGTCCCGATAGGGACGATCGCGCAGTCGAAGGGCACATCATAGAGCGCGGCCCACGCGAAGTCGTGCGTCGTCACGGGTGACCGCAACCCGATCGCGAGATCGAGCGCTCCCGTGCTCAGTTGCGCAAACTGTTCAGGCCCAGGCTCGACCTCGCGAATCTCGAGCTCGACGTCCGGCAGTCGCTCTCGAATCGCGGCCTCCGCGGGCTGAATGATCTCGAGCCACCAGGCGGATCGCCCGACACCGATGACGAGTCGCCCCGTGAGCCCATGCGCGGCATCGGCCGCCCGTCGAACGATCGACTCGGCCTGCGCGAGGATCACGCGCGCACTCGATGCGATGGATTCGCCGACCGATGTCAGCTCGACGCCCGCCGACTGTCGCGCGAGCAACTCCAAACCCAGCTCGCGCTCGAGGGCATGGATCTGACGCGAGAGCGCGGGTTGGGCGACACGAAGCCTCGTCGCCGCCCGACTCACGCTTCTCTCCTCCGCGACCGTTACGAAGTACCGCAGGTGCCGGAGATCCACTTGGTACCTCCCATGCCGAAACGGCAAGGAAGCCCCAACAAACAAGTATTGGCCCTCGCTCTACTTATGCCGCTAGCATAGCAGCACGCAAGAGGAGAGCACATCGTGGCTGAAGAAGATCCGTGTTGGCTGGCTAACGAAGGGGATGACGAGTCCGAGACGGCGCGCAAGGAGTTGATCGAGCTCCTGCTGACCCCAGGCGCGATCGCGACGTCCGTGCAGCCTATAGTTGATTACCACACGACACCGCCTACGCACTGGGGGGTGGAGTGCCTGACGCACGGCCCGCGGGGCAGTGTGTTTGCCGATGCCGAGGTGTTGTTTCGCACGACGCGCGTGGCCCGGCTGGAGGCCGAAGTGGACCGGGTGTGCGTCGCGATGGCGTTGCACTCGATGCGTCGCATCGCCCTCCCGTCGCGCATTTTCCTGAACGTTCACCCGTCGACGCTCAGTCGCGACGCGTGGTTCCCGGCGTACCTGCGGGAAGTCGCCGAGCGGTGGCGGATCGGCGTCGAGCGGCTGACGGTCGAGATCGTCGAGCACGATCGGCAAACGCTGACGGGTCGCGTGCTGCGGGCGGTCAACGCGCTCCGGGAGATCGGCGTGTCCGTTGCGCTCGACGACTGCGCGACCGACCTGGCGCACGATCCGATGCTCGTCGCGGTCCGCCCGGAATTCGTGAAGATCGCGAAGCACGTCATCTGGGGCGCGCGCCACTCGAACGCGGGATTCCGCCGGTTGGAGCGCCTCGTGGATTCGACCAGTGCGCTGACCACGCTCATCGCCGAAGGCATCGAGACCGCCACCGATCTCGAGATGGTGCGGAGCCTCGGCATCTCACTCGTGCAGGGCTTTTTCGTCGGCCGCCCGGTCGCGATATCGGCGCTGCACAGTGAGCGGTAGCCGCTCGATCGCATAGCGAAGCATGGTCCTCGGCATATGGCCCGCGTGCGCGTCGAGAAACCCGTGGAGTGTGGCGGGGGCGCGCTTACCCAGCTCCCGGAGCATCCAACCGGTCGCTTTGTGGATCAGATCGTGCTCGTCGGTGAGCAGCATCGACGCCACCCGCACCGTGTCGCGGTACTCGCCTCTCTTTATAAAGTGGTGCGTGGCGATGATCGCGATCCGTCGATCCCACACGTTTATCGACCGCGCCAGCACATCGAGCGTCTGCCGGCCCTTCGTCGTTAAGTGGGCTCCGACAATCCCCGGAGCGGAGCTGTCGACGAGATCCCAGTTGTTGATATAGAGCCGGTGCTTCATGTACACGCGATAGATCGCGGCGCGCTTGAGCGGTTCCGCTTTCGTGTAGGCGCTGACGAGGATCATGAGCGCCAAGTGCCGCTCCTCGTGCACGCGCGACCGGAGGAGTGGCGCCACCTCCGTCAGCGACAACGCCCGGTACTCGCGCGCGAGTTTCCGTAAGACCGGGACGCGAATGCCGAGGAACGGCTCAGCGGTTTTGAAGTATCCCTGCAGAAATCGCGCGCGCTCCGGCTCGGCCAGGCTCCGCAGACGCTGCCTGATGGTGGACACGCGCGTCGTCACAAAAGAGAGAATATCCGCCCAACCTGACGGCCAGGTTACGGGCGACGCACGCGCACATTCCCCTTGAAGGTGCGAACGTTGATGCGCGCCGACCCGTGTCCGACCACAAGCGATAGCTGCTGACCCCGCCCGGAAGCTCCGACGACTGGCCGCACGGCGGGGATGTCCGAGACGATAGTGCCAAGGACCGTCGTCACATCGCATTCCCCGCCGAGGGTGGGCGTGAGCGTCAGATCGACGGCTCCGGCATAGTCGTCGATATCGACGAGGCCTTGTTGCCCCGCATCGCCGGCGAACCGCACGTCCCCGTTCACCGTGCTGACCCGCGCCCGCTCGAGCCCGGTGGACGCCACCTCGATCGCGCCACTGACGGTCGATGCGGTGAGGTCGCCGACCTGGCCGCCCAGGGTCAGACGCCCCTGGCCAGTACGTGCCCGGACCCACGGCGCGGTGACCGCGATGTTCACCTCTCCCGAGATCGACTCCGCCTCGAGGTCCCGTACCGCGCCGCCGAGGTGGATGCGGCTCGATACACCGTAGAACCACCCTGACACGTCTGTCGCCTCGATGTCGGCGCTGACGGCCTTGATCGACACGAGGCTCGATCGGGGCACATAGACGTCCAGTGTCGCCGACCCGGAGTCGGGATCGACACTCACCTTCACGCCGCCGTGAAGGGCGCCGTAGTAGAACGTCGAGCCACGCGCGACGGTGCCGCGGACGACGACCGTGTCCTTGTCCCAACCCACGAGATGCACGCGGCCGGCCGGCACGAAGATCTTGACGCCCGCGCCCGGAGTGAGTGCTTGGCGGCGCTCGATCGGCGGTTGCAGTAGGAGAAGCAGGGCGAGGGCGATCATGAGGCGTTCGCCAAGAGCTTCATGAGGTCCACCTTGTGGGCGTAGGCCTCGGCCAGCAGTTGCGCCAAGGCAGGGTCATTTGGGCGCCGGGCCAGCTCGGCCCTGAGCTCGGTGATCGCGCTGTCGATCGTCCGCAGACTGCCACGCACCGATGCCTCGGTCTCTGGCCGCAATTCCCCGCGTCTCAGCTCGAGCTCGTCCAGCAGCTCTCGCTCTACCCGCGCGTCGTTCGAGGCATCCGCGGAATCCACTATGGCACGCACGGTCGCTGGCGCGACCTGCGTGACGTCGATGACCGATCTCGGCCGGTAGACCACGATGAGCACGATGGCTGCCGCGGCCGCGAGGCCAACGATCGGCCCGATCACGCGCCACCGACGCTTGGCTCGGATGCGCCCCCGAATGCCGGGCCACAGGTCATACGGCGGGTCGATCTCACGTTTGAGGTCCATCAGGAGACATTCTCCGCCATTAGCATGTGGCGCGCTTTCCAGAGCTGAGAGCGAACGGTGCCTGAAGCGCGGCCGAGCAAATTCGCGATCTCGTCATGGCTGTACCCTTCGATGTCGTGCAACACGAAGACAACGCGAGCCCCAGGAGGAAGGCGTAGCAGCGCGGCGTCGAGATCGATGCGTTCGTCGCTCTTCACCGGCGGTGTCTCGGCCACCATCGTATCGTCCAACATGACGCGTGCCTCCCGCCGCCTGGTCGATCGCATATCCTGCAGCACCACGTTGACGGTCAACCGGTGCAGCCACGATGCGAACGCGCTGTCGCCACGAAAGCTCTTGATACGCTCCCACACGCGCACGAACACATCCTGCACCCGCTCGGCCGCGTCCATGCGATCGCCGGTCAGGCGCAGGCACAGCGCATAGGTCCGGGCGGCGTAGCGCCGGTACAGCGGCTCGAACGCGTCGAGGTCACCCCGCTGCACCCGGCGCACCAGCGCCACGTCGTCCAGATCCGTCACATCGCTAACACGTAGGCCATGCGCGCGCTGTCTCCGGCGTCGTCGCCATACCCGCCGGCGATGAGCACCTGACCGCCGCTGAGGGCGGTCGCGGTCGAGTAGTAGCGGGCGGCCGAGAGACCACCGGTCACGGGCGCGAAGACTCCACGTGCAGGATCATACACTTCGAAACCGGCACCGCCACCGGCGACGAGGACGCGTCCGTCGTCGAGTGTGACGACCGCGTGCGAGAGCTTATATCGCGCCTCGTGCAGCTCGCCTGTTGCATGAAATTGCCGCGTCGCCGGATCATACACCTCGGCCGTTCTCGACTTAGCCCGCCCGTCTTCGGTACCAGATCCCCCGACGATCAACACACGTCCGTCAGGCAACACAGCCGCCGCGGCCTTGCGTCGGGTCTCTGTCATATCGCCGATAGATGTAAACGTGCCGGTCGCTTCGTCATAGACCTCGGCGCTGTTGAGCGTATGCTGCAAATCGGGTTCGCCACCTGCGATGAGAACGCGTGCACCGCGGAGCGGTGCCGCGACATGATAGGCCCGGGCGACAGCCATATCGCCGGTTGGCACGAATCGCCCGCTCGCCGGATCGTATAGCTCGGCGCTCTGGGTAGCGACCTCGCTGGGCGCATCGACGCCACCGGCGATGAGCACGCGACCGTCTGGCAGGAGCGTAGCGGTGGCCTCCGCGCGCGGCACCGCCATGTCGCCCGTGGGCGTGAACCGCCCGGTGGTAGGATCGTAGAGTAGGGCGCTGCGATAGATGTGGCCATCGCCACTGTAGCCACCAGCGAGGAGCACGCGCCCGTCTTTGAGCAGTGTCGCGGTCTGGCTCATGCGCGCTTCGGGCATCTCGCCCGTCGACATGAACTGTTTGGTGGCGGGATCGTACAGCTCGGCCGTCGCCAGGACCGCGTGGTTGCGGATCATGCCGCCGGCGATAAGGACCCGGCCATCGGCCAATCGCGTGGCGCTGTGGATCGCTCGCTGCGCGTGCATCTCGGGGCACGTTGGGCACAGGAGCAGGGCAACTAGAAGCGGGAACGTCAAGTGGCACCTCCTCGTCGTCTGGGTTGACGAAGGTGAGATGCCACTCGGCGGCTCCGTGCTTATGTCAGCATCCCCCTTCGTTCCCGGTCGAGGTAGCGAAGGCGTGGCCGACCTGGTCGAGATCGATCGGCTCGACATCCTTGGCATCAGACCGCCCGGTCACCCGCTCGAGGCTGACCTTGGCCTTGGCGTACGTGGAGTCCACGGAGAGGGCTTTCTCGAACACCGACTTGGCCTGGGTCACGTGTCCGGTGCGCTCCAGCGCCAGTCCCAGGTTGTTCTGGAACGTGGCGTTGTTCGAATCCAGCTGAGTCGCCCGTGCCAATGGTGAGAGTGCGTCGACATACCGACCGTTGTCGATCAGCACCAGGCCCATGTCGTTCATGGCCCATGTGTCGGTCGAGTCGATCGTGATCGCCCGGCGATAGGCATCGAGCGCCTCGTCGACTTTTCCTAGCCGCGCGTTGATACGGCCAAGCACACGCCAGCTCGAGCCGTTGGTCGAGTCGAGCGCAATGGCCGCTTGGATCTGCTCGAGCGCGTCACCCGCCTTGTCCTGCTCGAGCAACACCCGGCTCAGGTTGACCAGCGATTTCACTTGCTTGGGATCCTTGGCGATCGCCGCTTCGAACGCATCCCGCGCGCGATCGAGCTGGCCTGACTTCCAGGACGAGAGCCCGAGCATGTAATAGCCCCAGGCATTATCCGGGCGATGCTTCGTGTAGACATCGAACATTCCCACCGCGTCAGAGTACCGGTGCGCGGTGTACGCCGATTCTGCCGTGGTGTACGAGACGTTCTCCGGGATCACCGGAGCACTCGGCGGCGTCGTGGCTTCCACCTTTGGGGTCGTCACCGGTTCGCCGGTCGAGACCTGTTGGTGTTTTTCGTGGCCGCCGCAAGCGGCGAGGGCGAGTGTGGCGATTGCTGCGATCGTGGGGCGGTACATAGAGACCTCGGGGTTGGGGTTGTGCCCCCACCCAAGGCAATCGCATGACCACGAATTACGCGGCCATTCGCGTCCGCGTAAAGCCCAATCCCACTCTGACTTACGTGGGTGGCCCCCTTCGATCACCCTCACCACTGTGTTCGCGTGGACACGTACCGCGAGGCGGCGGTGTGTCCACGTGTCCTCAGTGCGAACTCAGTCGCGCGAGATGCCGTGCCGCCGCATGATCTTGAGCAAGCTCGCATGATCCGCGAGCCCGAGGTCGGCGGCGGTGCGCGTGATGTGCCATTCGTTGCGATCCAACGCCTCGACCACGATGCGCCGCTCGGCTTCTGCCTTTCGCTCGACAAAGGTGCGCGCCGAGGGAGAAGTGGGAATCGAGCCGTCGCGAATTTCCGGGGGGATGTGCTCGGCGCCAATGATGTCCCCGTCGGCCGCGATGACCATACGCTCGACGACATTGCGCAACTCGCGCACGTTGTTCTGCCGCCAGTCGTACCCCATCAAGATGGGCAGCACGTCGGGCGCGAGCCGCTTCCGCCGCATGCGAAACCGTTCGCCGATGTGCGCAAGCAGATGGTCGACGAGCTCGGGCAGATCGGACAGTCGATCGCGCAGTGGCGGCACGTGCAGGACGTGGACGTTGAGCCGAAAGAAGAGATCGCGCCGAAACCGCCCGTCTTTGGACTCGGCCTCGAGATCCCGGTTCGTGGCGGCGACCACGCGCGCGGGAACCTGAATCGGCCGGTTCGACCCGAGGCGAACGACGGCGCGCTCTTCGAGGACGCGCAGGAGCTTGGCCTGCGCCGGCAGC
>DATMLM010000058.1:0-74413 GCA_035570055.1 Gemmatimonadaceae bacterium
GTAAGTTCTCGCTGCGCCCCCCCTTATGTCAACGGTTTCCCGTGTGTTATTCGCCTGCGTGCTGCTGGGCGCTTGCCGCGGTGGGGACGCGAATCCGTCCCGTCGTACGTTGATCGACTCTCGGGACTGATACGATCCGAAATCGCTCGACCCCGCGCACGCAAATGACATCCCGAGTGGACGCTTGGTCGCCGATCTCTTCGACGGCCTCACACGCGTCGGAACGGATGGAACACTACAACCTGGGCTCGCGGAGCGTTGGGATCTCTCGAGCGACGCGCTGACGTACACGTTTCATCTTCGGCCACACATACTATTTCACGACGGTCGCGCGCTGCGCGCGCAGACTGTTGTTGCCAGTATCACGAGAGCTCTGGCGCCGGCGACGAAAGGCATCCCGTTGTGGCCGCTGTATCCCATCGATGGCGCGAGGGATTTTGCCAGCGGGAAGGCGCCGGCGATAACGGGGCTGAAAGCGATCGATGACAGTACGGTCGCGATCACGCTCGCCCAACCGCTCGCGGTATTCCCAAAGCTTCTGGCGATGCCCGTCGCCGCCGTTGTGCCAGAAAGTGTGGGAACCGATTTCAGCGAGCATCCGATCGGGACTGGCCCGTGGAAGTTCGTCCAGTGGAAGCACGACGATTATGTTCGGCTCGCGCGGAACGCGGCCTACTTCGATGGGCCGCCAAAGGCTGACTCGCTCGAGGCGCGCATCATCCCGGAGCCGAGTACCGCGGTCGCGGAGTTCGAGAGCGGCAATGTCGACTTGCTCTATGTCCCAGAGAGCGAGACGCAGCAATGGCAGCAGACCGACGAGCGCCAAGCGCTGCTCAAGTCGCCGCCGCCGCTCCGGCTCATCTATGCGGCGTTCAACACGACGCGGGGACCGCTCACGTCGGTCGAGGTGCGGCAGGCGATCAACTATGCCGTCGACCGGAAAAAGATTCTCGATCAACTGCTCGCGGGTCGTGGGCGATTGGCGGCTGGCGTCATTCCGCCGTCGCTTCCCGGCGCCGACACGACGCGTGCGCCCTATCCGTTCGATCCGGCGCGCGCCAAGCAGTTGCTCGCCGCCTCAGGGCACGCCCACGACGTCGCGCTGGAGCTGTGGTGCGGACAGGAGCCACCGTTCCCGCAGGTCGCGCAGGCGATCCAGGCGTATCTGACCGCCGTTGGCATCAAAATCACCATCGTGCAGCGGGACAACAACTCGTTGCGCGATGCGGCGCGCAATGGGAAGACGGACATCGTCCTGAAAGACTGGTACGCCGATTACATCGACGCCGAGAATTTTTTGTATCCGCTGTTGGCCTCGGCCAATGTGGGTCAGGGTGGCAATGTTTCGTTTTACTCGAACCCGGCGTTCGATCAGCTGATCACGGCCGCACGTGGGCAGCCGAGTGAAGTGGTCAGGACGAAACAGTACCGACAGGCTGACTCGATCGCGTTCGCCGATGCACCCATGTTGTTTCTCGTGTTCTACAATGAGCTCTACGCCGTGCAACCGTGGCTCAAAGGGTTCCAGCCGCCCGTGATATTCAATGCACAGCGCTGGACCGACGTCGAAATCGCGCATTAGGGTCGCGTTTCTCGTGCGGCGGGCGGCCCTCGCTGTGCCCACGCTATTCGGCGTCCTGGTTGTCGCGTTCCTGCTCCTCTACGTGGCGCCTGGCGATCCGGTGCAAGAGATGGTCGGGGAGCGCGCCGACTCGGCAACGGTTGCACGGCTGCGGGCCGAGCTGCACCTGAACGAGTCACTTCCCCGCCAGTTCGCCTTTTACGCGGGCGGCGTGTTGCGGGGAGATCTCGGCACGTCGTACATCACCGGGCGACCCATCACTCGCGATATCGCGGAGCGGTTTCCCAATACCGTGATCCTCGCGGTCTCGGCCATGATACTCGCGATCGTCATTGGGATCCCGCTCGGCATTCTCTCGGCCAAGTATCCCGATACATGGATCGACCGATTGGCATCAGTCGGAGCCTATCTCGGCATCTCGTTTCCCGTGTATTGGGTCGGGCTCGTCCTCATCCTCATCTTCGCGGTTGCGCTGCGATGGCTGCCACCATCGGGATTCGGGAACGGGAACCCCGTGTATCTCATCCTGCCGGCGCTCGCGCTCGGCACACGCTCAATCGCGGTGTTGGCGAGACAGACACGGTCGGCCGTGCTCGAGTCGCTCGGTGCCGACTATGTGCGCACCGCGCGGGCGAAAGGCATACCGGAGCGCATCGTGGTTTTGCGGCACGCCTTGCGTCCGGCCCTCATCCCCGTGATCACCGTCCTTGGGCTGGATGTCGGGTACTATCTCACGGGATCTATTCTCACCGAGACCGTCTTTAGTTGGCCAGGGCTCGGGCGATACGTCGTGAATGCCATCGCACGGCGGGATCTGCCGGCTATTCAGGGCTCGGTACTCTTTCTCAGCGTGGTCTTTGTCGTCGTGAATTTGATCACTGACATCTTGTACGCGGTCGCCGATCCGCGGGTGCGATATGACTGACGATATGACGGATGCGTGGACAGCAGTTGACGCCTATGTCGGAGGCCTGCTGGTACCGTCGACGCCCGGGTTCGATGCAGGCGACCTGCCGGCGATCGCGGTCTCTCCGACGCAAGGGCAATTCTTGTTTGTCATCGCTCGCGCGCTGCGCGCGCAGCGCATACTGGAGATCGGCACGCTCGGCGGGTACAGCACGATCTGCCTCGCACGCAGCGGTGCGAGCGTGACGACGCTGGAGGTGAGTCCGGAGCATGCGGCGGTGGCGAAGGCGAATATCGAGCGCGCCGGATTCGGCAGGACCGTCGAGATTCGTTTGGGCCCGGCGTTGGAGACGCTCACGACGCTGCAAGGGCCGTTCGATCTCATCTTCATTGACGCGGACAAAGAGAGCTACCCGCAGTACCTGACGGCGTCGCTCGCGCTCTCGCGATCAGGGACTGTCATCATCGCCGACAATGTCGTGCGCGATGGCGAGGTCGCGGATCCGGACAACGGGGATCCGCGCGTGCAGGCGGTGAGGCGTTACATCGAGATGCTGGCGAGCGAACCACGCGTGAGCTCGACCGTGATGCAGACCGTAGGCAGCAAGGGCTACGACGGGTTTGCGATCTCAGTGGTTCGCTGAGCCCAACCGGCGCGACTCAGAAAGCTCTGCAGTGTTTCGAACGGGGTCGAGGAGCGTTCGGTCCAATCTCGGTAGCGAAACGTCGGGCGCGAGTCTTCGCTAGTCCCCGGTTCGATCACGAGCGCGCCGGTCATCCAATATTCCCACGCGGGACGCTCGTAGAGCCCGATCGTGAGGGTGGCGAGGGACGTTCGAGAACCGAGTCCCACGGGCGCGACGTCGTGTCAGTCATCCGTCTGGCCGAATATCGCCATATTCGAGCTGTGCCCCGGCGCGACCTTCTTGTCGGGGTAGATCCAGTGGACCGCCTGGTTGACAGCGATCGCGGCCTCACTGAAGCCCGTCGCGATGAGCTTGAGCTTCCCGGGATACGTCGTGATATCGCCGGCGGCGTAAATGCCGGGCCGGCCGGTTTCCATCGTGCTCGTCACGACGATCTCGTGGTTCTCGAGGCGCATGCCCCACTCGGCGAGTGGACCGATGTCACTGTGATAGCCGAGCATCGCGAGCACGGCGTCCGCGGGGACCTCGCGTGTCGTCTTGGTCTTGGAGTCGCGGAGGGTGACACCGGTCAAATGGCCATTGTCGCCGCAGATGCCGGCGAGATCGTGAAACGTATGAAGCGCAGCGCGTCCCTCTTGCACCGCGGCTTGCAACTGGCGAACCGTCGCGCCGTGAGCACGGAAACGGTCGGAGCGGTGCACAAGCGTGACTGAGGCTGCTTTGTCGAGCAGTTGCGTGGCCCAATCGAACGCGGAGTCCCCGCCGCCCAAGATGACCACGCGTTGGCCGCGGAACTGCTCGGGATTGGTGACGGCATCGTGGATGCCTTTCCCATACCATTGCTCGGCGAACGGTTGGGGCAGCCGACGTGGTGTGAAGGCTCCGATTCCGGCGGCGATGACGATCGAGCGGGACGGAAAACGATCCGTCTCCGTGACCAGCGTGAAGTGCCCGCCGTCTTCCTCCAGAGCGTGTACGCGTTGGTTGAGAAAGTACGGGCTCGCTTTGCTCGTGTTCGGATGGAACCGACCGGCTTGCTCGGCGAGCGACTTGATGAGGTCTTTCGCTAAGATTCTGGGGAAGCCGGCGACGTCGAAGATGTCTTTCTCGGGATAGAGCGCGGCGAGTTGTCCGCCGAGCTCGGGTAGCGCATCGATCACACGCGCGGTGGCGCCACGCATCCCGGCATAAAAGAGGGCGAACAACCCGGTCGGACCCGCACCGATGATCGTAAGGTCGGTCAGTTCGTGAGTGGTCCCAAGGGGCATCCAGATAAAATGGCCGACGACGATCGCTTCCTCCAGTACGCAGGTTCATTCCGGTTGGTCCGCAAGCTCGCCTCTGGCGGCATGGCCACCGTGTATGAAGCCGAGCAACTCGGCCCCGCGGGATTCGCCAAGCGAATCGCGCTCAAGGTCATTCATCCGCAGTATGCCAAACAGCAGGAATGGCTGCAGCTCTTCATCGATGAAGCGAAACTGTCAGCCAACCTGATGCACGGGAACATCGTGCAGATCTATCAGCTCGGCGAAGTCGCGGGAGAGTATTTCATCGCGATGGAGTTCATCCAGGGCCCGACGGTGCGCATGGTCATCGACCGTCACTGGGAGCTCGGCACTCCGATTCCCCCTCACCTCGCCGCGTACATCGCCAGCCGCGTGTGTCGTGCGCTGGACTTCGCGCACAACTTCGTGACCCCCGACAAACGTCGTCTCGACATCGTGCATCGCGATGTCTCGCCGGGTAACGTCATGGCCTCGTGGGATGGCCATATCAAGCTCGCCGACTTCGGCATCGCGAAAGCGCGCACCTCGATCGATCCGGCGGCCGGCAGACAGATGCTGATGGGGAAGAAGCATTACATGAGCCCCGAGCAAATGCTGGGACTCAACGTCGATGCCCGGAGCGACGTGTTCGCGATGGGTGTCGTGTTGTACGAGCTGCTGGCGTTGGAGCCGTTGTTCCAAGAGGACATCACGCAGCTGGCCATCGATGAGGTGGCCGTGCACCCGATCCCGAATATTCGGGCGCGGGTGCCGAATATCCCGACAGAGCTCGAGCACATCATCACGATGGCCCTCGAGAAAGATCCCTCGGCGCGGCCGACGGCGGCGCAGATGGGGCGCGATCTCGACCGCTGGTGCTCGTCCCAGCGCGTGCCCGGGTCCCCGGACATCCTGCAGGAGCACTTCGCGAAGCTGTTCCCGACGACCTATCAGCCGTCGCGCGACGGCGAGCGGACCGTGTTCTCCAACCTCAAGAAATCCGCGCGCCGCGCCGCCCAGCCGGAACAACGGTCTGAGCGCTCCCTGCTAGGGAGGCTCCTGGGCCGCTAACATTCGGGTGTGCGCATCTACACCCGGACGGGCGACGAAGGGGACACCGGATTGTTCGGCGGCGGACGCGTGTCGAAGGACGATCCGCGCGTCGAGGCCTATGGCACCGTCGATGAGCTCAACGCCGTCATCGGCATGGCGCGCTCGATCGAGCTCATGCCGCGCATCGACGAGA
Organism: Gemmatimonadaceae bacterium; assembly: GCA_035570055.1. Classification (GTDB taxonomy): domain Bacteria; phylum Gemmatimonadota; class Gemmatimonadetes; order Gemmatimonadales; family Gemmatimonadaceae; genus DASRDS01. The sequence continues at coordinate 5,647 of DATMLM010000058.1, forward strand.
TCTTGGCTCCGGTGCAGCGGGATCTCCTTGGACTCGGCGCGATTTTGGCGACGCCCGATCTCGTCAAAATGCAGGAGCAGCTCGCCAAGGCGCGCATCGACGACGCGCGCATCGCGCAACTCGAGCGGGCCATCGACGCTGGCGAGGAGGAGCTCGAGCCGCTCAAAGCCTTCATCTTGCCCGGCGGCACGCCGAAGGCCGCGGCGCTGCATGTCGCGCGGACCGTGTGCCGGAGAGCCGAGCGGCGGGTCGTGCATCTCCAGGAGACCGTCGAGTTGCCGCCGCTCGTCACCGTGTATCTCAATCGGCTTTCTGATCTGCTATTTGTGCTCGCGCGCGTGGCGAACCGCCGCGCCGGCGCGGGCGAAGTGACGTGGTAACTATCGAATCCGGGTTGGTCAATGATCTCGGCGCTCGCGCTTCGCGCGTCGCGCCCGCGCATCGCTACGCCATCATCACCGACTCCAACGTAGCAGCATTGTACGGCGAACAAGCCCGCGCATCGTTCGGCCTCGTGTCGGTCTTTACTATTCCTGCCGGTGAGAAATACAAGAGCCGGGAGACTTGGGCGCGGGTCACCGACGAGATGCTCACGGCAGGATTTGGGCGAGACTCGGCGATCATCGCGATCGGCGGCGGAGTGGTGGGAGATCTCGCGGGATTTGTGGCCGCGACGTACATGCGTGGGATTCCGTTCGTACAAGTCCCGACGACGTTATTGGCGATGATCGATGCGTCGATTGGCGGGAAAACCGGAGTCGACACACCCGCCGGCAAGAATCTCGTGGGCGCGTTCCATCAGCCCGCAGCCGTACTGATTGATCCAACTGTCCTGGCCACGCTGCCACCGCGGGAGCTGCGCGCGGGGCTCGCTGAAGCAATTAAGCACGGCGTGATTGCCGATGCCGGGTATTTTGACCGGACGGTCGAGGCGTTGCCCGGGCTCCTCGCCCCAGGGGGGTCTACGAGCCCCGCCATGCGATCGTTGATCGAGGGGAGCGTGGCGATCAAGGAATCCGTCGTCGCGAGGGATGAACGCGAGCACGGGCTCCGTAAGATCTTGAACTTTGGTCACACGCTTGGCCACGCCGCCGAAGCGTCGAGCGGCTACGCGTTGTTACATGGCGAGGCCATCGCGATCGGCATGGCAGTTGAAAGCCGTTTGGCGGAGCGACTCGGGCTGGCCGAGGCCGGCACCGCTGACCGCGTGCGCATGGCGTTGGCACTCGCGACGTTGCCGTGCCAGGTCCCATCGTCACTCGACCCCGAGCGGCTCGTCGCGCTCACGAAGACCGATAAAAAGGCACGGCGCGAGCGCGTGGAGTACGCGTTACCGCACGCGATCGGACGCATGGCGGGGGGCAGTTCTGACTGGGGAATCGCGGTCGATGACGCCGATGCGCTGGCCGCGGCACGAATCATGGCTGTTGACCCTAACCGGTGAGATTATTACAGTGGGCGCCCCGGGATTTCCTCCCCAGCCCCACTGTGTATGCAATCACTGACCGAAAGCAGCACGAAAGGGTTCTTCCGTAACGCCCCCTCCACCGCTTTCGATCAGTACCTCCTCGACATTCAGAAGCTGCCGTTAATTCACGAGGTTGAAGAGGAGCGACGGCTGGCGCGCCGGGTGCAGCGTGGTGATGAGCAAGCGGCCGAGCGGTTGGTCACGGCGAACCTGCGATTCGTCATCTCGTACGTGAAAAAATATCAAGGGCACGGCCTCGATTTGTCCGAGCTCGTCGCCATCGGCAACGAAGGCTTGCTCAAAGCCGTGCGCAAGTTCGATCCCGATCAAGGCGTCAAGTTCATCTCGTACGCCGTGTGGTGGGTGCGGCAGGCGGTGCTCAAGGCACTGGCCGAACAGACGCGATCGGTGCGCATCCCGCTCAATCAAAATTCGCAGCTCATCAAACTCGCCAGAGCCGAGACGATTCTGGCGCAAGTGCTGCGGCGCGATCCGACCGACCACGAGATCGGGCGGCTCATCGAGGAGACGCCGGAGACCGTTCGCGCGGCGAAGCAAATGTCGTCGACCGAGGTGTCGCTCGACGCGCCCATCGATCGATCGGATCGCGAGGCGGCGACGCTCGGTGAGCGGTTTGCCGGTGTCGATGGCGCCGAGATCGAGGACTCGACGGATGGGACGCTCATGCGCGAGTTCATCGAGAAGGCGTTCCGGAAGTACCTGACGCCGCGCGAGCGACGCATCTTGAGCCTCTACTACGGGCTCGAGGAAGGGTCAGAGGCCATGACCCTCGAGCGGATCGGCGCGCTGCTCGGCGTGACGCGGGAACGGATCCGGCAGATCCGCGAGCGGGCGTTCGAGAAGCTTCGCGAGTCGCCCGACGGCTCGGCGCTCGCCGGCTTCTGGAACGCCGCCTAGCGGCTCTACCGGCCAGGGACGCGCCAGAGACATCTTTCTCCCCACGAGATGTCTCATGACCCCGTCAAGCCAATCTTTCTCGACCCCTACGGCCGCCGGGCCCGGGGGTGGCGGCGCCTTTGGATAACGCTTGGCGCGCTGGCGACGGTGATCGGGGTTTTTCTGGCGATCAGCGTGCTCACGCCGCCGATCGCGCCCACGTTGAAGGTCGAGCACACGGAGCCGTTCGCCGTGACGCGGGACCAGCGTGAGCGGAATGCCTTCCGCCGTCGGGTCGCGCAGGTATTTCGGCGGGCGCCACCGGCGCGAAAGGCCGACCTGATCCCGCCAGGCGGCGGCACCCTGAACGCCCGGCCACGACGTCCGACGGACCAGATCGTGGCGGGTTTTTATATCAACTGGCAGGACAACTCGCGCGCGTCGCTGAACAAGCACATCAATGACCTCGACTGGGTCGTCGGCGAGTGGTCGTTCCTGTCCCACGCCGGCGACTCGGCCGCGCTTCGTATCGACCGGACGGTCTTCGACGTCGCGCGCCAAACGCGCGACCAATCGCCGCCGGCGTTTTTCATCATGCTCAGCAACTTCGACAGTGCGCTGACGCCGGGGAAGCCGGGCGGATTCAACGTCCCGGCCGTGAAGTATCTGCTCACGCACGTCGACGCGCGGCAGAAGGTGATCACGCAACTCCGCGACGTGATCCTCAAGGATTCGCTCGCGGGTGTCACGATCGACCTCGAGGATGTCCCGGACAAGTTGCAGGATTCGCTCGTCGAGTTCACGCGCGAGATGCGACTGGCGCTCGCCCCCTCGAAGCGCCTCGTGACGCAAAGCATCCATGCGGAGATCGAGCCGAGCCTGCTGCGGCGGCTCGCGGCCGTGGACGACTACTTGTTCGCGATGCTCTTCGACGAGCACTACGAGGCCGGCGCGCCGGGACCGATCGCGAGCCAATCGTTCTACGAGCAACACGCGCGCCGCATCCTGTCGCTCGTGCCGCCGGAAAAAGTCATTCTGATGATCGGCGCCTACGGTTTCGACTGGAACGATGACCCGAGCTTGCCGCAGGCCACGCAGCAGACATTCCAGGAAGCGATGGCCGCGGCGCGCACGCACAACGTCGCGACGCACTTCGATTCGGTCTCGCTCAACCCGTACGTCCAGTGGACGGACGCCGACTCGACGGATCACGTACTCTGGTACCTCGACGGCGTGACTGCCTACAACCAGCTGCGCGTCGGTCAAGAGCTCGGCGCCGCGGGCACCGCGATCTGGCGCCTCGGCGCTGAAGACCCTTCGTTGTGGGCCGTGCTCGGTCGCCGTGGGCTCGATGGCTCGCCAGACAGCCTCCGCGTGATCCCCCCCGGCTACGACGTCGAGTTCATCGAAGATGAGTTCACGGAAGGCCCGGACAAGGTCGACTCCGGCGGCGAGATCCTGCACATCCGCGAGCGGCCGACCGAGGGCGAGCGGACCTTCCGCGTCGATCCCGCGAGCGCGCTCATCACCCGCGACTCGATCACGGTCGTGCCCCACCCGTATGTCGTCGACCGCTACGGCTACCGCGAACACGAGGTCGCGCTCACGTTCGACGACGGACCGGATGGCCGCTGGACGCCGCAGATCCTCGACACGCTGTTGTCGCGGCACGCGCCGGCGACGTTCTTCGTGATCGGCGACAACATCCTCCCGCACATTCCGCTGTTGCAGCGCGAGTATCGCGAGGGCCACGAGATCGGGAATCATACGATGACGCACCCGAATCTCGCGCTCGTCGGTCGATGGCGCACGGCGCGGGAGATCGACGTCAACGAGCACGTGATCCAATCGGTCATCGATCACCGCACCGCGTTCTTCCGGCCGCCGTACTTCGGAGACGCGACGCCGACGACGACGGACGAGCTCGACGCGGTGGCCGTGGCCACGGACAAGAAGTACCTCACGATCGGTCTGCGCGACGATGCGGAGGATTGGCAGCCGATCCCCGTGCCGCAGATCGTGCGCAACGTGCTGGCCGCGCGCGACAGCGGCAACATCGTGCTGCTGCATGATGGCGGCGGCGATCGGTCGCGGACCGTCGAGGCGCTCGGCCCCATCATCGACTCGCTCCGCGCGCGCGGCGACACGCTCGTCCTCGTCTCGGCCCTGGTGGGCATCCCGCGCGATCAGGCGATGCCGCCGCTGCCGCCCGTGGACGAAGTCACCCGCGTGATCGACCTCCTCGGACTCGGCGCCTACGGCATTCTCGAGATCGTGTTCTACTGGATCTTCATGGTCGCGGTCATCCTTGGCGTCGCCCGATTGCTCATCATCGGGCCGCTGGCGATCATCCAGCGTCTCCGTGGGCACCAACGGCGAGGCGCGCCGACACCGTTTGCGCCTGGCGTCAGCGTGATCGTGCCCGCGTACAACGAAGGCAAAGTCATCCTGCGCACGATCGAGAGCTTGCTCGCGCAGGAATACGACGGCGATCTGGAAGTGGTCGTCGTGGACGATGGCTCTGCTGACCGCACCTACCAGATCGCGCTTCAGGAGTACGGCGCTGATCCCCGCGTGCACATATACCAGAAGGAGAATGGCGGCAAGGCGTCGGCCCTCAACTTCGGCCTCACGAAAGCTCACCACGATATCGTTATCGGGCTCGACGCCGATACGATCTTCGCGACGGATACCGTCGCCGAGCTGGTGCAGCCTTTGGCCGACCCTCGGGTTGGCGCCGTGGCTGGGAACGCGAAGGTTGGCAATCGCGTCAATCTCGTCACGCGGTGGCAGGCATTGGAGTATGTGACGAGCCAGAACCTCGATCGGCGTGCGTTCTCACTGCTGAACGGCATTACCGTCGTGCCGGGAGCGGTGGGGGCTTGGCGAAGGTCGCTGATTCAGGAAGTCGGCGGGTTCCAGAACGACACGCTCGCCGAAGATCAGGATCTCACGCTACGGATACGCAGAACCGGGTCTTCGATTGCCTACGCCGACGGTGCGATCGGCTATACCGAGGCGCCGGATTCGTTGAGAACCCTCGCGCGTCAACGGTTTCGTTGGTCATTTGGAACGTTGCAATGCGCGTGGAAGCATCGGGACACGTTGTTCCGCAAGAAATATGGATCGCTCGGTTGGGTTGCACTCCCGAACGTGTGGCTGTTCCAGCTGCTCTTGCCCGCGCTGTCGCCGCTCGCCGATCTCATGTTCTTGTGGAGTCTCGTTTCGATCATCGAGACGCGCTACACGCACGGGGCGACGTACGCGCTCACGAGCCTCGAGAAGGTGCTCACGTACTACGCGGTGTTCCTCCTCGTCGACTGGCTGGGCGCGGTCGTCGCGTTTCTGATGGAGCCCGACGAGGACTACGCGCTCACGTGGCTCATATTTATCCAACGCTTCGTGTACCGTCAGCTCATGTACTGGGTCGTCGTGCGCTCGTTCATGGCCGCGCTGCACGGGCGTGTCGTCGGCTGGGGCAAGCTGGAGCGGAAAGCGACCGTCTCGGTGCCACCATCGAGCGTTACTTTACGGACGTGATGACGCGCCGGCTCCCGCTGTTTCCGCTCCCGCTGGTGCTGTTTCCCGGCGTGCCGCTTCCGTTGCACATCTTCGAGCCGCGGTATCGGATCATGCTCGCCGATTGCCTCGAGGGCGACCGCGAGTTCGGCATCGCGTTTCGGCCGGATGGTGTCGCCGAGCGGGACCTCCCGCCGGGACACGTCGGGTGCGTTGCCCGGGTCGAGAGTACCGAGCTGCTGCCGGACGGGCGATCGAATGTGATCGTCCGTGGCACCGATCGGTTCGCCCTGGATCGATATCTTGATTCGACACGGCCGTACCACGTGGCCGAGGCGTCGAGCTACGATGACGCGGACGAGCCGCCGCTGACATTGGCGCCGGGTGCGTCGCGGGTGCGGGAGCTGTTCGTTCGCGTCGGGACGGCGGCGCGCACGATTCAGGATGATCCTGACGCACTGCCGATGCTTCCCGACGATCCGGCGTTGCTCGCGTTCGCGGTGGCGGCGCTCATCGAGATGGATGCGCCGGCCCGGCAGCGGCTGCTCGTGTCGCGTTCGCCGAGCGCTCGTCTCAGGGACATCGAGTTGCTCCTCTCGCCGGCGGTCGACTCGCTGGAACGGCGCGCCACGGTGCACGTGCGCGCGAAATCCAATGGACATGGCCCACACCCTGGCGCCTGAAACGCTGATCGCTATCGTCGGCGCGCACGGGGTCAAGGTGCGGCCGAGTGAGTTGCTGGTCTATACGGCGGATGGGTTGCCCGGATATAAAAAGCAGCCCTCGATCGCCGTCTTTCCCGAGACTCGTGACCAAGTCGTGGCGGTGATCCGTGCACTCGCGGCAGCCGGAGTCCCATTCGTCCCCCGCGGAGCGGGGACAGGATTGTCGGGCGGTGCGCTGGCGGACGGCGTCGTGTTGTTGGGACTGAACAGGCTCACCCGGATCCTGTCGATCGATCCGGTGAACCGCCTCGCCGTCGTAGAGCCGGGCGTGGTGAACGCGGCACTCAGTCGCGCGGTTGCGCCGTACGGGTTGCATTACGCGCCTGATCCATCGAGCCAGGCCGCGTGCACCGTTGGCGGGAATGTCGCTGAGAATGCCGGCGGGCCCCATTGCCTCAAGTACGGCGTGACGCTCAATCACATCGTGGCGCTGACCGTCGTGTTGCCGGACGGCGCGGTCGTCACGCTCGGGAATCCGGCCGGCGAGCGCGAAGGCTACGATCTGCTCGGGTTGTTCGTGGGCTCGGAAGGGTGCTTCGGCGTGGCGATCGACATCACCGTGCGGCTCACGCCGAACCCGCAAGCGGTGCGGACGCTCCTCGCCGATTTCTTGTCGCTCGACGATGCGGCGCGGGCGACGTCGGCGATTGTGGCGTCCGGTGTCATTCCCGCGGCGCTCGAGATGATGGACGGGCCGACGATTCGGGCCGTTGAGCAGTCGATCTATGCGGCAGGGTATCCGACGGATGCCGACGCCATCTTGCTCGCGGAAGTCGACGGGCTCGCCGACGGGTTGGACGATGACGCGGAGACGATTCGCGCGATCTGTCTCGCGCACGGCGCTCGCACGGTGCACGTCGCATCGGATCCCGCCGAGCGGGCGAGGTTGTGGCAAGGGCGAAAAAAAGCGTTCGGCGCCATGGGGCGACTCGGCTCGCATCTCGTCGTACAGGATGCCGTGGTGCCCCGCACGGCACTGGCGACTGTGCTGGCTCAGACACGAGCCATCGCCGCACGATATGGCGTAACCGTGTGCAACGTCTTTCACGCCGGGGATGGCAATCTGCATCCCAACATCCCGTATCGCGGCACGGATCCCGATGAGGTGCGTCGGGTGCAGGCGGCGATGCGCGAGATCATGCAGGTGTGCATTGACGCCGGCGGGTCGATCACCGGCGAGCACGGGGTGGGACTCGATAAGATCGAGTACATGGACCGCATCTTCTCGAGCGAGTCCCTCGCGGCCCAATGCGCGGTGCGGACGGTCTTTGATCCCGAGCGGAGAGCGAATCCAGGCAAGGTCGTCCCAATACATAATTGTCGTGAACACTGACGAGATCCGGGACATGGTGCTCGAAGGCGTGCCGATGCGCATTGTTGGCGCCGGCACGTGGCTCGACGCCGGCCGGCCGGTGGAGGCTGGGCGCGTCGTCGAGCTGGGCACGTTGTCGGGGCTCGTCGAGTACACGCCGGGCGACTTGACGCTCACCGCGCACGCCGGCACGACGCTGGGCGACATCGCCCAGGCGACCGCGGCGGAGCGTCAGTGGCTGGCGCTCGATCCGTACGGTACAGAGGCCGGGACCCTCGGAGCCACGATCGCGACCGCGTCGGCCGGACCGCTGGCCCACGCGTTTGGGCGGCCACGCGATCTCGTCCTCGGCGTCGAGGCCGTGACAGGGACCGGCGCCGTCGTCCAGGGTGGGGGGCGCGTCGTGAAGAACGTCGCGGGGTTCGATCTCACGCGGGCGTTCACCGGATCGTGGGGGACGTTGGGCGTCATCACGAAGGTCACCGTTCGACTGCACGCGACGCCCGCGGTCGACGAGACATTCGTCATACCGGTCGGGCGAAGCTGGCGCGAGATCGCGCCGGTGCTCGATCGGATCGCGGCGGCATCCGTTGCGCCGATCGCGCTCGACGTCGTGAGCGCCGCGCTGGCGCGTTCGCTCGATCTCGGCGTCGACGACGCGGCCATCCTCGTGCGGATCGCGGGCAATGCGCGATCGGTGGCGGCTCAGCGCGGCGCGCTCGGACCGGCGGTCGAGTATCCGAGTGACGTGTGGCGTGGGCTTCGGGCCGCCGAGGGGGCGACGGCATCGGTGTTGCGATGCTCGGACTTGCCGACGCGGGTCGGCGCCATCTGGGATGTGCTCGCGGCGAGTGACCGCATGCTCGACGCGAGTCCGCGGCGTGGGATTGTGCGGTGTATCGGCTTGGGACTCGTGCCCGAGGGGGTGAGTACCGTCATCGGCGAACGCCTTCCCGCGGCCGCGTGGCAGGCGCTCGGGCCAGGGCCGGCGTCGGATCTCCTATCGCGCGATTTGCGGGCGGCGTTTGATCCGCAGCGGCTGCTCAATCCAGGGATATTTGGGAATGGCTGAGACGCCGCTCAGCATGGAGCGTCATGGGCTCGATCAGTGCGTGCACTGCGGGTTCTGCTTGCAGGCGTGTCCGACGTATCTCGCGACCGGCGACGAGAACGATAGCCCGCGCGGGAGGCTCATGCTGATGCGGGCGCTCGTTGAGGGCGACCTCGACGTCCTCGATCCCGCGATCGACACGCACATTGGGCGCTGCCTCGGCTGCCGGGCTTGCGAGACTGTGTGCCCGTCGGGCGTGCCGTATGGGCACCTGCTCGAAGCCACGCGAGCCACCATCGTCGCCGAGCGGCCCCTCCCGCTCATCGGGCGCATCGTGCTCGGCATCTTCGCCTCGCCTGTCTTACTGCGCACCGCACTGTTCTGTGCCCGTGCGCTTCGCGCAACGCGTATCCCGGACGTCCTCGCCAGGTGGCGTGTGCCATTGGCAATGTTGGCCGCGACACGGCAAGTGGTACCGCAGCGTGCGTACCGCGTTGAGACGACCAGTGAACGAGGGACGGTTGCGCTGCTCCGCGGGTGTGTCATGGAGGGCTTGTTCGCCGAGACGAATCGCGCGACGGAGCGGACGCTCAACGTCAATGGCTATCGCGTCATCGAGACGCCGCCGCAGCGATGCTGCGGCGCGCTGCATGCCCACGCGGGCGATGCGCGTACCGCGCGAGCGCTGGCGCGTGCCAATGTCGCCGCGTTCGACGCGTCCGGGGCGAAGTGGATCGCGATCAATGCGGCGGGATGCGGCGCGATGGTGAAAGAGTATGGCCGCCTGCTCGCGGACGATCCGGCGTGGAGTGCGCGGGCTGCCGCGGTGGCGGCGAAAGCGCGGGACGTCAGCGAGTTGTTGGCGGCAGCCGGGCCGTTGCCGGGAGCGCCGATCAAAAAGCGTGTGACGTACGATGCCCCGTGCCACCTGTTGCATGCGCAGCGCGTAGCAGACGCGCCGCTGGCGGTGCTTCGGGCAATACCAGGGATGGAGCTCGTGCCGCTCGTCGACGCCGATCAGTGTTGCGGCAGCGCCGGCATCTACAACCTGCTCGAGCCGGAGCTGGCGGCGCAGGTGCTCGCGCCGAAGCTCGAGCGGATCGCCGAGTCTGGAGCGGAATGGGTCGCCACCGGCAACCCCGGTTGCCTCATGCAGATCGGCGCGGGCCTCCTGCTGTCCGGCGCGACCGCGCGGGCCGTCCACCCCGTTGACCTCCTCGACGCCTCTTACGCGGCTCGGGAGAATCCGTTTACTTGATCACATGACGTCCGTTCGCTTCGAGCCTCATATCCTGCCAAGCGAGTACACGGCGCTCAAGACCGGCGCCGGCCTCGTGGACAGGAGCGCCCGGGCCCGGTGGCGGTTCAACGGCGCGCGGGCGGTGGAGACGCTCACCGGGCTGGTGACGAACGATGTCGCGAGTCTCACCCCTGGTCAGGGGCAGTACGCGGCGGTGCTGACGCCCAAGGGGAAGATCGTCGCCGATGTCCGGATCCTGCGGCTCGATGACGCGATCATCGTCGACGTTCCGGCGCTCGCCGCGCCCGGCTTCGCGGACATCGTGAAGAAGTACATCAATCCGCGCGTGACGCCGTATGCCGATGAGTCGGCATCGACGTGCGCGCTCGGCGTGTATGGCGCGATGGCTGGACACGCGGTGAGCGCCGTGTCGGGGCTGTCGCCCGATACGCTGACCGCGTTGCCAGCGTACGGTCATATCGCGGCCGACATCGGGACCATCGTTCGTGTGATGGGCGTGAGCGGCTACGAGATCATCGCGCCCGCCGATACGCGGGAGGCGCTCACCCGGCGTTTTGTCGCGGCCGGCGCTACGGTCTGCTCGGCGACCACGTGGGACATCGTGCGGGTCGAGGCCGGGATCCCCGAGTGGGGCATCGACATCGACGATACCACGATCCCGCAAGAAGCCAACTTGGACGAGCTCGGCGCGATCTCGTACACGAAAGGGTGTTATACGGGACAGGAGACCGTCGCGCGCATTCATTTCCGCGGGCATGTCAATCGGCATCTGCGCGGACTGCGATTCGCGAGCACGCGAGAGGAGCTGCCGGCCGAGCGGGCGGAGTTGCATGACGCGAATGGGAAGCCGGTCGGCGACGTGCGCAGCATCGTGTGCTCGCCACGGCTCGGGCCGATCGCGCTCGCCATCGTGCGGCGAGAGGTGACGCTGGGGAGCACCGTCACGGCGCGCGGTGAGCGAGAGGTCACGGCAACCGTGACCGCGCTGCCGTTTCCGGACGCGTGAGTCAGATCGAACGGACCGCGCTCAAAGAATGGGCGGTCATGGTCGATGCGTTCGGCAGCGGCGACATCATCGCGATGGTGCGGAAAGGCGGCATCCGCGATCAGCATGGCGGTGGGTTTTCGCTGCGGCACGGCCGGTTCGTGTTGTATCCGACCCGGTTTCATCAGTCGACTGAGCAACTGTCCGAATCGCTCGCCGCGCGATTGGAGCGATCGCATGCGGCCATGGAACCGAGTGGGCACGTGCGCATCGAGTATGTGGCGCATAGGGCGATCTGTGTGACGGTCACCGACCTGGCGCGGTTGGCGCTCGTGCGACACGAGCTCGGGTTGTCGCTTGCGGCGCTCGAATCGCGATTCTCCTATCGCCAACCTGGAGTGACGCTCTCCGCACTGCGGGTCGAGCGACTGCGCCAGCCTGTCGTCATCCCTGAGTTACGGCGATATGGCGGATGCGTGTCGTGGCTCGAGCTGGACGACGACATATCGTGCGACGTGGACGACGTCGCGCCGGTGATCGGCGAGCGTGAGTTTCAGGAGCGGCTCTCGGTGATCGCGCCTGTCTGATGCACGAAGGGCGCAGCATTGCGCCGCGCCCCACGTATCGTCTCGTCGGTTCGCTCTGCTTGAGGAGCAGAGCACCGGAACTACATCTTGCTCTTCTTGTGCTTCTTGCCGGAGTCGGCGGCCATACTCTTCATGGCCGTGTCCTTCTTCATGCCGGTGTCAGCCGACATTGACTTCATCGACGTGTCCTTCTTCATGCCGGTATCCGCCGTAGGCGCGGGAGCCATCGCGGGCGCGGGAGCGGCGGTCGACGTCGAATCGGCGCCCTGCGTTCCGGTATCCTTCGCCTTACACGCGACGGCGACGAGCGTGAATGCAGCAGCGACAAGGGCCAGGCGCTTCATTACACAATCTCCTGATCAGGGGGTCGGAAATATGGGCGTGGCCGTGCACGCATCCGCATTCCGTCTGAAGCAAACGCTCGGAATCGGCAGGAAGTTACTGGCTACAATGGCACTGTCAAGACCAGTCCGCTAGTGCAAGTGCCAGCCGGGCGCTACTTTCGAGAGAATGACCACGATCGTTCGCGGCGCGTGCCCCCACGACTGCCCGGACACCTGTGCGACGTTGACAACGGTCGAAGACGGCCGGGCCATATCGATCGCCGGCGATCCCAATCACCCGTTCACCCAGGGTTTCTTGTGTGCCAAGGTGAATCGGTACGTGGAGCGTACGTATCATCTTGACCGCCTGAAAACGCCTCTCCGGCGGCGTGGTCGCAAAGGTCGCGGGCAATTCGTCCCCATCTCGTGGGATGATGCACTAGACGAGATCGCTACTCGGCTCGGCGCAATCGCCCGATCGAGCGATGGACCGCAAGCCATACTGCCTTATTCATATGCGGGCACTATGGGACTCGTGCAGGGTGGCTCGATGGACCACCGATTCTTTCACCTCCTCGGTGCGTCCAAGCTCGACCGCACGATCTGCTCCGAAGCCGGGCGTCAAGGCATGATCATGACGGTCGGCGCCAACCTCGGCGCCGACGCGGAAGGCATCCCGGAAAGCGATCTCATCTTGTTGTGGGGGACGAATACTCTTACGTCGAATCCCCACATGTGGCCCTTCGTGCTCGAGGCCAAGCGGCGTGGGGCACCGGTCATCTGCATCGATCCGTTACGCACGCGAACTGCTGCGCAAAGCGATGAGTGGCTGGCGATCCGGCCAGGTACTGACGCCGCTCTGGCGCTCGGTATCATGCACGTCGTGTTTGCGCAGGGATTAGAGGATCGGGACTACCTCGAGCGTTATACCATTGGGAGTACTTCGCTTCGCGAACGCGTACAGCTGTACCCACCCGACCGAGTAGCGGCCATTACCGGACTTGATGCCAGCGTGGTACAGAGTCTTGGGGAGCGATATGGCAAGGCCAAGGCGGCGTTCATTCGGGTGAATTACGGGTTACAGCGGCACGCCGGAGGTGGCATGGCCGTGCGAACCATCGCTTGCCTGCCGGCCATCACCGGACATTGGAGACGGCCCGGTGGCGGCGTGCAACTGTCGACGAGCGCGGCGTTCAAGTTCAACCGCGAAGCGTTGGAGAGACCGGATCTGTCGCCGCCCGTCCGCACGATCAACATGATCCGCCTGGGCGACGCACTGACCAAGCCCGATGCCGGAGTCGGTGGACCACCAGTGCGCGCGCTGATCGTGTATAACTCGAATCCAGCGTCAGTTGCGCCCGATCGCAATACGGTGCTGGCGGGCCTCGAGCGCGAGGATCTGTTCACGGTCGTATTGGAGCACTTCCAAACCGACACCGCTGACTACGCAGACATCGTCCTGCCGGCCACTACGCAGCTGGAGCACTGGGACGTGCACCTCGCGTACGGACATTTTTACGCGACGCTCAATCGCCCGGCGATCGAGCCGGTCGGGGAGAGCAAGCCGAACAGCGAGATTTTTCGGCTGATCGCGGCCCGGATGGGAATGACGCACCCGTCGCTCGCCGATGACGATCTCACGCTGATCCGTCAGGCGCTGGCATCCGATCACCAGCGGATGGGTGGGGTGACGCTCGAGACGCTCATGGAACAGGGCTGGGCACGGCTCAACGTGCCGAGGCCCTATCTTCCGTACGCCCACGGAGGCTTTTTGACCCCCAGTGGGAAGTGCGAACTGTACTCGGAGCGGCTCGCGGAACTCGGACTCGATCCGGTGCCTACCTACACGCCGCCGCGCGAGTCGCCGGAAGAAGCCCCGGAGCTCGCGGCGCGGTTTCCGCTGACACTGATTTCGTCGCCACGGCACCAGTTTCTGAATTCCACATTCGTGAATGTGCCGTCATTGCGCCGGGGCGCGGAGCCGGAGTGTCATTTGCATGTATCGGACGCCGAGCAGCGGGGTATCACCGACGGTGACCGAGTGACCATTCACAACGATCGGGGACAGTTCGTCGCGACCGCGCGTGTCGTGGACTCCTTGCGGCCGGGCGTCGTCTGGGCGCCGTCGATCTGGTGGGGCAAGTTCACACCCGACGGGCAGAATCCAAACGCGACGACGTCCCAGCTCGAAACGGACCTCGGCCACGCACCGGTGTTCTACGACAACCTCGTCGAGGTGTCACACGCATTCGTGGAGAGTTGAATTTTGTCGCTACTGCCTGAAACGCTCGGCGCGCTGAAAGCATCGCCGTTCGGCGCCCCCGAACGGGCATTGCGGTCGGTGAAAGACGAGCTCCGGACGAACCTGCTCGCCCGCCTCGCGTGCGGCGGGCCGCTGTTTCCCGGCGTCATTGGGTATGAAGAGACCGTCATGCCGCAGATGGTCAATGCGATCCTCTCGCGTCACAACTTTATTTTGCTCGGTCTCCGCGGCCAGGCCAAATCGCGCATTCTCCGAGCCCTTACCTCGCTCCTCGATGACGCGCTGCCGATCATCGCCGGGAGCGAGGTGAACGACAATCCGTTCGCGCCGATTTCGAAATACGGGCGCACCCTCCTCGCCGAGGCGGGTGAGGACACCCCGATCGTCTGGCTGGACCGGACGGCGCGCTACATCGAGAAGCTCGCGACGCCTGACGTGACGATCGCGGATATCATCGGCGATGTCGATCCGATCAAAGCCGCGCGCGGCGGGCATTTGTTATCCGACGAGCTGACGATTCACTACGGGATGTTGCCTCGTGCGAATCGGGGCATTTTCGCGCTCAATGAATTGCCGGATCTCGCCGGCAAGGTCCAAGTCGGACTGTTCAACATCATGCAAGAAGGGGATGTCCAGATAAAGGGATATCCCGTTCGCCTGCCGCTGGATGTCGAGCTGTGCTTCACGGCAAACCCGGAAGACTATACCGCGCGTGGAAAGATCATCACGCCGCTCAAAGACCGTATTGGGAGTGAGATTGTTACGCACTACCCCGAGACGGTCGGACTCGGCATGGAGATCACGCAGCAGGAAGCGTGGGTCGATCGAGGCATCAGAGTCAGAGTCCCGGACTTCATTGCCGAAGTGATTGAACGGATTGCGTTCGAGGCGAGAGTCGACAAGCGAATCGATAGGCGGTCTGGCGTGTCGCAACGGATGCCGATATCGGTGCTCGAGAACGTCGTGTCGAATGCCGAGCGGCGCGCTCTGGAGATGGGCGAATCGGAAATCGTGCCGCGGATTGCTGACATCTATGCGGCCCTGCCGGCGATTACCGGAAAGATCGAGCTCGAGTATGAAGGCGAGCTGATTGGTGGCCAGGCGATCGCGCGTGAGCTGATTCGCCGGGCGTCGGATGCGACGTTCAAAGAACGGGCGGGCAACGTCAACACTGACGAGATCGTGATGTGGTTCGACTCCGGCGGCGCGTTGCAGGTGTCGGACGATGTCTCGACCGACGCCGTGCACAAGGGCTTCGAGACGGTGCCTGGGCTCCTGCGAGTCGTCCGAGATACCGCGCTCGCGCCGCGGGGGGATCTCCCGGTCGCGACCGCGGCGTGCGAGCTCGTGTTGGAAGCGCTGGTCGCCCGCCGCAAGATCTCGCGCTCGGACACGGGCCAGTATGGGAGAGCCGTACAGGAGCAACGGAGACGGCCAGGCCAGGATATGTTCGGTGGCGGCCTCTCCGCCTAAGCCCGCCGCGCCGAGCGTCACAGTCCGGCGGGCGACGGGGCGCGACCTCGACGCCGTCGTCGCGCTTCGGCTGGCGCTGCTCCGCGAGCACGCGTCGAATCCGATTTATCGTCGGCTGGCGAGCGACGTGACGGCGCGGGCCCGGCGGTTGTTCGCCCGACAGCTCGACTCGCCCGGCGAGATCACGTTGCTCGCCGAGCGGGATGGGGCGATCGTCGGGATCTTGCGGTGCGTGGAGTCGAGCGGGTCGCCCCTGCTCTCCCCCGAGCAGTACGCGTACGTGTCATCGGTCTACGTCGATCCGGCGGTGCGCCGCCACGGCGTGTTGCGCGCGCTGCTGGAGCGCGCCGAGGCGTGGGCCCGGAGCGTGGGGCTCGACGAGTTCCGGTTGCACAGCGTCGCCGATGGCGAGGCGGCCAACCGGGCGTGGGATGCCCTGGGGTTCGAGATCGTCGAGCATCTGCGCGTTCGATCAGTCGATCGATAGCGGCCCGATGCCGACCATCACGATCTCGCGCCTTTTCGGGTCCGGTGGGTCTGACGTGGCGGCGCGAGTCGCCGCGCTGCTTGGCTGGGCGTTGCTCGACAACGAGATCGTCAACGAAGTCGCGGCGCGGTTGGGCATGCCGGTCGATGAAGTGCAGGCGCGCGAGGAGCGCGTGCCATCGTTGACCGCACGGCTCACCGATGCGTTGGCGATGAGCACGCCCGAGGTTCAGCCGGTCACGGGTGAATACGCGCTGCCGGCGACCGAGCGGTTGATCGCCGTCACGCGACGCGTGATCGAGGAGTACGTCGCGCGAGGACCCGTCGTCATCGTGGGTCGTGGCGCTCAAGCCATCTTGGCCGAGCGTGCCGATGCGATTCACGTATTCTGCTACGCGCCGCGGCCGGCGCTCGTGCAGCGCATCATGGCGCGGGAGGGACTGGCTCAGGCGCAGGCCGAGAAGCGCCTCGACGAGGTGAACGCGCAGCGGGCGCAGTCGGTGAAGCGATTCTATGATCGCGACTGGCGCGCGCCGGAGAATTATCACATCTGCATCAACACCGATTGGCTTGGCGTCGAAGGCTCGGCGCAGACCATCGCCAGGGCGGCGCGGTTGGTGTTCCCCTCGGTGACACCCGAGCGGTTTACGCCCGCTTATAACCGGCGAATCTCGGGCGATTTGGAAAAGGCGTAGTACGCGTAGGCGAGCATGACGGCCGCCGCACCGCCAATCGCCCAGTCGACGCCAACGGCGTTGGCCACGGTGCCAGCCACGAACGAGCCGACGACCTGTGCCACGCCGACGGCGATCAGCGAGTAGGCGGCCATCAGGCGCCCGCGAAGTGCATCGGGCACAAGGGACTGCAAGAGACTGTTCGCGAGGGCGCCGTTCAGGATCATCATGAAGCCGCAGCCCAAGAGCAAGCCACGGGACAGCCACTCTGAACGAGAGAGCGAGAAGGCGATCAGCAGCAACGAAAAGCCGTAGGTGGAGAACGCCATCAGGCGACCGCGACGGAAGCGACCGCTCGCGGCGGCGAGAAAGAGCGCGCCGGCGAGTCCGCCGATGCCGACGCACGCCAACAGCACGCCGTAGCCGCCGGCGCCGGCGTGCAGGAGGTCGCGGGCGACCACCGGCATCAATGTGAGATAGGGGATGCCGCAGATCGAGTAGATCGTGACCATGCGCATGAGCGCCGAGACCTCGGGGGTCTTCGCCATGTAGCGAAGGCCTTCGAGGAGGCCGTCGATGGGCGACGCGTGGGGTGCCGCGATCCAGGGCGGGAGCCGGATCATGAAGAGCCCCGCGAGTACGGCGAGGTAGCTGATCGCGTTGAGCAGGAAGCACCAGGAGAGGCCGAACGCCGCGAGCACGGCCGCGCCGATCGCGGGGCCGATGATGCGGGCGAGGTTGAAGCCGCTGGAGTTGAGCGCGATCGCGTCGTGGAGGTCGTCGCGGCCGACGAGCTCGATCATGAGCGACTGGCGGGCCGGGATCTCGAACGCGCTCGCGATTCCGTTGAAGGCGGCGAGGCCGAGTAGCAAAGGGATTGTGATACGGTTCGTGGCTGTGAATGCCCAGAGAGCGGCTGCCTCGACCAGGAGGCAGGCCTGGCAGATGGTCACGAGCGTCAGCTTGTTGACGCGGTCGGTGACGACTCCCGCTGGGAGCGATAGCGCGAGAATCGGCAGGGATCCGATGGCGCTGACCAGGCCGACAATGAAAGCGCTGTTGGACAGCTGGAGTGCCAACCAACCCTGGGCCATCGTCTGCATCCAGGTGCCCATCAGTGACACCGTCTGGCCGATCCAGAAGATCCGGAAGTTCCGGTGCTGTATCAGCGTTCGGAACGGATTCAGGGATCGGGCGGTCGTGGGCATGCTCCCATGATTATATTCGTAGGAACGCTCGCTGCGCTCGCGTTCACTACGCCGTCGTGGGGCGGGAACCCGAGGAACGCTGGTCGAGTAGGATCAATACGACGCGTTGCAACGGAACCCGAGGGCGCGCTGGTCGAGTAGGATCTATACGACGCCGTTGTAGCACGGGAAGCGAGGCACGCTGGTCGAGCAGGATCAATGGCACGCCGTTGTAGCGTCCGGTACAATGCGCCGGAGCGGAGCGAACGGCGCCAGGGGGATCAGGTGAGATTTCATACCTACCAGAAGTTCAGCCCAGAGTCCGCCGACGCCATTGATCTCCAGGCGTTGCTCGACAAGCTCGCGGATTTTCTCCTGCAATCAGGGTTCGCCGGCGGCAAGCAGTCGAGTCCCTACTGGGGCGACTTCGGTGAAGAGGCCGACCGGTCGATGGAGGCGCTGCGCGAGGCCATCCTCGACGCGCTGGTCGAGAGCGGCCAGTTCACGCCCGAGATGCTGGAAGCGCTGCGCGGCGACGGGGACGAGGAGTCGCAGGCGAAGCTCGCGCAACTGCTCGATCAGCTGGTGCAGCGGCTCGCGGCCGAGGGGTATCTGCGCATTGACGCCCCACCGCAGATGCCGGGCACGCAGCAGCCTGTTACGGGCAAAGGCGGGTTGGCCCACGCGGCCTCAAAGGACGTCCAGTTCAATCTCACCGAGAAGGGCATCGACTTTCTCGGTTATAAGACACTGCGGGGCATTTTGGGCTCGTTGGGCAAGTCGAGCTTCGGAAGCCACGAGACGCCGTATCTGGCGACCGGGATCGAGGCCGATGGGTTCAGCAAGCCATACGAATTCGGCGACGTGTTGAATCTCGACGTCAACGAGACGCTGAAGCACGCGCTGGCGCGGACCGGGAAGATCGAAGTTCCGATGGATCTCGATTACGGCGACCTCATGGTGCGGCAGGCCGAGTATCGGTCATCGTGCGCGACCGTGCTCATGCTCGATACGTCGCACTCGATGATTCTCTACGGCGAGGACCGGTTTACGCCCGCGAAGAAGGTTGCGCTGGCGTTGACGCATCTCATCCGCACGCAGTATCCGGGGGACTCGATCAAAGTCATTCTGTTTCATGACTCTGCCGAGGAGATTCCGCTGGCGCGGCTCGCCCACGCGCAGGTGGGGCCGTATCACACGAATACGGCCGAGGGGTTCAAGTTGGCGAGACGGCTGCTGTTGGCGCAGAAGAAGGACATGCGCCAGATCGTCATGATCACGGACGGGAAGCCGAGCGCGCTCACGATGCCCAATGGGCAGATCTACAAGAACTCCATGGGGCTCGATGCAACGGTCATTCAGCACACGCTCAAAGAAGTGGCGTTGTGCAAAAAGGCCGGCATCATGATCAATACGTTCATGCTGGCCCGTGATCGCGCCCTGGTGGAGTTCGTGAAGCGCGTCTCCGAGATATCGCGGGGCAAGGCGTACTTCACGAATACCATGACCCTGGGGCAGTTCATCCTCATGGACTTCCTGAAGAAGAAGACCCGCAAGGTCTCCTGATCGGCCTATTTTCGGCCGATCAGGCCGCCCACCTGCGACGGCACCTGCGCGCGCAGCTCGCCTTCGTCGAGGCGATACCCGTACAGGTACGAGTAGTAGCGATACGCCCCGGCGGCGCGCACGTCGTTCAAGATCGACCCCAGATGGCGCACGGGAACGAAGCGGTCCATCGCCTGGAGCCGCGCCTGCGCCATCTTGAGGTCGCTGCGTCCGACGCGGAGCACGACGACCAGCGCGCCGGTGGCTTTCGCGAGCGCAAACGGATCGATGCCGGCGCCGAGGGGCGGCGAGTCGACGATGATCACGTCGAAGAACGGCCGCACGGCCGACATGAACGCCTCGAGCGCATTCGACTGCAGCAGCTCGGGCCCGCGATGCCGGCGCGTGCCGCAGGTGACGAGCGTCAGCCCTTCGTAATCGGTCTCTTGCAGGACTTCGTCGAGCGCCGAGTGATTCAGGAGATAGTCGAGGAGTCCCGGCGACTGCCGCATCCCGAACGTCTCGTGGAGCTGTCCGCGCCGAATGTCACCGTCGATGAGCAGCGTCCGCCGGCCGCTCTCGGCGAATGACATCGCCAAGTTGGACGACACGAGGGATTTGCCCTCTCCGGCGCCAGGACTCGTGATCGTGAACTGCACGGGTCCATCGGGCGGGAACATCTCCTTGATGTGCAACCGAATCGTTCGGAACGCCTCGATGACTTGCGCGCTGATCTCCGGGTCGGCCTTGCGCTGCTTCGGTGTCGGCAGACTCGGCACGGTGCCAATGATGGGGAGCCCGAGCTCATCGGACGCCTGCTCCGGATGGCGGAACCGTGGATCGAGGCGGTCGAGCAGGAGCGCGAGGCCGAGGCCGGCCCCCAGGCCACCGAAGACGGCCATGAGCAGGACGCGCGGCGCGGTGTTGCGCGACGGTGCTTGCGGCACGCCGGCGCGGTCGACGATCTCGACGTCCGGGATCGCGCTCGCTTCGGCGAGCCTCGAATCCTCGTACGCTTTGTTCAGGCTCGTGTACAGCTCGCCGGCCGACGTGACCTCGCGCTGGAGACGCATGAGGTCAATCGTGCGCGCGGGCACGTTCGCCACCACCCGCTCACTCTCGCCGAGCTGCTTCGTGTACGTCGCATCCTGCGTTTCGAGGCGCTTGAGCGACTGTTCGGCCAGCGCCGGGATCGTGACGGTATAGATGTTGTCGACGACCCGCTTGGCGTCGATGACGGCCTTGTACTGGTCGGTGTATGTCTGCTGCAGGTTGCGCAGCTCCGCCGACTTGGTGTTGTAGTCGTTGATCGCGCCGCGGAGGTTGTCGGAACCGACCATGAGCGACGGGATGGCGAGCAAGCCGTCGGGTGTCGCCTTGCCGATGCGCATATCGGTGAGGATCGCCTGCGCCGACTGGATGTCGCGGCTCAAGTTCTCGTGCTCGACCTTGAGCGCGAGATAGGTCGAGACGGCCGGGTCACCGGTCACGGACGGAATCTGCTGCGACTGACCGGGTTGCGAGATAGCCGATGGCGAGGTCTGGCTCTGCCTGATCGCCACTTCCTGGAACGATTGGAAATTTTTCTCGGCGCGCGCCAGCCGATCGCGCGCGATGCTCAGCTGGTCGCCGATCGTCTGCGTGAGCTGCGTGTTCTTCTGCTTTTTCAACTCGGCGGCGACGGCGAGGTACTGGTCGAGCCACTGATTCAGGGTGTTCGCGGCCTCGTTGGCATTCCAGCTGTCGAGCGAGATGCGGAGCAAGTTGCTAGCGTCGGGCAACACGAGCGTCGCGCGCGCCGCGAGGCCGTTCGCGGCGTCGGGGATGGACGAGACGGAGAACACGAGCTTGCGTCCGGGCTTGAACGCCGCGCGGGGCGGTTGCCAGCGCATCCCCAGGTGGAGACCGACGGAATCGCCGGGCACGCCGTGTTCGAGGGCCGTTCCCTTCTTAGTCGTCAGCGTGTACTGCCGGCCGGTCGGCGCGACGGTGAGAATGAAATCGCCGGGTTGATACTGGTCAGCGAGCGCGAACTGTTGGAAGAAGTCCGCGTCCTTTTCGTCGTGATGGATGTAGAGGCCGAGCTTGACCACGACGGGCTCGACGACGCGATACGCTTTGAACAGGTCGGTCCACGCCTGGGTCTCGAGGAACTGTCCGGACGAGATCGGGCCGTTCCCACCACCATTCCCGTGTCCTTCGACCGCGATGAGGATCGTGGCGTGGGATTCGTATGACGGCGCCACCATCCGCGTGGCGATGAACCCGCCAGCCGCGCCAAGCACGAAGCAGCCGGCAATGAGCCATTTGAAACGGACCATCGCCGCGATATAGCGGTGCCAGGGCGTTTTCTTCTCGCCGCCCTCGCCGCCCCCACGGGCTTCGATCGGCGGACCCCATTGTTGCAACGGCGCCAGCGCCTGCCCCTCAGGGGAAGCTGGTGTCAGCGCCGTCGACGGCGTTGGCGGGAGCGTCATGCGATTCACGTGAATTTAATTGGATAGGAGACTGGGCATGACTGCGCAAAAAGGGGCCCAGCCAAGTTGTTTATAGCTAGCGGACCTCAACACTTGTATGCCGTGACTATACAACAGAATTGTTGGTCAATTGCAACGGAATATGATTGACAGATGCAACACTTTGTTGTAATTACTAGGCGCCGAAAAGTTAGAAGTCACTCATCTAGGAGCCTCATGTCGTCCTCGGCCTTCTCCTCTGATCTGCCAATAAGTGATGTATCGGCGCCCCCTTCGGTCGAAACGCCCGCGATGGGCAGGGAGCCGTTGGCGATCGCGCCCGAGGTGAAGGCCAGTCTGCGGCTCCTGCTCGTTGATGACGATCGGACGCTGCGGGAAGGCTGCCTCAGTGTTTTACAGCTGGACGGCTACAATGTCACAGCTACTGGACGTGGTGACGAGGCGATTGATCTCGTCAAGCGGCGTCGGTTCGACATCATTCTTGTCGATCTCTATCTGACACCGCTGTCCGGCATGGACATCTTGGCGGCGGCGCTCGAGGCTCATAAGGACACGATTGTCATCGTGATGACGGGCAATCCCAGCGTCACGTCGAGCATCGAAGCCCTGCGCGCTGGCGCGTGGGACTACCTGCCCAAGCCCTTCTCGGCGTCCCACCTGCAGATTCTCATCGGCCGCGCATCGCACGCGGTCGCTGTCGCTCGCGAGACCCGTGATCTCAAGGCCAAGCTCGTCGAACAGAGCTCGAACTCAGACCGGATCACGTTGCTCGGTATCTCGCCGGCTTTCCGTCAGGCCGTCGATCTCGCTCGCCGCGTCGCCTCCACGGACGCCTCGGTCATGATCAGTGGAGAATCGGGGACCGGCAAAGAACTGATAGCCCAGTTCATTCATCGACACAGCCGTCGCGCGAGTCGTAAGCTGGTTCCTATAAATTGCGCCGCTTTGCCTGAGCCCCTGCTCGAATCCGAGATGTTCGGGCATCGCAAGGGATCCTTTACCGGCGCGGATAGAGACAAACCTGGGTTATTGGAAACCGCGAACGGTGGGACGCTGTTTCTGGACGAGCTCACTGAAATGTCTCACCCGTTGCAAGCCAAGTTGCTGCGGGTACTGCAAGACGGCGTTGTGCGGCGAGTCGGCAGCGAGCAACAGGATGCTGTTGTTGACGTGCGTTTCATCTCGGCTACCAATCGCGAGCCGCAAGAAGCCGTGAACGCGGGGATTCTCAGAGAGGATTTGTTTTATCGGCTCCGCGTGGTGCCGATCAAGCTCCCGCCGCTCCGCAAGAGATTAGAGGATATTCCGCTGCTCGCGAATCATTTTTTGACTCACTATTGGGAGCGTCATCGCCCGGCAGGCGAGCCGCTTCCCAAGTTGAGTGAGGCGGCGATCGAGCTGCTGCGCTCCCGGCCGTGGAGAGGGAATGTCCGGGAGTTGCAGAACGTGATCGAGCACGTCGCGGTGATCATCGAGCCGGGCAAGCCGATTCGCGCCGAGGACATTCCGGCGCTCGATGACGCGGGCCACCCGAGCGCCGCGGCGGCCGATGGCGGGATGCCGCCGGCGATCATGACCGACGCCTATCACTTGGCGAAGGAAAAGCTCGTCGCCCATTTCGAGAAGGAGTACCTGCAACGCCTCGTCGTGCGCGCGGGCGGCAACATGTCGCGCGCCGCGCGCCTGGCGAACATCGACCGGACGACGTTGTATCGTCTGATGGAGAAACACGGATTCCGCCGCGACGAGCTGGCCGGGACGCTCGAGTGACCCCAGTGGAAGCAGCTCCGCGGCGCATCACACCTACGCCGCGCGAAGCTCCGCCGCCTGGCAGCGGTGTCGTCCTGCTACTCGCGCAGGCGGCCGTCCGCGCGGTGGCGGCCTGGGACCCGGACGACGTCTCGGGAGCGACCGCTGACGACATCGGCCCGCCCATGGCCGCGCTGGCTGAAGCGGCCCAGCGCGTCTCCGTCGGCGGGAAGGCGGAGCTCGCGGCGCTGCCCGTCAGCATTCCAGCCCGGCGGCTGCTCGACGCGTTGCGGCGTCAGATCTTGGAGAGCGCGGCCGGCGGCAGTTACGCGGCCGACGATGCCGTGTCGGCGTGTCTCGCCCTCGAGCGCGTGCACGAGGCGATCGAGGCTGACACGGCTCAGCGATTCGCGAATCGCCTCTCCGGATCAGATGCGCTGCCGCTCGTCGTCGAGGTCGCGCACGACATGCGTTCGCCGCTCGCGTCGATCTTGTTTTTGGCCGAGCGGTTGCGCTCGAGCCAGAGTGGCCCGCTGACGCAGATTCAGGAGCGGCAGCTGGGACTTATTTACAGCGCCGCGTTCGGCCTCAGCGCGTTGGCCGGGGATGTGATCGAGCTCGCCCGAGGGGATTGGCTGATCGATCAAAAGCCGATTCCCTTCTCCGTCGCTGATATTTTGCGATCAGTTGGCGCGATCGTTCAGCCGATAGCTGAAGAGAAAGGCCTCACGGTTCGGCTCGAACCGCCGGAGGCCGACTCGAGGGTAGGCTACCCCGCGGCGCTCAATCGTGTGCTGCTCAACCTGACGACGAACGCGCTCAAGTTTACGGCCGAGGGCTCTGTCGAGGTGACGGCTCGGCCCAAGTCCCGGACACGACTGGAGTTCGCCGTGCAGGACACCGGCCGCGGGATCCCTCCGGCGGTCATGGCGACGTTGTTCGATGCGTTCCGGCGCCGGCAGCGGCCCGGCGATTTCACGTTCTCGAGCGCCGGTCTCGGGCTCGCGATTTGCCGGAAGCTGGTCGCATCGATGGAGGGGGAATTGGGGGTCGACACATCGGAGTCCGGGACTCGATTTTTCTTCGAGCTCGATCTTCCCCTCGCCTCCAAGATGTGAAATACTGGCTCCTCAAATCCGAGCCCACTTCGTTTTCGTGGGACGATCTCTGGAAGAGTCCGAAACGCACGACCCGCTGGGACGGCGTGCGCAACTTCCAGGCGCGCAATTATCTGCGCGATGATATGCACGTCGGCGACCTGGCGTTTTTCTATCACTCGAGCGCCGACCCCACGGCCATCGTCGGAATCGCCGAGGTGGTCAAGGCCGGCTACCCCGATGAGACAGCGTTCGATCCGTCAGACGACCATCACGACCCCAAGAGCAAACGCGATGCGCCGCTCTGGTACTCGATTGACATTCGTGCCAAAGAGCCCGCGAAAAAGCCCATTACTCTTGCTGAGTTGAGACAGCAGAAGGGTCTCGCCCACATGGTGCTGCTGCAAAAGGGTAGCCGGCTTTCCGTTCAGCCCGTGTCCGAGGCTGAGTGGAAGTTGATCTATCGATTAGCTTTTGGCGGATGACCGACTCCCTCAAAGTCACTGACCAGCGGACAAGCACGTCGTACGACCTGCCGATCACCGATGGCGCCATCCGCGCCACTGATCTCAAAAGCCTCGTCAGCTACGATCCGGCGTTTCTCAATACGGCGTCGTGTCGCAGCGCCATCACGTACATCGACGGCGAAAAGGGCATCCTTCGATATCGGGGCTACCCGATCGAGCAGCTCGCCGAGAAGGCCAGCTTTCTCGAAGTCGCGTGGCTGCTCCGGCACGGCGAGCTGCCGAAACAGCCCGAGTACGACAAGTTCGTGCACAATGTCACGTACCACACGTACGTGCACGAGAACCTGCGCACGTTCTTGACCGGGTTCCGCTACGACGCGCACCCGATGTCGATGATGTGCAGCGCGGTCGCGGCCCTGTCGTCGTTCTATCCCGAAGCCAAGGCCATCTTCGATCCCGAGCAGCGCGACATCTCGATCATTCGCTTGATCGCGAAGATGCCGACGATCGCGGCGTTCATCTACCGGCACATGAAGGGCCTGCCCTACGTGTACCCGGACAATGACCTCTCGTACAGCGAGAACTTCCTGTCGATGGTCGCGCGGATGAGCGAATCGAAGTATCGCGCCAACCCCGTGTTCACCCGGGCGATCGAGATCTTGTTCATCCTGCACGCGGATCACGAGCAGAACGCCTCGACCAATGCGGTCCGGGCCATCGGGTCGACGCACGTCGATCCCTTCTCGGCCATCGCCGGCGGTATTGCCGCGCTCTACGGGCCGCTCCACGGCGGGGCGAACGAAGCCGTTCTGCGCATGATCGAGGAGATCGGCGACGTCAAGAACGTCCCCGGGTTCATCGAATCCGTGAAGAAAGGCTCCGGCCGCCTCATGGGCTTCGGCCATCGCGTATACAAGAGCTACGATCCACGGGCAAAGATCGTGAAGCGGCTGGCCGACGACGTGCTGGCATCCGTTGGCGTCGATAAGGACATGGCTATCGCCCAAGAGCTCGAGCGAATCGCGCTCCAGGACGATTACTTCGTCTCCCGCAAGCTGTACCCGAACGTCGATTTCTATACCGGGTTGATCTATCGGGCGATGAAGTTTCCGACCTCATTCTTTACGGTGCTGTTCGCGATCGCGCGGACCACCGGGTGGCTCGCCCAGTGGGAGGAAGGGCTGCTCGACAAGGAGCAGAAGATCGCCCGGCCGAAGCAGATCTATACCGGGCAGGGTGAGCGCCCGTACTCCAGCCCCCTCGTCAAGCGGATAGTTACGCCGTCCTGACGTTGTTGACGTAACGCGGCTACAGTGGGGGTATGATCGTTCGCCGAATGCACCGATCGCGCCCCCGCGAGCTGGTGGTCGTGGCTTTTGTCTCGACCATCCTGCTCCTGCCGACCCTCACGTATGGGCTCGGCTTCGACCACGGATTCATGCAGTACATCGGCCGTGGCATGCTCCACGGGCTGTGGCCGTATGTCGATACGTTTGACACCTCGTTTCCCGCTGTGTATGTGCTGCATATGGCGGTCATCGGGATCGGGGGCGAGTCGGTCTTAGCGATCCGCATCGCCGATCTGCTCATCCAGATCGTCACGGCCCTGTTGCTCTTCACTCTCGCGCGGCGGATCTACGGGCCGCGCGCGGGGTTGTTTGCGGCGGCGCTCTACGCGATCGCCTACACAGCTGGGACGTACTATCACACGGCGCAGCGGGATGGGTATCTCGTCCCTTGCCTGCTCGCATGCCTCTGGGGCATCTGGATCTACCTCGACAACCCAGGCCGTCGCGCACCTCTCGTCTGGGCCGCGCTCGCCGCCGGAATCGGGGTCCTCTTTCGTCCCACGTACGTGCTGCTCGTCGCGCTCGGCGCAATGGTCTTGGCGTTCCGTCCCCGACGTGAGCGTTCGATCATGGACGCGGCGCTCTTCGCTCTCGTCGCCGCCTTGCCCATGTTTGCGTTTCTGGGGATATATGCGATCACGGGACATGGGCGCGCGATTGCCGATCTGCTCACGTTTGCGAGCAGCGTCTACGTGGGACTCGAGCGTCAGACGCGAAGCGTCGTCGTGATGCGTTTCTGGGACTACGTGCCCCACGTCGTGTGGCTCGGCGTCGTACTGACGATCGTCGCGGCTCTCCGGGGTCAGTTTGGTGACCACCGGCGTGAGCTGATGACACTGGCCCTCGTCTTCGTGGGCTGCGTGCTGATCCGGCTGTGGGAGTCCAAGGCCTGGCGCTATCAGTACTGGCCGCCGCTCGCTGTGCTGTGCCTCGCCGCCGGACTCGGCTGGGGATGGGTTGTCCGCAATCGCATCGCGTTCGGCGCGGTCGCCGTCCTGGTGCTCGGGCTGGAGCTCGGCCGCACCGGGCTCGCGCGCTACACGCACTGGACGCCGATGCCGATGGTCGCGGATAGCCCGGATCAGGAAGCGATGGCCGAGTATCTCCATGGGCATGCGCAATCCAGTGACCGCATACAGATGTGGGGGCCCGAGACGATCGTGCTCTTCGCGAGCGGCGCCCGCTCGGCCACCCGCTTTATCGACACGAACATGTTCTTCTGCCCGGACCCGACGAACTTCCACCACTTGCTCCTGTTCACCGACTGTCCGCATTGGAACAAGCCGATCCAGGTCGCGTTCCTGCGCGAGATGCTCGATACGCTGACGGCGCATCCGCCGACGTACATCGCCGCGCACTACGCGAACGGGTCGATGACGATCGACACGACGTATTGCTTGGCGCCGGACCTCCCGGCGCTCCGCGACCTGATCGACCGCAAGTATCAGCGGGCGGCGACGTTCGGGCCGTGGTCCGTGTTCAAGCTCGCGACCCCGTGATCCGCGGGCTCCGACTGGGCGTCGTCGTCGCCCTCATGCTCGTCGGCGCGAGCGTCGACGCCATCGACCTCTGGCGGCCGATCGATGGGACGTCGCGCGAGCTGTATCGCGAGTGCGACGAGGGCGGCATCGCGCGGAATTTTGCGCGCGATGGGATGCACTTCCTGTATCCGCAGATCGACTGGCGAGGCGATGGGCCCGGGTACGTCGAGATGGAGTTCCCGTTGTACCCGTACCTGATCGCCGCCGGGTATCGCGTGTTCGGGATCCACGAGCAGATCGGGCGGGTGATCAGCTATGGGCTCGCCCTGGCAACGCTGCTGGTTTTCATCGGCTTGGCGTCCTATCTCCTGCCGCCGCCCGGGGCGATTGCGGCGTCGCTGTTCTTCGCGCTGAATCCGCTCACGGTGCGCATCGCGAACGGCATCCAGGCCGAACCGCTCATGATGTTGGCGTACGTCGCGGCGGTGTATGCCTACATCCGGTGGCTGGACGACGACCGCTGGCTGTCCTATGGCCTCGCGCTCGCCTGTACCTCGCTGGCGGTCCTCGCCAAAGCTCCGGCGGCGCACGTCGGTCTCGTCTTCGTCTTCTTCACGCTCTGGCGTCAGGGCATACGCGCATTCCGGCGACGCCGTCTGTGGATACTCGCCCTCGCCGCGCTGATCCCGCCCGACGTGTGGTACCTTCGCGCCCGGGGGTTCTGGCTGACCTATCACAACTCCCTCGGCGCCTCGAATCACCACCACATCGTTGGCTTGGCGACATTCACGCACGTGCACTACATCGCTGGCATCGCGGACCTCGAAGTCGCGTTCGCCTGGGTTGGCGCGGGACTCCTGGCGGTCGTGCTGGCGTTGGCCCTCGGCCCACGGCCGAAATATTTCGGCTACGGCCTCCTCTGGTATGCGGCGGTCTTTCTCTACTATCTGCTGATCGCCGGCACGAGTGCCGACCCTTGGGGCACGTATTACCACATCGTCTCCGTGCCTCCCGTCGCGCTCCTGATCGGCGGCGCGGCCGCGGTCGCCGCGGCGCGCTTGCGCGAGCCCTCGCCAGTGGAGCGCCCCGTTGCCATCGTGGCGCTCATGCTCATCGCCGTCGCGGTCGTCCAGCTGGCGCATCCAGGTGCGGCTGTGCTGGCGATCGCCTGCGCCGCGATAGCGGCGGTCGCCGTGCTGGTCTGGCGACGCTCGGCAGCCGCGGCCTCCACCGCGGCCCTCGTGGTCTTGACGGCGTCCGCGCCCATCTTGGCCGCCCGGCAGGATATTCGCGACGTGCACCCGCACCGGTATGCGGCCTGGTATGCGACCGCGCGCCAGTTTGCGCCGCTCATCCCACCCGGTGTGCCCATCGCCGTCAGCGGCAATTACTGCGTGAGTGCGAGCGAGTCGGCGTACAACAGTCCGTGGTACCTGTATTGGACGGACCACAAGGGATGGACGCCCTGCATTCAGGATCACACCATGCCGGTCATGCGGTCGTTGATGGCGCGCGGCGCGCGGTATTTTATCGCCGAGCGGACGGCGCTCAATGTGCAGCGCGGGTTCGAGGACGAGATGCGGCGGACTTTTCCGGTCGTGTCCGAGACTCCGGTCGCGATCTTGTTTCAGTTGCGCACACCGCTCGCACCGGACAGCGCGAGCAGTGGCGGACCCGGGCAGTACAGATAGTCGCGCCGAGCTCCATCACCGCCTGGTTGTGCGTGTAGGTGGCCCGTCCGGTGCGCGGCAGCGTTGCCTCGGCGATTTTCCACGCCGCGCGGCGGCCACGCGGGGTGCGCGGGTCGAGCCGCGGGGCGAACACGCGGAGGAGGACGCGGGCGACATTCGTGTCGACGAGCGCGGCCCGGCGCTCATAGGCGAAGGACGCGATCGCGCCGGCCGTGTAGGCACCGATCCCGGGGAGTCGCGCGAGAAGCGCCGGATCATCCGGCAACGGGGCACGCCCAAGTGTCCGCGCCAGGCGGTGAAGATTCCGCGCCCTGGCGTAGTAGCCCAGGCCCCGCCAGGCCGCGAGCACCGCGCCGGGTCGCGCTTGGGCCACGGATCGCATCGTCGGAAAGCGTTTCAAGAACGACGCGTAGTAGTCTAGTACGCGGGACACCTGCGTTTGCTGGAGCATGAGCTCCGACACCAGCACGCGATACGGATCCCGTGTCCGGCGCCATGGCAGGTCGCGGCCTTCGCGCGCATACCAGGCTCTGACGAGCCTACTGAACGTACGCTGCAGGGATCACAACTCGTAGCGAGTAGGCCTTAACTTTGTAGCCCGCGCGCATGCTCTTCAACAGCTTCGTCTTCCTCGTGCTGTTCCTGCCAGTCACCTACACGGTGTTCTGGCTGCTCCGCAACGCCCAGCAGCGCTACATCTGGCTGGCGATCACGGGGTACGTCTTCTACGGCTACTGGAACCCGAAGTTCTGCTTGCTGATGGCGTTCTCGACGCTGGTCAGCTACACGGCGGGCCTGGGATTCCTCAAGTACGCGGACAACGCCCGCGCGCGAAAACTCTGCTTGGTTCTCCCGGTCACCGTCGACCTGTTGCTGCTCGGATTCTTCAAGTACGCGAATTTCGCTTTGCGCTCGATCGGCGACCTGTCGACGCTCACCGGGCACCCGATCGCGGTCGCGCACTTCGACATCGTGCTGCCGATCGGGATCTCGTTCTACACGTTCCACACGATCAGCTATATCGTCGACAGTTATCGGAAGACGATCAAGCCGACGCGCAACTTCTTCGAGTTCGCGGCCTACGTCTCGCTGTTCTCGCAGCTCATCGCCGGCCCGATCGTCCGGTTCCGCCAGATTGAAAGCGATCTCGATAACCTCGGGACGGCCGACCGCAATCGGTGGCTCGAGCGCGGTATTCGGTTTTTCATCATCGGCCTGGTGATGAAGGTCCTCATCGCCGATAGCTTGGCGGCGGTCGTTGACCCGGCATTGGCGCATTACGCGACCCTGAGCACCGCCGACGCCTGGGTCGCCATGCTCGGCTACACGTTTCAGCTGCTGTTCGATTTCGACGGGTACAGTACGATGGCGGTGGGGCTCGGATTCTTGTTCGGCCTCCGCATCCCGCAGAACTTCAACTCGCCGTACAAGTCGCTCGATCCGTCGGACTTCTGGAAGCGGTGGCACATCTCGCTCTCCAGCTGTCTCAGGGACTACCTGTACATCTCCCTCGGTGGCAACCGAAACGGTGTTTGGAAAACGTACCGGAACTTGATGCTGACGATGCTCATCGGCGGCCTCTGGCACGGCGCGAACTGGACGTTCGTGGTCTGGGGCGGATATCACGGGCTGCTGCTTTGCGTCCACCGGCTGTTCAGCAAGCAATGGGATGCGGCGCCCGCGCTGCTGCGACGCGCCAGCATGTTTCTGTTTGCGGTGATCGGGTGGGTGTTCTTCCGGTCGACCGATTTTCACATGGCGGCCGTCATGCTCGGTCGCATGTTCAGCTACTCGTCGGGCTCGAGCGGCGTGGTCACGGTCGGCGCCGTGGCGCTGCTCGGCTTCGCAGCCGTGTGGAGCATGGCGGGGCCGAATGCGTTCGACATGGACGCCAAGTGGCAGCCAAACCGCCGCCACGCGTTCGCGTTGGCGGCGGCATTCGGGGCGTGCATTGCGATTATGGCTGGATCAGGATCGTCACCGTTCCTGTACTTCCAGTTCTAGCACAGCCCTTGGGGGTGAGGGGGGATTCTTCACCCCAAACCCCTCAAGGGGCTCTAGTACTTCGGGATTGTCGGGTCGACGTCATCACTCCACCGCGTGATCCCGCCCGCGAGGTTGGTGACATTGCGGAACCCCGCCGCGATGAGAGCGTCTGCCGCGCGAGCACTGCGACCGCCGACCTTGCATTGCACGACGATCTCGCGCGACGAGTCGAGCTCCTTAATTGCAGCTGGAAAGGTGCTCAGAGGGACGAGACGGGCGCCTTCGATATGCGCGATCTCCCACTCGATTGGCTCGCGCACATCGATCAGATCGAAGTCGTCGCCACGCGCGAGCTTTTGGGCTAGCTCGCGCGGCGTGATTTCTTTTACGGTCACCGGTTCGGCACCCCCGCAAAACGCATCATAGTCGATCAACTCTTGGATCTCGTGTGTGCCGCACGCGGGGCACGTGGGATCACGGCGTATTTTCACCGTGCGGAACTGGGCGGTGAGCGCATCAACCAACAGCAGCCGTCCGATCAGCGGCTCGCCGATGCCAAGGATGAGTTTGATCGTCTCGGTCGCCTGAATCGTGCCCACGAGCCCCGGTAGCACGCCGAGCACACCGCCCTCGGCGCAACTCGGCACCAGGCCCGGTGGTGGCGGCTCACGGAACAAGCAACGGTAGCATGGTCCCTCGGGCGTTGCGAGGACTGACGCCTGGCCCTCGAAGCGGAAAATGCTGCCGTAGACGTTCGGCTTGCCGAGGATTACGCAGGCGTCGTTGACGAGATAGCGAGTGGCAAAGTTATCGGTACCGTCGACTACGATATCGAACTCGCGAATGATCTCGAGTGCGTTTTCGCTCGTGAGCCGTGTCTCGAAGCGCTCGACGTTCACATACGGGTTGATGTCATAGATGCGCTCGGCCGCGGAGTCGATCTTCGAGCGGCCGACGTCGGCGGTCCCGTGGACGACTTGGCGCTGCAGGTTGGTGACGTCGACCTTGTCGAAGTCGACAATGCCGAGGGTGCCTACGCCCGCCGCACTCAGATACAGCGCGAGAGGGGATCCGAGGCCGCCCGCGCCAACGAGCAACACGCGTGCGGCTTTGAGACGCTTCTGCCCTTCGACACCTACGTCCGGGAGGATGAGGTGTCGGCTGTAGCGGGCCAACTCTTCGCGCGTCAGCTCTGGCAATTCAGTCAATGTCGCAGTCATGATCAACCTCCCGCCACGGCCGGAACGATGGTCACTTCATCTCCATCCCGAATCGCCGCGGCGAAGCCACCGGAGAATCGAATATCTTCATCGTTAAGATAATACGTGACAAACGGATACGGATTGCCCGCATCGTCGGTGAGTCTGGGCTTGAGCGCGGGGTATCGCCGCGACGCGTCGGCGACCGCCCCACCGAGCGTAGTCCCGTAGGCGGTGATGGTGCGCTGGCCGTCCGCGAGCTTGGCGAGGACGTTGGGCAGGGTGATTGTGATAGGCATGTGTCGCTGTCTCCTAGTGTTCGACAAGGGCGGTCACCTCGCGCAGCCGCGGCGCGATGACCGGCGCGACGGGTAGAGAGGCATGGATGGCTTCGATGGTTTTGAGTCCGTTGCCGGTGATGCACAACACGACTTCGTCGTCGGGCTTGAAGTGCCCGGTTTCGGCGAGCTCGAGCGCCGCGGCAACGGTCGCGCCGCCGGCGGTCTCCGTGAAAATTCCGGTGGTCTCGGCGAGCACCCGAATGCCGCGCACGATCGCATCGTCGCTGACGGCGCGTGCGGAACCCCCCGTCTCGCGAATCGCGCGAACGGCTGAAGGGCCATCGGCCGGGTTCCCAATGGCAATCGATCGCGCGATCGTGTTCGGTACTTCGGGCACGAGCGTCTCGCCGCCGGATTCCAACAGTCGGACGATCGGCGCGCAACCGGACGCTTGAGCGCCGTAGAGTCGCGGAGGGGGCCCAGTCACGAGACCGGCGGCCGCGAACTCGCGAAAGCCTTTGCGCAGCTTGGTGACGAGCGACCCACCGGCCATCGGCGCAATGACCGCGGTCGGAGACCGCCAACCGAGCTGCTCGACGATCTCGAAGGCCATGGTCTTCGACCCTTCGCCGTAGTAGCCGCGCAGGTTCACGTTGACGATGCCCCAGCCGAACTTGTCGGCGACCTGAGCGCAGAGGCGATTCACGTCGTCGTAGGTGCCCTTCACGCGGACGAGTCGCGGCCCGTAGACGAGCGTGCCGACGATCTTGCCCACCTCGAGGTCTTCGGGCACGAAGATCCAAGCAGTCAGGCCGGCTCGCGCCGCATGGGCCGCGACGGCGTTCGCGAGGTTGCCCGTCGAGGCACAGCCGATCGTCTCCAAGCCGAACGCGGCAGCGGCGTTGATCGCGCTGGCGACCACGCGGTCCTTGAAGGACAGCGTCGGGTGAGAGACGGCGTCGTTCTTGATCCACGCCCGCTCGATGTTGAGTGCCCGGGCGAGCACAGGAGCCTCGACGAGCGGCGTCCACCCACTGTCGAGCGAGCGTGTGGGTTGGCCCGTGAACGGGAGCCACTCGCGGTATCGCCAGAGCGATGGCTCGCGTGCGCCGATAATCGCACGGTCAGGAATGATCCGTGCGTTGTCGTACACCGGTTCGAGTGGCCCCAAGCACTGCTCGCAGATCGCGATCGGTGCCGGGTCGAAGGTCGCGCCGCAGTGTGCGCACGCCTGTGGAAGTGCGGCCAGCGATGCGGCCGCCGCTTCCGGGAAAGGAAACGTTACTGATGCTGTCATACTTCGGTTCTCCCGCCCCGGCAACAAAAACGTCCCGGAGCCAAAAAGGCCGCGGGACGCGGGGGCTTTTTAGCAGGTTGTTTAACGTGGCCGCAATACGCCGCAACTCGCCACGAGCTTCGATTGTCATCGCTATCCTAACTACGACACCTTGCGCCGCGCAAGGGCCTCCGCAGCAAACGATCGACATTCGCAACGTCGATCTCCACTTGAGCGACGCGATCTTGTTTCACGCGCGCTCGCTCCGCGGCGAGATGATTCGAACGAGCCCGTCCGCGCCGGCCACGCTCGATGATCCGCGGTCGTATCGCATTCGCGTCACGTCGGGTACGGTGGCGATGACCGGCGACGACCTGACCGCATTCCTGAACGGTGTGGTCTTCGCCTATCCCGGGTCTCCGCTCAAGAACCTTCGGGTCGAAATCGACAGCGGGAGCCTCCTCCAGACCGGCACGCTTCACAAAATCGTGGATATCAATTTTCGGATGCGCGCCGACGTGAGCGTCACACCTGACGGGCGGATTCGCGTCCATCCGACCAAAATGACCGATCAGAAGCTGATGCACACGCTGGGGCTGCATATGAACGACATGATTGACGTCAAGCATGCGAAGGGGGTCACGATCGACCAAGACGACATCTTGATCGAGGCGACGGCATCGCTCCCGCCACCAGCGATCGACGGGCGACTGGTGGACATCCATATCGAAGGGAACCAGCTCGTTGAGCGGTTCATTGGGGACTCGTCGACGGCGGCTGACTCGACGCATCCCGGGTCCGTGCACGTTCGCGGTGGGCGTCTCCGATTCGGTCGGCTGACCATGGACAGCGCCGATGTGCTGATCGTCAGCGCCAATCCACACGGCGCGTTCGACTTGAGTTTGCCCCACTACGAAGAGCAGTTGGTCGCCGGATACTCGCAGATCACCCCCACCATGGGGCTCGTCGCGCATCTCGGGCGTTACGTTTCATCGCATGCCACGCATTGATGCGTCGATCGGTCGCACCCCCATGGTTCGCCTCGAGCGAATCGTCGAACCAGACATGGCGGAGGTGTGGGTCAAGCTCGAGGGGATGAATCCAGGCGGGTCGATCAAGGATCGCACCGCCCTCGGCATGATCCTCGACGCTGAGGAATGCGGCCAATTGCTCCCTGGCGGTAGCATTGTCGAGCCCACGTCGGGCAACACGGGCATCGGTCTCGCGCAGGTCGCTTCCGCGCGCGGCTACCACCTCACGTTGACGATTCCGTCGTCCATGAGCGAGGAGCGGCTGCGCACACTCACGGCGTATGGCGCCGAGCTCGTGCTCACGGATCCCGAGCGGCGGATGCTCGCCGCGATCGAAGAAGCCGAACGCATCCGTGACACCACCGGCGCGTGGATGCCGAATCAGTTCGCGAATCCCGCGAATCCCCGCATCCATTACACGACGACGGGTCCCGAGATCTGGCAGCAGATGGACCAGCGCGTGGATGCGTTCGTGTACGGCTCTGGCACCGGTGGCACGATCAGTGGTGTTGGGCGGTTCCTTAAAGAACGACGCCGCTCGATTCAGGTCATCGCGGTCGAGCCCGCGCGCTCACCCGTGCTGTCCGGCGGCGTGCGCGGACCACACCAGTTTCAGGGCATGGGCCCCGGGTTCGTGCCGGCGAACTTCGACCGCGCCGTCGTGGATCGTATCATCCAGGCGTGGGAAGAGGACGCGTTCCCGGTCGCTCGCCGCCTCGCGCGGGACGAGGGCGTCTTTGTGGGGATGTCCTCGGGCGCCATCGTGTGGGCGGCGATGCAAGTGGCCAGAGAGTTGGGCCCACGCGCACGCGTGGCTTGCATCGCCCCCGACTCGGGTGCGCGATATCTCACCACGGCGTTGTTCGATCAGGAGAACCGGGTCGAGCCCTCGTCGAACGCCTGTATCATCGCCGGCTGACCGCCAGCCGGGCTTTGGCGCAGCGCGGAAGCCGCGCGCACGAGCATCTCGACGGCGTCGACGGGCGACGCGGCAAAGTCGGCGACCGCGCAGTATCCCGCGCGCACATGGAGCGCCGGACGCTCGGCTTCTTCGAGCGGGGCCGCGGCGATGGCCTGCTGGATCCGCTCGGCGAGGCGAACAGCGCCCGCGGATTCGGTCGAGGGCGCCACGATCGCGAACTCGGAGGCGCCGAGTCGGCCGATCGCATCGGACATGCGCGCGGTGCGGCCAATGAGCGCGCCGAGGTGCTCGGCGACACGACCGACGCCCTCGTCGTCCGAGGAGACGGTCTCCGGCGCGAACGCGATACAGGCGAGCGCATGGCGTTGACGCAGCGCTTCGGCGCCGATCTCGCGCGCGCGGCGCACGAGGCCGCGCGAGTTGTAGACACCAGTCACGGGATCGAGCAGGCCGTCTTGCCGTAGCGAGTCCGCCTCGCGCTTGGCGCGCACGTACGTGTCGAGCTTGAGGAGCAGCACGTCGCCATCGAGTGGCTGCATCATGAAGTCCCACGCCCCGACCCGGAACGCCGTCAGCTGCTGCTGGCGATTGACGGGATCGGAT
This sequence comes from Gemmatimonadaceae bacterium, assembly GCA_035570055.1. Lineage (GTDB taxonomy): Bacteria > Gemmatimonadota > Gemmatimonadetes > Gemmatimonadales > Gemmatimonadaceae > DASRDS01. Next base: position 43,012 of record DATMLM010000058.1, read on the forward strand.
GTCGTCATGAGCACCGGCGTGCCGGGAACGAGATGTTTGTCCGCGTAGAGCGCGCGACAGATCTCGAATCCGTCGGCGTCCGGCAGACGTACGTCCAGAATCACGGCGTCCGGTTGGATGCTCCGAGCCATCGACAACGTTTGTCGCCCGTTGTAGGCGCGGAGCACCGCGTACCCACGAGGGCCAAGAATCGTCTCTAGCGAGCGCGCCGACCATTCCTGGTCGTTGGCGATGAGCACCAGGGGCGGACGCGCCGGCCGGTCAGTCTCAAGCATGAGATCGGGTTGTCGAGTGGCGACAGGTGCGCCCATAACTATCTGCGAAAGGTGAAAAAAATTGCACGTAAGCCGTGCTCGGCGCGGATGCATGTCCCGTGCAGGCCGCGTCGGATTTCGCAACTCTTGCTGTGTCACCGTTTACAAGCTTTAGCGCACTCAGCCGTGTGGGAGACGCTGCCGCGCTGGCACCACAGGATCGATGTAACGGCGGCACGCTTGAAGCCTAAAGATTCAGTGTGGGCCATCACCGTTTCTGTAAACGTTGCTAGTACCAGCCCGAAGTAGTTGAGGTGGCCTTGTAAGTTCCTGTCGCGCTTACAGTGTGGGGACCGAGCCGAATATGTGTGGGCGCAGTCCTACAGCGAAGCGCACGAACGGGACGGGACGCACCGTTCCATAAGAATCAACCAACACTTGGACTTGCACTTACGATCTCGCGGCGTATCACGCGACGCGAGCACGCCAGGTGCGTATACGTGGGGCATGATGAGGAGTGCAGTGATACTTCTGTCGTTTGTTTTCGTTCTTTCTGTTTCCCGTGCCGCCGGGGGTCAGACGACTCCGCCGCCGACGCGGAATGCGGAGGCATCGCGCTCCGAGCTCGAGTCGGAGCTCGAATTGGCGCAGCGGGAGACACAGACAGGATCGGACCGGGATCGCGAACAGGCGCGGATGACGGTGTCCACGCTGAACGACCGTCTGACCAATGGAGATTTTCAGGTCGGTGACCGCGTTCTCATCAGTGTGCAGGGCCAACAAGCCCTCAGCGACACCTTCACGGTCCGCGAGGGACAGATCGTTCAGCTCTCGACTCTCACCGATGTGGAACTGCATGGCGTACTGCGCTCGGAGCTGCAGGGGCACGTGTACGCCGCGGTGAGCAAGTTCCTTCGTGATCCAGTCGTGCGGACCGGGTCGTTGGTCCGCCTCGCGGTTCTCGGTGGCGTTGCGCACCCGGGCTTTTACGCGCTGCCGGCCGACATGTTGCTCAGCGATGCGGTGATGCATGCCGGTGGCCTTGGCAATACGTCCGAGATTCAGCATACCGTCGTGACGCGCGCCGGCGTACGTGTGCTTGGACCGCAGGAAATCACTGAAGCGATCAAAGACGGCTCCACGCTCGATCAATTGAGTTTGCGCGCTGGCGACCAGATCGAAGTTGGCGCGACCAAGCCGAGCACATTCTTGACCATCATCCTGCCTGTTACCGGCGCCGTGGTCGGCATTGTCGCGGCCGTGGTCATCATAACTTCTCATCACTAACATGACCTTACCCTCGCTGGCCGCGACCCGCACGTCAGGCGACCGCCGACCTTATCGTTCGTCGGGCGGTGTGTCCCTCAGGCCGATCACGGCGCCCGCACCGGGCACGCTGATCACGCCGACCGCGGTATCCGTTGTTCCGCGCACGCGATCCGAGCGGATGAACCGCCTGATCAATATCGTGTTGGCGTCGGTGGCCATCGTGATACTGTTGCCGGTGCTCCTCCTCGTGGCGCTCGCGGTGTGGCTGACATCGCCGGGCCCGGTTCTCTACACGCAGGACCGCGTCGGCATCGATCGCCGGTCGCGCCGTGCGCTGGCGCTCTACGACCGCCGCGGGAGTGACCACGGCGGGTCGGTGTTCACGATCTATAAGTTCCGCTCGATGCGGTGCGACGCCGAGACGCACTCGGGCGCCGTGTGGGCCACCAAGAACGATCCGCGGGTGACGTATGTGGGCCGGTTCTTGCGGAAAACGCGGCTCGATGAGCTGCCGCAGCTGTTCAACGTGGTCAAGGGCGATATGAACATCGTCGGCCCCCGTCCTGAGCGCCCGACCATCTTCGCGCGGTTGCGCCAGGACATTTCGGAGTATTCGCTGCGCCAGCGCGCCAAGCCCGGCATCACCGGCTGGGCGCAGGTCAATCTCGCGTACGACAGCACGATCGAGGACGTGCGCAAGAAGGTCGACCTCGATCTCGAGTACCTGCGGCGCCAGAGCGTTATCGAGGACATGCGCATCATGCTGCGCACCGTCCCCGTGATGCTCTTCAAACGGGGCGGCTGGTAGCGCTCATGGCGGACGCGGTCGGCGACCGCGCGGGTCAGGTCGCCCGGCCTGCGGTGTTCCCACTGGTGAGGCTTCTTCGGCCTCGCCAGTGGATCAAGAATGGGTTCGTGCTCGCCCCGCTCATTTTCTCGGGTGAGTTCGTCAAGCCCGCCGCCGTCGTACAAGCATTCATCGCGTTCGCGCTGTTCTGCGTTGCGTCCTCGGCCACCTACGTCTTCAACGACCTCAAGGACCGTGAGGCCGACGCACAGCATCCGGTCAAATCTCGAAAGCGGCCGTTAGCGTCCGGCGAGGTCAAACCCCGCGCCGCAATGGCGCTCCTCGGGGTGTTGTACGCGATCGTTCTCGCGTCTTTCGCCTGGAGTCCGCCGACGGCGGCGATCGCGGTCGGGTACATCGGGCTCAATCTGGCGTATACGCTCAAGCTGAAGCACATCCCCGTCATCGACATCTTCTGCTTGGCCGCGGGGTTTGTGCTGCGCGTGTATGGGGGCGCGGTCGCCATCGACGTGCCGTTGTCGACGTGGATGATGGTGACGACGCTCTCGCTGGCGTTGTATCTCGCCGCCATCAAGCGGCGAGACGAGCTCGCGACGACTGGCGATGCGTCGCGGTCCGTGCTGCAGTTCTATACGCTGCGGCTGCTCGACCGGTACGCCGAGACGGCCGCGCTGTCGGCGATCATGTTCTATGGGTTGTTCGTCGTGACCGTGCGGCCCAAGCTCAACGTGACGATTCCCTTCGTCCTGTTTGGGCTCTTCCGCTACTGGTACATCGTGGAGACCGGCGGGAGGGGGGAGTCGCCCACTGACGCGGTGTGGGCGGATCCGCCGCTCATCATCACGGTTCTCTTGTGGGCGGCCGTCGTGGTCTGGCGACTCAAGCAGGGCGGCGCGTAGGCTCCCAGATCGGACGGCGCTTGCGGGCGAGCGCATCGCGCCAAGCAATGACACCGGCCAGGGCGCTCGCGAAGGCGAAGCCGCACATCCGGACGACACGTGGCGCTCCGCGCCAACGCATACCCAGCACGCCCGCGGCTACTCCGAGTACGCCCAGTGCGAGCACCGCTAGGCCCAAGCGACCCGTGGTGCCGAGCAAGAGTAGGCCGACTGCCGCGAACGGGAGTGCGGCGTACACCAGCCAGCGGGCGAGTTTGTGCGACGCGAGCATGAACGAAAACGCGCCATAACGGAGCGGGTTGAGCAGGGTCCGCTTGTACCACAAGGTCGCCAGGCCGCGCGCCATCGTGCGAATCTTTCGGCGGAACTCGGCCTCGAGTGACACGGTCCGCGGAACAAAACAGACTGCTTCGTCGACTGATACCGAGCGATAGCCTTGTTCCCGCGCGATGAGGACGCTCGCGAAATCGCGGGATAGCGCATCGGGGAATTGCGTGTCGTAGACCGAGCGGCGAAATGCATAGAAGCAGCCGGACGCGCCGATGATCGAGCCGACCCGCGTTTCCAGCGCACGCAGCCCCATCTCGTATCCGACATAGCCGGACTCGCCAGAGCTACTCTCGGCAGCGACATCGCCGACGCTGACATCGCGGCCGGATGCGACACCGACGGTCGGGTCGGCGAACATGCGTACCAGCGGCTTGAGGCTATCGTGCTGAACGCGCACCGACGCATCGGTGTTGATCACGATATCGTGTCGCACTGCCGCGCCAGCGGCGTTCTCGGCCGCGGTCTTGCCGCCGCGTTGAGGCAAACGCAGCAGCGTGACGCCACGGTTGGCGTATTCGCGGACGATCGCATCGGTTCCGTCGGTTGAGGCGTCGGATACGACCATGATCTCGCGGCAATCCGCTGGATAGTCGCAGGCGAGCAGATTTTCGATTGTCGCGCGGATGGCGCGTTCTTCGTTGTAGGCAGGGACCGTGATGCTGATGAGCGGCCATGCCGTCGGATCGGGCGGCGTCGACGGCGCGGAGCGGCCGAGTGCGAGTGCGCGAAGCAGAGCGGGATAGAGGACGTAGGCGTATACCGCCAGCGCGAATGGAGCCGCCACGAGAATCCAGGCGAGAATGATCACAGCACGCCCCGGTAGACCGCGGCATAGCGCTCGACCCATGGCCCGACGGCATACTCGGTCGCCAGACGCTTGCCGGCGGCGGCGGCACGTGTACGGGCCGCGGCGGGATCATCGCGCACCGCGGCGATGGCGCGGGCCAATGCCTCCGGGCGGTCCGGGGGCACCAGCAGCGCCTCGTTGTCGCTCACAACATCCGGGACGCCGCCGACCGCCGTCGCGACAACGGGCACTCGTGCGGCCATCGCTTCGAACAACACCATCGGGGTTCCCTCTGTTCGTGAGCTCAGCACGAGCACATCGAAGGCCTTCATTACGCGAGCCGCGTCCGCGACCTGGCCGAGCATTTTTACTCGGGGCGAATGACGCGGCGCTTCGCGCCCGCTCCCAATTATCGCGGCGGACATTCCCTCCACCTGGTCAACGGCTGCCACGAAAACATCGGGCGCTTTTTCCTGTGAGAGGCGACCGATCCAACCCGCGATGAAGCCATCGCCAAGCCCGAGTGTACGGCGTGCGTCGTCTCGGTCGAAGAATGTGTCGGGTGAGTACGCATTGGGGATCATGTGCACGCGATCGGCGGCAACGCCATCATTGCGTAGCAACGTGACGATCGGACGCGAGACCGCGACAACGGCATCGAAGCGACGAAAAGCCCGACGCTGAAGGTACTCGTAGAGGCGCCCTCGCCAGCCGCCAATGCCGGTAAAGCCGTGGACGGTCGTGATAGTCGGGATCTTCCTGCGCCTGGCAACGCCGGAGTCGATGACGTCGGTCCGATAGCCATGCGTGTGGACAACGTCGGGTCGTATGCGGGCGCACACAGCGGCTATGCCCGCGCGTTCGCGGCCGTATGCCCGGGGCGGCAGCGCGATTACAGTACGCTCGACCCCCAGGGACTCGATAAACATATGGCGGGCAGGGGCTGGCTCGTCGACAACGGCCGCTACGTGTACCCGGTCGCCCCGGGCCGCCTGGGCGGCTGTGAGGGCAAGGACGACACTCTCGAGGCCGCCTACCTGGCCTGGCGCAACCACATGGAGAACTGCGACATTGTCGTATGTTTGCAACACGCCGGCCGCGCTAAAGTGGCTCGAAGACGCGCAAAGTTAGACGGCTGTGTCTGTTACCGAAAGCCACACAGTGGCCATAGGCTTGCTATGATATACCGCCTGTGAAAGGCCATACGCTATCGCTAAACCCTTCGGGCCGCCGAGGTAACTGGTCGACGGCGGCGGCGCTGCCTATCCGACGCTCGCAAGGCGAGATTGGGACGAACGCGTCCGGGGATACCGGCACCCACGTCCTCACGATCGCGCTGGAAGATTACTTCCACGTCGGCGCCTTCAACCGCCTGATTCAGCGCGGCCAATGGTACCGCTTCGAGCGCCGGCTGGAGCAATCGACCGAGCGTACCCTCGACCTCCTGGACGAATATGGGGTCCACGCGACTTTCTTCGTCCTCGGCTGGGTCGCGGACCAAGTGCCCGAGCTCGTTCGCCAGGTCGCGAATCGCGGCCATGAGATCGCGAGCAAAGGCTACTATCACCGCAATGTCCAGCAGCTGACACCGGGCGAGTTCCGAGACGACCTCGCGCGCTCGCGCGAAGCGATCGAGCATGCCGGCGGACAGCGCGTCGTCGGATACCGCGTCGCCGACCGGTGGTTCCGCCCTTCGGACCTGTGGGCGCTCGACGTGTTGGCCGAGCAGGGATACGAGTACGACTCGAGCATCGGGCCGATTCTGCGCTCGTATGCCTCGGAGCCGTGGCGCCGATTCGCGCACCTGCACCGTTACGGCGATCGCACCCTGTGGGAGCTGCCGATCTCGACGGCGGACATTCTGGGATTCCTCGTTCCGATCGCCGGCGGGAACTACTTCCGCCAGCTGCCGCACGGGCTCGTCCGGCGCGGTGTCTCGCACTGGACGCGGACGTACTCGGCGCCGTTCGTGATGTACTTCCACACCTGGGAGCTCGATCCGGACCAGCCGAAGATCCAGTCAGCGCCGTGGATGCAGCGCGTGCGTCAGTATCGCAACCTCCGGCTCATGCCGGAGTACCTGCGGTATTACCTGAGCCGGTATCGGTTCACGAGCGCGGCCGATTACATCGGCGTCAACAACATGACGCTGACCCGGACGGAGGGCGTGACGTCGCTGCCCGCCGCCCCGCAACCGGCGCGGATGCTGCGCGCGCGGACATCGGGACCGGCGCCGGTCATTACCGGGACGGTCGCCCCGGCGCCAGTGCCATCGACCGCGACACGCACGCCGGTGACAGTCGTGATCCCGTGCTTCAACGAGGAGCTCATCCTCCCGTACCTGGCGAACACGCTCAACAGCGTCGAGGAGCAGCTCGCGCAGTTCGACCTCACGTTCATCTTCGTCGACGATCACTCGACCGATAATACCTGGCCGGCGCTGCACCGCATCTTCGGCGAGAGAGCGAACTGCGTGATGGTGCGTCACGCGCACAATCGCGGCGTCGCGGCCGGCATCATGACCGGGATTCGGAAGGCATCGACCGAGATCGTGTGTTCCATGGACTGTGACTGCACGTATGATCCGCACGAGCTCGCGCGCATGATCCCGCTCCTCACCGATGGCGTGGATCTGGTGACGGCGTCGCCGTACCACCCGAAGGGCGCGGTCCTCAATGTGCCGCGGTGGCGGCTCACGCTGTCGAAGACGCTGTCGCGCATGTATCGGGTCGTTCTCCACCAGCGGCTCGCGACCTACACGAGCTGCTTCCGGGTGTATCGCCGCGACGCGGTCGCGCCCACGAACATCGACCATCCGGGATTCCTCGGAGTCGCCGAGATGATCGGGAAGCTCGATCTCACGGGATCGCAGATCGTCGAGTTCCCCACGACGCTCGCCGTTCGCATGATCGGGCGGTCGAAGATGAAAGTGCTGCGGACGATCGCCGGTCACGTCAAACTGCTCATGGAGCTCTTGCTGCTCCGGTGGAAGCTGCCCAGCCCCAAACAGCGAACCACATCAGTGTAGAGCGAGCGCGACAGAGGGGGTCCGACCGCCAGGTGAGCCTCGCGCTTATCCTATGCGATGCTTTCAGTTACACGCGTGATGGGTGGCACAGACAGGTGGCCGGTTGCTTGCTAAAGTTCCTAGTGTGACACACGTCGGTATTGTCGGCGGCGGCATGCTCGGACTGGGACTCGCGCGTCGGCTCAAACACGCCGGTTGCGAGGTCACGGTCATCGAGGGCGCCCCTCGGATCGGCGGCCTGGCGAGCGCGCAGCAGCTCGGGCCCATCACGTGGGATCGCTTTTACCATGTGACGCTATTGTCCGATTCCACGCTGCGCGAGCTGCTGGGGGAGTTGGGACTCGCCGACTCGATCCAGTGGCGGACGACGCGGACCGGGTTCTTCACGGACGGGCATCTCTATCCGTTCAACAACGCCATCGACTTCCTGCGATTCCCGCCGCTCAATCTGATCGACAAGGTACGGCTCGGTCTCACGATCATGACCGCCTCCCGGATCACCGATGGCGAGCCGTTGGAACGCGAGCTGGCAGTCGATTGGCTCACGCGTTTGTCAGGGAGCCGGACGGTCGAGCGCATCTGGCTGCCGCTGCTCAAGGCCAAGCTCGGGGCGAATGCGACGCAGGCGAGCGCGTCGTTTATCTGGGCGATCATCGCGCGCATGTACGCGGCTCGTCGCTCGGGGCTGAAAGAAGAGCGGTTCGGGTACGTGCAGGGTGGCTACGACGCCGTGCTCGCGCGCCTCGAGCACTATCTCACCCAAAAAGGCGTCGAGCTCGTCACGGGACAGCCGGTCGAGAACGTTGAAAGCGATAGCGATGGTGCGACCGTCCGATTCGGCAACGGGACGACGCGGCGATTTGACGCGGTCGTCATGACGGTGCCCTGCCCGCGCGTGAGCGCGCTCTGTCCGCAGCTGACCGATAGCGAGCGGGAGCGACTCAACCGGGTCGTCTATCAGGGCATCGTGTGCCCGTCGTTGCTCCTCGACCGGCCTCTGGCTCCCTATTACGTCACGAACATCACGGACGACTGGGTGCCGTTTACCGCGGTCATCGAGATGACGGCGCTCGTGGATCCCGCCACGTTCGGCGGGAAGCATCTCGTCTACCTGCCGAGGTATCTCACCCAGACCGCGAATGACTGGGGCAAGAGCGACGAAACGATACTCGACGAGTCCGTCTCGGCGCTCGAGCGCATGTATCCGCACTTTCATCGCGGACAGGTGCGCGCGACGCAAGTCTCGCGGGTGCGCAATGTCCTCGCGGTGACCACGCGCGACTACAGCGCGAAGTGTCTGCCGCCGCTCAGGACCTCGCAGGAGCGACTCTTCGTCGTCAACTCGGCGCAGATCGCCAATGGGACCCTGAACGTGAATGAGACGCTCATGCTGGCGGATCGGCAGGCGCGGGCGCTCGTCCCGATGCTGGCGACGTCGGCTCCGGCGGTGCCGTCATGAAGGCCAGCGTCTCGCTCGACGTCGATAATCTGTGGTCGTACATGAAGACGCACGGCGACGCCGGGTGGGAGTCGCGGCCGTCGTACTACGACGTCTTCTTTCCCGCGGCGCTCGAAGCGCTCGATGCGCTCGGCATCAAGATCACGTTCTTCATCGTCGGCATCGATGCGGCCGCGGAGGCCAATCGGACGGCATTGCGGTCCGCCGTCGATGCTGGACATGAAGTCGGGAATCACTCGCACGAGCATGAGCCCTGGTTGCATCGATATAGCCGCGAGCAGCTCACGACGGAAATCGGAACGGCCGAGGAGAATATCTTCGCGGCCACTGGACAGCGACCCGTTGGGTTTCGGGGACCCGGATTTAGTTGGAGTCCCGATCTCCTCGAAGTGCTGCTCGATCGCGGGTACATCTACGATGCATCCACGCTTCCGACCTATCTCGGTCCCCTCGCCAGAGCCTATTACTTCTGGACCGCCAAGTTGACGCCGGAGCAGAAGGCCGAGCGTGGGGCGCTATTTGGCACTGTTCGCGACGGGCTTCGCCCTGTCGCACCTTACAGGTGGCGCCTTCCATCCGGGCGCCACTTACTTGAAATACCTGTCACGACTATTCCGGTCATCAAGACACCGTTTCATCTCAGCTATTTGTTATATCTGAGTCGATACTCGGAGACCATTATGATGGCTTACTTGAGAACAGCCATCTCTTCCTGTCGTCTCATGGGAGTGGAACCGAGCTTCCTGTTGCACCCGCTTGATCTCCTCGGCGGAGACCAAGCGCCGGCACTGAAGTTTTTCCCTGGCATGGACCTGAGCGGGCGAGTCAAGGCGCGGACCTTCCACCGCGTCTTGCGGGTGCTCAAAGACCATTTCGACCTGGTCAACATGAGCACCCACGCCCGCGCCATCTTGTCCCGACCCTCACTTCAAGATCGAGCGATCGACCTATGTGCGGCATAGTCGGGATCATACAGAAGGACGGCACGGCCGTCGAGCCGAGCCTGATCTCGGCCATGACGCACGTCATCCGGCATCGCGGGCCGGACGACGACGGAGTGTTCGTCGACGGACGTGTTGGGCTCGGCTTCAAGCGCCTCTCGATCATCGACTTGAAGACCGGGCATCAGCCGATGACGACCGGGCCGTATACGATCGTCTTCAACGGCGAGATCTATAACTACATCGAGCTCAAGGCCGAGCTGATCAAGCTCGGGCACACGTTCAGGACGACCTCGGACACCGAGGTCATCTTGGCGATGTACGCGCAGTATGGAGCCGACTGCGTGCGGCAGCTGAACGGCATGTTCGCGTTCTTGCTCTATGACGCCGAGCGTCAACGGGTCTTGGCCGCGCGCGATCACTTTGGCATCAAGCCGCTGTACTACTGGGCCGATGAGCGGTGCATGCTGTTCGGGTCGGAGATCAAGGCGCTCCTCGCGCACCCCGACGTGCCTCGCAAAGTCGACTTCGACTCGGTGCGGGAGTATGTGACGTTTCAGTTCGTCACCGGGGATCGGACGCTATTCGATGGCGTCCGGAAGCTCGAGCCAGGGCACTTTCAGCTAACCGACCTCGCCTCCGGGACCAGTACCATCACCCGGTTCTGGGAACCCCGGTTCGTCATCGATCCGTATCACACCGAGGAGTACTTCGTCCACGAAACCAGGCGCATCATCGAGGACGCCGTGCGCTTGCAGTTGCGCTCCGATGTGCCGGTTGGCGCGTACCTCTCGGGCGGTATGGACTCGAGCATCGTGACGCTACTGGCAGCGCCTCACGCTGGCGGGCCGCTGCATACGTTCACCGGGTCTTTCCGGGAAGGACCCGAGTTCGACGAGAGTCGCTACGCGAAGATTGTTGCGCAGACCTGTGGCGCGACGATGCACGAGATCGTGCCGACCGAGCAGCAGTTCATCGATCTCCTGCCGCACATCATCTATCAGATGGACGAGCCCGTGGCTGGACCCGGGCTCTTTCCCCAGTTCATTGTTGCGCGCTGCGCGGCGCAACATGTGAAGGTCGTCCTGGGCGGCCAGGGTGGCGACGAGATATTTGGCGGGTATGCCCGGTATTTGGTGGCCTACTTAGAGCAGGCCATCAAGGGGGCGATTTTCGAGACGACCGAGGAGGCCGAGCATATCGTCTCGCTCAAGTCGATCATCCCGAACTTGCCGGCGTTGAGACAATACGCGCCGATGCTGCAACAATTTTGGTCGCAGGACATGTTCGAGCCCATGGATCGCCGATATTTCCGGTTGATCGATCGATCCGGTGGGGCGTTGGGCTTATTCAGTGACGATTTCCGGGCCGAGTATGAGACCGAGCATTTGTTCGCCCGGTTCCAGCGCGTGTTCAACCACCCGGACACGAAGTCGTACTACAACAAGATGACGCATTTCGACCTGGTGACGGGGCTGCCCGCCCTGCTCCACGTCGAAGACCGCGTCAGCATGGCCGCGTCGCTGGAGTCACGAGTGCCGTTGCTCGATCATCGGCTCGCCGATCTCGTGACGAGCATGCCACCGCGCACGAAATTCCGCGGGGGTGAGCTCAAATATATTCTCAAGCGCTCCGCGTCCCACGTGCTACCCCGGGCGGTCGCCGATCGAAAAGACAAGATGGGGTTCCCGGTGCCGCTGCATCTGTGGGCGAAGGGACAGGCGCGCGATTTCTTCGCCGACGTGCTGCTCTCGCCGACGACGCGCGATCGCGGATTGTTCGACGTAGCCGAAGTGGAACACCTCATGGCCAACGAGACGGCGTTCAGTCGCCGCTTATGGGGCCTGATCAATCTCGAGCTGTGGCACAGACAGTTCATCGACTCCCACTAAATGCCCTTAAAACTCGATCCATCAGGCGTGCCTGACTGGCACGTAAAGAAAATCGCGGTCGTCGGCCCCGGCATCGTCGGGATGCCGATGGCGGCACTGCTCGCGCATGCCCGGATTCGGGAAGGCAGCGATACCCCGGCGACGGTGCTCGTCGTCCAGCGCGCCTCGCCGACTTCGGGATGGAAAGTCGACGCGATCAACGCCGGCAAGTCGCCCATCGGTGGCGTCGAGCCGGATCTCGATCGCATTGTCGCCGAATCGGTCAAAGACGGGTTGCTCTCAGCCACGTCTGACTACGCTGGGGTTCGCGACGCCGACGTGATCTTGGTGTGCGTGCAGACCGATAAAACGGGGTTTGCACCGGACTATGGACCGTTGTTCGAGGCCCTGGGGCACATCGGTGAAGAGCTCCGGCATCGGCCCGCCGGCAACATGCCGATTATCGTCTTCGAGTCGACACTCGCGCCATCGTCCATGGCCACGTTGATCAAAGACCATTTCGCGAAGTATGGGCTGATCGAAGGGCGCGACCTGTTACTCGGCAACAGCCCCAACCGGGTGATGCCGGGTCGGTTGGTCGAGCGCGTAGCGGCCAGCGACAAATTGGTCGGCGGCTTGCACCCGATCACGCCCGAGTTGGTCAAGCGACTGTATGCGCGCATCGTGACTGGCGGGACACTGTACCCGACCAACAGCATGACGGCCGAGTCGGTCAAGACCCTCGAGAACGCGTATCGCGACGTGCGGATCGCGTACTCGGCCGAAGTCGCGCGGGCGTGTGACGAGGCCAATATCGATTTCTACGCGGTGCGCGATCAGGTCAATGCCCGGCTCCATCAGGCGGACGGCGCGAGCAGTGACCCCAACGCCGTACCGAGCGGTGGCCTGTTGATTCCGACCGTGGGTGTCGGTGGGCACTGCTTGCCGAAGGACGGCATTCTCTTCTGGTGGCGCCGTATCGAGAGCGGCGCGGATACGAGCAAGAGTCTCATTCTCGAGGCACGCCGCATCAATGATGCGTCGCCGGCCGAGACCGTGCGGCTGGCCGAGCAGCGCATCGGGTCTATCGCTGGCAAGTCCGTCGCGCTGCTCGGCACGGCGTATCGGTTCAATTCCGAGGACACCCGAAACTCCCCGACACTGTCGCTGGCTCGGCTGCTGTTAGACCGTGGCTGCACCGTGCGGTTGCATGACCCGTACGTGAAGCCCGACGACCAGAATCTGGCGAAGTTCAAGCTGACCGATTTGTTCACGAATGACATGGCCGCCGCCGTGCGCGACGCGGATATCCTGATCATGTGCACGGGGCACCGGGATTATCTCGGCGCTGGACGAGATGCAATGCTGCGCGCGGCGCCGAAAGCGCGGGCCCTCATTGATGGGTGCAATCTGTATCGGGCGGCCGAGATCGAAGGGCGCGTGGCATATACCGGCATTGGGCGCGGCGCCAAGGCGCCGAGTGCCGCGTTCCTGGAGAGCGTGTACGCTGGATTCCGGATCATGGAGCGCGGCCTGGCCAACGAGGTGTTGGACACCGCCGAGTTTCTGAACGAGCGATATGCCTCCAACGATCCGTTCAATCGCGTGCAGTTCACCGAGGTGCAGCGGCTCGCCGGCACGTGCGTGACCGGGTGCGCCATCGCGGATCCAGGCGCCGTCAGTGTCCCGGCTGGGGTCACGCCGTTTCGGAGTACACTCGTTGAACGGGCGCTCGCTGGCGCTCGCGCACCGGAAACCATTACGCGATGAGTGTCGCTGTCGAGCCAACAGCACCGCCACGTTCAGCTGGGGCGGTTCGTTTGGATTGGCTCGACCCGATCAAGGCGTTGGCGCTGCTCGGCATTCTCCTCAACCATTTCGTCGAGGAGTTCGGCCCCGGGCCGTGGTTCACGAATCCCACGGCCGCGTGGCCGGCGTTGTCGACGCGCGTGGCGACGGTCCTCCCGCATGGCTCCGGGCCCCTGTGGGGAGCCGTGCGTATGCTCGGCTGGCTCGGCGACGCGGCGCCCGGTGTGTTCATCTTTGCCAGTGGTGTCGGCCTCACGCTCTCGGCGCTGCGCAACGGGATGGACACCAAGGCGTTCTATCGCCGGCGCCTGCTGCGGCTCTATCCGTTGTACATCGCCATGCACGTGGTCATCCTGGGCGGCGCGCTGTTCGTGCCCGGCAACACGCTGTCGTTTGGCTCGCCGAGCACGTTGCTGAGTCTCGCGGGGCTCAGGTTCACGCGGGGGCTCTTTTTTTATATCTCGCCCTCGTGGTGGTTCGTTTGGCTGATCCTGCAGATCTATATCGTCTATCCCATCTTGTTCCGCGGGCTGGAGCGACTGGGGCCGATGCGATTCTTCGTGGGCGCGTTGGCGTTCACGATCGTCTCGCGCGGCATTGGGCTGGCGCTGCCTCCTGTCAGATATGATTGGCTCACCGGCATGTTCTTTGGCAGCCGGTTGGCCGAGTTTGCGGCCGGCATGGTTGCGGCATGGTGGCTTGTGCGCTCTCCCGAACCGTCTGCCGGTCGCGTCCTGCCTTGGGCCGTTGCCTGCTACGTCCTCGGGTTCGGCGCTCAGTTCTTCTTGCCGACTGTCGTCGTCTCCAATCTCCTCATCACTTTAGGGCTGACCGGGTTGTTTTACGCGATCTGGCGCATGGCGCCAGCCGCGTGGATGACACGACTCGGTGCGGCGTCGTACGCAATTTTTCTCTTGCATCAGCCACCCCTGAAATGGACTGCCGCATGGTTTGGCGGGGGGGCGCACTTTATCGCTGCCGCGCTGGTGTTGGTTGCCTCGTGGCCGGCAGCCGTATGGATTGAGCGCGCGGTCGCTGACATCGAGCGCGATGGAGCCTCTAGGCTGCAGCGGTTCGCCGGGCCCATCGCGTGGATCAGCGGCATTGGCATCCCGCTATTGCTCTTTGTGGTCGAGCCTCAGCTCACACCGGACGGCCGCTGGCAGCGTGCACTGTGTTGGTTCCTCGCCGTCGACGCCATCACGCTTATCTGGCTCATCCGCGCGCCGCGCAATGCGGGAGTCCTGTCGGCCGTCCTCTACCTGTTCGTGATTCCCGCCGGGTCGGGATTTTTGGCGGCGATCCTGGGGGTTCTGATCGCGTTGGCTTCGATGGGCGGGTCACTGGTTGTCGGCGTGGCGGTGACGGTGGCGGTCGTCATCGTCGCCGAGCTGGCGGCCAAGCGATTCGCGCCGCGCGAAGTCGGTGGGTGGGGAGAGAAGCCGGCGCTCGAGATCCACCCGACGCGGGTGTTCGGTCTCATCCCGAACAAGACCACGCATCTGCGCTACAACGACTACGACTACGTCGTCCGCACGAACTCGTTCGGGCTGGCGAGCCCAGAGATCCCGGCGGCGCGCCGGAGCGCGAATACCTTCCGCGTGCTGACGATGGGCGATGCATTCACGATGCCCGAGGCGCTGCCGTACGAGCAGTCGTACCCGGCGCTGCTTCAGACGGCGCTTGCACGCTGCCTCGCGCCGCGGCCGGTCGAGGTCATCAACGCCGGCGTCACCGGCTATGGGCCGCTGGAGGAGATCGCGCAGTTCCGCGAGCTCGGGCCGTTGTTCACGCCCGACGTCGTCGTACACGAGTTCTTCGTGAACGACTGGCAAGATATTACGATCGGCGCCGAGCAGCGGCGTCGCGGCATCGGGTTGACGCAGAGTGGCGGGTCGGTCCGCGGGATCTTCCGCGACCGATCACATTTGATCGCCAATATTCGGCGATACTATGAGGCAGGCGTGGCGGCGGTCACTCTTAAGCCGTCGCCGGATCAGACGTGGAAGCTCATGCTTCCGTATTATGCGCGCGGGCAGAACTCGCTCTACGACACGGCCAATGTCGCGCGCATGACGCGCTTCATGACCGAGTTTCGGGACGAGGCCAAGAGTGTGAACGCGCGTCTCATCGTGTTCTACACGCCCGGCGGCGTGACGGTGCTACCCGCGGATCAGATTCAGTATCTGCCCCGCTCCGGCATCCCGCTCAGCGATCCGGCGCACTACGATCTGCTGCGCCCGTATACCACGCTCAGGGGCATCACGGATTCGGTCGGTGTCAGCATGGTGGACCTCACCGGCCCACTCGAGTCCGATCCGCGACCGACGTATTACTCGAATGCCTGGCATTGGACGCCCGAGGGACAACGCACGGCCGCGGCAACCATGCTCCAGACCCTGCGAGCCCAGCAGATCATCGACCGGGACTGCCCGTTATGACCGGCCGTCTCACGATTCTGCGTCTCATCTTCCTCGGCGCGGTCGCCATCGCGATCTGGCTCGACATCCGTGAGCCGCGCCCGACTCGCGAGCGATCACGAGCCTTGCTGGGCGCGTGGTCCGTGTTGATGATCGCGTTCGTCGGGTTTCTGTGGGTCAATCATGTCAACTTCGCGGGTCACCTGGACCTCATGGAAGGCGCGATTCTGCAGCACGTCGCGCAGGCTGCGCATGGGCTTCCGGTTTACCCTGCACCGACACCGGCGTATGTGCCGCTCGCCTACAATCCCCTGTACTACTATCTGTGCGTGCCATTCACTTGGGTCATGGGGCTGGATCTGCCCGCGCTCAGGGTCGTTGCGATCATCGGCATGGCATTGGCTGGGTACATCATCTATGCGGCCGTTCGGGACCGGACGCAGTCGGCGTGGTGGGGGCTGATAGCGCTCGCGTTCTACGCGACGGCGTATCGCGTCATGGACGCGTATCTGGACACGGCGCACTCTGATTCGTGGCTCCTGGCATCGGCTTTGGCCGGGACGTATGTCATTGGACGGTCCGAGACCCGGCTCGGGCGGCTTGGCGGGGTCGTCCTGCTCACTCTTGCGTTCTGGTTCAAGCAGCACGGAGCTCTGTTCGCCATCGGCGGCGTCTTGTACCTCACGTGGCGCGAAGGGCTCGCCAAATCTTGGCCGTATTGGGTCGTGGCGATCGTGTTGGGGCCTGTGTTATACGCGATCGCACCGCTGGGGGTCGACTTTCATTTCTTCACACTCGACGTCCCTCGCAGGTGGTCCAAGGTCAACGTCGAGACGTTCGCGAGGCTGATTCGATTCGTCGCCGGTAATTATCTGCCCCTCTTTATTGCGGCGATCGTCCCGTTTACGAAAAAGCAAAAATGGACCGTCTGGCATGTGCAGTTCATCATGGCCTGCGCGACGGCGTTCATGGGGTCGCTCGACTGGGGATCATCCGATAATGTCTTTATCCCCTTCGGCGCATTTACGATTGTGCTCGGCACGTTCGGATTGGCCGAGATCCGGTCGGTCGTAGTGCAGGTGGCGGCAGTGGCGATCGCGTTCACACCGCTGATGTACGCGCCACAGACGGTCGTCGTCTCGTCGCATTCGCACGCGGCCCTCGCGGATCTCGAGACCGCCGTGAAAACGCTGCCTGGATCGGTGTACGCGCCTGGCATTGGGCAGTTTGCCGGACCACCGATATTCTCGCCTGGCGCCCATTGGGTGGCGCTGGAGGACATGGAGCGGGGGCCGGGACACACGGCGGCCGACGAAGCGCGTGTATTAGTCTTGCTCGACCCGGTCGTGCACCCGACGGGCACACAGTACGTGTTGACGTCGCGCCCGCTGTCGGGGATGACGGTGCCGCTCTCGCTGCTCGAACCGCATTACACGCTGGCGCAGGACTACGGCGATCGGTTCATCGCGCTCACTGGAACGCCGAAGCGATACAGTCACGGATTCCCACGCTACTTATATGAGTTCCGCCAGTAAGCGAGACGCGACGGTTCTGACCGTTGTCACGCTAGCGCTGACGGCGCTCGTGCTCTGGAATTCCGTCCACAAGAGCCTGTGGACGGACGAGTCGTATTCGCTCAACACGGCGATGCGCCCGCTCGCGGGGACCCTGCATCAGGCGCTGCACTTCGAGCTGCAACCGCCGCTCTATTTCGTTGCGCTGAATCTGTGGCTCCGCCTTCACGACGGCATCATCTTCGCGCGGCTGCTCTCGCTCGGGTGCATCCTCGGGATGCTGACGACCCTGGCGGCGATCGGCCGGCTGATCGGGATACGCGGGTGGTTGACACCCGCCGTACTCGCGGCGGCGACGCCAGGTATCATCTGGGCGGCCGCCGAGGCGCGCACGTATGGCATGTCGTTGCTCCTCGCCACGGTGACGCTGTACTGGTACTTGCGCATCGTCGTCGGGCCGGCCGAGCATCTCAACCGCTCGACCGTCCTGTACGCGGTGGTGGCGTATCTGTCCGTTCTGACGTTCTACTACAACGCGTTTCTGCTCCTCGGCCAATGGATCGGCGTGCTCGTGATCGGGCGACAGGTGCGACGAGTCACGGGCGCGCTCGCCATGGTGGGCATCGGGATCGTCCCGTGGGTACCGACGATCTTGTCGCAGGGTGCCGCGCATCCGATCGAAGCCCCGGTGAGCGATCAGACGACGATCGTGTCGAATCCGGTGTTCGTCCTCGCGGGTCAGCCGATCAAAGCGCTGCTCACGGACACGGGCGCGCTCGACTTCCCGCACGCGGTGATCATCCTTTGGGCCATCCTGGCGATCGTGCCTGTGCTGCGGATCGCGTTCGGCGGGAAAGCGAAACCAGCGGAGAAGGCGCTCCTGGCAGCGGTCGCGGTGCCCCTCGTCGTGTTGTGCGGGCTCATGTATCTGCACCGCGTTCCGATGCGGCATCGGCACCTGGTGCTGCTCCTGCCCGCGACGCTCACCCTGTACAGTCTGTGGATCGCCGAGACGCGGGCCGGTTGGCCGCGCGCGCTCGGCGCGACCAGCCTGGTGGCGTTACTACTGGCTTTCGTTGTCAGTTTCGAAATAGATCCGCAATACCCCGAGGATTGGCGGCAGGTCGCCGACTATCTGCTGCGCCAGATGACCCCGGGCGACCGCGTGCTCGTGTTCGACCCCGATCGCGTCCTGCCTCTGCAGTACTATCTGGGGCACGGAGCGGCCGTCTCGGGGCTCCCGGTCGATCCAGACCTGGATCATTACGATCCGACTCAGTACGCGACGCGCGACACTACGATCCTGGCGGCGCGCTTCTCGAGCGTCGGTGCCACCGGGGGCGTCTGGCTGGTCGAAGCCAACCGGCTCGTCCCGGCCCTGCAATCGAGTGCCAACGTGATCGACGCCTTCGTCCGTCGTCATTACGTTGTGAGGTCCCCGCTGCATTTTCGCGGTGTGCAGGTCACACGGCTCGAGCCTCGATCGTATGCTCGTTAGCGTCATAATCGCGAGTCATAATTTCGGTCAGTACATCGCCGAGGCGGTGATGAGCATCCTCACGCAAGGTGTGGATGACCTCGAGATCATCGTGGTCGACGATGGGTCAACCGATGATACGAGGGACCAACTCTCCCGTATCACCGATGCCCGGCTCAGGGTCGAGTATCTGGAGAAGGTGGGCGTGGGCGCCGCGCGGAATCACGGCCTGCGCCTCGCTCGAGGCCGCTTTATTGCCTATCTGGACGCGGATGACCGCTGGTGCCCGGGCAAGCTCAAGGCGCAGATCGAGGTGCTCTGTAGCGAGCCCGAGGTCGGGTTCGTCTTCACGAACTTCGTGCGGTTCGACGAGGACGGCCGGCACCCGAACACACAATTCGACATCATCCCCGAGTTATACGACCTCCCGCTCCGCGACAGCCGGGAGGGCCACGCCCGGGTGATCGAGGCCGACGCGCTCGTGAGCCTCGTCGCGACACGGCAGTTCCCGGCATGGATTCAAACGGCGCTCATCCGGGCCGAATGCACGAAAGAGATCCAGTTCCCGGAAGACATGCGGCTCAGTCAGGATTACTGTTATATGCTGCGGATTTACTCCGTCGCCCGGGCGGCGTTCATTCAAGAGCCGCTCGTCGAAGTGCGACGGCACATGGCCAATAGCTATCGGAAGCCGGAGGAGAAGCTCAAGCCCGATATCGATGCGCTGACGCGCGTCGCGCGCGAGGTCCATGATGACCGACAACGCGACGCGGTGCTGCGCCGGTTGGGTCGGGCGTGGCTCTCCCTCGGCCATCATCATTTCTGGCGCGGTGAGGCCAGACCAGCAGTGGATGCGTATTTCGAAGCCATGCGGATGCCCGGATCGAAGTTGAACGCGCTCAAGCACCTCGCTGCGTTGCCGCTGTTGCCGCTCGCGCCGCTGTGGTCGCGGAACCACGCGACCCCCAGCCGGTGACGAATCCGTACGCCGCGGAAGACCCGCTCCTCCCAGACGAGTCGACGCTTCCGCCGGGTGAGCTCCCGGCGCCTCCGTCGCCCGAGGAGCCGGCCCCCGTCCGCTTGCAGGCGCTGGGCGGGTATGCGGTGCTGTTCGCCGCGCTCACGCTGCTCAGCAAGGGCGTGTCGTTCTTCATGCTGCCGCTCTACGTCCGCTATCTCACGCCAGCGGACTACGGTGTCATCGAGCTGATCGAAAACAGCCTCGATGTCCTGCAGATCATCGCCGGCTCGCGGCTCCTCGGCGGCGTGTTCCGCTTCTACTACAAAACCGATGACCAGACCATGCGGCGCCGCGTGGTCTCGACGGCGATGCTCACGATCTACGCGGGGTACGCCTGCGCGGCGATCGTCGCCTACGTGCTGGCGCCGCAACTCGCCCGGTATGTCATCGGCGACATCAAGTACACCGGGCTCGCCCGTCTCGCGTCCGCGAATCTCGCCGTGGTCGCGCTCTACTTCGTGCCGCCGGCTTTCTTACGGCTGACCGGACGATTCACCACGCTCGTGCGGATGAACCTGTTCCGGCTCCCGCTTCAGGTGGCGATGAACGTCCTCTTCCTCGTGCACTTCCACCTGGGACCGGCCGCGATCTTCCTGAGCACGCTGATCTGCAACATCGTGATTGGCGGCATCATGACCGCCATGGTCTTCCGCGAGGTCGGCTTCGGATACGACAAGCAGGTCGCCAAGGATCTCTATCGCTATGGGATTCCGCTCATCGTCACGCAGTTCGCGACGTTCATTCTCACGTACGGCGATCGCCCGTTCCTGCGCGTGGTGACGAACCTGACGTCCGTCGGTCTCTACACGATGGCGTACTCGTTCGCGTTCCTGCTGGCGTACCTCGCGCAGACGCCCTTCGATCTCGTGTGGGAACCGAAGAAGTTCGAGATCGCCAAGCGCGCGGATCGCGACAGCATCTACGCGCGGGTGTTCGTGTATCAGAACGTGATCCTGATGACGGCGGCGGTCGGCATGTCGCTCTTCGTGCACGGCGTCCTCCGCATCATGGCCACACCGCCATTCTACGGCGCCGCGAACTTCGTGCCGATCCTGCTCATCGCCATCGTCTTCCAGGCGTGGACGGCGTCGCAGGATGTCGGCATCGGCGTCACCGAGAAGACGAAATACATCGCGATCGCGAATTGGATCTCGGCCGGCGTCGTGCTCGTCGCCTACGCGGTCCTCATTCCTCGATACGCGGGATGGGGCGCGGCGATTGCCACCGCGATCGCCTACGCCGTCCGGTACGGGTGCACCTACGCGTTCTCGCAACGCCTGTGGCCCATCCGCTACCACTGGGCGCCGGTGCTGCGACTCGCCGCGCTCTCCATTGTGACAGTCGTCGTGAGCGTGATCGTCCCCGCCCATTCGCTGGCCGCCGCGTTGGGGGCGCGCGTCGCCGAGTTCGCGGCCTTCCTGGCGCTCTTGTGGTGGCTGCCGATCCTTAACGCGAGCGACAAGCGCGCGTTGCTGGCGTTGCCGGCGACGATCTCGACGTCCGTGCGGGCGCGGCTACGGCCGACCGTTCGCGCGGCCTAGCGCTTCGCGAAAGACCGATAGATACCCATCGGCCATCGCGTCGAGCGTGAAGTTGGCCTCGGCGCGCGCGCGCGCCGCCACGCCAAGACTGAGGCGGCGTGCAGGATCGGCGAGGACGCCTCGGAGGGCGCTCGCGAGCTCGGCCACATCGCCGGGCGTGGTCAGGATGCCGTCGACACCATCGGTCACCGCTTCCGGAATCCCGGAGGTGCGCGAGGCAATGACCGGTTTGCCGGCGAGCATCGCCTCGAGGAGGGCGAGGGGCAGACCTTCCCAGAGCGACGGCATGACGAAGACGTCAGTCGCCGCCAAGAGATCCGGCACGTCCTCCCGGTGACCGAGGATCTTCACGTGTGCCGCGAGGCCTTTCGAGGCCGCGAGTGCCTCCAGCCGATCTTTCTCGACTCCGCCGCCGGCAATCGCGAGCATCCACGGACCGGCGCCGATGGTCGACAACGCCTCGATGAGCACGGCGTGTCCCTTGCGAGGGACCAAGCTCCCCACCGCCAAGAACAGCACGTGATCGTCCGGGATGCCGAGCGCGGCTCGCATCGCGGTCCGGTTGCCTGGGCGCGCGGGGACACCGTTCGGAACGACCCGCAACACGGTGTCGGACAGACTCAGCTCTTTCGCCAAGTGTCGCTTCGTGTCCTCCGACACCGCGACCGTTGCCGCGCTGGAGCGAAAGGCCCAACGCAGCAAGACCTGGCGGCGCCACTTCGACGTCACGTATTGGCTGCCGTGCATCGTGATGATGTGTGGGATGCCGAGCCAACGCGCCGCGGCCGCGCCGTACACCGCCATGGTGAACTCGTGACTATGGACGACGTCGACGCGATGACGGCGCAAGAGATCGATCATGCCCTGGAGACACCGCCAGTCGAGCGGGCGGCGCAGCGTGAATGTTTGCGGGTCGAATCCCGCCTCCCGAAATTGTCCGGCCAACCAGCCGCATCCCTTGGATGGACCGACGGGCACGATCGTGTGTCCCCGATTGCGCAACGCCAGCGCGAGCCGCAACTCGACCAGCTCGGCCCCGCCCGGGCCGTCGGACTCCAGCATCTCGGCGATGATCATGCTCTCATGCGCCGCTTGAGTTGGTGCAAGCCACGGAGCACGCTTGCGGGCAGGTAGGACGCCGCGAGAATGCCCCACGCCCCAGCAGACCTGGCGACGAGTCGCGCTCCGTGGGTGTCGTAGTTCGAGAGGAGCGCGTAGGCTAGTCGCAGCGACAGGCTGTGTTTGCCCGCGGCGTGCGCGAGGCGAGACGATGGCGTGGGTGGTCGCAGGGTCGAGGCGTGATCGAGGCTGAGCAGCGCGTTCGTGATGAGCTTCTGAGTATTGGCGGACGACGTCAGCGAACCCGATTGCGCCACGCGGTAGCGCACGAGACGGCCGAGGAGGACCACGACCGGAAATTCGGCCGCGACCCGGTGAAAAAATTGCGTCTCCTCGGCGTAGCGGAACTCGGGATCGAATGTGCCACAGCGCTCGAAGACGGAGCGATGGATCAGCGCCGAGGACGGCAGGACCACGTTGCCGCGAAAGAGCGTCTCGAACAGATCGCCGGTGTAGGCGTCGGGCCCGATCTGGCGCAACGCCCGGCCGAAATACTCGGCGGCGCTGTCTTTGACTTCGGAGAATACGGGGAACGCGGCCTCGAAGCCTTGTCGCCCGGCCCGTGGCTGGCCGTTCCCGTCGATGAGCGTGGACCCCGTGATGCACCACCGCGCCTCGGGCGCGGCATCGAGAGCCGCACACTGCGCGGCGAGCTTGTCCGGCTCCCACTCGTCATCGGAGTCGAGGAGTGCGACCCACTCACCCCCGGCCTCGGCAATGCCGACGTTACGCGCTTTCGCCACGCCACCGTTCGGCGTCGCGATGTAGCGCACCGGCGCGCTCCACTGGGCGCAGACCGCTCTCGTCTCATCCGTCGAGCCGTCGTCGACGATGAGGATCTCGAGCGGCGCCATGGTCTGCGCCAGCGCCGACTCGACCGCGCGCCCCAGCAAGGCGGCACGGTTATACGTGGGGATGACCACCGACACGGAACGGGACGTCATTGGGCCAGCACCGCCCGGGCGAGTGCGCCGGCGACGGCCGCTGCGCCGGCATCCGTGAAGTGGGCGTAATCCGCGAACATCGGCGTCGCGTGCACTTGCCGGAGGTCGACGAAGGTGACGTTCGAGTCGCGCGCCGCGCGGACGGTCGCCCGCGCGGCCGCGGCATCGAAGGCGATCAACGCGTCGCCGGTCGCCCGATGATATTGATTTTCCCAGCTGACGAGCCGCGGCTCATCTAGCGGCCCACCCGCGTCGAACGCGTTGGCGTGGATCGCCAGCACCGGCACCGCGCCGATCGCGTGGATCGTCCCGATCGTGCGGCGGAGATCGGCGTCGTACGCCGCCAATCGGTCGGCCGGTACCTCCGTGAACCGCCAGCCAGCCGGATGATCACGCGCGTCGCGCGCGATGTCGTCGCGGCGCAGCGAGGTCGCGAGCCATTCGGGGACCAGCGCTTTCGCCTGTTGTCGGAGACGCTCCATCGCGCGCGGATAGAGCGCATCGTGGAATGGCAATCGCCCCGACGCGGCGGAGTCCGGCGCGGCCGGTGCTGGCACCGCATCGTTCAGATACTGGACGGGCGTCGGGTACAGGACGACGACATCGGGTCGGAGCGCTCGGATGCGCAGACGGAGGTCTTGCTCGAGCGTCGGCAGCGTCATCCCGAAGATCGCGGCATTGAGCACTTGAACGCGCGGCCCGAGGCGCGCGCGCAGCGTATCCTCGAGTTGACGCGGAAATTCCCGCCCGGGCGATTCGTACAACCCGAAGGTCTCCGACGCGCCAGCGGTGACCACGCGCAGGGTTCCCGGTGCTTTGACGGGATCGACGTCCGGGCCACGCATGCCGACGTTGTTGATCACCCATTTCCCGTAGCGGGCGTTCGGCCGTCCGTGCTCGCCGTCGGCATCGCGCACGAGCAACTCGCTCTCGGATTCGACCCGCGAGAGGACCGGCGTGCCGAACCGGAGGGCGTCATCGAGCCGGCACGAGATCTCCATCGCCAGCGCGGCCACGACGGCGAGCGCAACTCCCATGGCGATCGAGCGCACTAGCGGGCCGCCATTCGCTTGGCGAGCCGCTCCTGCACCTTCTCGACACGGTCGAACACGAACCGTGTGGCCTCGAGCAGCGGCAGACCGTAGGCCGGCCACTCGACCTCGGGCCCGAACGTCATCCCCCATCCGCGGTTCTGAAAACGGCCGTGGCGGATCTCGGCCAGCGGGTCGGATGCCGCGGCATCAACGATGACCCGGCTGCGACGGTCGTTGGTCGCATCATGCTGGTCGAGCCCGACGGTGCCCACGACGTCCGGACGCACCTGGCGTACGGCGTGCAACAGCCGAATGGCCGCCGGGTCCGGCAGATAGCGCGTGTTGTACTTTGCGTTCCAGACCTCGATCGCATGGATCCCGGCGCGCACCTCGTCCGGCATCTGGTATTTGAACAGCACCGGGTGGGCGGCGATCGTCAGGCCGGCCACGCCTCGTGTGTCGGCAATAAAATCGGCCGGCTTCGCCGGCGCGATCCAATGTGTGAGGCCGAGCGCGAGCAGGTGGAGGCCCGTATGGCCCTCGAACCGGAATTCCAAGCCCGGGATCAGTGTGGCCGTAGCGTCGGACAGCGAGGCACACTCGGCACGGTAGGCGGCAAAGCGGTCCTCGTCGAAATCTTCCGCGTGGTCCGTGAGACCAATGAACCGGAGATTCCGCGCGAGTGCGAAGTCACGCAAACTCGCCAGCGTGTCGCGCGAGTCGTGCGAATAGGCACTGTGAACGTGGACTACGCCGACCGCGTCAGCCATCGCATGCTCTCGAAGAGGAATGGCAGAGGATCAGCCCACTGAAAGACCTGATCCCGCGCGCCTCCAAGAGACGCCGCGATAAAGTCCCAGACGACGGTGGTGCGACTGGGCGCGTCCGGCGGTAGGGCGAGCGCCGCCGCCGAGCGCCGCAACCGCGTGATGAGATGATCGACGTCACCCCAATACCACCGCCCGCGTACGCCGACCTTCCACCGATCGGGACCGCGGACATCGCGACCCAGCGCACGCGAGACGAGGAGTGCTGGAAAATCGACGCCCGCATCGATCGCCAACTGCAACGACCCCCAAAAGCGACCGTTGACCTCCATAAGATATGGTGTGCCGGTGCGGCCATCTACCTTGAGCTCCACCATTGCGACACCACGCCATGCACAGGCGCGTAACAACTGCTCGGCACGCCCGACGAGCGCCGCGTCTGGCGCCGTGCTCTCGGCATATACGCTGACGCCACCGCTCGGGGGCTTTTCGCGGATGCGGCGGTGCGTGAACGTGGCGACGGTCTCGTCGTCCCAGCGCAGCAGAAAAATGCCAATGCCCGGGCCGACGATGCGCTGCTGGAGCAGCAGCGGATAGGCAGCCGGCGGGAGCTGCTCGAGATGCGCCTCGAGCTGCGAGCGATCGGCCGCGTGTCGAACGCCGAGTTTGACGCGGACGCCATTGTGCTCGGCCACTGAGCGCGACGGCTTGAGGACAATCGGGTATATCAGGTCGCCGGCCAACGCCCGAGCGGTATCGGGATCGGGCGCTTCGGACTGCGGCGGAACCGCGATACCGGCGACGGCGGCTCGCTCCACGAGCGCCGCCTTGTCCGAGATCGCGCGGAACGCCGCCAGATCCGGCATGGGGATAATGGCCGGGGCGAGGCGTTCCCGTGCCCCGAGCAGCGCCAGCGCCGCGGCTTCGGTGGTGGGAATCACCACCGCGATGCGGTGCGCGGCGACGTGGGCAGCAATGGTCTCGGTGAAGCGTATCGGATCATCCAGCGCCGACGGCACCGTGAGGCGGGTGCCCGCGGCGCGCGAGACGCCCGCGAGCGATCGCGTCGTCGACGCGGCCACGTGGACATCGAAGCCGGCGCGGCCGAGCGAGCGAACGGTCGCCAGGGCCGCGCGGTGTTCCCCGTCGGTGACGAGTACCGACCGCGTCAGCGTGGTCGTGGTCAGCCGGGACCGCCCGCGACCCGGCGCCGCGTGGCGGCCTCCGATGCCGCGGCGCGCCAGCCGCTGCGCGGCGCGGCGACCGCCGTGGCCTGAGGCGCGCCGATCATCCCCCGGTCGCGCGCCAGCCGATCTTCGACGCAGATCCAGATGCCGGCCATCATCGCCATCAGGTAGTAGCTGATGTCGGTCCACGCGAACGAGAGAAAGAACGACCCGAACGCATATCCCAGCAGCGTCACCGCGAAATACACGACCGCGTAATACAGGAACCGTTGCTCGGGATCGCCGCGCGGCCACGAGCGCGGCAACCGCATGCGTAAGAGCATGAGGTGAATGACGCCACCAGGGATGATGAACAGCCACAGTGCGCCACCCGGCAGACCGAGCTCGGCCCCTGCCTCGATGTAGGCGTTGTGCGGCGGCGTGCACCGAATGCCGGTCCCGACCTCGTAGTTGAGCGCCTTTTCCGAGATCGTGCACTCGGCCTTGGAGAAGTTGTGGATCCCCACCCCGAAGATGGGATTGCCGAGCATGTAGCCGACGCCGCGGATGGCAACCTGGCGGCGGCCGTTGGCGGTGTTCCAGTTGTAGTCGGCCTGCGGATTCCCGATGGTCTGCATTTGCTGCCAGTATCCCGGCGGCGCGAACAGCGAGAGGCCGAGGACGGTCACGATGATGAACGCGACGCGTTGGAATACCGGGACGCGGTCGAGAAAGAGGAGTAGCCCGACACCCGCCGCCAGCATGCCGACGAACGCGCCACGAGAGCCGGTCTTGGCGATCCCCGCGCCAATGCCGCACAGGACGACGGCGCAGAAGAGCTTGCCCTTGAGCTTCGACGTACTGAAGGCGAGTAACGTGATCGGCAACCCCGTGACCAGCACGAGCCCCAAGTCGTTCGCGTCGTAAGTGTCGGCGTTGGCCAGCCGGTCGTATCCGGCGGCATAGTGATGCAGCTGAAAGACGAATAGCGTCGTATAGCAGAGCAGCGCCGTCGCGATCACGTATGCCCACGTGAGCGTCGCCAAGTCGCGGGTCGAGCGGATCGAGGCAATGATGAGGAACGTGAACACGAGCGTCTTCACGTACACGTTCAGGATGAACATCGCCGAATTCCCGAACGAGATCCCGAAGAACATGCTGAGCAGCGCCCAGATCGCGAAGGCGAATACCGTCTTGGCAGCCCACGTATGGAGCAACGGGCGGCGCGCGACGATGTCGGGTCGCAGATACGCATAGATCGCCGCGGCAGCCGTCGCGATGAGCGCGGGACGCATCACGGACATCCACTTGTACTGTTCATGTATCCGGCTGACGGTGAGAACCGTGAGGGCGAAGAGCGCCACCCGAAACGGGTCCCTGGCCGCACGAAACGGCTGGTCCATATGCGATGAAGATTCTTGCAAGGACGCTGCCCGACGCAACTGATTGTACGACAATAGTCTAAGTTTCAGTTGTTGCGTAAACGCAACAGTCGTGTAGCTTGAGACCACATGCCGGCGGCTATTCTCTGCTATCACAGCCTCACTTCGCCTGAGCTACCGTCCGCGAGTACCACGCACGTCCCAACGAGCGAGCTCATGGCGGCTGTCGATGTCGTGCGTGCGTTCGGCGAAATCGTCCCGTTGCGTGTGCTGGTAGAGCGATATCGCGGCGGACGCTCGACGCGGGGGTTGTTTGCCTTCACGTTCGACGATGCCTACGAGGCGGTGCGTCGCCTCGGTGAACCATTGCGGCGTGCCGGCGTCCCGATCACGATTTTCGTGACGAGCACCGCGGCGGATAGCGGTCGGCCGTTCTGGTGGGACCGCGTCGACGACGTGTTTCCCAGAGTCGCGTCAGCACGATGGCGCGCGTTCGAAGATCGAATCGGCCTGGATCCGGCGTATCGGACCGGGCAGCCGCTGGGCTCGGGACCGCTTCGTCCGCTCCGCCAGTGGATTTTGGCGATGTTTTGCGGCCGGTGGCCGGCGCACTTCGAGGAGCCGTTGGCCGAATTGGAGGCCGAGCATGGATCGCGGACGGCGCACCGGCCCATGACGTGGGATGAGATCTCGGCCTTCGCCGCCGATGGTCAGGTCGACGTCGGCGTCCATACCGCCACGCATCCGGTGCTGCCGTTGTTGGAGGATGCGGCGGCAACCGCAGAGATCCGCGATGCCTATGCGGCCATTCGCGCCCGCATCCCGCGCGCGCTGCCGGTGCTGGCGATTCCGTTCGGCCTGTACAGCGCGCGGACCGTCGACCTCGCGCGCGACGCCGGCATGGATGTCTCGCTCACGCTCGGCAATCACCCCCTGGGCCGCGCGGCGTCCGACGGACCGTTGGCGCGCCTCTCGATGGGACGGGGACTTCGTCGCTGGAAGCTCGCGTTGCGGCTCCTGGCGCCGCGACGCGCGGCTGACTATCCGCTGCTGCCCTCGCCGACGTCCTGATAGAGCCGGCGCACCGTTTCGCCGATCGTCGACCAGCTGAATCGGCTCACCGCCGTGCGACGCGCCTCGTCCGAGATGCCCCGCCGCAACGCCTCATCGCGCAGGAGCACGGCGACCGCGTCGGCGAACGCGTCGGCGGTGTCGGCCAACAGCACGTCGACACCGTCACGCGCGCCGAGTCCTTCGGCGCCGATCGATGTCGAGACGACGGCTTTGCCCATGGCCCAGGCGTCGAGCAGCTTGAGCCGTGTTCCCCCGCCCACGCGGAGGGGAACGATGTAGCAGGCCGCGCGCGCGACATAGGGACGGATATCATCGACGTAGCCGGTCAGACGGAGTCCCGCGATCGCGCCGAACTCGCGGCGCTCGGCCTCGGTCGCGCGGCCGACCCACACGACCTCCGGCGTGATGCCCCGCGCACGCAAGCGAGGCATCACATCGCCGGCGAACCAATGCAACGCGTCGCGGTTGGGATACCAACTGGTGCCGCCGACGAACACGCATCCCGTCTCGGCACCGTCCGCGCATGGCGCGAAATAGTCGACGTCCACGCCATTGGGAACGACCGCGACACGCGCCGACGGGGCGAGCGCGCGCAGCTGTGCCGCGTCCTCGGGCGAGACCGCGATGTTGAGCGCGACGCGCGGAAGCCACTCGCGCTCGGTCCGCTCGATCGCATTCGCCTGGTGACGAAGATAGGCGGCCGCTGGTGCGCGCTCGGTTCCCGCACGACGACGCAAGAGCGCGGATTCGACGTTGTGGTGCGTGCAGATGATCGGCAAACGTTGCACGAGCGGCAGCAGGCGAACGAGGTCGAGGCTGTCGACGTGCACGACGTCGAAGCGCCGCTCCGCCAGCACAGTCTTCAGACGCCCGAGCAATGGCGCGGACTCGTGCACGTACCAGGTATAGGGCCGGCGGGTCGCGACACTCCGGACATGGTCCCACACGAGGCGAGACCGCTCGAGCTCCTGCGGGATCGGGAAGGCTTCGAAGTGGCCAAACGACGAGAGACCCGCCAGGCGTTGGCTGAGCGACAGATGCGCGGTCGCACGGTCGGCGCGGTCGAAGCAAAGGCCAGTGATGTCGTAATCGCGCGCCAGGATCCGCAACATGTTGTAGGTCCTGAGGGCGGCGCCGTTGTGCGGCGGATACGGCACGCGATGCGACAGCACGAGCAGCGATCGCTTCATGCGCCGCTGGACGGGATCGGCTTCTCGACTTTGGCCGGGTTGCCGGCAATGATGACGTCAGCCGGGAACGCGCCCCGCACGACCGCACCGTATCCGACCACGGAATTGTCGCCGATCGTCGTTCCGGCCAGAATGCCGACGTTCGCCGCGACCCAGACGTTCTCGCCAAGCAGAACCGGCGCCACACGGACCGGAGCGTCCGGGTTGTGCCGATCGGCGCGGGTACTGTGAAAGTCCGTATCCATGATCGACGCTTCGGCCACGATGCTCCGGCGTCCGATCCGGATCGATTGCCGGCAGCCGAAGCGGGTACCGTTGAGGAACGTGCCATCGCCGACCTCGATGATGGCGTCGGGATCGTGCGTCCATGGCGTCACGGTCATTCCCACGCGCACGCGGTCGCCGAATCGCACCTGGCCCGGTCCGCGGACGATGAGCCGGCCGGAGACGCGGAACCCGCGCCCGGCGGAAAAGCGTATCCCCCGTGCGCGGTAGCTCCACTTGTACCACCAACCTTTGAGATACTGCCAGCCGACTCCCCACGCCCGCCCGGGGTCGCGGACCGCGCCCCCGAGCGTCGTGAGGAGGGAACGCGTTACTTCGTGCTGAGGTAGAGCTGGTCGATGTCCCAATAGATGGTCGTCGGCGGGTGATCCGTCGCCTTGTCTCCACCGTACGTCGGGTCAAACATCAGGAAATTCCACCCCATCGACTCGCCGCTCTCGAAGAAGTGCAGGCTGCTCGATTGGAAGACTTGCGTGCCATCGACCCACAACGTGAGCTGTCCGTTGTTGGCGCCAGCCGACGATTCGTGCTGGAAGTATGCTTCCATCATGTGCCACGTTCCACGTGCCGCGCCGCCGACGTTGGCCACGGCTGACGAGAAGGCCTGCGACGGCACCGGCGCCTGTCCCTCCGAGTTGCCCGGCACGTTGATGCCTTGCGTGCCGCTTCCCGTCGCGAACTGGAGGAGCACGCCGAGCCACATGTTCGAGCCGTTGGTTGACTGACCGTCGGAATTGACCGCGATGACGTGGTTCTCGGTGGAGTTGACGGTCCGTGGCTCCATCAGCTTGAGCCCCGACGCCTCGCTCAGCGTCCAGTTCGGCGACAGACGGAAGTTCCAGCGCACGTACAAGTCGCCCGAGCCGTGGTTCGGAATCGACGTGCCGATGCGCACCGGGCTGTTGCCGCCCGCGAGTGATGGGCCATACGTGAACCGGAGACCGGTTCCTCCAGGGACGCTCGAGATATTCCCGGCCCATTCGCCGGTGCCCGACATTGTCGCCGGCGAGTAA
>DATMLM010000059.1:0-14376 GCA_035570055.1 Gemmatimonadaceae bacterium
CGTCGCGGGACTGTATGGGGTTATGAGCTACACCGTCGCGCAACGCACGCGGGAGATGGGCATTCGGAGCGCGCTCGGGAGCACGAGCGGGCGCACGCTGCGACTGGTGGCCGAGCAAGGCATGCGCATGGTCGGACTGGGGCTCGTGCTCGGCGTGGTCGGCGGTGCGCTGGTGACGCGAGCGCTCGAGAGCCTGCTCTATGGCGTGAGCCGCGCCGACCCGATCACGTGGGTGGGTGCGACGGCGGCGCTGGCGATCGCGGGGCTCGTGGCGTCGCTCGTTCCCGCCACCAGAGCGACGCTCGTCGATCCGGTTACGGCGATCCGGACCGACTAGCGACGACCGGCGCGCGCTTGTAAAAGTTGTACCCGTACACCGCATCGACGCGCAGAGCGTTGACGCGTCCGGCCGTACGCACGAAGTGCAGCCGCGTCTCGTCGTGGCCGAACGTCTCGCCGCCGTAGAATGCCAGGGTGTCGGCCTTTCCATTCTTCGGGTGGAGCACGAGTGCGTGGCTGCCGCTGTCCACGGCGACGGTAAAAGTCTCGGTGCCGCCGCGGGCCATTCCGGAGTACGTCCCCGCGTAGTCCCCTAGCGAGCCGTGGAACGCTGTGGTCGCCGGCGGATTGGCGCCGAGCATCAAGTCGACGATCGCGCGGGCGATGTGGTCGGGGCTAGCGGGTCCCGCGGAGTTGATGAGCACGACGACCGTGAGGCTGTCGTCGGGAAAGTATTGGAGCGTCGTGACGAATCCGGGGATGCCGCCGCCGTGGCTGATTCGGCGGTGGCCGTCCAGTGAGTCGATGGCCAGCCCTTTCGCGTAGCGCAAGCGCGTGCCATCGGTCAGCGTGCCGGGCGTGATCATCTCGTGGTACGACCCTGGTGACAGGATCGTCCCCGTGTGCAATGCGCGGTTCCAGGCGGCCAGGTCGCCGGCCGTGGAGCAGAGCGAGCCGGCGGAGTACGGCCAGGTCATGTCGAGGTACATCGCCAGGCGCAGCGTGTCGTCCTTCATGTCGTACCCGTGCGCTCGACGCGGAACGACGGCCGATGTGCTGCAGTAGCGCGAGTCCGTCATGCCGGCGGGCTGGAACAGGTGCTGCTGGACGTACCGCTCGTACGGCTGTCCGCTCACTTTCTCGATCAGGAGCCCGAGCAGAAAGAACGCCGAGTTGCTGTAGGACATCGCCGTGCCCGGCGCGAAGTCGAGCGGCTTGGCGCCGAATATCGCCACGAGCGAGTCTCGCGGCAGAGACCGCGCTGAGATCGGCCAGAAGGCGGGGATTTCGGTGTAGCCAGGGATGCCCGATGTGTGGTCGAGCAGGCGGCGGACGGTGATATGGTGGCCGTGTACGGGATACGCCGGGAAGTACTTCGTGATCTCATCGTCGAGCGACAGCTTCCCCTGTGCCGCGAGTTGAAGGATCGCGGC
This sequence comes from Gemmatimonadaceae bacterium, assembly GCA_035570055.1. Taxonomy (GTDB): domain Bacteria; phylum Gemmatimonadota; class Gemmatimonadetes; order Gemmatimonadales; family Gemmatimonadaceae; genus DASRDS01. Next base: position 1,434 of record DATMLM010000059.1, read on the forward strand.
GGCCGTGAACTGCTTGGTCACCGAGCCGATCTCGTAGACCGCCCGGTCCGGCGTCGGGACATCGAGCTCCAGGTCTGCTTTCCCGTATGCGCGAAGCACGATCGTGTCCCGCGCGCGGACGACCGCGATCGACATACCCGCGGCCTTGCCGCCGCCGAGCGCCGCGGCGGCGATCGAATCGACCGCGTGCGAGATGCGGGCTTGGTCGATCTGCGCCGATGTGGTTCCGGAGATCAGGGCGAGCGCCGAGCACGCGACGAGCATCGATGCTTTCACGGACGACTCCTCAACGATGGGTAGCCTACTGCGCCACGGCATCAATCTGAGCGAGTGGTCCGCGCAGGTCTATGACCCCAGGGCGACACCCAGGAGCACTTCGAGACCTGAACCGATGTTCCGGCTTTCGGGCGAGTACCTAGCTGATCAGGGAAATTCCTGCGGCGGATACTGCATCACCGATAGGGGCAGAGTCTCGCCGCCGTCCGCCGTGCCGGATGGAAAGCTGATCGTACCCTCAACCAGATGCCGGTCGGCGGAGAGCCGCAGCACGAGGTCGACCGTGCTGCCGGCGGCGGCGCCGACATTGACGGTGCCCGTCAGACGCGTGGCGCCGTCATTGTCGACGGAGCCGGTGACCTCGGCGGCGAATGAGCGCGCCATGTCGTCGTGCGACACGAACACCAACGCGTGAAGCGGTGCGGCCTTCGCCGGCCCATTGACCGCCGGCTGCGCTCTATGCTCGACGCGCAGCATGACGCTGCCGGCGCCCGGGCGATGAACGGTGCCCCGCCACATGCCATCGACGCCGCCGGCGTCACTGCCGTCGCGCCGGGCCGTGAATTCGAGGGGGTTGGGTCGAGTGGTCGAGCGATGGAGCCCGGCCAGGGGTGTGGTGAGGAGCGCGACCCCAATGGCCGCGCGGGTGAGAATAGGCATTGCGATGACCTCCAATGAGTCAATCGGAAAGCGGGAATCAACCCTGCCACATCATCACCGGCGGGCTCACCTCGATCATCAAGGATTGCGGGTGCTGGGTGAACGTCACGAGATCGGCCATGGGCGCCCACGGGGCCGAGCTGATCGCCGTGGGTGGCCGAACCACAACGGCATCTCGAGTTGACTTGCGCCTTCAGCACGAGATGCTGTTAGAGGCGGATCGCCTGGCTGAGCCCCGAGTTATTGCGCCTGGCGAGCGCGACAGACCGATTCCCGCCGCGTACACGAGTGGTTGGCACGCGTATCAGACAGCGCTCTCGACGGCCTTCATCGCGCCCTGACGGCGGTGTGGGCGCGGAGGGTGCGAAACAGGGTATATTGCTCCCTCGCGGTTGGCTAAGGCGTTGCGTTGCAATCGCGCCCGGGTGGCGGAATTGGTAGACGCAGGGGACTCAAAATCCCCCGACCTTCGGGTCTTACGAGTTCGAGTCTCGTCTCGGGTATTGTTTGTCAGATAAAGGGTTGCCCCACGGCGGCACCGAACGCTCCACAGTCACGTAGCGCCTCGAGCGCCCAACAACAACCGCTGTCCCCCGAGCAAAAGCTCGCCGTTGCGCGTCAGCTCCGGCAAACCGCGTGGGAGCTGGTGAGAGCCGGTGTGCGTATGCGAGAGCCCGGGCTCAGTGACGATGCTGTCGAAGGGCGAGTTCGGCGAATCTTTCTGCTCGCGACGAGCTGCGTCACGCCCCATCTGACGGTGAGTTAGCGCCCGCTCACCACTGACCGTGCCACGCTAAGCCGTACGGCAAGGGCTCGGCCGCGAACTCGAAATGCACGACCCGGCGGTGCAGCGGGTGTTGGGCGGGCGACGAAGCATGAAGCAGCAACGGCCGAAGCGCCAGAAGTCCGCCACGTGGGACCATGCAGGTCACGGGCGCTGTCGTCGCTTTCCAGTGCTCGATGGCGTCGCTCGACAATCGGCCGTCGCGATGCGAGCCGGGGAGCACTCGCACCGGTCCATTGTCGGCCGTGCACGCATCGAGATGCACGCGCACGGCGAGCATGCGGGCGAGCAGGTTGGCAGGAGGCTGCACGTGAGTGACCCCAGCCTTCTCGCTCCATGGCCCGAATCCTGGCGCATCGCAGCGCTCGCGCACAGCGATGCTGAGGTCCTGGTGCCAGATGACCTTCCAGTTGGTCTCCGGTGTCTTATCGAACAGAATTCCGCGAACCACGAAACACTCGGGACCGAGCACGCACTCCGCGAGCGCTCGCACTGCCGGCGCGCGAGCCAGCGTACGTAAGGCATCGCTTTCGGTAAGAATATTGCGGGCACCCGCGCCGTCGAGCGATGCTGGCAGCTGGGCGATGACCGCGTCGAGGACCGCTGACTCGACCATTGGGTCGGTCGAGACCCACCCGTCATGTGCGATGCGCGCCGCGAGCTCGATCAGATCGCTTCGGGTCACGATCGCAAAATTACAATCGGATTCCGACCCCATGCATGGCGCAGGCTATCGGATAGCCCGTGATCGCGTCGGTCACATGGAAGAAGATATCTTATCTGGTGACTTCACTAGCAGGCGGGTCATGTTCCATCAGCGTCGTCGATCGCATTCGATAGCTATAGGGGCAACCGCGGTCGGCGCCGTCGCGGTCGGTGCGTTCGCGATTGGCGCACTGGCGATTGGCCGCCTCGCGATCGGGCGAGCCGCGATTGGACGCGCCGTGCTGGGGCACTTGAAGCTCGCGTCACTCGACATTGACGAGCTCACCGTCACACGGCTCACCGTCCGCGAAGTAATCGCCCTTCCCGAACGACGCGGTCCACGCATCCGCTCCCGGGTATAGAGTTGAGCGCTTGAGTTAAAGTGATTTCTGAAGGCTCGGCGGCGACAACGTACTCCGGCAGTGCGGACAGATAGTGGCCTTGCTATGAACGGGCTCGTAGCAGAAAGGGCAACGGCCGGCCGCTGACGGTAGTAGCAGCGCCATGATCACACCGAGTGGTCCGTACAGGAGCCCCAGAAAGAAGCCGGCACTGGCACGGCCACGATCCGCGGCGAAAGACCGCGCAACGAGTGCCGACATCACCCAGAAGCCGGCCGCGAGGAACACTGAGAGCCCCAGGATAGCGTCGCCAAATGCGTTCATGGTAAGTCCCTCGAGAGTGTTTCTGTTAAGTTCGTTCCCATGCGTGCCACTCGCCTCTCTGTTCCTGCATTCGCGTTCGCCGCGCTGCTCGCCGTCCCGCCCCTGTCCAACCCGCCTCGCCGGGAGCTGACGACCGGGGACTACGACCGTGCGGTCAAGATGCTCGGGTTCAATCTCGACAGCTTGGTCGTGGGCGGTAAAGTCACGGCGACATGGCTGCCGGATGACCGGTTTTATTACCGGACGACGACGCTGGCTGGGAGCGAGTGGTTGCTGGTCGACCCGGCCCATCGCACGCAGCAGGCTTTGTTCAACGCGGACGCCGTCGCGCAGTCGCTGGCACGCGCAGGGGCTGGCACATTTGATGGGAACCACCTGCCCGCTCTCAAGGCGGAGCTGTCGAGCGATGGCGCGCAAGTCACGCTCGAGATCAAAGAGCATCGGTGGCGCTGTGATGTGAGCGGCCACGCCTGTCAGGCCGATACCGCCAGACAGACGCCGGCGGCACCGGAGGTTGTGTCACCTGATGGTAAGCGCGCGGCATTCATCCGGAACTGGAATCTGTGGGTGCGCGACGTCGCGAGCGGACACGAGACACAGCTCACGACCGATGGCATCGAGAACTTCGGCTATGCCACCGATAACGCCGGATGGGTGCACAGTAACCGTCCGGTGCTGCTCTGGTCGCCGGACTCGAAAAAGATCGCCACGCAGCAACAAGATGACCGGCCGGTGGGCGACATGTACCTCGTCGAGACGCGCGTCGGTCATCCGAGGCTCGAGGCGTGGAAGTATCCGCTTCCCGGCGACAGCGCCGTCTCGATGGTCTCGCGCGTGATCATCGACGTCGATGCGGCGAAGGTCGTTCGCCTGGCGACGCCTCCGGATTTCCATCGGGCGATGTTGGGCGACGATATCAGCATGAAGGACCTCATCTGGAGCCCAGATGGGTCGCAGCTCGCCTACGTGAGCACCTCGCGCGATCACCAGTCGGCGACGGTGCACCTCGCCGATGCGACCTCCGGTGCGGTGCGCACGATCTTCGATGAGCATTCGCCGACGCAGTTCGAGTCGGTCGCCGGTTGGCGTATTCTGTGGGCCGACCACCAGATCATCTGGTCGTCCGAGCGGAGTGACTGGGCAGCGCTATACGCGTACGACCTCCAGAGCGGCGCGCTGCTCCATCCCATTACGACCGGCGCCGGCCCGGTGACGGACATCGACCACGTCGATGAGCGGGCCCACTCGTTGCTCGTCGAAGCCCGCGGGCGCGAGGCGAGTGAGGATCCGTATTTCCGACACTACTATCGCGTCCGTGTCGACGGTCGTCAGTGGACCGCGTTGACCCCCGAGAGCGGTGACCACGCCATCCAGGTTGCCCCTGACGGCCGGTACTTCATCGACAGCTACTCGACGCCCGTCACGCCGCCGACCGTCGTGCTACGCGACGCGAATGGCAAGGTCGTCATGCCGCTCACCCGCGCCGACATCACGCGATTGGTGGCCGCCGGTTGGAAGCCGCCGGTCCCGATCGTGACGACGGCCCACGACGGCAAGACCAAGCTTTATGGGCTCCTGTTTCGGCCGACCAATTTCGACTCCACGCAGCACTATCCAATCATCAACAGCGTGTATCCCGGTCCTCAGACCGGTAGCGTTGGGAGTCGCAGTTTCGCCGCCGCGCGCCGGGACTGTCAGGCGTTGGCCGACCTCGGGTTCGTGGTCGTGGAGGTCGACGGCCTGGGGACGCCGTGGCGGTCGAAGTCCTTCCACGATGCGTACTATGGCGCGATGGGACGGGACAATACCCTGCCCGACCAAGTCGCGGCAATGCGAGAGTTGGCGACGCGGTATGCGTGGATCGACACGACGCGGGCGGCAATCTTTGGGCATTCGGGCGGCGGGTTCGCCGCGGCCGATGCCATGTTCCGGTATCCGGACTTCTTTAAAGTCGGCATCGCGGAGTCCGGCAATCACGACCAGCGCGAATATGAAGATGATTGGGGCGAGCGCTATCAGGGGCTGTTGTCGGGCGACAACTATGCCGCCGAGGCCAACCAATCGGTCGCCAAGAATCTCACCGGGCACCTGCTGTTGGCGCACGGCTCAATGGACGACAACGTTCCGCCCTACAACACCATGCTCGTCGCGAAGGCGCTCATCGAGGCGAACAAAGAGTTCGATGAGCTGATCATCCCGAATGTCCATCACGGGTACGGCGCAGCCTCATTGTACATGATGCGGCGGCGGTGGGACTATTTCGTGCGGTACCTCTTGGACGCCGAGCCGCCGAAAGACTATCACATTGCGTCCGCGGGCTAAGCGCGGGCTTTCAGTGCTTGCATGACTAGCAGGTGGGCCACTGGCGCGCCGATCGACAGCGCGATGATCCAGACTGGTTGCAGTGTGACCGCAAACAGGATCATTCCGAGGGCAAAGCCCCAGAACATCCCCTCGCCGGCGAAGGCCTGGCCCCAACGCGGCGCCAAGTTCGCGGCTGGGAGACGCGGTGTCAGTGACGGCACGAGGCGCGGCACAGCCCGCTTGTAGGCGGCGTAGGACTCGCCTTGGGCCGCCGTAAGGTGGCGCTCCTCGTCGGCGATCAGCGCCAGCGTGATCGCGAAAACCCCACCGATAATCACGATCGCTCCGATCCGGCTCGCGAGCATCGCCAATCCGACACCGAACAGCAGGACACCGATGTAGAGTGGGTTGCGGACAGAGCGGTACGGACCGCTGGCGACGAGCGCGTCGGTGTGCAATCGATCATCGTGCACTACGCTCGATTGCAAGTACGCCGCGGCCCACGTGCGAATGAGCGCGGCCAGGACGATGAGCAGCGCGGCGAACGCGAATGCCGCGCGGAGGGCGAGCGGGTTGTCGCTGAAACGCTGCACGAGGGCGACCGTGGCGTTCGTGTGGTCCACGGTGGACAACCCGAACCCAATCAGGAACGTGGCGGTGAACAGCCAGAATCGATAGCGAAAGATCACATTCGCCCTACGCGCCACGGGCCAGCGGAGTTTCGATGGCGTCTATCGACTCGCCGCCGGAACGGCACTATCAACGACCCACTTCTGCAGAGCGGCCGTATCATCGATGTCGCCACTGTAGGCCAGTGACGGCTTGAACGGCCCAACTTGTGGCGGCGCGCTGGGATCGACCGACTGCAAGGTGGAGAATATTGAATAGCCCGACGGCAGATACTGCTCGCGCACGTCCACATAGCGCGTGGCGGCATCGGTTGTCTGGCCGATCTGAAATGCGCCGAGCTGGCGGAAATCGTCCGTCAAAGAGAGACACGCGCTGAAGCACCGGTTGTCGGTGAGCAGCAGCAAACGGCCTTGCATCTCGGATGCCGGCGCCGCGGCCCCTGCCGGCTTGGGCGGCGCCTCTCGACAGTGCGTGGCACTGGAAAACGCCCGTCCGTGCGCCCGGGCATCGCGCAAGTCGTGCAGTGTCGTCTCGATCACCTGTCGGACTTCCGGACCGCTCTGCCGCACGAACTCCGATCCGAGCAGGTACTCGACGTGGTTGATGTTGTTCGGACTGACGCGCCAGGCACCATCGGGACCACCGCATGCGCTCGATGTTGCGGTGCCGAGGCGCGCCTCGACGTATGGTGCGCCGAACAGTGACGCCGCCATCTCGCGTCCAAGAATTGAAGACCCGCCGCCGTTGCCCCGCACATCGAGCACGACGAACGGAGCCGCTCGGAGAACGGCTTTCTGTGCCTCGACCGCTTTCACGACGTCCATGGTTTGATCGCCAATCAAGCGCTGTACAGCGATCCAGTAGCCGCTTCCGACCTGGCGGATGCCGTAGCCCGCGTTCCCGGCGCCCCCGGCTTTCGTGAGGTGAGGTACGAGCGTCTCGCGCTTCACTCGCACCCAATCGAGCGTGACCGTTTGGCGCTGGCCGTTCGTGTCGACCAGACACGCCTTCGGACGCGCGATGAAGGGATTGCCTTCGTCCACCAGGAGCCATGGGGCGAATTGGGCTTGCTGCGCCCCTATCTCCCAATTCGCGCGAAAGCCGCCCAGATTCGTTCGGGCCAGATCTTCCGCACTCCGACCGTCGCAGCTGATCAACACCGCGCCGATCAGCGGGGTCTCCGGCGGGTCCGCGTCGGTCACGATCCAGGTGTCGCCGCGCTTGCTCATGATGAACCGCGGCCAGCGCGGGAGGTTGACCACGAACGTCGGGCGACTCCAGATGTGTTTGTCGCCCATCGCGGTCGCGAAGCCGGCGAGGACGGCCATGTAGCCTTGGTACGACGTGACGGTCCGCGCGCGCTCGAGCGCCACGCGGTGTCCCTGCGCCAAGCGACGCTGAAAATCGAGGTCGTGCAACTCAGCCGCGGCGCCAGGATGGTTGTCGCGCAGCAGCGCGTACGCCGCGTCCGCGTCGCGCGCGGTAATCAGCGCCCAATGCGGGTCGGGCGGCGCGTGGAATGTGTCAACGCTCCACGAAGGAATCTGCGCGGCGGCTTCGCCTGTGGCGGCGATGAGCAGCAGCAATATTTGGCGCATCATCGGCGCAACCAAAGTACCTCCTTGTGCCGCGCGATTCGACGGATGAATCCGGACGTCCGCCGCGACGCGGCAACGCTACGTCGGGCACATCATGCCCCCGGGGGCTGCGGGACCTTTGTAGTTGCGGTCGTAGAGCTGCTTGGCGAAGGTCAGCTTCGAGGCGGTGCCGAAGAAACTGGCCATCGTCGACGCCGCCGAGATGCCGGTGTTGACCGTCACGTCGAGGATGTGCGTCTCGCACGGTAGCATGGCGGCCGGCCCGCCGTAGACGAGCCCGAACGAGCTGATGGCGTTGACGTAGGCCGTCGGCGAAAATGTGAACAGATTGGTGCCCATGCCGAGCTCCGCGCGGGGGAACTCGACCGCCACGGTGAAGCCGATCGGGCCCAGGCTCAAGATCTGCGTTTTGGGGTTGGCTTGCGTGGGCTGCGTGATCTGGCCGCTCGACTGCACGTTCCCGTTGTTGACGGTGAACCCGCCGCTCCCGCTGTAATGCACCGTCATCGACCCTTTGCAGATCGAGTTCTTGGACGTGAACGCCGGCGTGAACGTGATGCCGGTCGAGAACTTGATCGAGAACGGAATCGGGCCGATGAGAAACGGAAACGTGAACGCTGCTTGCCGCAGCGGCTGGTACTTTTTGAGGAGATCCGACCACGAGGCGATCTTGGTCAGCGGGCCCGCCACGACGGTCGCCGCCGTCCAATTCACCACCATCTCGCCATCGAGCCCCGAGTTCTGGAAGTCGAGCTTCGTGATCGTTTTATCCTTGATCAGGATATTCACCACGGCCTGGTAGTTCTTGAGATAGCCGCTCGACGTGACGCTCATGTTGTCGACGGTGTTCTGAATCGCCATGTCGATGTTGAGCCGGTCGGCCGCGGCGGTGAACTTGACGCTGTACTGGAACGGATCAATCTTGACCGAGAAGCTGCCGGGACCGCCAACGGTCGTCGTCGTCGTATCCGCGTACGCGGGCGTCACGAGCGAAAAGATGTCGAGCGGATCGCGGCCGGTATGCGCCGGACCGGGGCCCATGACCACCGAACCGAAGTCAACGCTGGCTTGGGCCTGAATCGTTCCGTCTTTGATGGCGTCGGTTATTTCAGCGTCCCCCGTCGCGACGACGATGGAATCGCCGAGCGGCTGGACTTGCGTGACGCGGCGCAGCGCGACTCCGGTCAAGAGCATGACGGAGCCCGGCTTGAGGGCGCGGACGTCGCTCGACGCGGCGTCGAACGTGAATGTCGCCCCATCCGCGCTGGCGGTCTTGAGGTGGTGCTGCGCGATGTCGGCGCTCAGGACCACCGTCTCCGGCGTGTACGTCACGTCGTAGACCGAAGCGATGTTCTTGAGCGGGCCCCGGCTCGCCGGTGCGGTCGTCGAGGCGGCTGGAGCGGTCGACGCGCCAGCTGCCGCGGTGGACGCGGGGGATTTCTTACACGAGGCCAGCGGCAGCGAGAGGGCCAGTAACAGGCAACGCGCGCGCATCGCGTTTCTGTTCACGGGGTCGTCGTGTGGACCAACGTGTACCCGCTCGGAAAGGCGAACACGCTGGCCGGCGGGTCGCCGCGCTTGATGTTGGTGGCGCGCATGACCATCGAGAACGACTGCGGCTTCCCCTGGTAGACGAGCATTTGCGTCTGGGTCCGCATGAGCAGCGGCAACCCTTGAAACGCTTGCGCCCAGGCCGCGTTGCGCTTGGCGTCATAGGCCGGCTCGCCCGTCACGGCCATCGCGCCCGGGTTGAACTGCTTGGCCAGCCCGACGTCGAACGCCGGCGCGCTGTACACGTCGTACGTGCTCTTGGCGTTGACGTACTTGGACGTCGAGTTGTCCGTGACGCGCCAATGCTGCACCGGTATCCCTTCGATGGTGCTGTCCGGCTGTACGCGCTGCGCGGAGACGTCGAACGACGTGTACGTCATCCCGTGCGTGAGCCCTTTGGGTCGGAGGATCACCCAGTACTTCTTCCGGCTGGGATCGATGAGGTACGTGGTGTCGTTGCCTTTCTTGCCCAGCGAATACGTGCCGGGAACCATGAGCGGCGGCTTGTCACTGGTCGGGTCCACGGGCGGCTTTGCAGCGCCGGTGGGCAGGACATCGGATCGCGCCAGCCCGCTGCTGCTCATCTGCATCTTGCTCGACATGAAGACCGACGGCTTGGGGTCGTCGGTCGATGTCGACGTCACCGTGACCGTCATCGTCAGACCCCCGCTCTGCAGCCGGCGGGCGGACGAAGGAGGTATGGCCAGTGCAAGGAGGGCTGGCGCGGCGAACGCCGCCAGGCGCAAGTGGTGCATCATCGTCTGTCTCCTGGGGCTACTGGATGGTGTTCATGGCGGCCGTGAGTAGCGAGACGGCCGCACCGGGTTTCCGAATCAACGGCAACTCCATATAGACGTCCTTCTTCACGACCTCCGTGGTCTGCTCCACGCCGCCCAAGCGCGAGTCGGCCCACGGGCCGGCGATCGTCGTGTCGCGTCCCGTGGGCAGCGTCGCATCCTTCCCGACGATCTTGCGCAGTTGCTTGGACTGGTTCATGGCGGCGAACGCCTTGTCCATGTTGAGGCCGAACTGCTGGTTGTTCATCGCCGCCGCATTGGTGGCCGCGGCGCGCGCACTGAACAGCGCTCGGAATCCGTTGATCCAGGCCACCTGCAGCACGAGGTCGCCGCTCGTCGACGGGAACGTGCAGCTTCCGGCATCCGAGTGTGGATCGGCGGTGAGCGGTCCCATGACCTTTTCGACCTGGGCGCGGGTCAGCACGCTGCACGGATCGCGCGGCGCAACGAGCGGCCCCGGCACGCCGCGCACGTCGGCAACGCCGTTGTACGCCAGCGGCTTGCCCAGGCGTCCGATCGCATCCTCGGCGAGCTTGGCGGCGCCCATGAGGCCGGCCGTCGATGCGGCGTAGTCGATATGGAGCAGCGTATCGCCCTTGAGCGCGAACAGGGTGCCGTCGCGGATCGCTGCTTGATCCCAGGCGTCGCTCAACGTGTCGGTCTTTCCCTTGTCGTCGACGAAGAACTTGGACAGGAATCCCTGCGTGTACTGCTTCATCGTGGTCTTGCCATCCATCCAGTCGGCGCTCACCTCGAGGCTGTGGCCGTCTTTCGCCCGGTAGAGGCAGACGTGGCCGTTGCTGTCCGCGCTGATGTGATCCGTTGCGGCACGGTACGGCGTGTGGAGCAGCGGCCCGAGGTACGTCTCCGCTTCCGCCTGGCTGACGTAGCGGCACGGATCCTTGTGCCAGATGTCGTCCGGGGGAATCGCCGGAGTGGCGGTCGTCGCCACGGTGCCCGTGGTGTCGGCGGAGGCCGCGGCGTCGCTATGGGACCGGCAGCCAACGACGAAGACGATCGCGAGCAGCGAGTATCGAGCCATGGGAGTTGGATGAAGAGTGGTCAACACTTGCGCGCCAGCTCGACGCGACGATTCCGGGCGCGGCCGGCCAACGTGGTGTTGGTCTCGATCGGATGGGAGAGGCCGTATCCGGCAGTCGCGAGGCGGCCCGCCGCCACCCCGTAGGTCGTCACGAGAGCGGTCTTGACCGCCGCCGAGCGGCGCTCGGAGAGATCCTTGTTGTAGGCCGCGCCGCCGAGACTGTCGGTGTGGCCCTCGATCGTCACCTGCCAGGTCGGCTGCTTGGCCAACAGATCGGCGATCGTCTTGAGCGTCGGCGCCGACGACGGCGTCAGCTCCGCGCTGGCCGTGGCGAAATGAATGCCGTAGATCGGCACACGGCAGGTCTTGGTCAGCGCCTGAGCCATCGTGGCCGTCGTGGCGCTATCCGACCATTGCACCCGGACCAGCTCCTGCGTGCCGAGGCGGTCCCCGGCGCGCGTCGTGTCGTGGAACGTCCGTGTGCCGGTGATGCGTGCGACCCACGCCGTCGAAGTGTCGTCGACGAACCAGATATCGAATCGCACCACCATCCCCGTCCCGAGCTGCAGGATGGCCGACGGCGCGATCTCAATGTGCGTGTGCATCGTCGAGAGCACCTGCGGGTGGTCGTTGACCAGTACGGTGATCGGCTCCGGCTTGGGGTCGACGCGGTGCAGTGTCGCCGCGCCCTCGATCCCGGTCATGCCGATCGTGACCTCGGCTTCGCCGTTGGCACGGAGCTGCTTCATGACGGCGCTCGACGCGGCCATCCACGACGACCCGCGATGCTGATCGACGTCCGGGCTCTGGTTCCCCAACCAGATCTCGCGGGCCAGCGTCGCCTCACGGTGCGAGACGGTGCGATCGACGTGGATCTTGCCCATCTTGTTCGACGGCTTGAGCACATTGGTCGCGTCGTCGCTCAGGTGCAGCTCGTCGGGCGTAAGGCTCAGGACTGAGATGTCGCGCTCGAAATCGTAGCGCGACGTGGAATCGATCGGCTGGGTGGCGTAAGTCAGCATTACGCCGGGTTTGAGGGGGATGGTCTGTCCCGCTACTGCCTGTGGGCCGATGACGAACAGGGTGGCCACGCTGGCGAGCGTGGCGCCCCCGAAAAAACGTCGCATGTGTTGTCGAGGCGGAGAGGCGAGGAGGGTCGCGGAAATTGCAGCCCGAAGGGTAATGCGGTAACCTCACCTCGTGAATCGAATACGGTTGTCTTGGGTCGTGGGCGGGATCGCGGTGGCCGTGGTGGCCTGGGGCGTCGTGAGCGCGTCGCCGGTGGGATTTTGGGGTCTCTTTCTGCTGGCCGTCTTCGGCATCCCGCTGCTGCTCGGCCGGGGCCTGTTGTCCGTCCTGCGCGTGCGACAGCAATGGGCCCGCCTGGGCATCTATACGCTGCTGATGCTGGCGGGCCTCTGCCTCGGCGTCTGGTTGTTCGTGCGGTCGTTCAAGCCACAGATGTAACGGGTACGCGCCGCTAGGTCCTCTGGGCCACGTTCCAGCGCTGCCGCCCCTCGAAAGGCTAGCTACACCCCGAAGCCGTAGCGGACTTGAGGACGTTCACCCGGCCGAAGTTATAGGCGGGGTCGGGGCGCTTGCCGGTGATGTTGTCGGCGTTCTTGAGGATGCACTGCTCGACCGCCGACGGCGTGAGCGTGCCTGCTTGCGCCTTGATGACCGCCGCCTCGCCCGCGACGAGCGGTGAGGCGAAGCTCGTGCCAATGCCAATGAGATATTGGTTCTCTTGCCCGGGACAATCCGCGGTCGCCGAGCTGCACGCGCCGATGACCCAGATCGAGTCCAGCGAGGCCTGCGGTACGCTATCCGGGCCCAAATTGCCGCCGGGGGCGAACACGCCGACGCCCGCCGAACCGTAGTTCGAGTACACGGCGATGCTGTCGTAGTCCTGGAACGTTCCCGTGTAGATC
>DATMLM010000060.1:0-115921 GCA_035570055.1 Gemmatimonadaceae bacterium
TGCCGATCGTGAGCGCGGCGAGATTCGCGGCGGCCGCGACGCCTGAGCCAGAGCTCGAGCCGGACGGCGTACGATCGAGCGCATAGGGGTTTCGCGTTTGACCCCCACGACCGCTCCAGCCGCTCGACGAGTGCGTGGAACGGAAATTCGCCCACTCGCTCAAGTTCGTTTTGCCGAGGATGACCGCGCCTGCGGCACGCAAGCGGGTGACGATAAACGCATCGCGTGGCACCAGACTGCCGACGAGTGCCAGAGACCCAGCGGTCGTCTGCATGCGATCAGCGGTCGCGATGTTGTCCTTGATCAGCACGGGAATACCGTGGAGCGGACCGCGCGGGCCTTTTGTCTTGCGCTCCGCATCGAGCGTATCCGCGATGTGCAACGCATCCGGGTTGGTCTCGAGCACCGCGCGCGTCTGTTTGTCGACTTGATCAATGCGCGCCAGATAGTGCTCGGCGATGCTCCGCGCGGTCCAGCGACCGGACTGCATGCCCGCTTGCAGGTCGGCCACCGTCAACTCGGCGAGATCGAAATTGTCCTGCGCATGCGAGGGGGATGGCGCGTTTCGCAACAGCGCGGTTGCACCGGCGGCGATCCCACTGAGCACGAACTGCCGTCTGGATTCCATGGCCCTCAACATACACCCCATAGCAGTGGATATTCACCCCAACATCGGGGTGGCGTCGATACCCCTCGGTCTACGTTGCTATCGTCTTCTTCAACGAGGGAAACGAGTGAAAGTCTACGCGATCGCCGCCGCGGTCACAGGCGTGCTGGCCGCCGCAGCTTGCAGTTCGAGCACCGCGCCGGCGGCCAACGCACCAATGGGCGGGCACAATGCACAGATCGAAGCAGTTGGCAGCGCGCTCGGATGCACGACGAGTGGCGGCGGCTACGGTGGTGGCAGCACCACCTCTTGCACGTTCTTCTTCAACCCGACGCCCGACACGGTGGCGGTGGGCACCCCGGTCGCCTTCAAGTTCGACGACGTCGCGCACACCGTGACCTGGGACGCCGCGGGTGGGTTGCCCAACCTCGGCTTCACCAACGGCAATGCCACTGGTGTCATGAACGCCGTGGTGACGGATGGCACGCCGACGACGCCGGGCACGTATACGTGGCACTGCTCGATTCACACGTACATGCACGGCACGCTGGTGGTCACGCAGTAGTCGGCTGCCGCGCGCGCATCACACGGAGCCGGTCGACGATTCGAGCCACCCCAGGCGCGCTGGGGGCGCTCACACCCGTCACCGGCAACCGTTCGTTGCGATCGATCGCCGACAGCGCGCTGTCGGCGCGCATCACGACTTCGCCCATCTCGCAACGCTCGGCGATGACGAGCGCGCCGGCCAGCGCCGCGCGTGCGCTCTCGGTGCGCCCGAACCGATACAGGCCGAAGCCGGAATAGAGGAGGTAGTACGCGCGGAGACGCGGCGGGAGATCGGCGTCGCCGAGGTCGCGGCGCCACCGCTCGAACACCGTCTCCTCGCCATCGAGCTGCGCGAGCTCGAGCAAGTTGATGCTCACCACCCACCGCACTTCGCGATCGGTGGTCGCCCCAAGACTCAGGTGGAATGCATCGCGCGCCGCGGCGTGGGCGCCGAGCGCGGTGAGCGCGTTCGCGAGATCGACGAGCGCACGCGTCCGGCGCTTGGGCTCCGTGTACGCCTCGAACGCATCGAAGAAGTCGTCCGCCGCCCGCGCGGGGTCACCGCGATCGACGACGACGACGCCACGATCGTGCTTGGCGCGCGCCATCACATCCATCAACGCGGGCGCGCCGCTCACGAGCGGCCCGGTCTCCCGGATGATCTCATCGAGCAACGCCTCGGCGCGCGGCAGGTTGCCGCGATTGGCGGTGGCGTTGGCGGCGCCGATGCGACTCAAGAGCGCGTGATAGGTATCGCCGGCCGCGGTCGCCGCCTCGAACGCGCGCGCATAGGCCCGCTCCGCGTCGGTCAGGCGACCGCATGCCCGGAGACACGCGGCCATATTCAGCAATGCGACCGGCACGAGGCCCGCGTCGTGCGACGCGTCGGAACAGGCAACGACCGACTGATAGGTATCGGCCGCGATGGCCCAGGCCGAATCATCCTGCAGGAGTCGCGCATACGCGAATGCCTGTGCGCCGACCTGCGACGAGGCCACGCCCCATGACTCGGTCATGGCGGTCACGAGCGCCTCGAGCGCGTTCCGGACCGGACTGACCTCGCACGCCTGCACCGCGCGCTGTGCGCTCGCGATGTGCTTGAGACTGGGCGCCTCGCCGCCCTCGGCCACGGCCGCCACCCAGCCATCGACGAGGCGCAACGTCAGCAGCCCCGCGAGTACCAGCCGGTACTCCGGGACCGCCTCGGCGTCCTCCGCGGAGAGTCCGCCGCGTTCGGTGCGATCGACGATCGCGCCCAACGCCTCGAAGAACACGAAGTGCTCGACGGTCGTCTGGGTCAGGTTGTTCGCCATCTCCCGGCAAATATCGGCGCGAGCAAGATTACCGCCAGTACAATCGCCGCGATCCACAATTCCCGTCCAACCCCGCCACTGGTACCACCCGCGGACAGGAGTGTGCCCGCGAAATAGCTATAGGCGATCGTGGGCGCGACGTTCCCGACCACGACGCTGATCATATAAGTCCGAAAATCGACTCGGGCGAGACCCGCGGCGAGGTTCAAGATGCTGTTCGGTACCAAGGGGTTGATCTGCAGCGAGATCAGTGTCGTCACATTGTGCGGCGGCTCGACGTGCAGCGCGCGGCGCGGGATGCGATGACCCAGGGTTCTCGCGAGCCAATACCCACCGGCGGCACCGAGGGTGATACTGGTCAGGTTCAAAATCGACCCGGTGATAGGACCGAACGCGGCCCCACCGAGAATCATTAACGGTCCGCCGGGCAAGCCGATGGTCAAGAGGACCGTATACACAACCACGAACGCGACGCGCGCGGCGCCGCGACCGGCGGTATGGCGCACGACCGAGATGCCGTGGCGCATCGATCTCAGCCACTGCGTCTCGGCGTGGTTTGCCACGACGACAACGGTGGCAACGAGGATGGCGAGTGCGACCAGCGTTAATGCAAATCGCTGGGTGCGCCGCCGGAGGGCTTTTTCTGGAGGAAGATGAGTGGCAGGCAACAGAAGATGACGACGCCGACGATCCGGAAAAGTTGGTCGTAGGTCAGTATGAGCGCTTGCGCTTGGACCATCCGATCGAGAATCGCTCGCGCTTGCTGCGCGGCCAGAACAGGATCTCCGACCCGGGTCCGCATCGCGGCGGTCAACATGGCCAGACGCCTCTGGACCTCCGGGTTCGTCGAGTTGATATACGTGACGAGGTTGGCTCGGTTAACTGCCGTTGCCGTTGTCAGTTGCGTCGCCAGCCAGGCCAGGCCGAAGCTTCCGCCCAACTGCCTCGCCAAGTTGAACATGGCGCTGCCCTGGGCCATGTCCGGGCCCTTGAGCCCCGCTACGGTCGAGGCCGCTAAGGGCACGAACATGAGACCGGCCCCGACGCCTCGTAACACGATCGGCCAGAAGAGCTGCTGCCTCCCGGTCATAGTGGTGAACTGACCGTGCATGAACATGGCGACGACCAGGATCAAGGCACCGGTGGCGGCGATCATGCGACGGTCGATGCTCTTTGGCAGCCGGGTAATGCCGAACATGCCGATGGCACTCCCCACTGCTCCTGGAAATAGAACCCATCCTGTCGTGGCCGCGTCGTAGCCGAGCAGATTCTGGGTGAGCAGCGGGACGGCGAAGATGCTGCCGTACAGCGCCAATCCGACAGCACCCATCGCGAGGCAACCCGCGGCAAGACTGCGATGTTTGAGCAGTCGGAGATTGATCATGGGCTGCTCGATGTGCAGCTCCCACCAGATCAAGACCGACAGCATCACGATCGCCAGGCCCGTCAGCCAGCGAATCAGGTCCGATTCGAACCAATCGTAATGCTCGCCGCGCTCGAGAACGAATTGCAGGCAACCGAGGCCCGCCGCGAGCAATGCAAAGCCGACAAAATCGAACCGGCCCGCTTTGTGTTCGTGTACGGGATCTTTCACGAACGTGAGGATCATGATCGTCGCGACGAAGCCGATCGGGATGTTGATATAGAAAATCCACGGCCAGTCGTAGCGATCGACGATGATGCCGCCGAGCGTCGGTCCGATCGCCGGGCCGATCATCATGCCGATGCCGAAGATCGCCGCGGCGAGCGTCTGTTCGTCGGGCGGGAAGCTCTCGTACAGGATCGCCTGTGAGGTCGCGATGAGCGCCCCGCCCCCGATCCCCTGGATGATGCGACAGAGCACGAGCACCTCGAGCGAGCGTGACGCGCCGCAGAGGAAGCTCGCGATCGTGAACAGGATGATCGAGCCGATGTAATAGCGTGTGCGGCCAAAGAACGCGGACAGCCATCCGGTCATGGGCAGCACGATCACCGCCGCCAGGATGTAGCCAACCGACACCCACGTCACTTCCTCGATGGTCGCACCGAGGTTCGCGCTGATGTGCGGCAGCGCGACATTGATAATACTGGTGTCGATGAGCTCAATGACCGCGCCCAACGTGACCGCGAAGGCGATCGGCCACTTGTTCGCGTAGCGATCGGCGGGAAGTGGCAGGGCGCTGACGGACATCGGGTAAAAGTACCGGTCTCGACTATTGAGTTCCCAGGAGGCGGCGCAGCGCGTTCTGGTGATAGCGGCTCGAGATGACTTTCGCGCCGCCGCGAAGATGGATGACGAACATGCCCTTGGCGTAACGCTCGAGCGTCAGGACGGCGCGCACGTTGATGAGGGCCGAGCGGCGGACCCGGATGAAATTGCCGCCTTTGGCGAGTCGGCTCTCCAGGCGGTCCAAGGTGCTGCGCATCAAGTACGAGCGCGGGCCGCTGTGGACGCGCGCGTAGTCGCCAGCGCTCTCGATCCACTCGACGTGATCGGGATCCAGAAAAGCGAGGCGCTCGCCGTCCCGGACGATGAGCCGATCCTCTCGCGCCGGCGGGCTCTCTGGGGACACCCCGCGTTTGAGGGACAACTGGGCGGCCGCCCGCTGCAGCGCTTCGTTGAGTCGGGCCGTGTCGACGGGCTTGAGCACGTAGTCGAGCGCCTGAACCTCGAACGCTTGGATGGCGTGTCGATCATACGCGGTCACGAAGATGACCAGCGGCATCGCGTCGGCGCCGATTTCCGCGATGATATCGAACGCGCTCACGCGGCCCAGCCGAATATCCAGCAGCACCACATCGGGACGCTGCTGGACGATGGCGGTGATCGCTTCTTCGCGCGTCGCGCACTCGCCCACACACGACATGCCGGGGATCCGCGCGAGGGAACGGCGGATCACCTGCCGCGCCAGCGGCTCGTCGTCAACGACGAGAATTTTCATTTATTGGCAGGCGGAGCTCGACGCGGGCGCCTCGCTCCACCGTCCCGAGTGTCACCGATGCTCTTGGGCCATAGAGATGCAATAACCGCTCGCGCGTGTTGCCTAAGCCAACGCCTTCGCGCGGAATTGAAACGCCGGGGCCACGGTCTTCGAGCACGATCCGCAGCGTATCATCGTCTCGAGACGCGGCGAGGACGATCGTCGTGCAGCCATCAGTGGACCCGCCATGCTCGATCGCGTTCTCGAGCAGCGGCTGTAACAGAAATACCGGCACCTGGGTGTGGAGAATCGTCGGATCGACGGTGAGCTGGACGGAGAGACGATCGCCGAATCGCACGCGCTGGATGTCGAGATAATCGTTCAAAAACGCGAGCTCTTGCTGAAGCGTGACCTCATGTGATTGCTCGTCGAGGCTCCGCCGGAGCAACGTCGAGAGGCGCAACAGCATGCGATGCGCTTCGGTATCCTCGGCGACGAGGCCGGAGATGGCGTTCAGGGTGTTAAAGAGAAAATGCGGCCGGAGCTGCGAGCGCAGGACATCGAGCTTGGCTCGCGTCAGCTCGCTGCGAAAGCGGAGCGCCGTGTACAGGACGGCCACCAAGCCGTAGTAGAAGACGCCGGTGAACACACCCCAACCGACCACCGGTGAGCCCAGGAGCGGTGCGAGCGGCACGTGCGCATAGAGCGAGTTCAGAGACAGCGTGATCACGGTCTGGGCGGCGGCCAAGATTGGCGCGAGCCCCACGTGCACCACCAGAGAGCGGGGCCAGCGGCGGAGCGCCGCGAGCACGACGGGCGTCAAGAACGCCCAGACGACCCAGAACAACAACGCGATCGCGACGCGCTGCGCGACATCGACCTTTCGCCCGGCGGCGAGGTCGAGCAAGATCGCCTGCGCGGTGAACAGCGTGCCGACGACGAGCGCGAGCGCCACCACGCGTGAGGTGCGCATGCCCAATCATGAGGAGCGGGCGACGCCCCGGCAATCGGAGGGACCGCTCGACGTATGGCGGGAACCGTCTGGCGTGCGACGGACTCCATGTATCGGAGTCAGATTGATCCGGTGACCGCGCGTCGGCTAACGTCGACGCATGAAACCTATTCTCATACTCAGCATCGCGATGCTCTGGGGCGCCGTTCAGGCGCCACGCCCGGCGTATCTCATCTCGAACGCCGAAACGGTCACCGATACGGCAATGGTCAAGCAGTACGGCGCATTGGTGGGAAAGACGATCCATGATTACGGCGGCACGGTCCTCGTGGGTGCGGTACCCGCCGTCGAGATCGACTCACAGTCGGCGCCCAAGGGACGATTTGTCATCATCCGGTTTCCAAGTATGGAAGCGCTGCAACAGTGGTATAACTCACCAGCTTACACCGCGATCCGACCACTCCGTGAGAAGGCGACGAGCGGCCATTTCTATGCGCTCCAGGGCGTCGCAACGCCTTAGTCCGGTTCCCGACTGGCGGAACTCAGCCGCGCTTGTCAGGATTCGAGCGGCAACGACATCGAACGATCGTTTGAAATCCGGGCATCGGAGGAAGTGTGCGGCGAAAGGGCTTTTTTGGGATAGTGGTGTGCGCGGTTATCGCGGCAGCGTGTAGTGGTGGTCAAAAGCAGTTCCAGATGCCGCCACCGCCGGTCACGGTGTTGACGGTCAAACCCGAGACAATCGCCGCGCACTACAGCTACGTCGGGCAGGCACAAGCATCGAAGCACATTCTGGTGCGGTCGAACGTGAGCGGCTACATCGTCGACCGGCCCTACAAAGAAGGCGCCGATGTGCCCGCGGGTGCGGTGCTCTTTCGCATCGACCCCACGAAGTACAAGGCAGCGTACGATAACGCGCTTGGCACGCTGGCGGATGCGAAGGCGCGCCTCGTGAACGCGAAGATCACGCTCAATCGCGACCTCCCGTTGCTCGCCGAGCACGCGGTCGCGCAGCAGGATGTCGACAACGCCAAGGCGCAGGTTGACCAGGACTCCGCGGATGTCATCGGGGCGAAGGGTGCGGTCGACAACGCCAAGAAGGACTTGGACGACACCGAGGTTCGCGCGCAGGTCGGCGGACGCGCGGGGATCGCGTGGATGGTGCTTGGCGCGCGGGTGGCCAGCGGCACCGATTCGCTCACGACGCTCGATCAGGTCGATCCCATCTATGTGACGTTCAGTCCGTCGGATCAGGACGTCTTGGAGTGGCGGCGCGAGGTCGCGCAGAAGCGACTCACGCTGCCGAACGGCCAGCTGCAAGTGCGGGTCTTGTTGAGCGACGGGACGGTTTTCCCACGGCCGGGCCTGGTCAATTTCGCCGACATCTCGCTCAACTCGACGACCGGCACGCAGACGTTGCGCGCGACGTTCCCCAACCCCGGACACATTCTGCTCCCGCAGCAGTTCGTCCGCGTCGAGATGCTCGACTTCAAACGCGTCGGCGCGATCCTGGTACCGCAACGCGCGGTGCAACAGGGCATCACCGGCCAGTACGTGTATGTCGTCGGCGACAGCAACAAGAGCGGCATCAAGCCCGTGCAAGCCGCGGGCTGGCAAGGCTCGCAGTGGGTGATCAACGACGGCCTCAAGGCCGGCGATCGGGTCATCGTGGACGGCCAGCAGAAGATCTTCTTCCCAGGCATGCCCGTGAGCCCGACGCCCTATGTGGCCTCGAAAGACTCGACCAACGTTCCAATCACCGATGACGCGATTGCGGCGCCGTCCGTGCCGATTGTCCGCGAGGGCCGTAGCCAATGAGTGACAAGGAACCGATGGAAAACGAGATGGACGTTCAAGAAGTCCAGTACTTCTTCGTCAAACGTCCCATCTTCGCGATGGTGATCTCCATCGTGATCTTGCTGTTGGGTGCGTTCTCGATCGGCAGCCTGCCGGTGAACACCTACCCGAACATCACGCCACCCGCCGTCCAGATCTCAACCCAGTACATCGGGGCGACGGCGGAGCAAGTGGCGACAGCCGTGGCGGCGCCCATCGAGCAGCAACTGCCGTCCTTGAATGGCCTCTTGTACTACCAGACGTCGGCGGCCAGCGACGGCTCGATGACGATCAGCTGCTACTTCGACATCTCGCGCGACCAGGACCTGGCCGCGGTCGACGTGCAGAACGTGGTCGAGATCGCGAAGCCGTTGCTCCCGCAGGACGTGCAGCGCGTGGGCGTCACGGTGCAAAAAGCGCAGACGAACATCCTGCTGGCCGTCGGATTCACGTCCGACGACCCGCGCTGGGACGCGGCGGCGCTCTCCAACTACTCCCGCATCTACGTACAAGACGAGATCTCGCGCGTGCCGGGCGTCGGCCAGGCGCAGACGTTCGGGAACCTGCAGTTCGCGATGCTGGTGAGCGCCGACCCACGGAAGCTGGCCCAGTTGGGCGTGACGGTCAGCGACATCACGAACGCGATACAAGAGCAGAACACCACGAACCCAGCGGGGCGCATCGGGCGCGAGCCCGCGGCGCTCGGCAACCAGTTCACGATCCCGGTGACGGCACAAGGGCGTCTCACGACGCCGGCCGAATTCGCGGACATCATTATTCGCGCGCGGCCCGATGGATCCGTGTTGAAAGTCGGCGATGTCGCGACGGTCACGCTCGGCGCGCAGAGCTATGACAACTTCACCCGCTACGGCGTCAACCCGGGCGCGCAGGGCAACCCGCACACCAACCAGGTCGGCGGCATGCTCGTCTACCTGCGGAACGGCGCCAACGCCCTGAGCGTGAAAAAGGCGGTCATGGACCGCATGAACGAGCTGGAGCGCAACTTCCCCGCCGGCGTCCATTGGGTGCTCGGCTACGACACGACGCCATTCATTACCGCCTCGATCGCCGAAGTCGAGACGACACTGATCTTCGCGATCATTCTCGTGACGATCGTCGTGTTCGTCTTCCTGCAGAACTGGCGCTCGACGCTCATCCCGGTGCTGGCGGTGCCGGTCTCGCTCATCGGGACGTTCCTCGGCATGGGCCTCCTCGGCATGTCGATCAATCTGTTGACCCTGTTTGCGTTGGTCTTGGCCATCGGTATCGTGGTCGACGACGCTATGGTCGTGATCGAGAACGTCGAGCGCATCATGGAGGAGGACCACGTCTCCGCGAAGGTCGCGGCCGACCGCGGCATTCGACAGCTGGCCGGCGCGTTGATCGCGATCGTGCTCGTGCTCTGCTCGGTCTTCGTCCCGGTCGCGTTCTTGAGCGGCGTCACCGGTCAGCTGTTCAAGCAGTTCGCGACCACCCTCGTGATTGCCGTCATCCTGTCGGGCGTCGTCGCGTTGACGCTCACGCCGGCGCTGTGCTCGATGCTCTTGACCGAGCGCGCGACGGTAGAGGTCAAGACGGGATTCTTCGGCTGGTTCAATCGGGGATTCGACCGCTTCCGCGATTGGTACGTGGGCATCATGCACCGGCTCGTCGATCATCCGATTCCGGTGCTCGGCATGGTCGCACTGATCCTCGTCGGCATCTACTACTTCTCGAACAACGTGCCGACCGGCTTCTTGCCCCCGGAAGACAAGGGGTACTTCGTCGTGGGCGTCGAGCTGCCGGGCGGCGCGTCGGCCCAACGGACGAGCGCGACGCTCAGTCAGGTCGAGAAATTTTTGCTGTCGCAGCCCGAAGTGGACCACACGTTCTCGCTCACCGGATTCAGCCTCATTCTCGGTACGAATCAGACGAGCTCGGGGACGCTCTTCGCCGTCCTCAAGCCATGGGATGACCCGGCGCGGAAGGGAAAGGGCCACGACGTCGAATCGGTCATCGGGCGTTCGATGGGGTTCTTCTTCACCATCAAGGACGCGCTCGTGTTCGGGTTCAACTTCCCGGAGATTCCGGGCATCGGCACGAGCGCCGGCCTCGAGATGCAGCTGCAGGACCGCAACGTCAACGACGTGCGGAAGTTCGCGCAGTACGTCAACCAGTTCACCGCCGAGGCGAGTCAGCTCAAGGACAAGAGCGGCAAACCGATCGGATCGGGGATTCGGAGCACGATCCGCGTCGACGTGCCACAGCTCTACGTCGACGTTGACCGGGCCAAGACGAAGTCGCTGGGCATCCCGATCTCGGATGTCTACAACACGCTGTCTTCGTTGCTCGCCAACAACTATGTGAACGACTTCAACCTGTACGGCCGGACGTATCGCGTACAGCTCGAAGCGCAGCAGCAGTACCGCGGAACGCCGGAGGACATCGGCGAGCTGTACGTGCGCTCGGCGACCGGCGGGATGGTCCCGATCTCGGCGCTGACGCGGACGTCGTTCCGCGCGGGTCCGACGGTCATGAATCGTTTCAACGGATTCACGTCGGCCCTCGTGATCGGCACGCCGGACAACGGTCATAGCTCGGGCGACTTGCTCAAGGCCGTGACGAACCTCGCGCGCACCGAGTACGAACCGAAAGGCGTCGGCTATGCGTTCAGCGGCCAGTCGTTTCAGGAGACGCTGGCCACGGGGCGCGGCGTCGGCCTGGTGCTCGGCCTCGGCATCTGCATGGCGTTCCTCGTGCTCGCCGCGCAATACGAGAGTTGGTCGATGCCGCTCGCCGTCATGCTCGGCGTGCCGTTCGGGTTGCTCGGCGCGTTCCTCGCCGTGTATCTCCGTGGCATGGCGAACGATATCTATTTTCGTATCGGCCTGATCGTCGTGATCGGCCTCGAAGCGAAAAATGCCATTCTAATCGTCGAGTTCGCGCGAGAGCTCAGAGAGACCGGCCTTTCTATTAAAGACGCGGCGATCCAGGCCGGACGTGAGCGACTGCGTCCGATTCTCATGACCTCGTTCGCGTTCATTCTTGGCGTTGCGCCCTTGCTGTTTGCGACCGGGGCGGGAGCGGGGAGCCGGCACTCGTTAGGGACTGGCGTGTGCTTCGGTATGCTGCTCGAGACGCTGTTCGGTGTCGTCTTCATTCCCACTCTGTTCGTTATCGTGCGCACGGCCAGTGAAGAAGGCATCTTCCGCCGCCGCGCGCCCGCCA
The DNA here is from genome assembly GCA_035570055.1 of Gemmatimonadaceae bacterium. Classification (GTDB taxonomy): domain Bacteria; phylum Gemmatimonadota; class Gemmatimonadetes; order Gemmatimonadales; family Gemmatimonadaceae; genus DASRDS01. Next base: position 11,362 of record DATMLM010000060.1, read on the forward strand.
CTTCGCCCGCACTTGCCCCGGCCCCATCGACCGGGGATGACTGATATGAAACGTTTTGTACTGATCTTCCCGTTCGCACTGGCGACCGCGTGCGCCCTTGGGCCGACGTATCATCGGCCCAAGGTGGACTCGCCGACGGCGTATCAAAAACCCAGCGCCACGGAGGACTCGAGCAAGGCGACGTTCGACTCGCTGGCCCTCAGCCGCGACTCGATGATCCACCTGGCCGGTGACACCATGCGGCTGCCCCCGGCGGGCGAGGCATCCGGGCGGCGGACCAACGAGTCGCCGACTCCGAACTACAAGCTGTCGGACACCGCGGCCAACCTGACCTGGTTCGATCTGTTCCAGGACACGGTGCTCACGCAGCTCGTGACGACCGCGATCAACGAGAATCGCGACGTGCGGGTTGCCGTGGCCACGATAGCCGAATACCGGGCGGCGTTGGGCCAATCCACCGGCCCGCTCTTTCCGCAGATCGACGTGACGGGTCAGTCGGGACGTGAGAAGCTGAGCTTTGGCCCGACGGTGCCGATCCCCGCGCTCAACACCAATCAGCTCCTGGCCAACGTCTCTTGGGAGCTCGACTTCTGGGGACGTCTGCGGCAGACCCGCGAGGGGGCCCGCAATGACCTGCTGGCACAAGAGGATAGTCGGCGGTCGGTCGTGATCGATCTGGTCAGCACCGTCGCCGCCGCGTATCTGCGCCTGCGCGAGTTGGACCTCGATCTCGAGATCGCTCAGAATACGCTGCGCTCGAACCAGCAGACCTTGAATCTCGCGCAGCAGCGCTTCAACCGCGGTGTGATCTCGGAGCTGGACGTCCGGCAATTTCAGGCCAACGTCGCTGATCCGGCCGCCCAGGTCGCGAGTTACGAGCGGCAGATTCGCCAGCAAGAGGACACGGTGGCGTTCTTGCTCGGTCACTATCCGGGACCCATTCCCCGTGGCAAGCCGCTGAGTGATGTGCTGGCGCAAGTCGACGTGCCGATCGGATTACCATCGCAGTTGCTGGAGCGGCGGCCCGACGTGCGGGAGGCCGAGCACAATCTCGTCGCGGCAACCCGTCGTGTCGGCGCCGCGCTCGACGATCGCCTGCCCAAGTTCACGATTAGCGGCCAATGGGGCGCAGAGACGTTCGACCCGGCACGTTACCTCGGGCGTGGCCAGTTCGACCAACTCGGCAATCAGGTGTACCAGATCTTCCTCGGGGTGTCCATCCCGATCTTCCACGGCGGCTCGCTCGCGGCGGCACAGGATGCGGCGCAAGCCAAGCGCGAGCAGGCACGGTATCTGTACGAGAAGACCGTGCTCGATGCTACGCGCGAGGTCGACGGGGCGCTCGTCGAAGTACGGACGGATCGCGAGCAGGTCGTCGCGCAGCAGACACAGGTCAATGCGCTGCGTCGGGCGCTGCAGCTGGCCAACGACCGCTACGCGGCCGGCGTCTCCAGCTACCTCGACGTGCTGAACGCCGAGCGCAGCTTATTTACCGCCGAGCTGTCGCTGACGGCGGCGGAGCGCCAAGGCCTCGTAGGCATCGTGACGCTCTATCGCGCGCTTGGTGGTGGGTGGCCGGTGCCAGGTTACAAGCTCGAGAGCGCCGGCAAATGAGGTTACTCGTCGCCGCCGTAATCGCGTGGCAGACCGTGGTCGTGAGCGCCGACTCGGCGGCCACGCACGTCGGTCAAACGGCGACGGTCGAGGGGACCGTCGCCAACGTCAAGCACGCTCCGCGCTTCCACGCGATCTTCGTCGACTTCGGCGCCGCCTATCCGAATCAGTCGTTCACGGCATACATCGACGAGAAGAACGCCAGCAAGTTCCCCGACGTCGATAAGCTCATGTCGCACAAGGCCAAGGTCACCGGCAAGATCGTCCTGTACCGGGGCAAGCCGGAAATTGTCGTCGAGGAGGCATCGCAACTCGTCGGCGAGTAAATTGACGCGCATGATCGCCGCCGCCGCACAACGCGCTATCGACGAAAAAACCAAGCCGCTCGGCTCCCTTGGTGAACTCGAGACCTGGGCCGTGCGGCTTGCGTGCATTCAGAACACGCTCACCCCTCGCATTGACCACGCTCGGATCCTGGTGTTCGGCGCCGACCACGGCGTCGCGGCCGAGGGGGTGAGCGCGTATCCACCCCAGGTGACGCCGGAGATGATGCGCAACTTTGCGCGCGGCGGCGCGGCCATCAACGTGCTGGCGAAAGCGAATGGCCTCGAGGTCGAGGTCATTGATGTGGGCGTCAATGCCGACCTCTCGTCGCTCGAGGGCATCGTGCACGCGTCGGTGCGTCGAGGCTCGCGCAATATGCTGCACGAGCCGGCCATGACGGCCGACGAATGCACGGCAGCCGTGAACGTCGGGCGCGAGGCCATCCGGCGGGCGGCCAGCGAAGGTGTCCAGGCCGTGGGCCTCGGCGAGATGGGTATCGGCAACACCACCGCGGCCGCGGCGCTGCTGAGTGGCCTGACTGGCGCGCCGGCGTCAGAGACCGTCGGGCGCGGAACGGGTGTCGATGACGAGCGCCTCGCGCACAAACGTGACGTCGTCGCCCAGGCGGTAGCGAAGTACGCTTCGGACAATCCCAAGGCGACACTGGCTGCGCTCGGCGGTCTGGAGCTGGCGGCGATCGCTGGCGCGGCGCTCGAGGCTCCGGCGCACGGGATGATCGTCGTGGCTGACGGTTTCATCTCGACCGTCGCGACACTCGCCGCCGTGCGGATCGATCCGAACATCCGCGCGAATCTGTTCTGGGCGCATCGCTCGGCCGAGCAGGGACACGGCGTCGCGCTGGAGGCGCTCGGGGCCATTCCCATGCTCGACCTCAAGTGCCGGCTCGGCGAGGGCACCGGCGCCGCGCTCGCCATCCCCCTGCTCCGCTCGGCCGCGGCAGTGCTCACAGAAATGGCGACGTTCGCCTCGGCGAGCGTCTCGCGCGAGGCGTAGTACGCGAGCGCTGCGCGGCGCGGTCACGTTCCTCACGCGGATTCCCTTCCCGGGTCCGCTCGATCCGACGGATTTCGGCGCGGCGACCGTCTACTTCCCGCTGATCGGCGCGCTCGTCGGCGGCGTTGGCGCCGGCGTATTCTGGCTCGTCAGCATCTTCTGGCCGACGCCCGTCGCCCTGGTCCTCTCGCTCACCGCCACGGTGCTGGTCACCGGTGCATTGCACGAGGACGCGCTGGCGGATGCGGCCGACGGATTCGGCGGCGGATCGACGCCGGAGCGCGTGCTCGAGATCATGAAAGACAGCCGCGTCGGCTCCTACGGGGTCGTCGCGCTCATTCTGGCCATTCTCCTCAAGCTCGCGTCGCTCGCCTCCCTGACGCGTGGGGACGTCGTCGTAGCGTTGATCGCCGCCCACACGTTGGCGCGGTGGTCGAGCGTGTGGCTCCTTGGTCGCTACGAATACGTGGGAACCAAGGGCGCGGCGTTCGCCGGCAGCGTGACGACGTTGCGACTCGTTCTGGCAACGGTGTTGGCGCTCGGGATTTGCGCGCTGGCGCTTCAGCGCCGAGCGTTCATCCCGGTGCTGATCGCCCTGGGTGTGACGACGGTGACCGGGGCGTATTTCAGGAGGCGACTCGGCGGCGTCACGGGCGACTGCCTTGGCGCAGCGAATCAGCTCGTCGAGCTCGCCGTATATCTGACGCTCGCGGCAGCCGTCTAGAGCTCGATCCCGGCCTGGGCACCGAGGCCGCGGTCGCGGTACGGGTGCTTGATGAGACGCATCTCGGTTACCAGATCGGCGGCGGCAATTAACTCGGCCGGCGCGTCGCGACCGGTGACGACGACGTGGGTGCCTTTGGGACGGTCGGCGATCGCTGATACAACCGACGACGTATCGAGCCAGCCGAATGTCAGCGCATACGTGAGCTCGTCGAGGATCAGTACGTCGAACGTGCCCTTGGCCAGGGCTTCGCGGCACAGCGTCCAGCCGCGCTCGGCGAGCGCGCGATCGGCGGCAATGTTTTCGGTGAGCCACGTGAAGCCGTCGCCGAGTGGGGTGATCTCGACGCCGAGTTGCCGCGCGGCGCGGTGTTCGCCGTAGTCGGCGTTCGCGTTCTTGATGAACTGAAACATCCCGACGGTCATGCCGCGGCCAGCCGCGCGGAGGAGTAGGCCGAGGGCGGCCGTCGTCTTGCCCTTGCCATCGCCGGTGTGGACGATCAGCAGGCCGTGGCGTTGATCACGCGGGGGGACGCGGCGCGAGGAGGGGCGCTTTTGTTTTGGACGCGGGACCTTGCCGCCTTCGTCATCGGGCGGTGCGAGGGGGTCGGTGCGGTCAGCCATGTGTGAGTCCTCGCCGTAAGACGGCATTCTCTGGCTCAGTTCTGACGGCCACGCGGATCCAGCCCGGGAGGCCGAACGATGTGCAGTCACGCACCTGGATACCGGTCGCGCGAGCGCGCAGGAGACCATAGTGCGTGTCGCTCGGCACGCGCTCGATTCCCACGTCGTCGCACCACGACCAGAGGTCAGTGGCGCTCTGGCGGAGTAGTGCGATCGTGCGGCAGACGTGCGCCTCGGCCTCGTCCGTGAGCGCGGCGATCGCGGCGGCTTGTGCGGGGGCCGAGACCATCCATGGCACGCGCACGCGATTGAGCGCGGCGATGATCGACGACGGGCCAATCGCGAAGCCGACGCGCACGCCAGCGAGCGCATGGTCCTTCGTGAGTGATCGCAAGTGCAAGACAGCGGGATGGCCCGGTAGCGCCGGCGTGCCGAGCGGCTTGGACGTAAACGCGTCGTATGCCTGGTCTAGCACCAAGAGCGTGTCGACTTCGGCGCACGCATCGGCAATCGTACTGAGCGTCTCACACGGGATCGGCGTGCCAGCTGGACTCGTCGGAGCGGCGATGAACGCGAGTCGCGGGCGGTGCGTGCGAATGGCCGCCAGGATATCCCCTTGGAACGGGCGATGCACTCGCGCACCGGCGAGCAGCGCGGCGCGGCCGTACTCGGCGAATGCAGGGCGCGGGATGACGACGCAATCGCCCGGACGAAGCAGTGCCGCCGTCAGTGCGTGAATCAACTCGGCGGTACCCGCGCCACACGCGACCTCGTCCACTGGACGTCTCCATCGGGCGGCCGCGGCCTCGCATGCGGCGATGCATCGAGCGTCGGGATACGCGTCGATCGACGCCGAGAGGATCGCCTCGCGTACGTTGGGCGCCGGGCCGTAGGCGTTGACGCAAACGGCGAAACCGCCGCGACCGTGTGTCGCCTCCCGTATCATGCGAGTTCGACCAGGGCTGTGGCCAAGGCGGCGGTCACGGCTGTGACGTAGCGAGCGCGCGCGAGGTCGGCGGCCGTGGGCGGGCGGCCGCCGGCGTGCAATGTGTAGACGCCGCGCTTGACGAGCACGACGCCGAGGGCACCGGCCATCGCGGCCATGGGCCAGCCGCCGTTCGGGCTCGGACACCGCCGCGCATCGGCCCGCGCGACCGTGAGAGCCTGGCGTGGCACGCCTGAGGCGATCGCAATCAGCACGGCGCTGAGTCGTGCCGGGAGCCAGTTCACGACATCGTCGGTTCGGGCGGCCGGCTTCCCGAACCACTCCAGCTCCGGCGTGCGATAACCGAGCATGGCGTCGGCCGTGTTGATCGCGCGGTAAGCGTACGCGGCGGGAAGGCCGCCGAGTCGATACGCCAGGAGCGGCGCCACGACGCTGTCGCTCACGTTCTCCGCCAATGATGAAATGGCGGCGCCCGCGACCTGGCTCGCGTCGAGGTTCGTCACGTCGCGAGACACGAGGTGATACGATAGAAGACGTCGCGCCTCGTCGAGTTGACCGGCCGCCAGCGCGTGCTCGACCGCTTCTCCGGCTTCGAGTAATGCGCGCAGGGAGAGCGCCGGCTTGAGCGCGATCGGTTCGAGCATGCGGGGCACGAGGCTCGCGCCCGCCGCGGAGGCGAGCGTGACGCCGAGGAGAGTGGCCGCGCCATCGAGAAAAGATCCCACCGGAACGGCCGAGATGGCGCGGCCCATCCAGACGACGGGGTGGAGGGCCGACGGCGGTTCGCCGAACGCCCAATCGAGCAGCATGGCAACCGCCGGTGCGCCTCTCAAAATGATGCGATGCGCAAGGCGGTCGGCCCGACGCCGGCGGGCACACTGTCGGTCAGTGCATACGTGGAAGCGGCGTAGACAAAGACCTGGCCAGGAAGGTTCGTGCCGCCGAAGAACGTCTGGTAGACGTTGCCATGCGCATCGGACTGGGCATCAAACGCCCCCCGGCACCCGCTCGGCGACGGCGCGCACAGCGGATTGTTCGGCCCGCGGACGAACGTCTTCGTCGTCGTGTTGTAGATAATGGTCCCGGCGTTGAAGCTCGAGATGAATGCGAGTCCAGCCGCGTTGATCTGGATCGCGCCCGGGCCGACGAAGAGTGGCACGTTCTGCACGACGGTCAGCGACGTCGGGTCGACGATGTCCATGCTGCCAGGGTTGACGAAATCTCCGGTGTTCAGCACGTAGAGCTTGCCGTCCGGCCCGAGCGCGCCGGCCGTGCTGTTCGTCGCGCTGAGCGACACGGTGCCGGTCACGTGCATCGAGCCGAGGTCGACCTCGGTCAAGATGCCATTTCCGAGCGAGTTGAAGTTCGCATCCTCGTTCGCCGAGATCACAAACGCATGCGATCCGCTGACGACGATCGCGCTCGGCATCGGTGCGACCGTGACGGTGTCGGAGATCGTATCGGAGGCTTGGTGCACGGTGACCCGTCCGATCGTGCCGTCACCAGTATTGTCGACGAGGATCGTGGTGTCGTCGACGAACGCCGAGCCAGTGGCGAATCCGGCCGGGTAGAGGAAGAATCGCGTGATCGTCAGTTTCGTGAGATCGACGAGAGCGGCGCTCGCCGCGTCGCCGAGTGGGACCAGCGCAAGGCTGCCGCGCACGCTGGCGTCGACGGGTGTGATGGCGTTCGAGCTACCCAGCGACAGCGTTTGCTGCGTGGTCGGCGAGGCGAGCTGGAACATGGTCAGGGCGCGGCCAGTCGAGTTCACGATGATGCCCACCTGGCCGTTGAGAAATCCCTTTGGAGCGGTGGCCGTATCAGAGCCACAGGCCGTGGCGGCGATCGCGATGCCACAAATAGTCAACGAACGAATCATCTGAGTGACGAAGTCGAGAGGGTGTGGAGACGGAAGCCGACGCGCCACGTGCGGGCCGGCAGTGGATAGTCGAACAGCAGCGCGACGCGGCGGTCGAAGGCGTTGTCGACGCCGGTCTGCAGATCGAACTGGCTGAGCAAGCGCACGGTGAGCTGGGCGTCGGTCAGCCAATACGCGCCGATGGTATTGAGTGCGGAGCCCTGCACGGTCCGCCGATCACCGATGTATCGGGTCGTCACATCGAGGCCCAGTCGCCACCGCGTGAGCGATGTGGTCACCGCCGCGGTGACGCGCGGGCGGTACACGACCTGGCCGCCGAGGGCCGGCGTCGCATAGTCGACGGCGACGTCCGTCACGGTGCCGCGAATCGAGGCGCCGTAGGCCGAGAGATTGGCGGTCGCATCCCAGCCGTAGCGATGGACGTTCGTATTCTCCGGGCTCCAGACGAACCGAAAATCCGGGAACCACAGAATCATGCCGTCCACGTTCGAGCGATAGGCGGCGACTTCGCTCCCGAGATGCAGCGGGCCGAGGGTGACATCGCGGAGCGTGAGCCGCGCTTCGAGATCGTCGTGCACGCGCTCGGGCTGGAGCGAGGGGTTCGCCTGGACGAGCACGCCCTCGTGAAAGAACTGATCGGCGAGCGACGGTGGCGTGAAGCCATCGCCCCAGCTGAGGGCACCCGTGACAGCGCCGTGAGTGGCCGAGATGGCCAGTTTCGGCGAGATGAACACGCCGGACAGGAGCGAGCTCCAGTCCGCCCGCGCGCCGGCGTCGAGGTTGAACATGGCGATATGCGCGACCGCGCGCGCCCAGATGCCGTTCTCGTGCTCCAGCATCGGCGTGGCGGGCGCGAGGTCGGTCGCCGTCACGTCGATCAGCCGCGACTCGGCGCCGATCGACAGACCATGAAACGAGGCGGACGCGAGCTCGGTGAGACTCGACGCCGTCGTGTGGTCATCGTATGGCGCGCCGATCGGCGGCGTGGAGTCGTTGAACCGCGTGTGCTCGCGATCGGCTTCCACGTCGGCGCTCCACTGGATCGGGCCGCCCGATGACGACGCATCGAGACCGCCGGCGAGGCGATCGTCGGCGCCGTGCGCCGTGAACGACGGTGCGGTGACCGAGCCGGGAAGGCCGCGCGCGTTCGCGTCATAGGTGCCATGGAGGCGCAGGGCGACCGGACCAACGTCGTGCGTCAGCGCGCCGTCGACGGCGCTGGCCGAGAAGCCGTCGTCGCCACGAATCGCGGTGCCGCCGCCGCGGACGACAGGGACGTCGTATGGGAAGTCGCCGCGACTCAGCCGGCGCGACGCCGACAGGAGACCAAACGCGCCGCCGATGGAGAGCGCGGCATCGCGTTCGCCGTACGACGCGGCGCTCGCGTCGAGCTCGGCGTCCGGGATCGTCGGGCGGCGTGTCTCGATCAACACGACGCCCGCCATTGCGCGACCGCCCCATCGCGCCGATTGGGAGCCGCGCAGGACGGTGACGCGCTCGATCTCCGAGAGCGGGATCACCGACAGGTCGGCTTCGCCTGTGATCGGCGAATTGATCGGCACGCCGTCGACGAGGACCAAGATTTCGTTCGCGGAGGATCCGCGGATCGACAGGTGGCTCGGCGCGCCCGGGCCGCCGGTCGATACGACGAGCACGCCCGCTTGATCTTGGAGTACGGCTCCCAAGTCTTGGCGGCCGGACCGCTCTATATCTTCGTGCGTGAGGGTGGTGGCGCCCGCCGTATCTCCCTGAGCTACCACCGCGACGCCGGGCAGCGTGATTGCATCGAGGGCGACCTCGAGTGTCGTGGTTTGGCCATTGGCGACGTCGACGGCCACCGTCGTGGCCCGAAAGCCGAGCGCCCGCACGCGAAGCGTCTGGCGTCCGGGCATCAGTCCGTGCAGGACAAACACGCCCTGTTCATTCGTCTGAGCGCCTTCTACGAACGCATTGGCGATCGGGTGGCCATCGGAGCGCGCCGTCACGTGACCCGTGACTTCGGCCGGGACTTGGGCCGCCAAACGCGCGGCGAGAAAGAGCGCCACGTATCGCATTAGCGAACCGGGACGATATACGGCGCGCCGGTCTCGCCGTGAATCAGCTCGACGGGCCAGCCGAACACCTCGCGCACCCGCGAAGGCGACAGTACCGCGGCCGGCGGACCCTCGGCGATGAGAGACCCGTGATCGAGCAGGACCACTCGATCCGCGTATTGCGCCGCGACGCTCAGGTTGTGCGTGACGAGCACGATCGTCGTGCCGCTCGCGGCGAGCGACCGGAGCAACGCGAGCACTTCCATCTCGTGCTTGAGATCGAGCGACGCGGTCGGCTCGTCGAGCACGAGCGCGCGAGGCTCCTGGGCGAGCGCACGCGCGATCCGGGTGCGTTGGCCTTCGCCACCCGAGAGCGTGTCGACCATTCGCTCGGCGAACTGCGTGACGTCGCATCGCGCCATGGCATTGTCGATCGCCGCCATATCCTCGGCGCCCTCTCTACGCCAAGGGCCCAAGTGCGGATATCGCCCCATCGCCACGAGAGCGCGGGTCGTTATTGGGAAAGTCTCGTGCTCGCCCTGCGGCACGACGCCAACCGCGCGAGCGAGTGCGGCGCGTGGCCAGGATGCCAGTGGAGCGCCGAGGCATGTGATCGTGCCACTCGCGAGCGGGACGCGGCCGAGCAGTGCACGCAGGAGCGTGGACTTCCCCGAGCCATTCGGGCCGAGGATGATCGTGCATGTCCCCTCGACAATGGCAAGTGACACATCATCGACCGCCGGCGCTCGCGATCCGGGGTATCGTACGGTTATGCGGTCACACGTCCAGGCGGCCGTCATTGTCATGACCGGCGGCGCCGAAGGAGCGCGACAAAGAGTGGCACGCCGACGATGGCGGTCACGGCGCCTAGTGGGAGCTCGGTCGGCGCGACGACGGTGCGGGCCGCGGTATCGGTGACGAGCACGAACGTCGCACCGAGGAGCGCGGAGGCCGGCAGCAGAAAGCGATGGTCGCTGCCCCACGCGAGGCGCGCGGCGTGGGGGACGATGAGTCCGACGAACCCGATGATGCCGGCGGCGGCGACGGCCGCGGCCGCCAGGAGTGACGCGGCGCCGAACGCGAGCCACTTCGTGCGCTCGACCGACACGCCGAGATACGCGGCGGTGTCCTCGCCGATCGCGAGCGCGTTGAGCGGGCGCGCGAGCGCGAGCAACACCACGAAGGTCGGCACCAGGTATGCCGCGAGTGTTCCAGCGCCGGCCCACGTGGAACCCGAGAGGCTACCCATCATCCACCCGGTCGCCGACCGAAACGCGGCGACGTCGGCGATCGACAGGATGAGAAAGATGCCCGCATTGGCGAACGCGCCGACGACCACGCCAGCCAACAGCAGCACGCGCGTATCCAGCGTCGGGCCGACACCAGCCGCGACGCGGAGCACGAGCGCAATGCTCGCGGCCGCGCCGGCGAAGGCGGCGGCGGAGATCGACGTGGGACTCGCGGTGAGTCCACCGAGGACGATCGCCGCGACGGCGCCGAGCGCGGCACCGCCGGATACGCCGAGGACGTACGGCTCCGCCAACGCATTCCGCAGCAGCGCTTGGAACGTGACGCCGCTCACCGCCAGCGCTGCCCCGACCAGGGCGGCAGCCGTGGCGCGCGGCAAGCGGAGGTCGCGCACGATCGCCGCGGTGGCCGCGTCACCATGGCCGGTCAGCGCGGTGAGCACGGCGCGCAGGTCGAGCGTCACCGAGCCCACGCGAATGCTCAACGCGAACGCGGCGAGCATCACCAGCGTGAGGAGCAGCAGCAACGGCGCGCCGCGGGGCTTCATCGCGGGCGCGCCTCGGGGTGGATGGCATCGCGAAATGCGCGCGCGGCCACGCCGAAGAGTGGGCCCGGACGGTTGGTGAGATCGGCTGGAACTCCCACCACGTGACCGTTGCGAACCGCGGGCAGCGTGCGCCAGCCCGGGGCGCGTCGCAAGGCCTCGGCGCCGCGCGCCGAGTCTTCGCCTACCGAGAGGATCACGACGTCTGGGGAGCGATGGATGATCTCTTCGACGGTTACGCGCGGCCAATCCAACGATGCGTCATCGAATACATTGCGGCCGCCGGCTATGCGGATCAGCTCGGCGATGAATGTGCGGGGGCCGACGGTCATTGGCGGATCGCCCCAGATCGCGAACAGCACCGTCGGACGGGGCAACCCAGCCACCGACCTCTTCACCGAATCGAGTTGCGCTCGTAGCGACGTGGCCATCTGCATGGCCGCGCTATCGGATCCCAGCATCGTGCCGAGGTCCTTTACCGTCTTGAACAGCGCGGCCGAGTCGCGGAGTGCTACGGCATACAACGGAATGCCATGCGCGCCTATCGCTTGGCGCTGTGCCGTCCCCTTTGTGCCCTCCCAGGCGAGGACCAGATCTGGGTGCAGCGAGAAGACGCGCTCCAAGTCGGGATCAATCGTCCCGCCTACTGACGCGACCGAGGCTATCGCTGGGGATTTGTCATATCGCGTGCGGCCGACCAGTCGCGGCTGTAGCCTCATCGCCACGATGAGATCGGTGACACTGGGCACCAACGAAATCACGCGCTTTGCGGGACTACCGAGTCGCACCGTGTCGCCGTCACCGTCGACGACGACAAAATTTTGCGCGCGTGCCTGCGGCACGGCGCTCAATAGCGCGAAGCTGAGAGTGACGAACCGTAGTCGAGCGTGTGCCACCGTCCCCGTGCCCCTCCCTCGAGGGTGTTGCCTTCGGGAGCGAAACGGGACGCGTCTCCTGGCTCGAGGCAGCGGGCTCGCCTTCCCAGCGCGCGGACTAGGGCCGCGCACCAGTGGCTCTTTCGAGCACGCCTGAATGCCTCTTACAGTGGCGGGGCCGCGCCGGTCTTTCACCGGTCTTCCGTGAGCCCCGTTCGCCGAACAATTGTGGGCCGAACGGTAACTCAGCGCGCGGCTGGCGCGCAAGCGCGACTGTCGCTACCCTCGACCCGTGACTGGCAGAGTCTTGATGATACAGGGTACCGCGTCGCATGTCGGCAAATCGACGTTGGTGACCGCGTTGTGTCGGATCGCGGCGAACGCCGGATATCGCGTGGCGCCGTTCAAGGCGCAGAACATGTCACTCAACGCCGCTGTGACGCCGGACGGCGGCGAGATCGGGCGGGCACAGTACACGCAGGCCGAGGCCGCTGGCGTTGTGCCGACGGTTCAGATGAATCCCATCTTGCTCAAGCCGACCGATGATCAGCGTTCGCAGATCATCGTGCTCGGCCGGGCGATCGGGGCGGAGCGGGCGGCCGAGTACTTCGAGCGGCGCGAATCCCTATGGCCGGTCGTCACTGAGAGCCTCGATACGCTTCGTGCTGCGCACGATCTGGTCATCATCGAAGGCGCCGGGAGTCCTGCCGAGATCAACTTGGCGTCTCGCGAAATTGTGAATATGCGCGTGGCGCTGCGCGCCAACGCTCCGGTTGTGCTCGTCGGCGACATCGAGCGCGGCGGCGTGTTCGCGTCGCTGTACGGCACCGTCTCGCTATTGAACGACGCCGAGCGTGCTCTCGTGCGCGCGTTCGTCATCAACAAGTTCCGCGGCGACCCGACGCTCATCGAGCCGGGCCCAAGTATGTTGGCCGAGCGTACAGGGATTCCGACGCTCGGCGTCATCCCGTATGTCCCGGACATCGGGCTCCCCGAGGAGGACTCGCTCGGCATGCCGGCGCATCAGACGGAAGGGGCCATCATCGATATCGCCGTCGTACGATTTCCACACATGGCCAACTTCGACGACTTCGACCCATTGCGCCGCGAACGCGGCGTGGGCGTGCGCTTCGTCGATCGCGTCGAGCAGCTCGGCACGCCGGATCTCATCGTGTTGCCTGGCACCAAGACCACGGTGGCTGATCTGGAATGGCTTCGCGCGCGGGGCTTTGCCGAGGCGCTGACGAAGGACAGGCCGATCCTCGGCATCTGCGGCGGCTATCAGATGCTCGGGCGCGAAATCAGAGACCCGCTCCACGTCGAGTCGTCGCGCGATTGCGTCGCGGGGCTGGGATTGTTGCCGGTGGTGACGACGTTCGACGCCGTCAAGACGACGAAGCGCCTCCCCGGCGGGGGCTATGAGATTCACAATGGGATCAGTGAAGGTCCGCTGGCGGAAGGGTGCATTGCCGGCACATACGTGCACGGGCTGTTCGACGATCCGGATCGTCGCCGAGGGATCTTGCGCCAGATCGCGGAGCAGAAGGGCATCGCGCTCGACCTCGGGCCGCTGCCGCCGACGCGGGATCACGTATTCGACGCATTGGCCGAGCACGTGTCGAGGCACTGTGACGTCACGGCGATGTTCAGACTCGCGGGAATCGAGTGCTGACGCTCATCCTGGGTGGCGCACGGTCAGGCAAGAGCACGCGGGCGTTGTCGCTCGCGAAGGGACGAGTGCTTTTCGTTGCGACCGCCGAGGCGCTGGACGAGGAAATGGCGGCACGTATTGCGGCGCATAAGGCCGAGCGGCCGGCCCAGTGGGATACGCTGGAGGAGCCTCGGCAGATCGCGCGGGCGCTGCGGGCTAAGGCCGGTGGGTATGACACGGTCATCGTCGATTGCCTGACGCTTTGGGTCGGCAATCTCATTGAGGGCGGCGGGACTCCGGCCGAGTGGGTGGCGCCCCTGCTCGCGGCGTACCAGGCGAATACGGCCAACTGGGTTGTGATCAGCAACGAAGTTGGACTGGGCATTGTGCCGGAGAACCAACTGGCGCGCCGCTATCGGGACGCCCTCGGGGTCGTGAATCAACTGGTGGCCGAGGCGGCCGATCGGGTGGTCCTCATGGTCGCCGGGATCGCCGTAGAGATCAAAGGCGAAACCTCGTAGCGACTAGGACCGTAGTGGCCGCATGTCGCTGTTCGAGGCCATCCGGCTGGCCCTGTCACAAATACGTGTTCAAAAGCTCAAGAGCGTGTTCACGCTCATGGGCGTCACCATCGGCGTCATGTTCTTGGTCGCCGTGGTCGCGGTCGTGAACGGGATGTCCAAGTATGTCGAGGACGATTTCGCGGGCAAGTTCCTCGGCATCAACACGTTCAACTTGCGCCGATTCCCCGACATCGGCGGTGATGTCTCCGAAAAAACCTGGCGCGAGTGGAAACAGCGGCCGGTGATCACCGTCGACGACGCCCAGGCCGTCCGAGAGGGGCTTCCGCCGCAGGTCCGGTGGGCGATTCAGGACGCGCGGTGGGTATCGCCCCGGTCCGAATACTCGAAGGGTGGACCGCAAGTGATGCTCGAAGGTGTCACCGAGGATTATTTCGCGATCAAAGATCTGCGTGTCACCGCGGGCCGCATCTTCAACGCCGAGGAAGACACCTACGGCGCGTCGGTGGTGGTGATCGGGAAGACGGCGGCGGATCAGCTCTTCCCGCATCTCGATCCCATCGGGCGTGAGCTTCGCGTCGATGGCCTGCCGTTCACGGTGATTGGATTGCTCGAGAAGCAAGGATCGGTGTTCGGGCTCGACCTCGACCGGCAGATTATCGGCCCGTTCCACTCGCCGATCGAGCATACGTTGCGCAGGTCAGCGGGTCTCTACGGCGTCGTCGTGCAAGCGCCTTCCGCGAGTGGATTGATCGACGCCGAGGATCGCGCGCGGGATGTCATGCGCCGCCGGCACAAGCTCCACCCGAGTGAGCCGGACAACTTCGTGTTCGAGACGTCGGAGTCGGCGCTCAGCGATTGGCGCGTGCTCAAGACGTTCATGGTGTGGGGCGGCCTCATCCTGCCGTCGGTCGGCCTCCTGGTCGGCGCGATCGTGATCATGAATATCATGCTCGTCGCGGTGGCTGAGCGGACGCGGGAGATCGGGATACGGAAGTCGCTGGGGGCGCGGCGGCGCGACATCATGGCCCAGTTCCTCGTGGAGGCCGCGACCCTGAGCTTGATCGGCGCCGGCATCGGCATCGCCTTGGGGCTCGGTCTCACGCAACTGGTTGCGACCCTGTCGCCATTGCCGGCGGCGATCGCGCCGTGGTCGATCATCGTCGCGGTCGCACTCGGCGGCGGCGTAGGCATTGTCGCGGGGGCGTACCCGGCGAGCCGCGCCTCGCGCCTCGATCCCATCGTCGCGCTGCGATCGGAATGAGCCGCTTTATTCTTGCCTTGGTAGAGGGCGTGATGATCGCGGTCGACGCGATCAAGTCGAACCGTGTGCGGGCGGGTCTCACCATCCTCGGCATTGCCGTCGGTGTGTTCGTCGTCACCGCGATGTCGGCCGCCGTGCACGGCATCAACAACGGCGTCGAGGCCGAATTGGCCGCCGCCGGGCCGACGACGTTCTACGTCACGCGCTGGCCGATGTCGGTGAATAGCTGCAATGGCTCGGCCGATAGTTGTCCCTGGCGGCACAATAGGCCGCTGTCGGTGGCCGAGGCGGCCCAGATTGGGGCGCTGTCGAGCGTGCACGCGGTCATCGTGCATGTGAATACGACGGCGTTGGCGCGGGTCAACGACCGGTCGTTGTCATCCGTCAACGTCGACGCGTATACGCCCGGGTGGACGGAGGTCGATCCGTCGGTCATCGACTCGGGGCGGACGTTCACGCAGCGGGAGAACGACGGCGGGGCGCACGTCGCGCTCATTAATAGCGTGGTCGCGGAGGACTTCTTCCCGAGTGGGCCGGCCATCGGCAAGTTCATCTCGCTGGACAATGAGCCCTACCATGTCATTGGCGTCTATCACCAGCGCGGCAATCTCTTCGACCCCGCGAACAAGCCCAAGGTCGTGGTGCCATTCGAGACCGCGCGGCGGTCGCTCAAGGTCGACATCCACTGGCTGGATTTGACGGTCAAGCCGAAAGAGGACGTCGCGCAGGACATCGCCATGGATGACGTGACCGCTACGCTGCGCGTGCATCGGGGCTTGAGGCCGGACGCGGGCAATACGTTCTTCATCTATGGCAACGAGAAGGTCATGGAGGTCTATAACCAGACCGTTCTCGTGTTCTTCCTCGTCATGCTCGTGCTGTCCGGGATCGGGCTCCTCGTTGGCGGCGTCGGGGTGGTCGCCATCATGATGATCAGCGTCACCGAGCGCACGCGCGAGATCGGCGTGCGGAAGGCGCTCGGGGCGACGCGCGGGGCGATTCTCTGGCAGTTCCTGGTCGAGGCGGCGACGCTGACCATGATCGGCGCCATCATCGGTCTCGTGGGCGGCGGGCTCGCCAGCTGGCTCATTCGGTCCATCTCGCCAGTCGAGGCGACGATCCCCGCGTTCGCGATCGTCGCCTCGCTCGGCGCCAGCGCCATCACCGGCATCTTCTTCGGGCTTCTGCCCGCCCTTCGCGCCTCCCGGCTCGACCCGGTTACCGCGCTGCGCTACGAATAGCGCACCGCGCGGGTTACTCCGAGGCGGCGGCGCCGGTCGGCACGCCCACGTCGTTCCCGTCCGACACGGTGTTGTTC
The DNA here is from genome assembly GCA_035570055.1 of Gemmatimonadaceae bacterium. GTDB lineage: Bacteria > Gemmatimonadota > Gemmatimonadetes > Gemmatimonadales > Gemmatimonadaceae > DASRDS01. The sequence continues at coordinate 27,940 of DATMLM010000060.1, forward strand.
GCGGTCGTCGCGCCAATGTTCGCGGCGGACGGCAGGTCGAGCGAGCCGTTCTGCTCGAAGAACGCCGACATCATGTTGTGATCGCGAACGTAGTCGGCGTCGGTGTAGGCCCAGGGACGCAGGTGGCACTTCGCCTCGAAGTACTCGGGCGGGTGACCGCCGACGCCGTCGAGGAGATAGTGCATCATCTCGTGCTCGACGACCATCGGGTCGGCGAGCGACTCGGAGCCAATCCAGATCTGACGGGTCCAGTAGTTCGTCATGGCGAGAACCGGCTGGCCCTGGCTATCGAGCACGTAGTCCGTGGGGCTCTTCTGGACGTGATAGTAGAAGCGCAGCGCCGAGTAGTCGCGGTGCAGGCCGGAGCACTCTTCGGCCTGAATGAACAGCGTACGATACCAGCCTGGCGGAGCGAATTTATCCCACTGCGCCGTGTCGGGCTTTGCCGGCGCGAGCATGTTGTCGAGATATCCGCACCCGGTCAGACCGAAGGTGCAAGCAATCAAGGCGAGTTTTCGGGCGGCGTTTATCATGGGATTAAAGGTGCCTCATGAGCAACCTTTAAGCCGCGAGCCCGATCACATGAGTATGTCCTTATCGTCAGTCACGACGACGCATCCGTGCAGGGCAAGATGCCTGGTGGTGGGGGTTCCGCCGCGCCTAGCTGGCCGTAACTCACCGGCGAGATGCAAACGCGGCGGGGCAACGATCAGGGGTAGCTGGGGGCTACCGACGGTCGATGCTCCCACCGCGGCTCGGACGCAACACTTTCGATGACCCTACACCACCGACCTGCGCCCCGATAGCATCCGAGCGATCGCCACTAGGATGCACGCACCCAGGATCGCGACGATGATCGTGTAGATCAACCCGCCGCCCCCAAAGCCGAGCGCGGTCACGATCCATCCACCGATGACGGCACCGACGATGCCGAGAACGATGTCCATGAGCGGCCCGTAGCCCGCTCCACGCATGATCTTGCCTGTTGCCCAGCCCGCGATCAGGCCGACGATGACCCACCAGATGATATTCATGCCGTTCCATAACGCATTAGGGGTGCCAGGGTCGTCCCCGAATGCCTAGCCGTATACCCTTCCTTGGTATACCATTCGGCATGGCCCACATGTCTCACACCGTGCGCGAGAAGCAGAAGCTCATCAATCGCATCAAGCGCATACGGGGTCAGGTCGCGGCCGTCGAGGAGCTCTTGGCCGAGGACATCGACTGCGAGCGGGCTCTGCACACGCTCGCCGCGTGCCGGGGTGCGATCAACGCGCTAATGGCCGAGATTCTCGAGGATCACGTGCGGTATCACGTCCTACCGCCGGACTCGGAGCCCGACTCCCACGAGCATCAAGCTGCCGAGCAGCTCGTGGATATCATTCGCAGCTATCTGAGATAATCGAAGGCCTTCTCGCGTAGCGCGTCGTAGCCTGCGGCTGTCGCGCCGGAGTTCTCGGCGTGCGTCGTGTTCAACGAGCCGACGATGGCTTTTCCGTTGGCCGGGTTGATAAAGAGAAAGCTGCGGTAGCCCGCCTGCTCGCCCGTGTGGCCGACGAACGTGACGTTTCCGCGCGGGAAGATGAAAAACGACAGGCCCATGGAAGAACCCGCGGCCGGGGTTTCTGGCCACGAGCCTGGTTCGATCCGAACGACCGGGCGCCACATCTCGTCGAGCGTGGCGCGGGAGAGGATCGATGGGGTCGCCGACGTCAGGAAGCCGACGTAGCGCGCCATGTCGGCGAGTGGGGCGTTGAGGCCGCTGTTGGCGGTCGTGATGCCCGTGTCGAAATCCCTGCCGTTCGCGGTGACGACGCCATTGGTCACCGTGTAGTTGTTCGATCGGTGCGCTTCCAAGTAATACGGCGTGACGTTCATGTAGCTGTGCGTCATGCCGAGGGGCATGAAGATATTCTTCACGATGTAGAGCGCGTACGGGTCACCCGAGAGTGACTCGATCACGCGGCCCAAATATATGAAGCCCGGGTTCGAGTACGAGTAGCGGGCGCCAGGACGGAACGCGAGCTGCTGGTAGGGCATCATCGCCACCAACTGCTCCCAACGCGCCGGCTCGAACGGCTCCCAGGGCAAGCCCTGTTTGTACGGCCACGTCGGGTTTTGGAAGCCGGCGCTATGGGACAACAACTGCTTCAGCGTCACATCGCGGACACTTCCCGAGTCGGCGTGGATGGCGAGGAGCTCCGGGCAGTAATCGACGATGTGATCGTCGAGCGAGAGCCGATGACGCTCGCGCAACTGCATCATCGCCACGGCCGTGAACGTTTTCGTGATCGACGCCCAATGAAATATGGTGTTGCTGTCGATCGCCTCGTGGCGCTCGCGGTCGGCCATGCCGACGCCGTGCCATTCGGTGATCCGGCCGTGGTCGACGACGACGTAGGCGCCGCCGACGACGCTGTCGTCGTGCACATACTTGTCGAACGCCGCGCGAAAATCTTGCGCGGCGAGTGGGGCCGCGACCAGGGTCGCGAGCGCGAGGAGGGGAGTGGATCTCACGCGCCATAATGTCTCCGCCCAGCTGGGGTGGCGCAACGAGGGTCAGCGAGGCAAGCCTTCAGGCGATGCGCGGTGTCATTCTCATCGGCTGTTTAGCCGCTGGGCCTCTCCTGGCTCAGACCGAGTACCATGAGCTCGAGTCCGGCCGGCCGGCCACCGTCGAAGACGCGTACGTGACCGCGCGCCAGGCGATCGAGCTGCAGTTGGCGCCCGTGACGGTCGAGCAGTTCGGGAACGGACTCACACGGGCGACGCTCGAGCCGGCCGTGAGATATGGCATCCTGCCGCGTACAGACATCGAGCTCATCGCGCCGTTCATCTTCCGGGAACGCGGCGAGACACCCTCGCATGGGGTCACGCAGTTCGGCATTGCGGCACAATACAACTTCAATAACGAGAGCCCGGTGGTGCCCGCGTTCGCGCTCAAGGCCGAGGTGGCGTTTCCCGCCGGCGGGGCGCCGACGAGTGGCACCTTGTACGAGGGTCGAGCGATCGCGACGAAATCCTTATTCGACGGGCTGCGGTTGCATGTCAACGTCGGTTTTAGCTCGTATCACGTAGCGCCTCCGCCTCCCCCGCCGGTTACCTGCTCAAAGAACTGCCCGCCGCCACCGCCGCCAACGCCTGACTATCCGTGCGGCATCGTCGACACGCGGCCGACTGAGATTTCGGAGGCCGACGTCGACGCCAATATCGCGCGGATCGCCGCCGCAACGAGTGCCGCCACGACCGCCGCGGCGTCGAACGGTCAAACCAATGGCAACGTGCTGCTGCTTGGCGCGGCGGTCGACAAGAGCTTCCCACTGATGTCGCTCCTCGTCGTCGGCGACTTCGTGGTCGAGCAATACAGCAACGGCCTCCCGAGGCCCGCTGATTTTACGAGTGATATTGGATTCAGGAAGCAGATCTCGCCGCGGTTCGTGCTCGACGCTGGCATTGGGCGGCTGTTCAAGGGGCTGCGGCCCGCTTGGCTCTTCACGGTCGGGACAACCTACACGTTCTCGATTCCCGCGCTCGTGCCGGAGGCGCGACCTGGTGCGCATTAGGGCGATCCTTGCGGCGATTCTCTTAGGCGGGTGTGTGTATTACGAGCAGACGTACATGCCTGCGCCGCACAACTGGGCGTTTCGGCACACGTACCCGACGGCGGATCGACTCTTCAACGCGTTCGATTACGGCCACGCGATCGTCTACGAGGAGCTGATCGCGCATCCCAATGGGCCGGTCAGTCGGATCGAGCAGGATCGATTCACCTTCATCGTCGACCATCTGTTGGTGCACCCGCCTGCCGTGCCGCTCGACGAGGAGGCGATCGGGCCACGCTATGCGCAGCTCCTGCCCGAGGCGCACGAGATGTTCGAGTGGGCGCACATCCTGCACCGGCAGATCTACGACATCTGGGCCGACGACAACATTCCGCCGGCGGCGAAGGACAGCGCGGTGGCGACTGTGGTCCGGTACTATCGCTCACGCGGCGATCTGGCGTTCAGCGCGACGCCCAAGAGCATGTCGCTCATGGACGGCCAGTTCTATTCGAAGGCATTTCGGAAGACGTATCCGAAGTTCACGGGCCTCTTGTGGTCGTATCACTGGATGCAGATCGTGCTGTACGACGCGCTGATGCGAGGGGCGACGCCGGCCCAGCGCCAGGCGAATGTCGACACGGTCGTGCGGCGATTTCGGGCGATGCTCGAGGATCCGCCGGCGCATATGCCGAGCGTCATGCCGATGACGGCCGCGATCGCGCCGGAGTTCGCCGAGCGGTATCCGGAGGCGGCGATCATCTTCGATAACCTGCACGCGTTTCACGATGTCGTCGCCGACATTCTCGCGTCGCCCGATGTGCCGGCCTCGCGGAAGCGCGCCGAAGTGCTCGCGGCGGCGGCGCGCTATCGCGATGGGACGTCCTCGGTCACATCAGTCGCCGACTGGCGGCAGATGTCGACGATGATGGGTGTCGCCCAGATGGGCGGGGTCCCCTGGTGAGCCGCCCGCGTTACCGTTCGGTATGAATCCTTACGTCCTGAAGGTCAACGGACAAACCGTCGGCAGCTTCAGCGAAGCCAGCGGCCTGACGAGCGACACGAACGTCGTCGAGTACCGGGAAGGCGACGACGGCGGGCTGTTCGTGAGGAAGCTTCCGACGGGAACCGGGCCAACGCGGATCACGTTGACGCGCGGCGTGATCTCCAATCCGGGGCTTTCCGCCTGGCTCAAGAACGCCCGCGGCCCGCACCACCTGACGATCGCGCAGGTCAACGCCACCGGCGCGATCGTCTGGTCCCGTGAGATCAAGAACGGTGTGCTGATCACCAAGCCCCATCATACCTGACCGTCGCGTAGAACGTCTGCGACTGCCCTGGTGTGACCTGTCCACCGGACTCGAGCTCACGGTACGGCGTATTCACGAGATTGCGGACGCCGAGGAGGACCGTGGTTCCGTGATAGACGCGCACGCCACCCTCGACATTGAGTAGTGCGTACCCTGGCCGCAGTATGCCCTTTTCCTCGAACGGCGTATACGGACCGTTGAACGTCGTGCCGATCCGCGCGGTCCAGATCTGGCCCGGAATATTCGCGTCGATCGCCGCCGAGCCGACGTACTTGGACGTATTGTAGATCGGGTAGCCGGTGAAGGTCGCCGAGTCCCGGCCGCCTTTCGTCGTGTCTCCGGCGGCGATCAAGCCGGGATCCACGAAATGCGTATAGAACGCGTGCAAAATGGTGAAATCGGTCGTCGCGGTGATGCCGCGGATGATCCGCGCGTGCGCCTGGACGTCCAGGCCGTTGCGGCGACTCTCGCCACCGCCGATCGAGCGTTGCAACACCGGATCGAACGACTGCTCGTTGTTCACGTCCATCCGGAAGAGCGATGCATCGATCCCGAACGGCCCGTGCTCGAACTTGATGCCGGTCTCGTAGTCCCAGACGAAGATGAACGGCAACGTCGGGTCGGTGATGATGCCATCGGTCTGCCGGAATCCGCGCGAGACGTTGACAAAGAGACCGAGACCGGGCTCGCCCACGTCGACGAACGGCTTGACCAGCAGGCCAACCTTCGGGGAGAAGACCCCTTTGCTGTGCTGCGAATCGTAGAGCTGATTCACGATCAAGGCGCCGGTCGAATCGGATTGGGGTTGGCGGACGGAGCTCGAGAGCTGATCGACACGCCCGCCGAGATCGATGCGCGCGTACTTCGACACGTCGAAGCCGCTCTGGAGATACAGCCCTCCTGACGTCTGCCGTGCCGGCTCGGCCAGGATCAGCGGCACCGAGTCTTGCCGGAACCCCGTCGAGCTTTCCGCCCAGTTGCCGTAGTGCGACCAGTCGTATCGGATCTCGGCGCCGAGCGTGATGTCCACGCCGTGCCGAGCGAAGGTCAGCGCCGAATTCGCGCCGAAGCCATATCGGCCGTTGTATTCGTGCGTCTCGGCCCCCGTCCCTTCGGTCAATCCTCCTAGGCCCGGCGGGGTGCTGAGCCAGAAATTCCAGGTGCCTTGGGTCGCGTAGACCGTGGAGCGCCATTGCAGATCGGGACGCAGGAACGTCTGGAGGCTCATGTGCTCCATCGCGTGCCGCTTATATCCGCCGTCGCCGAAGTTCGAGACGAAGTTGTACGTTCGCAAGTTGTACCGCGTGGTGTCCAGGAACCCCGGTGAGTCGTAGGACGTGAGATACGCGTCCACGCCCGCGTGGAGGTGGGTGCTGGAGCTCAGGTCCACGAAGAGTTGCGAGTGCACGTGGCCGTACTGGTTCTCGGAGTGCGTGCGCCAGCCGTCCTCGCGAAGGCCTTGGATGGCGAGGACGCCGCCCGCGTGCGGATCGTTGAATCCGATGATCGCCGACCCGCCGCCGTTCCCGAACGAGCCACCGGTGGCCTCGAGCTGGTAGCCGTCGTAGCGGTCGAGGGTCCGGACGTTGACGGCTCCGGAGAACGCGAAATTGCCGTAGAGCGCGCTCGTCGGGCCGTGGATAACGTCGATTCCCGTGACGATGTCGGGAAAGAGCAAATTCAGGTCGTTGTAGCCCTCGGCGTGCCCGTTGACGGGCTCGTTGATGGGGACGCCGTCGATATACAGCGCGATGTCGGTCGAGTGGTCCGAGCTGAAGCCTCGCACCGACATGTCCGAGGCGAATCCCGGGCCCTGGCCCTGCTCGTGGGCTTCGAGGCCGGCGGTCTCGCGCAGGAGCTCCCACGGCGAGTTTGCCGGGGACATCGAGAGTTGTTGCTGGTTGACGGTGATGACCGTGAGCGGCTCGGAGCGCTCGACGGGCGTGGTCGTGATCGTGATCGCGCGGAGTCGCGCAGGGCTCGGCGTCGTCGTCGAATCGGGCTTGCGACGCGTTGTGTCCTGTTGCGACTCAGTGATGGATGGCAACATCGCGCACGCCGCAGCGAGCGCGAACAGACGAACTAGCATTGTGGTGGTGCTCCCTAGTCGAGGAAAAAAAGCAGGATCAAATCAGACTGGGAGCGACTCGGGCGGGCCTATTGGCGGAGGAAGGAGGACGTCCTCATGGGACGTGGGCCGCTCGTCGGCGCTTCGCGCGACGGCGGCAGTGCGAACGATCTTGACCGGTATGACCGGGAGAGCGACAAGACGATCAGAAGGCGTCGTGATCGCGACGGCGCAGCAGGACGCGCCGAGGCACGTGCATTGGTGCGAGTGCTCCGGGTTTTGCGAGTGACTCGGACTTTGCGAGTGCTCCGGATTTTGCGAGTGCTCCGGCGTCTGCGAATGGCTCGGCGCGGGCATGTGATGCCCGGGCATCGCGTCCATGTCCGCTATGCCGTCGTGTACGGGGCAATGATGATGGCCAAGCGGCTCGGTCGTCGCGAACACAAACGCGAGACCGACGAAAAGCGCGCCTAGCCGTCGCCAGATCATAGTGCCCGGTTCATTGTGTCCTGAAGACTAGCACCTGTGGGTTGAGGCTGGAAGAGAACGCTCCGTTCGATGTGCCGAACACAATCGTCACAGAACTCGCACCAGATGGCGTCGTGATCGTATAGTACGCACTTGTTCCCGGTACCATCTTCCCGGCCGTCGAGGCGGTCGGCGAGAGCGCGATGGGTTGGATGGGGTAATTCGGCCCGACGTTGTTCTCGTAGACGGTGCGGAAATTCCAGGTCGTGAACTTGTACTGCGCCGGAATCGAGTCCCGGGTGTGACCGGGCAGGCTGTCCGTGTACGCCGCGACGCCGAATGTGCCGAAGATCGTCGGAAACGACTCGCCGGAAGCGGCCGCGATGTTCGCGGTCCCGGTGTTGGTGCTCGTCTCCATCGTGTGGTAGATGGCGACGCCCTTCTGGTCGCCGATATACCGCATCATGAGCCAATCGCCGCCGCGCCATTCGAGGCAGCAATCGGCGTCGGTATGCAGCGTCAGGGACGCCGTGTCGGGATTCGCGAGATAGTCGTACGAGTCGTTGAACTGCTCGTCGACGTAGGGTGGCGCCGAGTCGGCGTAGGCGGTATTGCCGGTCGCCACGTACAACGAGTCGTAGTGCAGGCCACCGAGCTCGGTCGAGACAATGCTCATCCCCTCGTCGAGCCATCCTTCTTCCGGTTGAGCGCCGTGAATCAGCACGTGCTGCCCATACGAGATCATGTGCTGCAGCTCGTGCATGAACGTCCCGGGAATGATCGAGAACACGTCGTCGACCGAATGGGCGCAGCTGTGCGCGGCGCCGTTCGGGTCGGGCACGATCCCGTAGAAGATTTCGCCACCGTTCGAGTTCGCGGCCGAGGGCGTGAGATCGTTGGGGTCGAAGTAGCCGGCGACGAACCCTTCGGTGCTGCAGTCCGCCGCCGGTGTCAGCGCATTGACGGCCGGCGTCAGTAGCATGATCACGTGGCCGTTGTTGTCGATATCCGTGGGCCGCGCGAACGTGTTGACCACGATCCGGTAGAGCACCTGGTCATCCAGTGTGCCGAACTGCGTGAGCTGCTGCCCCGAGAATCCCGGCGGCGAGGCGTTGTCGAGATAGACGGCGACGCTGTCGCCATTATAGACCAGGGTGGCCGTGATCTGCTTGTACGTCTCCGCCAGCGTGTCGGCGAATACCCAGAAGGTCCGGCTGTTGGGCAGCGTTTGCTTGGAGATTTGGGCGGATATACCTCCGCGCGCGGCGGCCTGCGACCCCGATGCTGATGCCGCCAGTCGGCGCTCTTTCGCGCGCATCTTCCCGTCGAACCTGGCCTGGCGCACGTTGTGGCCACCGTACGGCGTGCGCGCGAATCGTGCGGCCGCGGCAAGCATCTGCGCGGCGGCGGACGCCGAGCCGGATCGCTCGATCTGGAACGTGGTCGTGTCGTAGGCGACGTCGCCGACGGCGAACTGCGGGACGACGAGATAGGTGGCTCCGCTTCCGTTCAGCGTGATCCCCGTTCCGCCGGCGCAGTTGAATGACGTGCCCTGATAGACCGCGAGCGTAGCCGAGGCCGGCGAACAGTTGCCGTGCGCCTGGGGGCCGGAAGTGCTGTTGGAACTGCCGCAAGCCGTTACGGCAGCGACGACAAACACACACGTAACGAATCGCACAGCGGGTTCCTCTTTAGTCCCTGGGGTATGTCGTGCGTGCATCATAACCGTCTACCGGCGCGCCGTTCCAGCCGTTGGGTTGTCAGAGATCCGATCTGCCCCGCGAGAACGTACACATGGCGAACCCCTCAACCAACATAGGATCTCAATCAATGCGAAAGCTCTCCATTGCTCTCGCACTGGCTACGTGCGCCGGTGCGATACCCCTCGCTGCGCAGATGGACGTGATGGTCGGCGGCCAAGCGATGTCGCCGCGGAAAGACATCATCACGAACGCGCTCAACTCGGCGGATCATACGACCCTCGTGGCCGCGGTGAAGGCCGCCGGCCTCGTGCCGACACTGCAAGGGAAAGGCCCGTTCACCGTGTTCGCGCCGACAAACGAAGCGTTTGCCGCGTTGCCCGCGGGAACTGTCGATAATCTGCTCAAGCCCGAGAATAAGGGCATGCTCACCAACGTGCTGACCTATCACGTTGTGGCAGGCGACTACGATCTCGATGCGCTGACCAAAGCCATCAAGCAGGGGAACGGCACGGCGTCGCTCAAGACCGTGCAAGGCGGCATGTTGTGGTTCATGATGAACGGCCGCACGAACCTCATCGTCAAGGACGAGCAAGGGAATGTGGCGGACATCTCGATCACCGATGTCAAGCAATCGAACGGCGTCATCCACGTCATCGATCGCGTGTTGATGCCGAAGGCGTAGTGGTGACAAGTTTCGTGGGTGCATAGACCCATACGGTTGATCGCGCTGCTGCTCGTGGCCGCCTGTGGCACGAGCAGCAGCAGCACGAGTGGTACGTTCGAGGCCGATCTCGGGCGGCTTCCCACTGGCGCCCGGCTCGATCCCGCGGGGCGCAGCGTCGACATCGGGGACTTTCCGACGACGGAGCTCCTGTCCCCCGATAGCACGCGCCTCGTGCTGCTCCTCGGCTCGTATCGGCAACAGGGCGTGCAAGTCATCGACCGGCGCTCCGGCAACGTCGTGCAGACGCTCCGGCAGCCTGCCGCGTTCGTCGGGCTGGCGTTTTCGCCCGACGGGACGAAGCTCTATGCCTCCGGCGGGTTCGGCGACAACGTCTACATCTATGCTTGGCGCCACGACAGCGCCTCACTGACCGACAGTGTCCGGCTCTCGGCAAAGAAAGGACAGCGCTATCCCGCCGGTCTGGCCGTGTCGCCGGACGGCAAGGCGCTGTACGTCGCCGAGAATCTCGATGATTCGCTCGCGATAATAGATCTCGCGTCTCGTAGGGTACGGCGGAGACTGCCAACCGGGCGCTATCCCTATGCGGTCGTCGTCGACAAAAACGGAACCATTTTCGTCTCGGCTTGGGGCAGCCACACCGTTTCTGTTTTTCCGCAGAACAAAACTATCGACGTCGCTCGACACCCCTCGTCGATGCTGCTCGATGGGACGAGCCTCTACGTCGTATCGGCCAGCACCGATCGCATTGACGTCGTGGATACCAAGACGCTGACTGTGGTCAAGCACATCGCGGACTCGGTGCCGGGGGCGAGTGAGGGGAGCACGCCCGAGGGCATCACGGTGTCGGGGCAACGGTTATACGTGGCCGAAGCGGACAACAACGCCGTGGCGCAGATCGATCTCGGGACCGATTCGATTGTCGGACGTATCCCGGTCGAGTGGTATCCGACAGCGGTCGTGGCCGGCCCGGGCGACACGTTGTACGTAGCAAACGCCAAGGGTCACGGGTCGCGGCCGAATGAGGCCACCGGGTATCGGATCGGCGCCAAAGACTCGGACCCGTTCGGCTACACCCTCGGCCAGCTGGCCGGGACGCTGACGATCGTTCCCGGCCACGCCGACTACGGGAGTCGCGTCGCGCAGGCAAATGGGTGGGCGCAGGACACGACAGGGCGCGCATATCCGCCGATCGAGCACGTGGTCTACATCATCAAGGAGAACCGGACCTACGACCAGGTCTTTGGCGACGAAGCACAAGCTGATGGCGACACGTCGCTGGTGTTCTTCGGCCGATTCGTGTCGCCCAACCATCATGCGCTGGCCGAGCGGTTCGGGTTGTATGATCGATTCTTCGTGAATGCCGAGGTCAGCGCCGATGGTCACCAGTGGTCGACCGCGGCCTACGCGACGGACTACACGGAGAAGACGACGCCGGACAACTACTCCGATCGCGGCCGGGATTACGATTACGACGGCACGAATCGAAAGGATGTCCCCGCGGACGGAGACGACGTCGCCGCACCCGCGGCGGGATACTTGTGGGATCTCGCGGTCGCCAAGGGTTTGAGCCTGCGCAACTATGGCGAGTTCGCCGTCGAGCACGGCCGGAGCGCCGAGGATGCCACGTCGCACGGGATCGTGACGGCGTCAAAGCCGGCACTCGCCGCGCGCACGTGTCCGACGTATGCCGGATTCGACGTCAAGGTCACGGACCAGGCGCGGGCGGAAGTGTGGATCGATGAGCTGCACAAATTCGAGCGCGACGGATCGATGCCCGCGCTCGAGATTCTGACGCTGCCGAATGATCACACGGCCGGCGCGACGCCGCGTGCGCCGACACCCCGCGCGTACATGGCCGACAATGACTGGGCGCTCGGCCGCATGATCGACGCGCTGTCGCACTCGCGCTTCTGGCGCAGCACGGCCGTGTTCGTGGTCGAGGACGACGCGCAGGACGGCGCTGACCATGTCGACTCGCATCGGGCGCCGTTCCTCGTCATCTCGCCCTGGACGCGGGGCGATGTTATTCATCGATTCACGAATACGACGGATGTGATTCGGACGATCGAGGAGATTTTGAAGCTTCCGTCGATGTCGCAATTCGACGCCTACGGGCGACCACTGCGCGGCATCTGGCGTACCGTACCCGACACGACTCCGTACATTGCGCACGTGGCCAACATCGATTTGGCCGAGCACAATCCGGACACGGGAAAGGTCGCGCGGCTGTCACGGACGCTCGATTTTCGCGTGGCCGACGCAGCGGACTCGCATGTGCTGAATCGCGTATTGTGGGAGACCATCAAGGGGCCCGACGTGCCATATCCCGTGTTCCGGCGCCGACCGCCTGAGGGCCTATGATCTATCTCAACGCCGCCGGCACGGGGCCGTTGCCCAAGCGAACCGTCAACGTCATCGCCGATTTCAACGCCAAGCGGGCCGCGCCGTGGACGATCACGATCGACGAGACATTCGGCGTGCTCGCCGAGTCTCGCGCGATGTGTGCGCGGCTCATCGGCGCGGCCGCGGACGAGATCGCACTCGTGCCGAATACGAGCACCGGGCTCCACGTGGCGTCGCTCTCCCTGCCACTCGCGCCCGGGCGAGCGATCCTGTCGCACGAGGCCGAGTTTCCCGCGAACATCTATCCGTGGATGGCGCGCGCGCGGCGGGATGGGCGGCCGTACGAGGTCATCCCACTCTGCGACGGGCTGCCGGATCACGAGGCGCTCGTGCGGCGCATCGAGACCGGGGACATCGGGCTCGTCGCGCTGTCGTGGGTGTCGTACATGTCCGGCGACCGGGCGGATCTCGAAGCGATCGGGGCGGCGTGTCGCGAGGTTGGGGCATGGTTCGTCGTCGACGCCATTCAGGGACTCGGCGTCGTGCCGATCGACGTGTCGCGGCTGCCGATCGACGTGCTCGTGTCCGGCGCGCAGAAGTGGTTGAGGGCACCCTGGGGGACAGGGTTCGTGTACGTGCGGCGGCCACTGATTACCCGCATCGAGCCCGCGACTGGCGGGTGGCTGGGGATGCAGCAGTCGCACGATCTCTCGAAGCTGGTGCCGGCGCGGTTTGCGTACCTGGATGACGCGAGACGTTTTGAGGTCGCGACGTTGCCGTACCAGGACTTTGTCGGGCTCAATGCGAGCCTCGAGGTCCTGTTCGACACCGGCGTCGAGAATATTGGACGGCAGATCGGCACATTGGCGCGACAATTATCGGACGGGATCGCGCGCATCAGGGGGTTCAGGGTTCTGACACCCAGGGACCAAGCGCGAAGCGCCGGCATTGTCTCGTGCTTCGCACCGGACTCTGCCGTAAAGACGAAACTCAATGCGGGCGGCATCGGGTATTCGTCCCGCGATGTCGACCTTGGGCCCCTGAAGGGCATCCTGCTGCGCTTCTCACCGCACGTCTACAACACTGCCGACGAGATCGAGACGGTTCTCCACGTACTCGATACTTGATAGATCTTGTCGGGATTGACTTAGCGCCCTAGTTTCGGCGCCATGTTAATCCGAGCGATTCTATCCCTTTTACTGATCCAGCAGCAGGATACCACCGCGCACAAGCTGCCGGAGACAGTAATCAAGGCGCCCCGTGTGCCCGTGCCCGCAGTCGGGAGGCTTGGGGATGATACGACAGGCCATCTCTACACCGGCGTGCCGACGACCCTCCTGCGCGTCGACTCCCTGCCGGCTAACACGACGAACGACAACTATCGCGAGGTCCTCGGCCAGGTCCCCGGCGCGAATATCTCGGAGACACGCTCCAGTGGATTCCCGTCCGACGGCATCGGCTTCAGAGGACTCGAACCGCGACAGTCGGTCGAAGTCAACATGCGGCAGAACGGCGTCAACCTGGCGGGCGACCTCTACGGCTATCCCGAGATCTACTACTCGCCGCCGTTCGAGGCGGTCGATCACGTCGAGGTCGTGCGCGGCGCGTCTGGGCTGGAGTACGGGCCGCAGTTCGGCGGCATGATCAACTTCGTGCTCAAGGACGGTACGCTGAACACCTCGCCGCGGATCACCGTCGGCGAGACCGGCGAGAGCTTTGGCGAGACCGACACGTTCGGCTCGATCGCCGGCGGTAGCGGCAAGCTCACGTACTACGCGTTCGGCAAGTATCAAGGCGCCGCCGGGTGGCGCCAGAACTCGAACTTCGAGGAAGAGGACGGATACGGGTCGATCACGTACCACGCGAACGAGAACCTGTCGTCGTCACTCCAACTGACGGTGTACGGGAATAACGTGCACATGCCCGGCGGGTTCGACGACTCCGAGTTCTACGCGAACCCGCAACTCTCGGAGCGGAAGCGCAACTGGCTCGCCTCACCGTGGGGGATTCTCGAGAACGTCACCACGTGGCACCTGGCGCCCGGGCTCACGTGGACGAACCAACTGTCCGGCACGCTGAGTCAGCGGTACCTCGTCTGGCGCAACGAGGACGGCGGGCCGCAGGCCATCGATAGCGGCGGGCCTCGGGAGGTCGAACGCGAGCGGTTCGCGAATGCCATTCTCGAGTCGCGCATTGGCTTTCGACATGACCTCTTCGGCATCCGCGCCGATCTCGCGAGCGGCGTGCGGCTGTTCGATGGGCTCATGCACCGGCAAGAGGACGGTGTCGGGACCGACGGGTCGAACTTTACGATGCGGCTGGTGCAGCCGTACGCCACCGATATGCACTTCCTGACGCAGAACGTCGCGGGGTATGTGCAGGAGGCCGTGCATCTCACCGAAAAGCTCACGGTCACGCCTGGCGTGCGCGCGGAGTGGCTGCGGAGTGCCATTCATGGGGTCACGGTTGACGATGGGAACATCCCATACGACGCCCGCTCTCAGACTTTTGCACTTGGTTCTCTAGGGGTGGAGTATGCGCTCGACGCGCCCGTGACGCTCTACGGCAATTTTACTCAGGCGTATCGGCCGATCACATACGACAATTTGATTCCGTTCGGCGCCGCCAACACGGCCATTATCGATCCCCATTTGCATCACTCCAGTGGCTACACGGGGGACGTCGGCGTACGGGGACGCATGGGGCCCGTCAGTGGCGATATCGACGCGTTTTATCTCTGGTACGGTGATCGCATTGGGACCGTATTGGTCAACGATTCGATCACTGAGACCACCAACGTCGCGAACAGCCGGCATTATGGCATCGAGAGTTATGTCGACGTGGCCCTGTTGCGTGAGGGTCACTGGCGCATCTCGTTATTCGATTCATTCGCTTGGGTCAACGCGCATTACGTGAACGGCCAATACGCGGGCAACGTCGTCGAGTACGCCCCGCCGATCACGAATCGCGTCGGCCCGACGATCGGCTACGGCCCGTTCTCAACGACGGTCACGTGGAGCTACACGGCCAAGCAATACGGCGATGCGAGCAATGCCGTGGTGGACCCGGCCGACCCGAGCGTCGGCGTGATTCCGGCGTACCGGGTGTACGATTGGAGCGCGCACCTCGAGCTCGGCTCACGCTATCAACTGCACTTCGGCATCGACAATCTCCTGAACGCGTATTACTTCACGTTCCGCGCGGTCGAGTACCCGGGCCCGGGGATCATTCCGGCGCAGGGCCGCACGGCTTATCTGGGAGCGACCGTCCGGCTTTAGCCTCCTCAGACGTCCATGAGATTGTGCACCCTCGTGTAGATAGCCAGAGTGGGGGGTCCGGGGGGCGTAGTTGCGGTTGCCCCCCGGAGGAGAACCGACCAGTCGAGCAAGCGCGAAGCGCGTTGCATCGACGCGCCGCGGAGCGGCGCATCGACCGACTGTTCCTGACCTGGTATCCGCGGTTGGTCGGTGCGATTTATCGGCGGCTCGGGAGTCGGGACGAGGCCGAGGATGTCGCGCAGGACGCATTCATTCGGCTGCTCGATCAGCGGCCGAAGGATCCATCGGCCTGGCTATTCACGGTCGCCGGCAGGCTCGCGATCGATAGCCAGCGCGCGACGTCCCGGCGTGAGCGACTCACCCCCGCGTTGTTGGACATCGCGGCGCCTCCCGATGAGGCGCTGCTCCAGGAAGAGGTCATCGAATCCGTGCGCCGCGTGCTCCGGGCGCTGCCGGATCGCGATCGAGCGCTCCTGCTGCTGCATCACGACGGCGTGCGCTACCGCGAGATCGCCAGGCAGCTCGGGCTGGCCGAGTCATCCATCGGATCGCTGCTGACGAGAGCACATCGGCGGTTTCTCAGCGACTACCAGAGGCAACTATGCACTACAGCGACGGAACCATCCGCGCATTTCTCGACGGGGAGCTTGGGCTCGCGTTGACGCGCGAGCTCGCCGGGCATCTGCGCTCGTGCGCGGACTGCCGGCGGCGGATCGACCGCGTGAGCGCGGACGGTCGCGCTGCCGCGCGGCTCTTGAAACGCGTCAGGCCTGCGCGCCAGCCGTACGCCGCGATCATGACGGCCGCCGCGGCCGTGCTCGTCGTCGGCCTGGTCGCGCGGAGCCTCCCGACGGTGCACGCCAGCACGGCCGGCGCCACGCACGTGCACGATGTCTGCTGCTTCAACCTCGACGGCGGCGGCCGCGGGGATGACGGCTTGCTCACCATCAGCCTTCCGGGTCAGGTCGTCGACTGTGTCGTGCTCTACGAAGATCAGGCGGGTACCCGCGCGTTCTCGAAACGCGATCCCGTGCGCTTCATCTCGCGGCCCGTCGGGTGCGACATCTCCGGATCGTGAAACGACTGGTCGTACTCCTGCTGGTCTCCGCCAGCGGGTTGCGCGCACAAAGCGATAGCGCGCGACGGGCGGACTCGATCGCCGCGGCCAAGCATAAATTGGCGACCGTCGTCGTCACCGGCACGCGATTGTCCGAGGTCGACGAGCGAACGCCATCTCAGGTCGAGCCTATCGACGTGCGCAAGGCGACGCCCGGCCCCGATGTCGTCATGAACGCGCTGCTCGATTTGCCTGGTATAAGCCTGTACGACGACCAGGGCGCACGGCTGCAGCCCGAGCTCGAGGTACGCGGGTTCACCGTCTCGCCGGTTGTCGGCACGCCGCAGGGCGTCAGCGTCTTCCTCGACGGGATGCGCCTGAACGAGCCCGATGCGCAGGAGGTGAACTTCGACCTCTTGCCATCGGCAGCCATCGAGCGTGCCTCGCTCGTGCGCGGATCGAACGTCTTGTTCGGACGCAACTCGCTCGGCGGCACGTTACTCCTCGACACCAAGCGAGGCGGCAACACGCCCGAAGCCACCGCGACCCTCGGCGCCGGCTCGTTCGGCGAGCAGACCGCGACCATCACCGCCGGCGGCAAGGTGTCGGGCGTCGATGGCTTCGTCGCCGCCACGGGCTCGAACGAGACCGGCTGGCGGCAAGCGACCGCGGCGAACACGCGCAATATCTTCGCGACGATCGGACATCAGTGGGGTCCGACGCGAGACTCGGGTGACGTCTCGCTCTCCTTCCTGTACGCGAAGGACCGTATCCAGGAGGCCGGGTCGTTGCCGGTCGGCTATGCACCGACGATCAACTATACGCCCGGCGATTTCTTCGAGCCGGAGGCGTACGATCTCATCACGCGTGCGACGACACCGCTCGGCGGAGGCGTCCTGAGGGCAACGCTGTTCGGGAGGCGCAACAATTACGAGCAGTTCAATATCAACGTCCCGCCGCCGAGCACGGACAGCTATATCTACATGCTGTCGGGTGGTGGGACGGTCGAGTGGACGCGGCCCGTCGCGATTGGACCGGTGCCGATTGGATTTACCGTGGGCGCCGAGTACGAGCGCGACAACGTGCATTTTCGGTTACTGAACACGGGCGGCGGACAACCGGATTCGATCACGACGCTCTCCGACGTGCACCAGGAGAACGCCGCACTCTATGGGCAGGCGATCGTGTCGGTCACGTCCTCGCTCGATGTCACGATCGGCCTGCGCGACGATTACATCCGGATTCCGTATCGCGACGACCTGGTGTCGGCGAACAACGGCACGAGCACGTACAATCGGGTATCGCCGGAGATCGGCGCGACGTACCAGTTCACCGATGACGTGAAAGCGTTCGTTGCGTTCAAGAGCGGATTCCGCGCGCCGGCACCGCTCGAGTTGGCATGTGCCTCCGCCAGCGCGCCGTGCTCCCTGCCCTCGGCGCTCGGCGCCGATCCCGCGCTCAAGGCGGTCTCGACTCGCGATTACGAGGGCGGCGTCGACATCGACCTGCCACACAAGTCGAGCCTGGATATAGACGGATTCTGGACGGATGTGCTCGATGACATACAGTTCGCGTCGCCTGATCTCACGCACGTCTATTTTCTGAACGTTCCAGAGACCCGCCGAGCGGGTGTCGAGGTCACCGCGAAAATACCACTCGTCGGTGGCGCGCGGATCGAGACGTCGTACAGCTACATGGCTGCGACCTTCCAGAGCACCGTGCAGATCTCGAGCTCGGACACGACACCCCGACCGGCGCGGCCCGGCGATATTTTTCCGAACTCGCCGCTCCACCGCGGCCGCATCGCGCTGGGCATCGGGCGTTTGATCGGGCCGGTCCTGCTCGATGGCGATATCGATCTGCGAGGCTACTCCGGTCAATATCTCCGGGGCGACGAGTCGAATCAGCGCCCACAGATCCCCGGGTATACGGTGTCGGATCTCGACCTCGCGCTCACGTTTCGACGGTACACGGTGAGCCTCATGATCGATAACTTGCTCGATCGCTCGTACTCGACGTTTGGCATCGAGGCCCCGAATACGGTCGGCGGTGGACCGAATCCTCCGGTGGTCTCGTTCTTGACGCCCGGCTACACACGCCGGTTCACGGTTTCCGCCAGCGTCCGCCTCTGATACATTGTGGCGGTGCGCCGCCATTCTCTCATCCTCTTCGCATTTGCGTGGCTGCCAGCGTGTTTGGCGGCCCAGGGCTCGGCGGACGTCCCGCTTGGCGACAACGCATACGTCTATCTCGACGCGTTGCTCGCGCGCGGCGCGATGCGGTCACTCTCGGCGCTCGAGCGGCCGTACAACGTGGCCGAGATCAATCGAGCGCTGTCGCGCGAGATGCCGGCGCATATGTCACCGGTCATCCAGAGCTACGTGCGCGCGCTGCGGAGAGCGCTCTCGAAGTACGATGTCGGCAAGCAGCCGGGCCTGCACTATCAGCTGAGCCTCGATGTCTACGGGACGGCGGAGAGCTCGTCGATCCGGGAATTGATGCGCGCGAACACATCGGGGAACGTCGAGCCTGGCGGCGGCGCGGAAGGCGTGATACAGGCCGGACCGCTGACGGCGGTCGCCCACCCGATCTGGGACGGTCGGCTCAACGTCGACCCCGAGTATCATCTCCCGGCCGGGCAAATTGTCCAAGGGCGCGCGGATCCAGTGCGGCTGCAAGAAGGGTATCTCGATGCGCGGTGGCGGTACGGTGAGATCTTCATCGGCCGCGAAGGGCGCAATTCGGGGCCCACCATGTACGACGGCCTACTCCTCGGCAATTACACGTACTCGTACGATCACATCTGGGGGAAGATCGGCATCCCGCAGCTCAACATGCAGACGCTGGTCACGCGCCTCAATGATGAGTTTTACGGGGACACGACCGTTCAACGCTACTTCTCGTGGCACCGACTCGGCTCGCACATCGGTAACGTGGAGCTGGGCGTCACAGAGTCGATCGTCTATGGTCGGCCAGGGCAAGGGTTCGTATTCAATTACGTCAACCCGATCGGTCTCTATTACTTCAGTGAGATCAACGAGGAGCAGGGCGGTACGAACGCGAACAAGATGGTCGGGCTAGATGGGGCGTGGCGATCACCCGTGGGCAATTTCAGTTTCGAGGCGTATCTCGACGACATTCAGGCATTCGGCGGGTGTGGCGGCACCATGGAGGCCACGTGCAAGAAGCCGCCGAGTGGCGGTTGGACGTTGCAGGCCGACGGCATCCCCTTCGTTGGGGATCAGCGAATCTTCGTCGCCTACACGCTCGTCACGAACCTCTCGTATCGCACATTTGAGCAGCCGTGGACCGACTACACGTCGTACGATGTCGGCCTCGGACGCGGGTTCAGCGATTACGATGAGATACGCGCCGGCGTCGATCTGGCCGTGATTCCAGAAGTGCCGCTCAAGGTGTACGGGGCCTTCAGCCGGCAAGGACAGGGTGACTACCGTATCCCCTTCCCGGCGGTCGATTCGTTCCCGACCGTGCCGACGTTCTTGAGCGGCGTCGTGAGCCACGTCTATCGCGCTGGCGTATCCGGGGCCGTGTCATTGCCGTGGCTGGACGTCAGCGGTGATATCGGCCTCAATCACGTGTCGAACTATCAGCACGTGGCGGGCGTCGACAAGAACCTCTTCGCCGGCCGCGTCATGGTCTCACTGACGTGGCGCCGCCTGCTCAAAGGAACGTTTCAGCCAGCTCCCGAGCCACCCGAGTGACGATCACGTCCTGCACCGCAGGGCTGTCGTAGTAATGTGTGGTCAACCGCCTCAGTATCACCTGCAACCGTGAGGCGGAAAGAGTGCCCGTGGGGAGAGGTTCAACCGACATGGGTCTAGTATCGGCGGGTCCAGGAGGAACTTGAGGGGTTATGAAGCCCCTCTCACGAAACTCACGGGTGTACGTCGAGTCGACGCTCGGGCGCCTCGCGTACATCCCGGTGATGGCCGTCGTCGTCGCCGGCATCGTGATCTTTTGGTGGCCCGTCCTGGCCTGGAGCGACTATTGGCTGCGTCGAGCCTGGCGGCGCCATTGGGGCAACAACCAGAGCCGGGTCGTGATCCCGTTCGAGCCTGGAACGCCGTGGCACGCAGTGGTCATCACCCGCTGGATACCCCGCTACGGCGACCGAACGAGCTTGGTGGACCTCACGACACTCAATCTCAAGTCCCGCGCCCTCGAAGATCGCGTGTACCGGCGTTGGCAACCGCACTATCCCTTCTATGTTCGGCCGCCCATTGTGATTGCGATGCCCTCGCGGGGGCGGGTTGCGACCGTGAGTTTCGCCGAAGTACTGGACGACCCGGCGCAGCTCGAGCGGCGGTTATGCGAGGTCGCCCGGCTGGCGTTCGGCGAGCCGTAGGCCGAGCTGGCCGGCCGCGACATCGAAGAGGTGACGGGCGCCGTCGTTCCGCGTATCGATCGTCAGAGCCTTGAGATACAGAATGGCCGCATCGGCGATGCGCCCCGCGGCGTGGTTCGCGCAGCCATCGCGCAGGAGTTGCTGGACTCGGACGTGCGGCGTCATATCGACGAGTATCGACCGGTCCCGCGACGAGCTTGAGCCATCCATGGCGACGATCCTCTGTGTAGACGACGAGGCAGCGGTGTCGGCGGTGCTGGAACACGCGCTGAACACCATGGGGCACACGCCCATCGTGGTCTCCAGCGTCGACGACGCCTTGAACACCGTGGCGGGCGGTGGGATCGATCTCATCATCTCCGACTACATCATGCCCGGGCAAACCGGGCTCGATCTCATCCGGTTACTCGAGCGCGACGGGCATCGCGTGCCGGTCATCATCATGACCGGGTTCTCCAGCATCGAGAATGCCGTTGCGTCGATCAAGACCGGCGCGATCGACTATCTCACGAAGCCGGTGATGGCCGACACGCTCGACGTCGCGCTCCGGCAGGCGCTGGAGATGATCCGGCTGCGGCGGGAGAACGAATCGATCCGTACCGAGCTTCGGGTCCTGCGCTCGACCCGCCAACTCGTCGGCGAGAGCGAGCCGTTCCGCGCTATCATGGACATGATCGCGATGGTCGCCCCTACGCGCGCAACGGTTCTCTTACAGGGCGAATCCGGCACCGGCAAAGAGCTCTTTGCTCGCGCGGTGCATGACCAGAGTCCTCGGGCCGACGGTCCTTTTATCACCATCAACTGCGCGGCCGTACCCGAGGGGCTCGTCGAGAGCGCCCTCTTTGGCCATGAGAAGGGCGCGTTTACCGGGGCCACCGTCAGAACAGCAGGAGCGTTCGAGCGCGCGCATTGCGGGACACTCTTGCTCGACGAGATCACGGAGATGCGCCTCGATCTTCAGGCCAAGCTCCTGCGGGTGATCCAGGAGCAGGAATTCGAGCGCGTCGGCGGGAGCCAGCCGATCAAGGTCGACGTCAGGATCATCGCGACCACCAATCGCGATCTGAAGGCGGCCGTTGATGACGGACGCTTTCGCAGTGATCTCTACTATCGGCTGAACGTCATGCCCATCCGCACCATCCCGCTGCGGGAACGACGCGAGGATATACCGCGACTTGCCCAGCATTTTGTGCAAAGGGCTTCTGAGGGGGTCAGCATCGCGCCGGCCGCGATGCAGCTGTTGGTCGCGGCGGACTGGCCAGGGAACGTTCGTGAGTTGGCCAACGCGATTGAGCGGGCCGTGATTCTCTCGCGAAACGGGACGCTCGAGCCGCACCATTTCGTGGATCTGGCCGGTACCCCTGCGCCACCCGCCGCCAACGGGTCGGACCTGTTTGATCTCGACATCATCGAGCGCGACACGATCGGAAAGGCGTTGACGGCAACCCGCGGGAATCGTACCCGGGCCGCGAAGCTGCTCGGCATTAGCGAGCGGACGCTGCGCAATAAGCTGAACGGAAAAAACGCTCGGCAGAATTGACCCGGCAGCACCGGAAATATCTGCATGGATCGCCGTGAATTGTTGCCGGCGTCTAATAGGTAACACTATATAGTTTAAAGAGATACGCGAACGGCCGAGCTCGGCATGCGCCTTGCCTTTAGAGCGGCCGATGATCACGCGATTCCTCCTCGATGACGACGCCCCGCACGTCGTGCTCGTCGGCAGCGGCAAGGGCGGCGTCGGCAAGTCGCTCCTCTCGATCCTGCTCGCGGCCGAAGCCGCGAGCGCGGGCCGCCGCGTACTGCTGTTCGACGCGGACCTGAACATCGGCACACTGCACGTGCTCCTGGGCTTACGGCCAGCGGCACGGGTGGATGCGCTCCTCGATAGTCCGCTGGAGCCGGATGACCTGGTGTGCCGCGTGAGCCGCAACCTCTGGCTCCTCCCGGGAACTTGCGGTGTCGAGCGCTTGCACGATCTCTCGGCGCTCGAGCGGGCACGGTTGGAGCTGCGCCTCTCGGCCGTGTTCTCGAACTACGATCTCGTGATCGTGGACTCGGGAACAGGCCTCGACGGCGCGGTTCGTACGGCCACGATCTCGGCGGACCGCCTCGTCGTCGTCGCGACGCCGGAGCCGGCGGCGCTGACCGGCGCGTACGCGCTCATGAAACTCGCCCACCTGCGCACGCCCGAGATCCCGATCGACGTGCTCGTCAACCGTTGTCAGAGCGATGCGGACGGCGTGGCCGCATTCGGCAAACTCGCGACGGCCTGCGACCACTTCCTGAACCGCGAGATCCGCTACGTCGGCGCCGTCGCCGAGGACCTGTCGCTGGCCCTGGCCGCGCGGGACCCCGAGCAGTGCCTCACAATGATCCGGAGAGCATCATGACCGACGCCCTGTGGTCCCGCTACCGGGCGACCGGTGACGCGGACGCCCGCACGCAGCTGTTGGAGCAATACCTCGGCCTCGTGCACCATGCGGCCCGCGAGATCGCGGCGCGCACGCCGTCGCTGGAGCTCGGCGATCTCGTGAGCGCCGGCACGTTCGGCCTCATGCGCGCGCTCGAGACGTTCGATGTCTCGCGCGGGCTCGCGTTCAGCACGTACGCGATGACCAGGATCCGCGGATCGATCCTGGACGATCTGCGGGCGAACGATTGGTCTCCGCGGTCCGTGCGCCTCAAGAGCCGGCAGCAGGCGGCGGCGGTCGCCAAGCTCGAGCGCGAACACGGCCGCGCGCCTGAGCCGCGCGAAATCGCCGAGGCGTTAGGGCTCGATCTCCCGACCTACTGGGCGTGGCAGTCGACGGTGGAAGGCACGGCCATGGTGTCGATCCACGAGCGTCCGATCGCGGACGATGACGGCGCGACGCTCGAGGAGACGCTCGACAATCCCGACGCGGTGCTGCCAGGCGACGAGCTGCTGGCCGAAGAGCAGCGTGCGCTGGTCCGTGCGGCGATCGCCGAGTTGCCGGAGAAGGAGCGGACGGTGCTGGCGCTCTACTTCTTCGAAGAATTGACCCTGAAGCAGATCGGCGAAGTGCTCGAGCTGACCGAGTCGCGTGTGTGCCAGATTCGCTCGCAGACCCTGCGCAAGCTCCGCGATCGTCTGTCGCCCAACTGCCGCGTCGCATGACGGTCGGGATCGTGCCCATCCAGCGCGCCTACGCGGCGACGATGGATGCGCTCCGGGCGGTGCATCATGACGCCGAGCCACGGCTCATGGAAGACCTGCGGCAAGCGCTGCTCCGCCAGCGCGTGGCGATCGAGCATGGCGACAGCACGGAGGTCATCGCCAGCTCCGACGTCGTGAGCCGCACGTCGGCGGCGCTCGCCGGCGCGCGCCCGTTGACCGTGCGTGCCGCGGCGGGCGTGGCCATCGCGGGCGAGGCCGTGGTCAACCAGCGTATGCTGCGCCACACGCTCGAAGATGGCGACGCCTATGTGCAGCAGCTGTTCGCTACCAAGCGTCCAGCGTGAGCACGAAGGCCGCGCCGGATCCGTTCGACGCGAGGTGGACGAGCGTTCCGCCCCACGGTGTGACGAGGTAGCGCGCGACCGCCAGGCCCAGTCCCGCGATTGGCTCCTGCTTCGTAGTCGCGAATGGTTCGAACAAGCGATGGCGCATCGCCGGCGAGATACCAGGGCCGTCGTCTTCGATCGTGATATCGACACTCGTCCCACGTGGCTCTGCCGTGAGTTTGATCGTCTGTGCGTCCGCCTCGAACGCGTTGAGCACGAGATTCAGCATGACATGCGAGAGGACCAGTGCGTTCGCTTTGACCGCGGGCAGATCCGGTCGCGCCAGGCTCGACGCGTCGAGCGTGCCCGCGCTGGGCAGGCCACGGTGTGTGGTCTCGAGCAGATCCACCAAGTCGCGGAGGGCGACCGGTTCCGGCTCATTGTCCGTGGGGCGCTGCTGGGCTCGCGATACCAGGTCCAGCAGCGGTCGCAATTGCCGCGCGTGGCTTCCGAGCGCCTGGCGCACGGGACCGGTGAGCACCGCACCGTCCCGCGCGATCATCTCGCCAGCCAGCGCCAACGCTTGGGTCGGCGTTCTCAGCTCATGCAACAGCGCTCGACTCACAGTGCTGAACACGATGCCGCGATTGGCCGCTACGAGAACCTCGAATTCCGCCGAGTACATAGACCGGACGTATGTTCTGATCTGTAGGTTTGATTTGCCCCTGGCGCGCCCGACCGTCAAGCTTAAGTGTTGGGCGAACTCGGAGACCATATGGCGCCATATGTTCGATTGACGGAACCCATGGTCAGAGACGGAGATACGCTGCGGGTGGCCTCGTGGGAAGAGGCGCTCGACCGGGCGGTCTCGGGGTTCCGGCGGGTGAAGGACACGCATGGGGGGGATGCACTGGGCATCTTCTCGTGCTCGAAGGCGAGCAACGAGATGAATTTCCTGGCGCAGAAGCTCGCCCGGGTCGCGTTCGGCACCCACAATATCGACAGCTGCAACCGAACGTGACACGCTCCTAGCGTCGCCGGTCTGGCGACAGCGTTTGGGGCTGGCGGCGGGACCAGCTCGTACCGTGAGGCCGAGGAGACCGACGTGATTTTCATGTGGGGCGCGAACGCCCGCGAAAATCACCCGATCTTCTTCCATCACGTCTTGAAGGGCATCCACGCCGGCGCGCGCGCGTTCGTCGTGGACCCCCGGCGCACGTCTACGGCCCAGTGGGGCGATATGTGGCTCGGCATCAACGTCGGCTCGGACATCGCTCTGTCCAACGCGATGGCCCGCGTGATCATTCACGCCGGCCTCACGAATGAAGCATTTATCGCTCGTGGCACCACCAACTACGAGAATTACCGCGCGTCGGTCGAGTCATACACGCTGGAGCTCGCGGAGCAAGCGACCGGCGTCCCCGGCAGATACATAGAGGAGGCCGCGCTCGCGTACGCTCGCGCCGATCGAGCGATGATCTGTTGGACGTTGGGCATCACGGAGCATCACAACGCCGTCGACAACGTTCTCAGTCTGATCAACCTCGCGCTGCTAACGGGTCATGTCGGCAAATACGGGTCGGGGCTCAATCCCCTTCGAGGCCAGAACAACGTGCAGGGAGGCGGCGATATGGGAGCGATCCCTAACCGCCTCCCGGGCTTCCAGGACCAGCACGACGACGCGATCCGGGCACGATTCGAGAAGCAGTGGGGCGTACGCCTGAGCCCCGAGTTCGGCCGGACGCTCACGCAGATGTTCGAGGCCATGAAGGACGGTCGACAGAAGGGCCTGTACGTCATTGGCGAGAACCCCGCACAATCCGAGGCCGATCAGCACGTCGCCGAAAGGCTGCTGAACGGCCTCGATATTTTGGTGGTCCAGGACATCTTCCTCACGCGCACCGCCCAGCTGGCCGACGTCGTCTTCCCGGCCTCATCGAGCTGGTGCGAGGCCGAGGGCACGGTAACGAATAGCGAGCGTCGCGTGCAGCGCGTGCGCAAAGCGCTCGAACCGCCCGGCAATGCCCGCGATGATATGTGGATCATCTCCGAGATCGCCAGGCGCTTGGGTGTCGACTGGGGCCAGCCAACCGCCGAGGAGGTCTGGAACGAGCTTCGCGTGGTTGCGCCGGCCATGTTCGGCGGGATGTCGTACAAGCGACTCGAGGAGCACAAGGGTCTCCAGTGGCCGTGTCCCGACGAGTCGCACGCGGGGAGCCAGTTCCTGCACGCCCGCCTCTGGGAAGAAGATCCGATCAAACGCGGGCGGCCCGCGCCGTTCACGGTCGTGCTGAATGATCCGCCGGTCGAGATGCCGGACGATGACTACCCGTTCTTGCTCACGACTGGCCGGAGGCTCGACTCGTACAATACCGGCGTACAGACGGGCGGCTATACCTCACCGCTCCGACGCCCCGAGACGCTGGATATCTCGCCCGAGGACGCGGCGCGAATGGATATCGAAGAGGGTGACTCCCTACGGGTGTCGTCGCGGCGCGGCAGCGTGATCGCGCCGGCGCACATCGATTCGGCGCTTCGGCCTGGACTCGTCTTCATGACGCTCCATTTCCAGGACGAGGTAAAGGTGAACCTGCTCACGATCGACGTCAGCGACCCGGTGTCCGGGACCGCGGAGTTCAAGGCCTGCGCCGTACAGGTGGAGCCGATCCGTCTAGCGCCGCGCAAGGCCGAGCAACGCGCTGAGCTCGTGCACGGAGACGATTGATGGATCTGCACCTGTCGGCTGCGGAGGCGACAGCCGAGGAACGCGAAGCAGTCGACGCGGTGGTGGGGGCTCCGACATCCGGATGGGACGGTGGTACGCGGGAAGCGGCGCGGGACGGGCGCATCGCCATCGGCGGCCACGCGGTGCGCGCCGAGCGGCATCGGTTGTTGCCGGCGTTGGAGGCGGTGCAGGCGCGCATGGGGTGGATCAGCGAAGGCGCGTTCACGTACGTCTGCACGCGGCTCGGCGTGCCGCCGGCCGAGGCGTATGGCGTCGCGACGTTCTACGCGCTGCTCTCGATGGAGCCGCGACCGCCTCGGGTCCTTCACGTCTGCGACGACGTGGTCTGCCGCACACGTGGGGCGAAGGCTGTGCTGGACTCGCTCGGCGAGCCGTATCACGCGCCGAACGGCGATCATACGACCGTCAACGGGTCGGATACGATCTGGCTCAAGAGCCCGTGCCTCGGGCTCTGTGATCAAGCACCGGCGGCGTTCTTGCAAGTCGCCGGTCGCCAGCCGCACGCGCACTTGTTCGGCGACGTCACCGCGTCTGACGCACAGGCGATCCTCAAGGGCGACGATAAGGCGGTGACGCGGCCGCATCCACGGATCCCGCAGCAGGGATCGCCCGAGCTCCGGCTCCTCGCGCGAGTGGGCGTGGTCGATCCGACGAGCCTCGATGCGTATCGGGCGGCCGGCGGATTCGAGGGGCTGCGCCGGGCGCACGAGATCGGGCCCGAAGGGGTGATCCGCGAGGTGAACGACTCGAAGCTCATGGGGCGTGGGGGTGCGGCGTTCCCGACTGGGAAGAAGTGGGAGGCCGTGGCCAAGCAAGGGGTGCGGCCGCACTATCTCATCTGCAACGCCGACGAGTCCGAGCCCGGGACGTTCAAGGATCGGGTCATCATGGAAGAAGACCCGTTTGCTCTGATCGAGGCGATGGCTATCGCTGCGTTTGCGACCGGGTGTGAGCAAGGGTACATCTACATCCGCGGGGAATATCCTCTCGCCGCTGCGCGGCTCGAACGCGCGATTACTCAGACTACGGCGAAGGGGTTGCTCGGCGATTTGCAGATCGAGTTGCGAATCGGCGGCGGGGCGTACATCTGCGGCGAAGAGACCGCGGTGTTCAATTCCATCGAGGGCTACCGCGGCGAGCCGCGAAACAAACCGCCCTTCCCCGTCGAATCCGGCGTCTTCAAGAAACCGACGCTGATCAACAACGTCGAGACGCTCGCCAACATCCCGCGGATCATCCTCGACGGCGGCCCGGCGTTCGCCGCGATCGGCGCCGGCGGAATGTCGACGGGGTCGAAGCTCTTCTGTCTTTCCGGGGCTGTCGGCAAGCCCGGTGTCTATGAGGTGCCGTTCGGCGTCACGCTCGGCCAGATGCTCGACCTCGCCGGCGGCGTACAAGGCAAGCTCCAGACCGTGCTCCTCGGCGGCGCCGCGGGACTCTTCGTACGGCCCGACGAGCTCGATATGCCGCTCACGTTCGAAGGCGTGCGCGCCGCGAAGGCGACGCTCGGCTCGGGCGTGATCGTCGCGTTCGACGATACGGTCGACCTCACGGACCTCCTGCTGCGCATCGCGGCCTTCTTCCGTGACGAGTCGTGCGGGCAGTGCGTGCCGTGCCGCGTGGGTACCGTGCGACAGGAAGAGGCCCTCCATCGCCTCGCGTCCCGGCGCACGCGCGGGTCCGTGACCGATGAGATCGCGCTGCTCGATGAGATTGGACAGGGGATGAAAGACGCTTCGATCTGCGGTCTCGGACAGACGGCGTACAGCGCCGTCGAATCGGCCATCAAACGCCTGCGACTGTATGAGTGATTCTGCGCCCGTGACGCTCCGCTCGGCTCGCCGAACGATCACGCTGACGATTGACGGCGAGTCGGTGACGGTGCCGGAAGATACGACGATCCTGGACGCCGCCGCGTCGATCGGGAAGCGGCAGCCGACCTTGTGTTATCTGGAGACGCTGCATCCCGTGAACGCGTGCCGCGTGTGCGTCGTCGAGGTCGAGAACTCGCGCGTGCTCGTGCCCGCGTGCTCGCGGAAAGTCGAAGCCGGCATGGTCGTCAAGACCAATACCGACCGCGTGAAGCACAGCCGGAAAATGGTGCTGGAATTCCTCGCGTCCTCCGTGGACCTGTCGACAACACCGGACGTCGCCGGGTGGATCGCCGAGTACGGCGCCGCGCCCGAACGCTACGGCCCGCCGGCTCCAGCCAGCACCACGCGCGATGCGGCACACGCGGGGCATCATGCGCCACCCGATCCGGCGTACGCGGCAACCGTGCGGCAGCCGGAAAAGATCGACAACGATCTTTACATGCGAGACTATAGCAAGTGCATTCTGTGCTATAAGTGCGTGGAGGCCTGCGGGACGGACTACCAAAACACATTCGCGATCGCCGTGGCGGGTCGTGGGTTCGATGCGAGAATCTCGACCGAGTTCGCCATCCCACTTCCCGAATCGGCGTGCGTGTACTGCGGGAATTGCATTGCCGTGTGTCCGACCGGCGCTCTTATGTTCTCCAGTGAGCATGATCGAAGAGCCGCGGGGACGTGGAACGAAGACAAGCAGACGCAGACCGATACGATCTGTCCCTATTGCGGCGTCGGATGCACGCTGACGCTCCACGTGCAGGACAATGAGATCGTGAAAGTGACGTCGCCGTATGATGTCACCATTACTCGTGGGAACCTGTGCATCAAAGGCCGATTCGGCTGGCGCTACGTCCAGAATCGCAAGAAGTGATTTGTTGGTGATTGGGGTGTGAGGGGGGTCGATATCATAGCCCCATGTCAATCATACCCGTTTACCTATGGAGTTATCCGGCGCACCTCCGGTACGGCACCAATGCCGGTGAGCCGTTGAGGGTGCTCGGCAACCTTCTCAAGAACGTCCAGGCCAGCCTCGCTGCCTGGCGGAGCAATGGTCACGTTGATACCACGAAGGCCTTCGAGGCTATCGTGGCGGTTCCCGAGTACACGTTTGTGGAACAGCGCATGGTGATCGAGCGCGACGCCATGACGTCGCAGGACAAGGATCTCCTCGTCGCCGGTCTGAGAAATCTGAGCAAGCAATACCCGAAGGTTCTGATCTTCGCGGGATCGATCTTCTGGCGCGAGGCACTCGACACCGACGAAGCGCTGGCCCGCTATCACGCGAACCTCATCGCCGCGGAGCTCAATCTGGTGAAGTTCGACAAGACGCCGCCGACCGATCGGGCCACGACTCTGCGTCTGTACGGGATGCAGAACACCAGCGGCACGAAGACGCCCGCGCTGCAGGCTCTCGTCAGCACGAAAGCCGCGCCGGTCACCTGTCGCGCGTACAACACCGTCTACGCGTTCCTCAACGGCCAGCTCGCGTTCGCGCCGTACAACAAGGAGTGCGACTTCTTCGAGACCGGCGGGCGCAGCCCAACGGAGATCGCGTACGTGCCTGGCAGCTCAGGCGGCATCCGCGAGGTCGGAGGATTCACGTTCGGGATCGAGGTCTGCCGGGACCACTACGTGAATACGCTGGACGGCAAGAAGGCCGACTTTCACATCGTCCTGTCCTGCGCGGTTCAAATCAAACCATCGCAGAACATCGGCAAGTACCTGATCCATGCATCCTCCAAAGCCGATTGGACCGGAGTCTGGGACGGTAGGAATCCCGTGACGCCCGGAAAAGCGCCAGCGGAAGACGACATCGGGCTCTGGTTCCTCGAGCCCCCGAATCCGATCGGGGTTTAGAGTCCGTCGGCGAGGATCCGGTCGAGCGTTTCGACGAGTCGATCGGCGTCTGATTGATCGAACGGCATCGGCGGACGGATCTTGATCACGTTGTGATACGGGCCGTCGGTGCCGAGGAGTATCCCGTCCTCGCGCATGCGATTGACGATCATCGTTGCTTCGGCCGCCGCCGGCTCCAGCGTCTCGCGGTCGCGCACGAGCTCGACGCCGAGAAATAGCCCGGAGCCGCGCACGTCGCCCACGAGCGGGTATCGCTCGATGAATGGCCGCAAGGCACGCAGCATATGGTCGCCCACGCTCAGCGCATGCTGCTGCAGTTGCTCATCTCGTAGGACATCGAGCACGGCCAGTCCGACGGCGCAGGACACGGTGTTGCCGCCGAACGTCGAGAAATACTCCATGCCGTTGTCGAAAGCATCGGCGATCTCGCGTGTGGTCACGACTGCGGCTAACGGGTGGCCATTGCCGAGTGGCTTGCCCATAACCACGATATCTGGGACAACGCCGTGGGACTCGAACGCCCAGAAATGCGTTCCCATGCGGCCCAGGCCCGTCTGGACCTCGTCCGCGATGCACACGCCGCCGACGCCGCGGACTGATTGATACGCCTCGACCAGATACCCGGGCGGGAGTATGATCTGGCCACCGACACTTGGGCACGTCTCGGCCAAGAATCCCGCGATGTGCGGCCCAGCCAACTCGGCGACATGCCGAGCGTATTTGCGCCCACACTCGGGGTCATTGCGCCGATATCGTCCGCGATAGTCGTCGGGCAGCGGAGCGATGTGTACCCAGCTCGGCGTGCCGGTCCCACCGGGTCCCAGATGCTTGTACGGGCTCAAATCGATGAGCGACGTCGTGTTCCCGTGATACGCCGCCTCGAGCACGATCATGTCGCGCCGGCCCGTGCGCGCACGGGTGAGGCGTAGCGCGAGCTCGTTTGCTTCGCTGGCCGAGTTGACGATGTAGCACACGCGGAGCGGCGCCGGCAGCGTCGAGACCAAGCGCTCGGCGTACTCGGTCAGCCGGTCGCTCAAGTAGCGCGTGTTCGTGTTGAGCAGGGCCATCTGCTCGGCCGCTGCCTGCACCACGCGGGGATGCGCGTGGCCGACGTGCGGGACGTTGTTGTAGGCGTCCAGATATCGGCGGCCGACGTCGTCGTACAGGTATTGCTTCCAGCCGCGCACGATCTTGAGCGGGTCGGCGTAGGCAATGCTCAAGTTGTGTCCCACCAGTCGCTGGCGCGCCGCCAACGTCTCGGCCTTGTCCGGCTCGTGCGCCGAGGGCGGTAGGCCGGCAAGCATACTGGGGTCAGGGCTCAGGCTCCGCCACACATCGCGCTGGGCTGCCGTTCCCACGCCCGGGAAATCGGTGCCCATGCCGAGCAGGTCGACGATGAGTTGGAGATGAAGATGCGGCGGCCATTGGCCATTCTCTTCAATGGCGCCAAGGGTCCCGATGAGCGCTCCGCGCTCAATCGTCTGACCCACAGTCAGTCGGCGGAGCGTCTCGCGGCTGAGGTGTCCGTAGAGCGTATAGAACGGCGTGCTGTCATCCGTCTCGTGTCGCAGGATCACAACCGGACCGTAGTCCTGCGGCTGCGCATTATCAGCCATGGCGTGGACGCGGCCGCGCAGCGGCGCGTGCACCGGTGTGCCTGGTGGCGCGAAGAGATCGATACCAAGATGAATGGTGCGGCCTTCGAAGAACGGGGCCGTGTAGATGAGGCGCGGCTCGTCCCATCGCCCGATGCCAGCGCGCACTCCGTCCATTGAAGCACCGCCGACGCTCAAGTCGAGCACCTCGCGCGACGGGAGGTCCATCACCGGCGCAAACGATTGCGTCGCGAGCCAGGAGACGATGCGCGCCGAGTTCAGACGCGGGAGTGTACGCCGGATCGCAGCCTGGCTCACACCGAGGTAGGCATTGTCGGGCCGCTCGCGTTGCTGGTGGGCGGCGACGCAGGCGGAGGTACAGAGGCGCAACACCGCAAGCGGGAAGACCGCGGCGCGCTCCGTCTCGGATAAGGGACATTGCGTCAGATACCCACGCGTCATCTGCGAGACGACCGCGGCCGGGTCCGCGCTGTCGAGCATGGCGTACGCCGCGGCGATGGCGAGATCGCCAACCGTGTAGCCGTAGACCATGTCGCCGAAGTCGACGAACCCCGTCACGCGGTCACCATCAACGAGCACGTTGAAGTCGTTGAGATCGCCATGTATCGCGCTTCGGGGCAGCTCCGCCAAGAGTGGCGCCGCCTCGCGATCGAAGCGATCCATCAGCACGTCGACGGTGGCGCCGACATCCGGGGCGAGTAACGGCCGATACAGGGCCACGAGGGAACGACCCCGCGCGAGGTCCCAGTAGAAATCCCGGTGCAAGGCCGGATGGTCGAATCCACGGAATGCCCTGGTGAGCGAACCGATTTCGGCACCGAGGGCTTCGAGTAAGACAGGAGAGCGGTGGCGGATGAGGCCGAGCGGGATGCCGGGCCGGTGGCTCACGGCCCAGACGAGATGACCGTCGACGGTATGGAGCGTGGAACCTTGCCGGGTCGGGATCACTCGGGGTGCGAGGTCGAGCGTCGAGCCGACGTGGGTCATGGCCCGCTGCTGCGCGTCGAGCATGGCCGGATCCTCGAGCGCATTCGCGATCTTGAGGACGAGCCGCTCGCCGGCGCTCGTCTCCAGCAGGAAGTTCTGATCGCGTTCGCTGGTCAGCGAGCGCACGGTGCCCGACATGCCGTAGAGATCGCGGGCGAGCCGTGCCGCCGCCTGGGCGTCGAATCGAGGGGCGTGCGACAACATGGCCAAAACTAAGGTGTAAATTCTATCTATGAGGCGTCTAGGGCTGGTTGCGCTGGCGGGTCTCGTGGAGCTTGCGGGCTGCTACTATATCGGCCCGCAGACAAACGATCCCCCGGAGGACTCTAGCCCCCCTGCCACGACCGAGAGCCCGACCGGCGAGCTCAGTCTCATGGAGGGCTCCGTCTCCATCCGTCAGGTGGCCGGCGACACCTGGGCCATCCCGGACACGAATGTTGTCCTGGGTTCGGGCGACCGGTTGTGGGTCGACTCGGTCGGCCATCTCGAAGTCGAGTTCGGTTCAACGGCCGTGCGTCTGGCGAGCGAGACAGAGCTCCACCTCGTGCGGGTCGAGCTCAACGTGCTGCAACTGTTGTTGCCACAAGGGTCCATCGACTATCGGGTCCGCGACATCGACACCGCGAAATCACACGAAATCGATGCGCCGAACGCCGCGATCTTCGTCGAGCAGAACGGCGAGTACCGGATCGACGTATCGAGTAATGGAGACACGACCCGGCTGGTGACGTGGTCGGGCCATGCGCAGGTCGCCGCCGCGGGTCGAACGTTTCCGGTCGATTCGGGCCAGATGGTGTACATACGAGGAGACAGCACGACCGGATATCAGATCACACCCGCTGGCCCAATGGATGCGTTCGATTTGTGGGCCCGGGACCGCAATACGCGGGAAGAGGATACCGGTCCCATGGAGGAGGAACCAACCGATGCAAACTCACCATAGCGCGCCCGAACTGGATCTCCTGACGTTGTATGGGAGTCGGGCGCCGTCGCCGTGCAACGTTCGCCCTTGGGATTTTCACCGAGATGGGGACGAGCTCGAGTTGGTCGCCGACGCAGGGCGAGCGCCAGCGCAGGGCGAAGCGGCGCTACGCGAAGTGATCGTGTCCTGCGGCGCGGCGTTGCTCAACATGCGCATTGCGCTTCGACACTTCGGGCGCCGGGATGATGTGCAGTTGCTCCCAGACCCTCGAAACCCTGCGATCGTGGCCCGCATTCGCGCCGGCCGGCACGCGCACGAGACGCCACGCGATCGCGAGATGTTCTATGCGATCGATCGCCGTCATACCGTTCATGGAGCACTCGGCGGCTCGATCAGCGATCGACTGGTCGACGAGTGCCGCACCGAAGCCCAGGTGTACGGCGCATGGCTGCACCCGATCACGTCAGCGGCGGATCGGGAGGCGATCGCCGATCTGGTGTTCGAGGCGCACGTCGGAGCGGCCGATGCCGGTGACTTCCCAGCGTGCGATGATTGGCACGGCACGACGCTCAGCGAAGCCGCATCCGTGCGGCGAATGGTGAGACAGGCGCCGGTCCTGATGCTCCTCGGCACCTACGGCGATGACGCGGCTCATTGGGTCGCGGCTGGCGAGGCGTTGGAAGCGGTGCTGCTGCACGCGGCCGCGCACGAGACGTTCGCGGCGTTCGCGAATCAACCGCTGCGACTGCCGAAGCTGCGCCCCTGGGTGACCGCGGTGGCCGGCCACCGTGGATCCCCGCACGTGCTGTTCGGACTTGGGTCTCAGTGAAGTCGCTGACCCAGCCCGAGACCCGCGCGGAGATTGTCGCGCGGGTGCACGCAGTGCGCCCCGACACCATCGCGCGATTCGGCGTCCTGACCGCACCCGAGATGATCATGCATTGCGTGATCTGTCTCGAAGCCGGTCTCGGCCTGCGACAGGTCTCACCCGCGGAGAGCTTTCTCGGGCGCACGCTCATTAAGTACATCGCACTCCATGCGCCGATGCGATGGCCGCCCGGCGTGAAGACCCGGCCGGAGATGGATGTCCGGCGCAACGGCGATCGGCCCGGTGCGTTCGTGTCCGACGTGGCGAAGTTGGTACAGCGCGTCGAAGAGTTCGGAGTGCGAAGTGGGAGCCTGCCCTGGCCGCGCCATCCGCTCTTCGGCGCCATGAACGCGTTGGAGTGGAAACGCTGGGCATACCTGCACACGGATCATCATTTGAGACAATTCAGCGCGTAGCGTCTCTCCCGATTGGTGGCAGGGGGATGACAGGTTGTTGGGCATGAAACGACTCTCGATTTCCGCCGCCCTCTGCCTCGCCGCGACGGCCGCGGCGCAGAGCCCGAACTACCACGTCGTCAGCCGCATCGCCGTCGGTCCCGTCGGCTCTGGCTACACCGCCGACTTCATCGCACTCGATCCCGAGCATCGTCGACTGTATGGTCTCGGCAATACCGTGATCGACATCGACAAGGATCAAGTCGTCGACTCCATCCCCGGAAAATCCGCGGGAGGCTACGCACTCGCGCCGGATCTGAATCGCGGTCTCGCGCGAAATGGGACCTGGTTCGAGATCTCGACCGGCAAAATCCTCGGGACCGTCGCCGGCAAAGGCGACGCCATGCTCTACGATCCCGCGACGCATCGCGCGTTCATGCTGCTCGATACCGTCACGGTCGTCGACATGAAGACCGGCCAGGTCGTCGGCCGCGAGCACTTCGCGAACGCCCTCGAGTCCGGCGTCGCGGACGGCAAAGGCATGCTGTACATCAATCGCGAAGATTCGTCGATCGTGACGAAGGTCGACGCCCGATCGCTCAAAGTCGTCGAGCGGTATCCGATTCCCGAGTGCAAAGCCGCGCAGGGGCTGTCGTACGACCTCGCCCATGACCGGCTCTTTCTGGGCTGCGACAAAGAGTTCGTGATTGTCGACGCTCGCACGGGGACCGTCGTGCAACGCATTCCCGTGGCGGGCCACGCGGACGAAGATGCCTTTGACGAGAAGACACAGATTGCGTTCAACGCCAATCGAAACGACTCGACGCTCGTGATCGTGCACGAGGACTCACCGGATACGTATAGCGTCCTCGGCACGATCAAAACGGGCGGTGGTGCGCGCTCGGTGGCCGTCGATCCCAAGACGCACAAAGTGTATGGCTTCTACTACGACCAGACTCCGACGGACCGCAAGGCCTGGGTCCTAACGGCCGTGGTATTGGCGCCCTAGCGCCAGGCACCCAACAATCTGCGGACCGCGACCAGCTCGCCGACGTGATAGGCATTGTGGTCGGCGAGCAAGAGGGCCTGTCGCAAGACTGTGTGGCCCTCGGTCGCGGCTGGGAGCTTTGCGAATAGGTCAGCGTCTTGCACCAGGCGCTCCATCTCTTCGCGGTCCGCGCGGACGGCGGCAATCGCGTCATCCCACGCTTTTGCGCTCGACGGCGCCGGACTCTTGGGCCAATAGCCCTTGGGCCATTCGATCGATGTGTACTCATCCGGCGTACGCGCCAGCGCATAGTCGAGGATATCGCGCTGCGCGATCCTGATGTGCTCGACAAGCTCCCAGGGCGAGTACGGGAGCGACTCCGGTCGCGTGCCGCGGAGAGACGCGGGCAACTCGGCGATCGCATCGTCAAACGTCACGTGTGCGTGGCCGCCACGGATCAACTCGTGCAGGTGGCCTCGTAGCTGGCTATCGGTGGTCATGCCTGAAATATGTCCGCGTTCGGGACTCGGGTTCCCGCGCGTGAACGACCCGCAATGCCAACGCGTTACGCCACAACGCGATATCTATGGCACGGTGCTTGTCAGTACTGACTGGAATGAGCCTGCTCGCGAACGACCTGCGTCTGAGCATCCGGCGCCTATTGCGATCACCGGGATTCGCGCTGGTCGCCGTGACCACGCTGGCGCTTGGCATCGGGGCGAACACGTCGATCTTCAGCGTGGTAGACGCCGCGCTGATCCGCCCATTGCCTTATCCGACAGCCGATCGCGTCGTCCGCATCCACAGTCCGTCCGTGAAAGGTCCCTCCACCGTCTCGCCACCCGACTTCCTCGACTGGCGCGCCGCCAATACGGTGTTCGACGGGATGGGCGCGTACTCCGAGGGCTCGTATGCGCTCACCGGCAACGGTGTCGCCGAAGAGCTGGACGCGGCTGGGGTCACCCAAGACTTCTTCCAGGTGCTTCGGCGGACGCCGGCGCTGGGACGCACATTCGCCGCGGACGACGAGGTGCCCGGCGTTCACGTCGTCGTGCTTTCGGATGGCCTGTGGCGCCGGCGGTTCGGCGCCGACTCGGGATGCATCGGCCGGTCGATTGTGCTCGATGCCGTCCCCTATACCGTCATCGGCGTGATGCCGCCCGATTTCGAGTATCCCGCCGGCGACGTGCTCTGGACTCCGCAACCATTCACGGCGCACGACCTCGCGACGCAACGCGGCGCCCACTATCTGTCGGTGATCGCCCGGCTGCGTCCCGGCGCGACGCTCGACGGCGCGAGGACGGAGATGCAGACGATCTGGACGCGGCTCGCGCGGACGTTCCCGACGAAGGACAGCGACCGCGGCGGCCAGGTGGTCTCACTCCGCGAATCCCTCGTCGGCAAGACGGGGCCCGCGCTCCTCGTGCTGTGGGCAGCGGTCGGCGTCGTGCTCCTCATCGCGTGCGCGAACGTCGCGAACTTGCTCCTGGCCCGCGCCGTTACGAGGCAACGCGAGATGGCGATCCGCTCCGCGCTCGGCGCCTCGCGCCTGGATCTCATGCGGGCGTCCATCGCCGACGCCCTGCTGCTGGCGCTGCTCGGCGGTGCGGCGGGCGTCGGCCTCGCCGGGTGGGGCGTGCGTGCGCTCATCGCGATTCGGCCGGACAATACGAGCATCATCGCTGGCGCGACCCTCGACATGCGCGTGCTCCTCGTGTCGCTCGCCATCAGCCTCGGCGCCGGGCTCGCGGCCGGGCTCCTGCCGACGTTCCAAATCCAGCCGCGCCGCGACGTCCAACGGGCCAAGCGCGTGCTCGCGATCACCGAGTTGGCGCTCGCGGTCGTCCTGTTGACGAGCGCCGGGCTCTTGCTCCGGACCTTCGCCGCGCTTCGGTCGGTTGATCTCGGGTTTACGACGGACAACCGCGTGACGTTCGACGTGGCATTGCCGGACGCACGGTACGAGTCGCGGGAGAAGCGCGCGGCATTTCTCGTGGCGCTGACGAATACGCTGCGCGCGCTTCCAGGGGTGCGCAGCGTGGGCGCGACGACGGGGCTGCCGCTCAGCGGGTATGGCTATAGCATGTCGGCCTACGCGCTCGATGGCGTCCATCTGTCCGACGATGAGCAGGACCGACTGTCGACCCAGCTGCGCGTCGCGACGCCTGGGTATTTCGCGACGATGGGCATCCCCCTCGAGTCTGGGCGCTGGTTCACCGACGCGGACCGATTGGAGACGCAGCCCGTCGCGGTGGTGAACGAGGCCGCGGCGAAGCTCATTGCCCCCGGGAAGACTCCCATCGGCCATTCCATCACCTTCGGCACGACCTTCGGCCTTGGCGACAATCGCGTCGGCGGCACGATCGTTGGCATCGTGGGCAACACGCACGAAAAGCCGGACCTCACGACACCAGTGCCACCGATGATCTATCTCGCCCACGCGCAGTTTCCGCTGGACTACTGGAGCATTGTGGCGTCGACGGCGTCGCCGTCGATTGCGCCGATGCGGGCGGCCCTGGAAGCGCTCGACCCCGATGTCCCGATGTTCCATCCCAGTACTATGGCCCACCTGGCCGACGAAGCCGTCTCGCAGTCGCGCTTCGTGATGCTCTTGCTCGAGATCTTCGCGACCGTGGCGATCACGATGGCGATGGTCGGCCTCTACGGCGTGATCGCGTACTCGGTGGGAGAGCGGACGCGAGAGATCGGCGTGCGCATGGCACTCGGTGCGCGGTCGGAACAGGTGCTGGGGCTCGTCATCAAGGACGGCGTCGCGACCGGCATCATCGGCGTCGCTGTCGGTCTCGTCGGGTCACTCGCGGCTACGAAACTGCTTCAGGGACTGTTGTTCGGCGTGGGCACCACCGATTTGCTCACGCTTGGCGTGACCTGTGTGCTCGTGGGTGTCGCGACGCTCGCCGCCACGTGGCTCCCGGCGTGGCGCGCGAGTCACATCGATCCGGTCGTCGCGATCAAGTCAGACTGA
This sequence comes from Gemmatimonadaceae bacterium, assembly GCA_035570055.1. Lineage (GTDB taxonomy): Bacteria > Gemmatimonadota > Gemmatimonadetes > Gemmatimonadales > Gemmatimonadaceae > DASRDS01. The sequence goes on from DATMLM010000060.1 coordinate 67,458, forward strand.
CTTTGTCCCCAGGAGCCGGCGCCGTCACCTTGTAGCCGCGCGCCGAGAGTTGCCCGATCAGTGCAGTCTGGGCATCCGGCTCGCCGTGGACGAGGCACACCGGCGCCTTGGTCTTGGTGCCCTCGAGCCAGCGCTGCAGCTCCGTTCGGTCGGCGTGGGCGCTATAGCCGTTCAACACCTCGACCTCGGCTCGGAGCGGGACTCTGTCGTCGAAGATCTTGAGCGTAGACTGGCGCTCCACGATCCGGCGGCCGAGGGTGCCGTCGGCCTGGAATCCGACGATCACGATCGTGTTGCGCGGATCGGACGCGCCGTGCAGCAGATGGTGGAGAATGCGGCCGGATTCCGCCATCCCCGAGCCCGCGATGATCACGCAGGGCACGGTTTGCGTATTGAGCTTCTTCGATTCCTCGACGCTGTCGGTGAAACGCAAGCCATCGAAGCGGAAGAGGTCCTGGCCATCTTGCACCATCTTCTCGCTCTTGTCGTAGAGCTCGGGGTGTTTCTCAAAAACCGTGGTGAGGTGGCTCGCGAGCGGGCTGTCGATCACGATCGGGATGTGCGGGATCTTGTTCGCCAGGGTGAGCTCGTGAAGATCGTAAATAATTTCCTGGGCTCGGCCGAGGGCGAAGGCCGGGATCATCACGCGGCCGCCGCGCTTGGCGGTGGCGGCGACGATTTGGCCCAAGCGCTCTTGCGCGTGCGCCACACTGTCGTGATCGCGATTGCCATAGGTCGACTCCATGATCACGAGATTGACGTCGTCGGTCGGCGGTTGCGGGTCACGAATGATCGCGAGGCCCCAGCGGCCGACATCGCCCGAGAACAGGAGCCGTCGACCGTCAGCCTCTATAGTCACTGAAGCCGATCCTAAAATATGACCAGCTTCCGTGTATTTCGCGCGAATCCCCGGGACCACGTCGAACCACTGATCGAGATCGCGCGTCTGCATCTTGTCGATCACGCGCTTGGCGTCATCGGCAGTGTACAACGGCTCGACCGCGGTCTTGCCTTGGTGTTGGAGGTGCGCCGCGTCTTGCTCTTGGATCTTCGCGCTGTCGGCCAAGAGGTAGGTCGACAGGTCGCGTGTGGCGGGTGTGGTGAAAATCGGGCCGGCGTAGCCCTGGTGCGCGAGGAATGGCAACCGGCCCGTATGATCCTGATGCGCGTGCGAGACGACGATCGCGTCGATCTCGCGCACGGGCAGCGGAAGCTTGTGATTCTTGGCGTCTGCCTCGAGGCGGTGTCCCTGGAACATCCCGCAGTCGAGCAGGATCGTGCGCCCCGCGGCGCGCACGATGTGACAGGAGCCGGTGACTTCACGGGCGGCTCCGGAGAATTCGACGTTCAATTTAGATCCATCCGCGGCGGCGAAGGGCGACTTTCGCGAGTTGCGTGAGGGCCATGTACAGGAGGAGCGTCACCACGAGGATCGGCCAGTAGAGTCCCGGCAGCGGGACAAAGCCAAGGTACGGCGCGACCGGCGAGATCGGGAGCAAGACGCCGACGATCATGATCGCGATCGTGGTCGCGATCAGCGGCGTACTCGCACGGCTCTGGACGAACGGGATCCGGTTGGTGCGAATCACGTGAATGATCAGCGTTTGGGTCATGAGTGATTCGACGAACCATCCCGTTTGAAAGAGCGCGGCATGCGCCCGGAATATAAACCACATGACGGCGTAGGTCGTGTAGTCGAATATCGAGCTGATGGGACCGATGAACAGAATGAAACGACTGATCTCTCCCATGTCCCACGGACGCGGCCGGGCGATTTGCTCCTCATCCACGTTGTCGGTCGGAATCGGAACCTGGGAGAAATCGTAGAGCAAGTTATTCGTCAGCACCTGAATCGGCGCCATGGGCACGAATGGCAGCAGCGCGCTCGCGCCGAGGACGCTGAACATGTTGCCGAAATTGGAGCTGGCGCCCATGCGGACGTATTTCACGATATTCGAAAACACTTTGCGGCCTTCCAGCACGCCTGCTTCCAGCACCAGGAGACTCTTCTCCAGCAAGATGATGTCAGCGGATTCTTTCGCGACATCGACCGCGGTGTCGACCGATATTCCCACGTCCGCGGCGTGCAGGGCGGCCGCGTCGTTGATGCCGTCGCCGAGAAATCCGACGACATGTTTGCGTTTTTGGAGCGCTTGAATCAGGCGCTGCTTATGCGACGGCGAGAGGCGGGCGAAGATCGTGGTTTTTTCGGCCACGTCAGCCAGCTGGTCCTCTGACATCGTTTCGATGTCGCGGCCGAGCACGACGGTGTCCGTGGAGAGGCCTACGTGCTGACAGATTTTGCGCGTCACCAGCTCGTTGTCGCCCGTGAGGACTTTGACCGCGACACCGTGCTTTTTGAGCGCCTCGAGCGCCGGCTCCGCGGTCTCTTTCGGCGGATCCAGAAAAGCCACGTAGCCGGCGAGCGTGAGCTGACACTCGTCGTCTCTGCCGTAGGCTCCGCGCTCGGGTACATCACGATACGCCACGGCCAGCACACGAAAGCCATCAGCGCTTAGCCGATCGTACTCCTCCTGGAGCTCGTCGAGGAACGCGAGCTCGATCGGCAGGGCTTCGCCGGCGGCGTAGAACTGGGTGCAGCGACGAAAAATTTCTTCAGGTGCGCCCTTGGCGATGAGGCGCTTCCGATTGTCCGGGCCCGCGACAACGACCGACATCATCTTGCGCGTGAAGTCGAACGGGACCTCGTCGATTTTGCGGTACGAATCAAACGAGATCGACCCTAGTTTGGCGACAAAAGTCAGAATGGCACGGTCGAGGACGTTCTTGAGGCCAGTCTGGAAATGACTGACGAGCGCCGCGTCGAAGAGGACGTCGTGGCTTTCGAGGCCCGTGACGTCGCAGTGCATCTCCAGCAGGACGTCGTCCTGGGTGAGCGTGCCGGTCTTGTCCGTGCACAGCACATCCATGGCGCCGAAGTTCTGGATCGCGTTCAGCCGTTTGACGATCACGCGCTCCTTCGACATCGCGACGGCGCCGCGCGAGAGGCAGACCGAGACGATCATCGGCAGCATCTCGGGCGTCAGGCCGACGGCGACGGCGAGGGCAAAGAAAAAGGCCTCTTTCCAGTCGTGCTTGGTGAGGCCATTGATCAAGAACACGAGCGGCACCATCACCGCCATGAACCGGATCATGAGCCAGGTAAAGCGATTGATCCCCTTGTCGAACGCGGTCTGGATCGGCGCGGCGGTAATGCTCTTCGCCATCCCGCCGAAGTAGGTCGACGGCCCGGTGGCGACGGCGATCGCCGTTGCCGTCCCGCTTTGGACGCTGGTGCCGAGGAAGCAGAGATTCAGGAGATCGAGCGGCGAATGGCCGTCGGGCGAGACTGCCTGGTCGGTCTTCTCGACCGGCATGGATTCGCCCGTGAGGCTCGCCTGGTTGATAAACAGATCCTTGGCCGAGACGATCCGGGCGTCGGCCGGGATCATGTCGCCGGCGCAGAGGGAGATCAGGTCGCCGCGCACGACCTCGCGCAGGGGGATCTCGCTCGGGGTGCCATCGCGAATGACTGTGCTGGTCACGCGGACCATCGCGCGGAGCTTGGCCGCTGCTGCCCCGGCCCGTGTTTCTTGAGCAAACCGCAGTCCCACGCCCAGGAAGATCATCAAGACCATCACGACCGCGGCTCGCGAGTCGCCCGTGAGCGCCGAGGTCAGCGCCAGGACGGCGAGCAGGACGACGAGCGGATTGCGGAAAGTGTGCGCGAGCCGAATCGGCCAACTCGGCTCCTTGTGCGTCGCGATCTCGTTCGGGCCCTCGGCCTCCAGCCGTCGCGCGGCCTCTTCGCTGGTCAGGCCACTCGTGCTGGTCTCGAGCTGCCGCACGACATCGGGCTGTCGTGCGGCGGCGCAGTCGACCAGAATGCTTCGAGGGCGAGTGGCTAGCGACATGGGCGACTAGGATAACACCGGGGTTCGCATATCGCGATCAGAACATCGGGTTCTGAATGGCGCTTCGCGCCGCTCGCTACGCTTCGCCTAACAATGCGGGGCCGGACATGTGTCCAGCGATACGAGGCCGGGCATGCGCTGTTAGGGCGAGCAATGCGAGCCGGCGCGAAGCGCCATTCAGAACCATATATTCTGTTATGTCGTGGCGCCTGCATGACCGGCGCGAAGCAGGGGCGGTGTTGGCCGCGCGATTGGCGGAGTACGCGGGCCGACCGGATGGGATCGTGCTCGGGTTGCCACGCGGCGGCGTTCCGGTGGCCGAGGTGATCGCCGAGCAACTGAAGTTGCCGCTCGATGTGTTCCTGGTCCGCAAGCTCGGTGTCCCCCATCAACCCGAGTACGCGTTCGGGGCGATTGCCGAGGGTGGCATTCGGGTGCTCAATCGCGATGTGATCGCGGCGGTCGGGTTGACCCAAGAGCAAGTCGAGCGGATCAGTGCCGAGGAGCAGCAGGAGATGGATCGGCGCGCCGATGCCTATCGCGGCGGCGCCCCGGAGAGCGACCTTCGCGGCAGGACGGTCATCCTGGTCGACGACGGCGTCGCGACGGGATCGACGATGTACGCGGCGGTGATGGCGATCCGTCAGCAAGAACCGCGGCGGATCGTCGTCGCCGTCCCGGTCGGCGCACCCGATGCCCTGGCGCTCCTGCAACAGGTGGCCGACGAGGTGATCTGCCCGTTGGCCGCCGATCCGTTCGACGCGGTCGGGTCGTGGTACGAGGAATTCCCGCAGGTGAGCGACGACGAGGTGCGGACGTCCCTCAGTAATGCAGGTTGACGCGGATCGTGTACACATAGAGCGGCCCGCGGTCTTCGTTGTAGCCCGGATGGTCGACGTGCTGGATCGCGGGCGTGATCTGGACGAAGTCGAGATACGGCGGCTGGAACCGGTAATAGGCCTCGACGATGTTCTCGGTCCCATACCGGAGCTTGCCGTCGCAGAGCAGGAATCCACAGCCGCCGGCGGCGAGATAGTTCTCGTGGTCCTTGGACAGGCCTTCGAGAACGCCCGCAATGCCGAACCGGTCGACCGGCCGGTGCCACAGGTGGCCGGCCAGCTGCAGCCCACCGCTCACGACGCGATCGACCTCGGTGAACTCGAAGTCCTCGGTCTTGCCGTCGCTCCAGCCGGCGCGGAGGAAGATGCCGGTGTTGCCAGAGTCGGCGAGTGGCTGCTCCATGTTGAGCCCGAACCCGTACTTGATGCGGCCTCTCGCATCGTCGCATACGATGCACGGGGTGGTATCCCTCGCCTTGGCGATGTTGATCGCGTCGCGATAGATCCCCATGCGCGCATGGTTCTCATAGGCCAGGACGCGCAACACCGTCCCGGTCGTGTCCGGGTGCCAAGTCAGCTCGGCGTTGAGCGCGTAGGCGTGCGGGATATCGCCGTCGAAGACGTTGCCGTTCGAGAACGTCGACACCTGCGCGGCGGCCACTTTCAGCATCCACCGCGGACTGACGTACCCCACCATGAGCCCGTTCGTATATCCTCGCGTGTCGGCCGCGAAGTCCCACGCGGTGTTGTTCCACAGCGACCAGTCCATAAACTGGTAGCGCGTGGTGCCGGCGTAGCGGTTCAAGTCGAAATCGTCGTTCAGCGCGAACTTGCCCGCTTTGATTTCGATACGGCGAGACGGTTCAGATCCTGGTACCTGGTCTTGCCCGCGATCGGCCGTGTCGCGTTCCTTGCCGAGCGGGATCATGAACCGCGCATATACCCGCGCCAGGTACGGCCCCTGACCGAGATCTACGGACCCTTGGCGAATGACATCGCCGTCCGTCAGACCGGCCAGGCCGTACGCGTGACTGACGCCTGATCCGCGGGCCATCTCGAAGTCCGTATAGAGCTGGACCCACGACGTCAGGCGCGAACCGAAGTAGAGGCCATAGGTATGCGTCCCCTCGTTATCGCCCGTGTTCTCGAGACTGAGGCGACCGCTGTACGAGGCGTGGAACGGCGGGAGGTCTTGCCAGATGTATGTGAACTGGGCTCCCAGCAACTGCGGGAACCACGGATAGCGGTCATACAACCCGCGCTTCGTCTCTCCGGAATCCGTCTGAGCGCGGGCAGCACTAGCCCACAGGAGCACCACGAAAAGGGTCCGCATTGCGTGGCTAGAATATCCTATACTTTGTGGCCATGAGATTCCTCGTCCTTTGTCTCGGAATCGTCACGGCGTGCCATTGTCCCACGAGCGGCGGACCGAGCGCGAGGGCGGCGGCACCGGATACCGTGCGAGGCCTCGTCGTCGTCGCCGGAGCAAACCCCGGCGTGGTGCTACTGCGGGTGACCGGCGGCGCCGAGCTCATACTGTTGCAGGGTCCGGCCAACGTCCCGCTACGGTCACTCGAGTCGCTCGAGATCTTCGCGACGGGCACCATACGGCACGGGCCACAAGGCCGGACGCTGACCGGCGTACGCGACTTCGGCGTGGTCGCCGATAGCGGTCAGCCCGCCCGGGATGGCCGGCTGGTCAAGACCGGGAATCTGTTCACGATCGTGAGCGCGGCGGGCGTCGCGACCGGCGTCTCGCGGCCGCCGGCCGAGTTGCAACGGCATGTCGGAGATCGCGTCTGGCTGGCCGGTGTCCCGGACGCGCAGCCGACGGCGTTTGGCGTGATCCCGGAGCTGCCGGCCGAGTCTACGCCGGCGAACGCGTGCTCGCCGTCGCGTATTCAAAAAGGGGGAGGTCGAGGCTAATGGCTGTCGAGCACGACGAAGCGAACCACCAATTCGTTCTGCATCTCCCGGCAGGAGACGCCAAGCTGCAATATGAGCGACCGGATGCGAAGACGATCAACCTTCGCCACACCGAGGTGCCGGAGACCGAGCGAGGCCACGGTGCCGCGGCAGAATTGGCGCAGGCGGCGGTGGCCTACGCGAAAGCGCAGAACCTACGCGTGATCCCGACCTGCCGGTTCGTGAAGGCGTGGTTCGACCGACATCCCGCCGAAAAGGACATCGTCGCAAAATGATCCTCGTCGCGTGTGCGTCCGTCGTCGCGGGGCTGGTCGGCGCGCTCACGGGACTCGGGGGCGGGGTTATCCTCGTGCCGGTGCTCACGCTCGTGTTTGGCGTGAATCTGCGCTACGCGGTCGGCGCGTCGCTCATCTCCGTCATCGCGACATCGTCGGGTGCGGCCTCGAGCTACGTGAAGGACGGATTCGCGAACATGCGCATCGGCATCCTCATGGAGGTCGCCACGACCTTGGGCGCGATCGGCGGGGCGACGCTCGCCAGTCGTGTGTCGACCGGGACCATCGCGATCGTCTTCGGCGTCGTGCTCCTCTACGCCACGGTCCAGTCGGCGCGACCCGAGCCGCGCGTTGCGCCGAGCACGACGCCCGATCCGCTCGGCGAGAAGCTCCGGCTCAGTGGCGTCGAGCCGACGCCTCAAGGGCCCGTGCCATACTTGGCGCATCACGTGCCGGCAGGGCTGTCGATCATGGCCGTGGCTGGTGCCGTTTCGGGACTGCTCGGCATCGGGTCCGGGGCGCTCAAAGTCCTGGCTATGGACCGGGTCATGAGGCTGCCGTTCAAGGTCTCGACGACCACGAGCAACTTCATGATCGGCGTGACCGCGGCCGCGAGTGCCGGGATCTACTTGGGACACGGGTATGTCGACCCCGTGCTCGCCTGTCCCGTGATGCTCGGGGTGCTGCTCGGCGCTCTCGTCGGGGCGCGCGTGTTGGTCTCGGCTCGCGTGAAAGTCCTGCGCATCGTCTTCGCCGGCGTGCTCGGGCTCACCGCCGTCGAGATGATCGTGCAAGGCGTGCGAGGGGCGCTCTAGTGCGCGACGAGATACTTGTCTCCGCCACGCTTCGCGTTGGCGTCGCCTTAGCCGCTCTCTGCAGCCTCGTGGGCGCGATCGTGTATTTCTCGGGGCACGGGAGCGATATCGCCAGCTATGCGACATTTCACGCGGTGCGCGTTGCGCCCGCGTTCACTGGGATCGGCCTCTTGTCGCTCGGCGTCGCCGTACTGATAGCGACGCCTATCGTGAGAGTGGCGATTCTTGTGGTGATATTTTTGCGCGAACGCGATTGGCTCTATACAACCGTCAGCGCCTTCGTCCTCGGCGTTTTGCTCCTGAGTCTCAATGGATAACAACTACGTCACCCGCACACTCGCTGACCTCGTGCGGATCAATTCGGTCAATCCCGCATTCTCTGACGGTACGACCGACGAGCGGAAGATCGCCGAGTATCTAAGCAGCGCATTCGAAGCACTCGGCATGGAGGTCAACAGATACGAGCCCGAGCCGGGTCGCGTGAGCGTCGTGGGAAGGCGGAGAGGTCGCGGGAATGGCCGGTCGCTGATGCTGAATGGACATATCGACACGGTGGCAGTCGATGAGATGACGGATCCATTCAGCGCCGAGGTCCGAGGCAACCGGATGTACGGACGTGGTGCGTACGACATGAAAGGCGGGATCGCCGCGTGCATGGCCGCGGTCAAAGCGCTCGGCGACGAGCCCCTACCGGGGGATGTGCTCATTGCCGCGGTCGCTGACGAAGAAGTCGCGAGCATCGGCATGTCGGAAGTGCTCAAACATCATAGGACCGACGCCGCGATCGTCACCGAGCCGACCGAGCTCGCCGTCACCCTGGCGTGCAAGGGCTTTTGTTGGATCGAGGTCGAGACCGAAGGCCGCGCCGCGCATGGGAGCCGGTTCGATCTCGGAATCGATGCGAATATGCGCATGGGACGCGTGCTCGTGGGGCTCGATGATCTGGAGAAGGCATTGCGCGCGCGGCCGCCGCACGCGCTCGTCGGCCCCCCGTCGATGCACGCGGCCGTGATGCATGGCGGGACGGGTACGAGTACCTATGCGGCGAGCTGCCGGCTCGAGATCGAGCGACGGATGTTGCCGAACGAGACCGAGGCCGCTGTCCTCGGCGAAGTCCAGGCGATTATCGATGCGCAGACGAAGAGGGACGCGACGTTCCGGGCGCGCGTGCGGCCGCTTCTGACCCGCCACGGGTTCGAGGCGAGACCCGACGCGCCGATTGTGCGGACCCTCATGGGTACGGCCACCCGGCATCTTGGCGCGACGCCCCCAACGACTGGCGCGGGCTACTGGATGGACGCCGCCCTGATAGCCGGTGCCGGAATTGATACCGCCGTCATTGGCGCGATCGGCGCCGGGGCGCATGCGGCCGAGGAGTGGGTCGATCTCGACTCGGTCACAAAGGTCGCGGCCATCCTCGCCGATACCGCCCGAGCCTTTTGCGGCACCGGTCTTGCGGCGACCTGAGTACCATGCGAGCCATCATTGCCGATAGGCCTGGGGCGCCGGCCGTCATCCACGATGTCGAAGTCCCGATCATCCAGCCCGACGAGGTGCTGGTCCGCGTGCATGCCGCGAGCGTCAATCCTATCGACTGGAAGCGACGAGACGGCGCGTATGGTCAGACCGGATTCCCGATGATCCTCGGGCAGGACTACGCCGGCACGGTTCAGGTCGTCGGAGACGAGATCCGCGACTTCGCCCAGGGTGATCGCGTGTTTGGCGTCGCGCCGCGAGGGGCCTACGCCGAGTTCTTGGCGGCCAAGGTGCCGGGGCCGATCGCCAAGATCCCGGAGGGGCTCGACGACGCACAGGCGGCGGCGTTGCCGACCGCCGGTCTCACGGCGCTCGCCGCCGTCGAGGAAGCGGGGCTCAGACCCGGCCAGACGGTGCTCATCCTCGGCGCAACCGGTGGCGTCGGCGGGTTCGCCGCGCAGATCGCGCGGGCGCATGGAGCGACCGTCATCGCGACCGCACACTCGGGGAAAGAGGATCTGGCGCGGTCGTTCGGCGCGACGGAAGTGCACGCGTATGATCGCGGCGATGTCCTGGCCGAGTTGGAGCACTCGCATCCGCATGGCGTCGATGCGATCATCGATCTCGTCAGCGATCGCGCCACCCTGCAAAAGCTGGCCGCGGTGCTGAAGCGTGGTGGGCACGTCGTGTCGACCGTCGGCGCCGCCGATCGTGAGTGGTTCCAGGCGCGGCAGCAGCACGCGACGAATCTCTCGTTTTCGCAGTCGCCCTTTTACTCGACCGACGGGCTCAATCAGCTGGCCGAGCTCGTCGTCTCGGATCTCGTGCGCGTGAGGCTCGGCACAGAGGTGTCGTTTACGCAGGCCGAGCATGTGCTCGAGGAGAGCAAAGCCGGCAAGATCGACGGCAAAGCGGTCCTGACCGTTTAGCCGTCACCAGTCTCCGCGCTTCTCGCCGCGCCGATAGGCGGCGAGGAGCGTGTAGATGATGCCGGTATTCCCGACCCCGAGCCCACCCCAGAACGCCATACGCCCAAGGGCTTCGTCGGTCGTGTGCGCGGACCACGCGATCAGGAACGTTCCGACCGCGCACCATGCGAAGCACGCCACGGCCGTGAAGACATAATCCCGCAGCTTATCGCGATTGGCCTGGACTGCCTCTTCCCTGCGCCGCTCTGCCATCGACTCCAGCATGTGCCTGGGCAAGGGCATGATACAAACTATTGAGCGTCGATAAAAGACGCGACACGGGCCATAGGCTCATCTGTCATAAACGCGTGCCCGCCGGTGATAGGCAGGCCAATCGGGCTCGCGGTGGCCAGGCGGGCGGTGTCGGCGCGCGCGAGGCGGGGAGCCAACTTGACAGTGACTGGCGCGCGCCGCAGTCGCCGGTCTCGAACAGGTTGCACGGTAGGGGGCCCGAGCCGCCCGTCCCGCGTTGGTCGACGAGGATCACGTCGTGGTGCGGGCGCAGACGCGCGGTCACTCGGGCCCAATAGCGCGTGTCTTCGGTCGTGGAGAGACCGGGACCCCGGTAAACACGACAATCGGATCGGCGGCAACCGGGTGCTCGCGCGCGTGGAGGACGACCACGTGCAACGCGATCTCGCGCCCCGAGTTTCGCTCGCGGTTCTCGAACACCCGTATCGTGCGCGTCGTGGTGCTGTCGCAGCCTCCGATAGCGAACACGATGAGTAAGGCGTATAGTCGGGTATGCATCGTCGACTATTCGTTTCCGGGCTGGCCTTGACCGCCCACGTGCTGTGCGCGCAGCAACCCATCGATTCCACGTACACGAAGGCGATCATCGCCCTGACGCCGACGGACAGCAAGTGGAAGTTCTCGACGGAGCTCGTCGACTACATGCCTGCCTCGTCGACGGTGCCCACGCCACTCAAGGTGCTCGGCTACGTCCCCGGAACGATCGGGCGGCTGTCGAAGACCGCTGACGTCAACAAGTACTTTCGGGCGTTGGCCGCGGCCTCGCCCAGAGTGAAAGTGTTTACGGCTGGCATGAGTGACGAAGGCCGGGAGATGCTGGCCGTCGCGATCGGCGACGAGCAGACCATTGCGGCACTCGACGACTATCGGGCGAAGATTGCCCGGCTGTCCGATACGAGAGGGTTGGGGGCCGAGGAGCGGGCGAAGCTGATACACGAGGCCAAGCCGATTTATTGGCTGACCGGATCGATCCACTCGCCGGAGACGGGCAGCCCCGAGATGCTCATGGAGCTGGCGTACCGGCTGGCCGTCGACGAGTCGCCGCACGTGCAAGCGATCAGGCGTGGGGTGATTACCCTGATCACTCCTATCCTCGAGACGGACGGGAGAGATCGCGAGGTCGATGCCTTCACGGAGGCGCGCGCGCTCAAGATCGGAGCGTACGGTGTGCCGCTCATCTACTGGGGCAAGTACACGGCGCACGACAACAATCGCGATGCGATGGTGGTGTCGCAGAAATTGACGCAGGCGGTCGTCAAGACCTTTCTGGCGTGGCACCCGACGATCGCGCACGATCTGCACGAGTCCGTGCCGTTTCTCTACACGTCGACGGGCACGGGACCGTATAACGACGAGTTCGACCCGATCCTGGTCGACGAGCTGCATACGCTCGCGTATCAGGAGATCACCGAGCTGACGCGGCGCGGGCTGCCCGGCGTTTGGACGCATGGGTTCTACGATGGCTGGGCGCCGAACTACACGATCCTTTCGATCGCGAGCCTCCACAATTCGATCGGGCGCTTCTACGAGACGTACACGTCCCGCGGCGCGGACTGCCATCCGGTGCACCTCGGCAGCGACGCGATCGACCGCCGGTGGGACCGCTCGAATCCGCCGGTGAACGGCATCAAGTGGTGCATTCGCACGAATATCAACTATCAGGAATCCGGAGTGTTGATAGCGCTCCGCTACGTGGCGGATCATAAAGACACGTTTCTCGAGAATTACGTCGCGAAGGTCGATCGCAGCATCCGGCGGGGTCAGACGACGGCGCCCTATGCGTTCGTGATCCCGCACGATCAGCGGCACGTCGGCGAGGCCGCCGCGCTGGTCAATCTGTTCCGACTGCAGGGCACGGAGATCTCGGTTGCCGGCGCTGATTTCTCGGTCAAAGAAGCTCCGCGACCGGTCGACCTCGGGTCGAGCCTCGCGCCACGCGACTCCGGCGGCATCGCGCGGTTGCCGGGTGACACCGCGCCGACTCCGCCGGCGCGGCCTGTCATCCAGGTGCACAAAGGCGACTGGATCGTGCGCATGGATCAGCCGTACACCGGAACCGTGCGGACGCTCCTTGCCACGCAAAAGTTCGGGTCGAACGAGCCGCCGCCGTATGACGATACCGGGTGGACGCTCGACCTGCTCCGCCATGTGATCGTGCGACCGGTCGCCGACTCTTCGGTCTTGAGCCAGGCAATGACTCCGCTCGACGCGGACGCCGTCGCCACCGGCACGGTTTCCGGGGACGGGTCGACGCTCGTCGTGCGTAACACCGGGGATTGGCGGGCCGCTGCGTTGCCCTGGAAAATATCTGGCGCCCGCTTCGCGGTCGCTGATACGACTTTCTCTGTTGGCGACCAGGCATTTCCTGCCGGCACCTTTATAATCGACGGGGCTAAAGCGAGTGCGTTCAGTGGGCTGGGGCTGAATGCCGTCGCCGCGAGTCCGAGTGTGAAGCGACACCCGATCAGTGTGCCGCGCATCGCGTTGATGCACACGTGGATCGAGACGCAGAACGAGGGTTGGGTGCGATTTGCGCTCGAGCAAATGGGCATCCCGTATACCTCGATCAGCGACCAAAGCCTGCGAAAGCCCGGCGCGCTGGACAAGTTCGACGTCGTCGTCTTCCCGCACGTCGGTGGCCCGCTCACGGCGATCTTGAACGGCCGGCCGATGGTCGGACCCCCGGTGCCATGGAAAAAGACGCCGGCGACGCCTGATCTCGGCGTGTGGGATGCCACGGATGATGTGCGGCCGGGCATGGGATTGGCAGGAGCGGCGGCGCTGGAGCAATTCGTCGAGCGGGGTGGATTGCTGATCACCGAGGGTTCGACGAGTGCGCTGGTCAGCTCACTCGGGTTCTCGAGAACGGTGCAAGTCGTCGAGCGCCGCCAGCTCCGTGCGCAAGGCTCGATTGTGCGGGTGCAGGAAGTCGCGAAACTGAGCCCCCTCCTCTATGGGTACGATGATGTCTCGGCGTTCCCAGCGTACTTCGGCGGGGATCCGGTGCTGACTGTCGTGCCGCGGGACACGCTGGACGTGACGGCCGATGTCGACTCCGCGGTGCTGAAACAGGCCGAGGCGCAGCGGGCGAAGGTGATCCTGCGCTACTACCCGAAGCCGGACTCGCTCCTGCTATCGGGTCTCATGGCGGGCGGGCCAGAGCTCATCGGCAAAGCGGCCCTTGTCGACGCGCCGGTCGGCAAGGGCCACCTGGTTCTCTTCGGGATCCGACCGCTCTGGCGGTGGGAATCCCAGGGCACGTTCGCCATCGTGTTGAACGCGATGGCGAACTGGGATCACCTCGGTCAGAGTCCCTGACGGAGACCGAACCAGAACGTCCGACCGTAGTACTCGCGTTGCACGGTGTACCCGTGCCCGCTCCCGGGCAGACCGTTGCCGTTGAAGAAGCCGAACGTCTCGTTGTTCAGATTGAGCACCTGGAACTGGAAGGCCGTCGATCTATAGAACGACCAGATGACCGAGCCGTCGATCTGCCAGTGCGGATAGTTCCAGTTGTCGCCGGACTGAGGATTGCTGCTCCCGTCCTGGCCGTACCCATAGATGCTCGCGGCGGTGTACTGTCCGCTCAGGCGCGCCGAGACCGGACCGTAGTCGTACAAGAGCGAGGTATTGAACAGGTTCGGGAATTGGCGAGGAATCATCGCGTGCCGGAACGGATCGCCGTGATAGATGGTGGTATCCTGCGGCACCGCGGCTCGTGACTCGACCCACGTCCAGTTCACGTCGAATCCAATGCCGCGAAAGGCGCCCGGCAAGAACGTCAGGTGCTGGGTGTAGTCCACCTCGAATCCGTACTCCCACGCTGATGGCCCGTTCTGCGGCTGCGAGATGTAAAACGTGCTGCCGGGCGTCGGCAGATACCGGGGCTCGTAAATGAACTGCCCGTTGTATGGCTCGACGCGATTGAAAATGAAATCCGAGATCTGCTTGTAGAAGAGACCACCCGACAGCACACCAATCTGCGGGAAGTAGTGCTCGGCGAGCAGATCATAGTTGACTGAGCGCTCGGGCTTGAGCAACGGGTTATTGGCCGAGATCCCTGACGAGACCGTGTTCGGGATGGCGTTGAGCGGGAACGAGAAGTTCGGGATCAGGGCCGCGTAATCCGGTCGGGCGATCGCGAAATCGATCGAGGCACGGAGGTTCGTATTCTCATCGAGGGCGAAGCGAAGCAGCGCGCTCGGGAAGAGATCGTTGTATGTGTGATCCTTGTGCACATGGATCAGCGAAGCGGCCGTCTGATCGCCCACGGAGTCCTGACTGAACGCCTCGTACCCGAGGTGGGTCTGCTCGGCGCGGACTCCGATGTTGATGTGCAGCAGGTCGACGTCCAGCGTCTGCATCGCGTAGATCGCCGATATTTGCTCAGTGCCGGACCACGTGCCACTCAAGTTGTTGAATAACTGGCCGGCATGCACCTGCTGCGACGTGAAGGCGGGGTTGGTGTACAAGGCGTTCTGCACCGCCGGGATGCTCCCGAATGGCGCGAGCGGATAGCATCCCCCGCAGATATGGTCGTAGTATCCGTTGACGGTGTAGTTGCTCTCGTATTGCCCCAAATTGCCGACGCCATTGTAGCTGAAGTAGTTCGGATTGTCGCTCTTGTGCTCGTTGTAGTACTTCACGCCGAACTTGAAGCTCGCCGGCAAGTTCCCGAGGGAATACGGAATCAGGGCGTTGAAGCCGCCACCCACATTCTCTCCGTTGACCCCTTCATTCCCCTGGTTAACGTTCAGGAGTGGGAAGCTGGCGCCGTTATGTATGTTTGAAAGGACCGAAGGGTCAGTCGGGAACCAGCGCGGAACGAGCCGGCTGTTGGCGCCGTACGTGTAGGAGAAGTTCCCCAAGGCCGAGTCGGCGCCGTACGTGTCGCTGTATTGCTGATGATAGGTCGCCGACGAACCGGAGTAGGTGGCATTGTAATCGAGATGCACGGGACCGAGCACCGTCTTGCCGCCGGCAATGCCGCCCCAGGTGTGCTCGATCGGTCCCCGGTTCGACGAGTTTGGTGTGATGCTGGAGCCGGTGACCGTGGGCACGCCGTTCACTATCGCATCGGTGCCGCCGTTCACTTCGGTGTGCCAGACATTTGCCTGGTCGAAGAACGCGCTCCACAGACCGCGCAGGTACACCGACGTTGTCGGTGAGAACCGATAGTCGACGTCCCCGTCGAGCCCGTACCGCGTGCGGTAATAGTCGTACTCTCGCTCGCTCCAACCGTTGGGATAGTAGTGGTTGAATCCCCCACCGTTGGTGACCGGCGTGACGGTGTTGCCCACCACATTGTCGGCCGCATACGACGGCTCGACATCCTGGAGCACGCGATTCGTCCGGTCGTACGAGCCGCCGAGCAAAAATCCAAATTGCTGGTGATCGCCGAGGCGGCCGCCGTAGGTGGCGTTGCCCTGACCGTTCGAGTTGTTCTCGAGCGTTTGATAGCCGAACTGGCCCGAGATGTATCCGCGCGGCGAGCCCTCGGGGATCTTGCTGACGAGATTGACCGTTCCGCCGATCGCGTTCGCGTCCATGTCGGCCGTCAGCGTTTTGCTGACTTCGATCGCGCCGAGGAGGTCCGACGGCACGTCGTCGAGCTTGACCGACCGATCGCCGCTCAGCGTACCCGGAATGTGTACACCGTCGATCTCGACATTCGTGAACGTGGGCGGCGTACCGCGGACTTCGACGAATTTGCCTTCACCCTCGTCGCGCTCGGCCGTGACGCCGGGCATCCGCGCCGCGGCCTCCGCGGCGTTGGCGTTGGGCAGAGAGCGGATCTCGTCGCCCGAGAGGACGCTGACGATGTTGTCGGCGTTCTTTTGCTCCTGCAGCGCCGCCGCCTTCGTCTCGTTCATCCGGGGCGAATTCACGTTCACCTGCTGCAGCACCACGCTCGTTGGCCGGAGCGCGAAATTCTGCGACAGCGTTTGGTTCGCGACAATCGTCACGGACACGGTATCGACGACAAAGCCCGGGATCCGCGCGACGACGCGAGCAGCGCCAGCGGGGACGTTCGTGATGCGGTAGTTTCCATCCTCGTTCGCGTACGCGCTCAAGCGCGACGGAAGAACTTGGACGATGGCCCCGGAGAGGGGACGGTGGTTCGCGTCGTTGATGACGCCGGCTATCGCGCCGGAACCACCAGTCTGCGCGCTCAGGCGCGACGCGGCGAGCATCGCGGCCAGCGCGATGCTGCCTCGGACAAACGATAGTTTCATACCCGACCTGACTGGAGGGGGAATGATGGCTGCTCTGAGAACGCCGTCAGCCTAGTCCTCTCAGGTCTGAGCGATCGTCACCGCGGGGCTACAGAAATGTCACAGCGATGGACTCCGGCGTTGGGGTGCCGGAGCACGTGAGTCGTTTCACTTCAATGACTAACGCTACCTTACAGCCACATTACAAAGTCTGGTGCTGTTTGTCACAAGTGTCACGAAACCGCCGTGTAGTGCACGATTTTGCGTGTGGCGAGCTCCACGGTCACGAAATCGTCCGGCGTTTTTGACAGCTCCCCATCCGACTGCGGGTGATACTCGATCCTGAGCTGCGTCGGGTCGACGATCACACGCAGATAGCCAAATTCCTGATCGTCGTAGTTCTCGAACGTGATCGTGTCATCGCCATCGGAGAGCGCGGGCTGAGCGAGCGGTGTTCTGAGCGTCGGACTGCCTTTGTGCGTCAGGCGCGAGACGGCGTGGCCACCGTTGCCAGCGACGAGATATGGCGTCTCTCTCCCATCCTTCGCGCGTGTGAAGCGCTGATAGTTGTGCGCGTGACCCGAGAGCACCGCGTGCGGCCAGAAGCCGCTCGACTGACACACGGCATCGATCTCTTTCAGCATGACCGGGCTGCCGCCATGCCGTCGACCAGTCAGCGCGGCAACGTACGGCGGGTGGTGCACGGCGATCAGTACCGCGCCCTCGAAGCCTTCATCGACGACGCGCTTGAGTCCCGTCGCGAGGAACGTGAGCTGGACGTCGGTGAGTCCCGGATACGTGCCGGTCTGCGTCGAGATGATGCCCGGGTCTTCGAGGCAGTTGCTGTACATGCCCAGGATGCGGACGAACGGCGCTTCGAGCGTGAAGTACACGGCGGGCTGCACCTGCGCCGTGCGTACGAGCTCGCCGGCTTCCGGCGTGCGATGTGGCGCTTCGCCGGCCGCGCAGAAGTTCTCGAGGAATGCGTCGAGTGTCACCGCCTCCGTGTTCGGCGCTACCATCCCGTCGTGGTTGCCGGGAATCGCGAAGATCGGTGCCGGGTAATCCCGAAATGGATCATAGAATTGATCATAGTAGTACTGGCCTTCGCCGAAGCTGTAGACCACGTCGCCGACGTGATAGCAGAACGACGGGACCGACTTGGGGTCGATGTCCGTGTAATCGCTGACCATCTTGTCGGCGACCCGCACCATGTCTTGCGGGCCTTTCGTGTTGCCGGTGTCGCCGACGACGTGGAACACGATCTGGCCCGCGCGCTGAATCGCGGCGGTGACCGATGCGCCCTGCGTGCCGATCGCATCGGCGAGCGTCACCGTGGGCTCTGCTTCTTTTGCGACCGGGAATGGTCGAGGTAAGAGCTTGCCCTTTTGGCTGTCGAGAATCTTATAGGCGGCCGTGTCGGATCCGTGTTGCACAGTGAATGCCGTGGGATCCGGCGTCACGATTGGCTGAGCGAATTGAGGGCCGTTCGTGGGGAGTGGCTGCGTGTTCCCCTTTGCGGGAGCCGTGGTCGGGGCCGCCCGCTTCGCGCGCTTCGTCGTCTTCTTCGCTGACGCCTTCTTTGCTCTCTTCGCTGACGCCTTTTTCTTTCGTATTGTCATGGGCGCCAATATGTCACTGCACCTCGATGTGAGCGGTAACAATCTCCCCCGTCGCGCTCGTGACAGTGACCGAGTGTGCACCGGGCACGAGCGTCCAACGGTTCGCGTGTACAGGGCTGCCATCGACCGACCACGACATTGGCGCCGCGCCTTCGGCGCGTAGCGCTAGTGTCGCGTACCGTGCGTCGACACCGGGCGGAATCGCGTACGCATCGCCATCGTGCGGTGAGACGAGACGCAACGCGGCGCGGACTGACGGTGCAGACGTAGAACCACTCACGTGCCAGTCGCAGAGTTGGGCGGGCGCGGTACCTGGTGCGAACCACTCGGTGACGTACGGACATTGCGGCCCCGCAAGCATGCCGGACAGCCGACAGATGCGCACGGGTTCGGCGCCGAGCGATGCGGGAGTCGCCAACAGTCCGGGCTGATACCGTCGCGCGGTGAGCATGACCGAGCGATGCAGGAGCGGGCCTGCACCCGTGACGCCACTGACTCCAGCCATAGGCTGCCCGGTGAAATTCCCCGCCCAGACCGCGACGGTGAACTCGCGGGTGGTCCCGACAGCCCAGTTGTCCGTAAAGTGTCGACTGGTCCCGGTCTTCACGGCGACCGGGAACGGAAAGTCGAACGGCGTGATCGTCCCGAACGCCGGCGTCCGCGCGTCGGGATCCGCGAGAATATCCAGCACGAGGGCCGCCGATCGGGCCGAGAGCACGCGGCGAGCGTCGGTGCGAGCGGCGCCGGACTCCATGTCCCACCGAGCGGGCCGCCAGAGGCCGCCGTTGGCGAGGGAGCGATAGGCATTCGCGAGCTCCAGCAGCGACACGTCGCCATCGCCGAGCGCCAACCCAAGTCCGTAGTACTCGCTGCTGTGTTCGAGCGAGGCGAAGCCGGCGAGATGCAGCGTGCGCAAGAACCGATCGACGCCGAGTGTGTCGGCGAGCCCAACGGCGGGCACGTTGTACGAGCTCGCGAGCGCCTCGCGCGCCCGCACGAGTCCGTGATACCGTCGATCGTAGTTGCGCGGATGATAGGGGCCGACCGCGGTCTGATATGTGCGCGCGACATCGGAGAGCAAGGTTCCCGGCGTGTACCCGGCGTCGAACGCGAGTCCATACAGAAATGGCTTGAGGGACGACCCGGGTTGCCGGAGCGATATCACCATGTCCGTCTGGCCGGCACTATCGGCCCAGAAATCGGGTGACCCGACCCAGGCGAGGACCTCGCCGGTTCGATTCGAGAGCACGACGACGGCCGCTTGTCGCACGCCACGATCGTGCAGCGCATCGACCGTCGCTCTGACTTCGCCCTCGATTTCTTCCTGTAGGCCCAGATCGAGCGACGTCGTGACGTCCCCGCGGGTATTCGTACTTAACACGTGTGCCACAAAATGAGGCGCCAAAAACGCGTAGGAGGGATCGGGCGATACCAACGGTTCACGCCGCGCGCGCATCGCGTCTGCGGCGGTGGCATAGCCCAGCACGCGCATGCGCGTCAACGCGTACGCACGTCTCGCGCGAGCCCGTGTGGGAGCCGTGAATGGATTTTCGCGCGAGGGCGAGTGCGCCATCCCAGCGAGGAGCGCGGCGTGGGCCAAGCCGACTGAGCTCGCGGTCGTGCCAAAATACAATGCGGCGGCAGCCGGCACGCCGACGGCGCCTTGGCCAAGGTCGATCCGGTTCAGGTACTGCTCGAGGATCTCTTGCTTCGTGAGATGCGCGTCGAGACGCAACGCCCAGGCGATCTGCGCGAGTTTGCCCGGCCAGGAGCGACCGGCGCCCGTCAACTCGCGCGCGAGCTGCATCGTGATCGTCGATGCGCCGGACACGACCCGGCCCGAGCGGGCATCAGACACGAATGCGCGCGCCATCGCCCGAAGGTCGACGCCGTGGTGCTCGAAGAACCGGCGATCCTCGACCGCCAAAAATGCCTGCACGACCTGCGGGTCGATGTCTGCGAGTGAGACCCAGCGCTGACGGGTGCCGTCGGACGCTCGCGTGGTGCGCAGCACAATCCCATGCCGGTCACGCAGCGTCACGCTCGGCGCCGCTGGAGCCGATAGCATGTGCCTGGGGACCGGGAGCGCTACCCAGCCGGCGAAGGCCACGACCGCGACGACGGCGGCGATGACGGCCCGGCGCAGGATCACTTTCATTTCTGCGTCACCGTGAACACGCCGCCGTCGGAGCGCCCTTGTACCGCCGGATTGTACATCTCGGTCGCCGTCGCGGGCGGCCGAATGAAAATCCCCGGCGTTGTCGCGCGGGCGACGTAGGAGACGGTGTACTTCCCCGCCCACAGCTCCGTCGCCACGTAGACGACGCGATCATCCCGCATCTCTCGATGATCGAACGGCGACCACCACCCGCCATCCCAGTATCCGTAGCCCCAAGTCTCGGTGGATTGCTCCCACTCCTTCACGCCTGGCCCGGGCAACCCGCTCGTCGCGAGACTCAGGTCGACGGCCTCGAGCCCCGCCGGCAACGGATCGTCGAGCACAACGAACTGCCGGTCCTCGCGAACCGTGATCCGCAGCTGCACGCGCACGAGATCGCCCTCGGCGACCGAGACCACTGGAGCCTTGCTGTCGTACTTCTCGTACCAGCGCTCGACCGTGATCCCCTGATCGTCGGGCGTCACGTTCCGCCGCAGCGGGACTTCATTCACCGTCATGTAGTAGTAGACCGGCGTATCGTTCGCGCCGCCGTTCGCGGTCAGCGACAGCTTGAGCTTCCCATGGTCGAGCAGGCCCGCGAGCGATGACACCGAGTCGACCACCCGCCCCGCGGAGCGTATGGTCATACCGCGCGCAACCGCGGCGCGTTCGGCGGCGTCGTACGCCGAAAGCGCCGTCACGAGCGCCGCCAGATCGTGGGTCGTCCAGAGCCACTCGTATTGGCCGGCACGCGATTGCTGGACCAGCGTCTCGACGAGCGGACCGATCAGCGGGTGACTCGGATCGACGGCCAGCGTGGCGAGCAGCACTTCGGCTGTCATCCAGGTGGCTCGCGGGAAATACCAGGCGTGCATCGCGGAGTCCGGGAATATCGCGCGGCGTCCCTCGATGCGCGCCATTGCCCACTCGGGCTCGAGCAGCGCTCGGGCGATACTGACGCCATCGCTTCGCCCAGCGACTACGGCAGCGAGTCGCGCGCGGTCGATCGGCCACAACTGCGCGGCTTGCCGCACGAGGTCGTCCTCGGCCGCGATATCGGGGCGGCCGACGCGGCGCAAGAACGCGACCGCCGATACGCGCTCGCTGAGCGGCGCGCCCGCTTCGTGATAGATCTCGGTCACCGGCGACATCGGCGCCTTGCCGGTGCTCGCGACGCCGAGCATGTAGCGACCGAGTCGTGTGAGGACACTGTCGTCGACCGCTAGACCCGCCACGCGGGCGCCGACCAACAGCTCGCCGGCGTAGGCGCTCAAGTACGGCGATGTCCAGTCGTTCGCGTCCCACAGGCCGATGCCGCCGTCGGCGCGTTGCCGGCGGCTCAGAATGTCGACGGCGAGTCGGAGTTGGCGTTTGACGTCCGCGGTGTCAATGAGATCCGCCGGGGCGGCGCGCAACAAGGCCAATAGCGGGAGCGCTTCGCTCGTGACCTGTTCCGAGCAGGCGTACGGGTAGACGTACAACGACTTGGCGGCGCCGCTGATCATCGCCAGCACCGAGGCGCCCGCGCTGATCGATACTTTGGACCTCGCCGGGTCCGTTCCCTCCGGCAGCTGTAGCACGATCGTCGCCGTATCGCGGAGTGCGCCGGCGATGGTGTGGGCACGTGGCGTGTAGTCCGGGCGCACTGGCACGCTGAGTCGTACCCTATCGGCATCGGCACGCGCTTCGCGCGGCCGAACACCCAAGGTGAACGTCACGCTGTCGCCCGGTTGCCGTGCTACCGCAAACGGGAAGCGGACCTCGACGCCCCGGCCCGGCGCGACCAACGCCTCCTGCTCCGCCGAGCCATGGCGATCGGCACCGCGCACTTCGGCATGTACGCGTACGGCGGCGGAGCCGCCGGCGCGCTGATTGACGACGCCACCGGCGGTGAACGTGTCGCCGGCGCGCACGAACCGTGGCAACGCGGGCCGTATGAGCAGCGGCCGAGTGACGAGGAGCGGAGTCTGGGCGCTGCCATACCGATCGCCGCTTGTGACAGCGACCGCCATGACGCGGAACGTCGTCAGGTTATCAGGCAGCTTGGCGACGGCAACCGCGTGCCCCGTCGAGTCCGTGACCACCGAAGACAGGAAGAAGGCGGTGGTTTGGAAGCGAGATCGCAACACGTCGCCGCCGGCCGCACCACCGCCACCGCCAGGCGCGCGACGACCCTTCTCTCCCTCGGGGACTTGTGGCGCAACCGATGAGAGATTGCTGGACAGCCGTACGCCGAGGCCGCGCTCGGCGTAGAGTAAGCCGACGGGATCCGGCGTCTTGTATGCGGTGAGCGCTAGCACGCCTTCGTCTACAGCCCACAGCGTAACCTCCGAGCGAGGTCCCCTGACCTGGATGGCGATACGCGCCGAGTCGCCGGGACGATACTCGGTCTTATCGGGATCGAGCGAGACCGCCAATGTCTTCACTGCAGGGAGTACCCGAACAGACGCGTACCCGACGCGGATCGTCGGCCGACCGGGGTCGTCGAGCTTGCCGGGCGGGGCCGAACGCCCGCGGGTCGCGAAGACCGAGACGAAGGCATTCGGCACGAACGCCTCCGTGATCGGGATTTTCAGCGTGGTCGATCCATCCTTGATATGGATACGGCGCTGCTCGATGATGCCTTCGCGCTCGACCGTCACCCACGCCTCGACATTCGTGATCGGCGATGCCACGAGCATGGTGGCGGTATCGCCGACTTTGTACGAAGCCCGGTCGGCGACGACATTCATTTTGAACTGGGACTCATCGTCCCACGGCACCCACCCTGGGCCCGTCACCCACCGCGCGAGCGAGGTGAGCACCGGTCGCCCGCTCGCATCTGAGGCGGTCCAAGTCACGGCATACTCCCCCCCGTTCCGTGGAGTCACCGGGCATGAGACCGGATCAGTGCGCGTCGTGACGTCGCACGTGCCGACCGTGTCGATCACCCAATCGCCGACGAGATCAGATACGCCGTTGCGTACCCGGCGTACTTGGTGCCATTCGCGTCGGGTCACGACACCGCGCACCGCCACACCGGCCACGCGATCGCCGGTCGGACGGACCGCGATGATGTCGATCGCCACTGGGGTGCCGGCGGTCCAGAAGTACACGGATCCATGCACTTTGGCCGCGATGTAGAACGCGGCGGGATGCACGATCGTCGACGCGCTCGCGACGACGTTCTGTCGGTTGACGTCGGTGACGGTCGCCTGCACGTGCACGCGGGCGCCGCGTCCTTTTGATGGACGCGGCGAGCCCACTCGCCATGCGAGCCTCCCCGCGCCGTCCAGCGTGTCGGTTCCGCTGGCGAACACGCTCTGGGGTTCGCCCGACTCGGCCGCTTGGCCATCGTCCTCCCACCAGCGACCGTCACCGATCTCCCATCCGTCAGTCCCTGGGATCTGGAGGTCCCAAGGCCAGAGGTCGGTTTGCACGGCCTGCCATTGGACGGCGGCGCGGGCCATCGGCGCGCCAAAGAGATAGCGCGCTTGCGCGACGAGCCGCATCGAGTCGCCCGCGAATGTCGGCGCGCTATCGGTGCTCACGTCGACCAGGAACTCCGGCGGGCGATACTCGGCGATTCGCACGCTGGCGAATCCGAGCGTGCGCCAGGTGCCCAGCGTGTGAACGCGGGCACGAACGCTGTACGTCCCCAGCCCAGCGTTCGACGGAATCGCGAACGTCATGTCTGTGGTGCCGAACGCGGAGAGGTGGACCGTCGTGTCTTTTATGAGCGCGAACTCGCGGTCGTGAAGCTCCCAGCGAAGTGAATCGCCAGTTGGCGGTACGCGCAGGCTGCCGAGCAAGCCGCGTCGCACTATCGCCTTGGCATGAATGGACTCGCCGGGGCGATAAATCCCCCGATCCGTGAACACGGCGACGGCACCGGGCAAGCTCGAGGTCCCGAACGCTGGTTGCACATTGAACTGCCACGGACTCAGGTCGGGCTCATAGCCGCCAACGCCAAGCACCGCACGATCATCGCCGAGGCGGGCATCGACGAAACCGGTGAAGGTGGTCGGTCCTTCGGCGTTGTCGTTGTCGTCCTCTTCCTCCTCCTCCTCCTCATGCTTATTGGGTGTGTATCCGTTGAGATGAGCGACGCCGTCGGCGTCAGTCGTCGCACTAGCGACAGGCGAACCCGAGGCGTTGTGCAGCGTGACGCGCACGCCAGCACGTGGCTGGCCATCGGTCGCACCGGTAACCCAGACGGCGCCCCGATCGGCGCCGATCTTCGCGTGAACGCCGAGGTCGCTGATCTCCAGCACGGCGACGGGCGCGGATTCGAGCAGGGAGCGCCGGGAGAAACGCGTCGGTTCGTGGATGCTAATGCCGACGACTTTCACCGCCACGAGCGTCGTGTCACCGCCAGGCAAACGCAGCAGGGTGACGAAGCCTTTGTCGCGGACATTCGTCACGGGGATACGGCGCTCGATCGCACGTTTCGACACGCGGCGCCAGAGTCCGCCGACGTTCCACGGTGAAGCGACCAGCAGCTCGGAGCGCAGCGAGTCGGACACCGGTACCACGTACGCCACGAGTGTGTCGACATTGAGGTGCTGGATGGCGAGCGTCCGGAACCCGGTACGTTCGACCAGCAGTCGACCGAACGGATACTCGACGGCCGGCTCGAAGCCCGGCGTCCGAAGACCAGTCGCCGGGTTGCCGGTGAGACGTTGGCCAAACACGTCCCGGAGCGCCGTGTCCGCCACGACCGCGTACGTCGAACGGGGCACGAGCCGGGCGTCGAGCTGCCAACGGGTCGCCTCGAGCGCCGTGTCACTCATCGTGAAGGGCGTCGCAGGGAATATCGTGACATGCCGGCGGACTTCGGTGCCTCGAACCGGTGTCGAGAAGCGAACCTCGATGGGGCCCGTCGGGCACCCTTCATTGAAGTCGCAGCCCACGGTGTCGAGCCTGAATGCTCCGTACGTGCGGAACACCCACGATACCGTGCCGACCACGAGCTGACCGCGGCACCCCACGGGAAGGCGCGAGCGCGGCGTCAGCGTCACGACTCGACGGAGCGAGTCCGGCATGTCGGGACGTGGCTGGTGATATCGCCACGGGTCTTTGTCGTTCAACGGTCGCGCCGACCCGGTCACGTCCAACGGCACCGAGCCGCCGCAACGAGGGTCGAATACGAGGTGCGCCGTCTCGAGAAGCGCCTGGTCCGGCGGCGAGCTCCAGGCGAGCTCGAACGCCGATGTCGGCTCGACGAATCTCCCATCGGAGTCGGGATTCGCCGGAGTACCCCAGAGCGGAGTGGGACCGAGCGTCTTGAACGAGAATCGATAGGGCTCGGCGAGCTGGCTTCCATCCATGGCGTGGAAGCTCGGGGACACGACGACCGTGTAGGTCGCGCCGGGCGTCAGCGGATGCGCGGGGGTGAGCCGAATCGTGATCGGGTCACGCCATTCGAGCGTCCCGGGGATCTCGGGCTCGACGTGGACGATCGTGCGCGGATCGATCGTGTAGTCGAGCGAGCCGGCGACGGGACGATCGAAAACGATAGTAATTGTCGCCGCCGGTGACGCCGTCGCATCTGGGGTGGTGCGCAGGATGCGCAACGGTGGCCGACCGCCGGAGAGTAGTCCGGCGGCGGCCACAAAGAGAGCGAGTTGTCGGGAGTGCATCGGCGGATCCGAAGAGTCGGAGCGGCCGATACTCTACACCGCGTTTTCAAATTGTCAACTGCAACTACTCGCGCGTTGCGGCAACGAAGCTCGCGAGCTCTGGGACCCATCCCATCTCGCCATCGAGCGCGGCGCGCATCGTCTCGGCGGTTTCGCCGAACCGCTCCATGTTCCGATGCTCGAGATCAACACGAGTGCCGCTCGATCCATCGGGGACGAATCGCACTTCGAGCTCGGTCACGAGTTTCTCGTTGTACTGCCACGTCCCGTCGATCTGCCACGCCAGCACGACCCGCTTCGGCGGCTCCCATGCGATCACGTAGCCCCACGTGCACTCGGACCCGTCGACACCGCGCTCGTACCAGCGCCCACCCTGGCGCGGCTCGACGACCACGGACTCGCGTGGGCCTTTCAATATCGAATGATCCGGCAACCACCACTTGCTCATCCGGGCGGTGAAGACTTCGAATGCCTTCTGTGGTGAGACGGCTACGTGCACGGTCTTCTGCACCGGCGCGGGGGTTAAAATCGCGGTCATTAGTTGTCCTCGTTGAGTGATCGCTCGGCTTCCGCCTTGAATGCGCTCAGTGCGCCGTCCCAGAATCGATCCAACCACGCCCGCAGCACGGTGAGCCCCGCGGCGTCGACGCGATAGACACGACGCGCGCCCTCGGCGCGGTCGATCACGAGGCCGGCGGCCTTGAGCACCGCGAGGTGCTGTGAGACCGCGGGGCGGCTGATCGGCAGCTCGCGGGCGATCTCGCCGACCGCCATAGGCTTTCGCGCGATTCGCTCGAAGATCTCTAGGCGCCTGGGGTCGCCGAGGGCTTTGAGTGCAGGGTGGTGGTTAGTCTTCACTTACCGTAAGTATATACTAACCCAAACAACATCGTCAAGCCCCACGTATACTGGGCCATGATCGCACTCCCTCTATTAATGATGTTGGCCCAGGCCCAGACGCCGGACTCGCTCCTCACAACCGTCCGCGCGCTCGGTGGCGCAGTCCCCGGCGAGCTCCCAATCGCCGTGAGCTATCTGAACGCCTATGAAGACTCCGGCACCGTCGGCAATGCCGTCGACGGCGCGGGATCATCGAAAGCGTTCTCCGTGACGGGCGTCTTCCAAGTGCGATTCCGCCACGGCTGGATCATGGTCGACGCGGCCATGGACTCAGCGGCGTTGCACCGCGGGCGCTCGTTCAAGGCCGACAACTTCGCGCAGATCGAGACGGCGCTCGAGAAGGCCAATCTGATCGTGATCACGCACGAGCATGTCGACCACGTGCAGCCGCTGGTCAAGGGGCCGATCGCCGACCAGGTCGCGCCGCACACGCTGCTCACCCGCGAGCAGATCGAAACGCTCCTCACCAAACCCAAGGTCGCGTTCACCTCGATGGACTCGTCGCAGGTGAGCCGCTACCTCGTCGTCGAGTATGAGAGAGCGCTCCCGATCGCGCCCGGCGTCGTGCTGATCAAGGCGGCGGGCCATACGCCGGGATCGCAGATGGTCTACGTCAAGCTCGCGTCAGGCAAAGAGATGATTCTGGTCGGTGACATCGCGTGGCGCGTGCTGGGCATCGACTCGCAACGCCAGAAGCCGGACTCGACGAGCCGGTTCATGAGCGAGGATCGCACAGCCATCGGCAAGCAGCTCGCCTGGCTCAAGAGTGTGCAGGCGCAGGGCATCAGCGTGGTCGTGAGCCACGACGGCACCCAACTCCAGACACTCGCCAAACGGGGCGTCCTTACGGAAGGACTGGTACTCCAGTGACACCGCTCGTTTGCTTGGGGGGTCCGGGGGGCGTAGTTGGGGTTGCCCCCCGGAGGCGAACAGACCAGTCGAGCAGCGCGCAGCGATGCTCGACGCGCCGCGGAGCGGCGCTCAGTGAGGGACTGGTACTCCAGTGAGCCTGACGGCGGAGCCGATGCCCTCCCCGCCGCCGAACGCGAGGTAGGATCGGAGCACGACACGCGAAGCCACCGTGACACTCAGACCAACGCCATAATCCTGATGGACCTGGCTGAAGCTCAAT
Organism: Gemmatimonadaceae bacterium; assembly: GCA_035570055.1. GTDB lineage: Bacteria > Gemmatimonadota > Gemmatimonadetes > Gemmatimonadales > Gemmatimonadaceae > DASRDS01. The sequence goes on from DATMLM010000060.1 coordinate 95,571, forward strand.
CCGACGCGGCCGGCATCGTAGAAAAAGAGTAAGCCAAACGGCCCCCATATCGGCCGCCCGTACTCCACCTGGGTGAGCCAATCATCGGGGCCGCGGAATCGGTAGTCGGCGAACCCGCGAAGCGTGTCGTAGTTATCGATGTCGGCGCCACCGAGCGTCGGCTGGTAATAGAAGGGGACGGTGCTGCGGCCGAATGCACTGGAGACCGCGAGGCGGCCGCGCACCGTGACCGTCCCGTAGTTGCAGTCCCGCATCTTCGCCTCGTGGCAGAACACACGGTCGACGATTGACGGACCGTGTGCCGTGTCGGAACGCACAACGCGGGCGAGCGTGCGAGTCCAGGTCGTGAGAGCGGTGAAGCGGCCGAATGACAGTCGATGGCCGGCGATATCCTGATAGGCGTGGTAGTTGAGCTGGGCATCAGCGTCGTAGGGCGGCGACATGGGATAGTGCAGCTGCACGATCGCGTCGTAGTGCAGGAACGACGTGGTCCCGTCGAGACCAGAAATACTCGGCCGCCGAAACTCGAACCGGCCGCCGAGCCGCAGCCATTCGATGATCGGCGCGGTGTAGTCGATACCGCCCACGATCTCACGTTGGCCGTAGAGGCGGGAATCGCGCCCGGCGGTGTAGAGCGCGATCTGCGGCAGCTCGTCGACCGTGGCGTAGACGTCGAGCCGCGTCCGGTCCGGCGTTCGCGCCGGATAATTCCAGAGTCTCGGCGCCAGCGTGTACTCGGCGTTGACGAGCCATGAGCCGTTGACGGACACGAGCGCGTGGCCCGCGATGTCAGCCTGGTCGCGGGCGCGGCTCAAGTCCCAGCCACCGGACAACCCGCCGGCGACCCCGCTCATCGGAGCGATGCTCTCGAGGACCGGGTGGATTGGGTCATCCGAGAGTATGTAGACCAGGCACGTTTCGAGGTGCGTCTCGTCGCGGAAAGCCATGGGGCATTCGCGGCGGATCTCGGGCCACCATGGCGTTTCGAAGCCCAGCATCCCGCCAGGGTGATCTTGCCCGTGCGCCGTGCTCACCCAGAGGACTACGAGGGCAACGCTAAGCCGGCGCGTTCGTGCCTCCTTCGGCTATCATGCGCGCTGCCGCGCGCATGTAATCGACGGCTTGTTGGTCGCTCATGACGCCTGCGGCGTCAATGACCGGCTCGAGGCCGACGCGCTGCAGCGATCGATGCGTCTGGCGGACCATCAGGCGGGCCAGCTCTGTTGCCCGAGTCTCGCCCATCGGGGCGGCCGCGGCGACCCGATGCGGGAATCGCGCGTGGTCCGTGCGCGGGGCGTCGAGATGGGGAATCGTGTCGAAGTCGAACGTGCCCGCGGTCGCGTCGCGGCCGAGTGGAGAGGAGGTGGGTCCGAAGAGTTTGCGGACCGTTCCAACGACCGACGAGTGCTCGAGTTGCGCACGCACGATTGTCCGCGGCGGAATCCATGGAGAAACCAGCACCGCTGGTACCCGTATGCCGAGCCTATCAAACGCGAACGTCTTATCGATGGCCGGATCACCGGTGGCTGGGATCGACGGCGGCGGGACGTGGTCGTAGATGCCACCGTGTTCGTCGTAGACGATGACCAACATCGTCGAATGCCACAATTTCGTGTTGCTGCGAATCGCCAGGTACACGTCGCGGATCAGCCGCTCCCCTTCCATGACGTCATGATCCGGATGCTGATCGCTCGCCGCAAAGAAGTTCCCCTCACGGGAATCGTTTGCATAGCGGGGCTCGATGAACGAGTACGCCGGCAGGTCCCCGCGCTCGCAGTCGTGGGCGAACCGGTTAAAGTCGCGGAATCCGTGCTGATCATCGATCAGATGGCCGACGGTGAGCAGCACCGTGAAGCCGTCCTGGTGATAGATCCGGTAGTCGGCGCTCCGAAACGCGGGATCTTTGTCGAACGCCTCGAAGATCGTGTGGAGCGAGGCGAAGTCGGGGTCGGGCACGACGCGGGACAGCGATGTCCCGGCGTGCACGAACATCCGGTTGGGCATCGTCGGGCCGGGCACGGAGGAGAACCACCGCTCGCACACCGCGTACTGTTTTGCCAGCGTCGTGAGGATTGGCAGGCTCGACGGCGCGAAGCATTTCATGATCGAGGAGCCGTGCCGGGATGTCGCATCTATAGTTGCGTAGCTCCGCACGAACCCTTTCATGGTCACGCTCGCCCCTGGGACCGGCGTCCGCGTGCCGAACACCTGGACGTTGACGTCTTCGAAGTCGTGGCCGGGATCGGGGTTCAAGTCGCCAGCTGCCAACGCGTTGTGGCTGACCGTGACATCCGGTCCGTCGTCTGACGCTGGGTTCGACTCGGTGCCCGCGACGCCATCGATCGGGTAGTCCGGGCTTCGCAGAAAGCCCAGCATGTGATCGAATGAACGGTTTTCGAGCATCAGGACGACGAGGTGCTCGATACGGGGACCGGCGGTGTGCAAGTTGGCGGTCGTCACGCGTCTCCCTGGGTATGCCTACGATCCTGCTGATTCTGGCGCTACAGACGCAAATGACGGGCTCGGTCGTCGGGGTCGTCCGGGATGCCTCCCGCCGGCCGGTCTCTTACGCGCAAGTGTTCTTCGGCCCGTCGAGGCACACGATGGCCGATTCGCTCGGCCGCTATCGCATAGACTCGATTGCCCCGGGCAGCCTCCACTTGAGCGTTAGTCGCATCGGGTTCTTACGAACACAAGTGGATACCGCACTGGCACCCGGCCAGCGGCTACGGCTGGAGCTCGTCCTGCGGCCGGATCCATCCCCCGATGCGGTCACCGTACCGCCGCTGTACGACGGGTTCAGCATGGGACTCTTCCACGAAGTGACGCGAGTCGCACCCGACTCGAACGTCTTTCTCTCGCCAGCCAGCGCCGCCTTCGCGCTCGCGATGACGTACGGCGGCGCGGGCGGCGAGACCGAAACGGCGATGGCGCATGCGCTCGGGGTCGATGGCGTGACGCCGGAGCAACTGGGACCGGAGAACGCCGAGCTCGTGAAGTCCCTTGGCGACCAAAAAGATGTGCAGCTCTCGATCGCCAACTCCATCTGGGCCAGCGCGGGAAAGCCCTTCCTGCGATCGTTCCTCGAGTCGACGCGGAACGACTATCACGCCGAGGTCCGATCGATGGTGCTGAACGGTCCCGCAGCGCAACGCGATATCAACGACTGGGTCGCGAAGGCCACGCACGACAAGATTCAGGCGCTCCTGGCAGACACGCTGCCCGACACGACGGTGATGGTCCTGTTGAACGCCGTCTACTTCAAAGGCCTCTGGAAGAACAAGTTCGATACGGCCGCCACGCGGTCACACCCGTTCACGCTGGCCGGTGGCCGCGTGGTCAGCCGGAAGCTCATGTTCCGGCACGAGTGGATGCAGTACCGGCGCGGCCCGAACTTCAAGTCTGTTCGCCTCCCCTACAAGGGCGACCGGATCGCCATGTACGTGTTCCTCCCCGACTCCGGCGTCCCGTTGGCCGATGTTGCGGCAACGATCGACTTCGCCCAGTTCAGCAGTGTCGAGATGCGCCTAGGGTTGCCGAAATTTCACATCGAATACGAGACGACACTCAACGACCCGCTGGCGGCACTCGGCATGGGGGTCGCATTCGACCCCCACCGCGCCAATTTCAGCCGCATGCTGCCCCAGTCGTTCCTCCGCGACACCACCGTCTTCATTTCGAAAGTCGTGCAGAAGACCTACGTCGATGTCGACGAGCAAGGAACGGAGGCGGCCGCCGCGACCGGGGCAATGATGGCGATTTTGGCAACCGTCCGCAGTGAAGTGGCGCTGATCGTCGACCGCCCATTCATTACCGCGATCCGCGACGATCGCACGGGGTTGATTCTGTTCTTGGGTCAGATCAACGACCCGACTCAGCGATAGCCGGACGCCTGCATCTCGAAGAGCTCGGCGTACTGCGCGCCGCGGGCGACGAGCTCTTCGTGTGTCCCTTCCTCGACGACCGCGCCATTGGCCAAGACGATGATCCGGTCGGCCATGCGAACGGTCGAGAAGCGGTGCGAGATCACGACCGCCATACGGCCCGCCATCAGCTCGGCGAATCGGACAAACACTTCGTACTCGGCCCGCGCATCGAGGGCCGCCGTCGGTTCGTCGAGAATCAGCAGTTGCGCCGTGCGCATGTAGGCACGCGCGAGCGCGACCTTTTGCCATTCGCCGCCGGATAGGTCGACGCCCTCGTCGAAGCGGCGGCCGAGCATCTGCTGATAACCCTGGGGCAAGCGTGGCAGCAGCGACGCGGCCAGCGACCGGTGCGAGGCATCGGCGATGGCGTCCAAAGGCTTGCCATTTCGCTCGGCGTCCAAGTGCTCTCTCGCTGCCTCGATCTCGCCGACGCCGACGTTCTCGTCGAACCGCATGTCGTAGCGCACGAAATCCTGAAAAATCACGCCGATCGCCTGACGGAGCGACGCCAGGTCGTACTCTCTCAAGTCGACTCCGTCGAGCAGCACCCGGCCTTCGGTCGGATCATAGAGCCGCGCGAGGAGCTTGGTGATCGTCGTTTTTCCGGCGCCATTCTCGCCGACCAGCGCGATCCGTTCGCCAGGCCGAAGTACGAAATCGACGTGGCGGACCGCCCAGCGCTCGCTGCCAGGATACTGAAAGCCAACGTCCTCGAACACAAACCCTTCCCGAATCGGATTGAGCACGGGTCGGGCGCCGGGGCGGGTCGTGATTGTGGGCTGGACGGCGAAGAACGTGAAGAGATCTTGCAGGTTCAACGCCTGGGCGTAGATGTCGCTGGCCGAGAGGAGCAAGCGCTGAATCAAGTCCCGGCTCCGGCTGAAGGCGCCGGCCAGGAATGTCAGTGTACCTATCGTGAGGCGGCCGGCGACGGCGCGGAGCAGTATCGCGACGTATGCGCCATAGTAGCCGAGCGAACCCACGACCGAAAGCAGCGCGCTGACGATCGCGCGGCGAACCGAGAGGCGGGCATTCTCGGCGTAATACTGCTGAAAGAGCCGCCGGTAGCGCGCCGAGAGCCATCCGGCCAAGCCGAACATCTGCACTTCTTTCGCGGTCTCGTCCGACGCGCCAACGTAGCGCAGATAGTCCAACTCCCGCCGCTGCGGCGTCCACCGATACAGCAGCGAGTAGGCAAGCGATGCGAAATGCGTCTCGCCGAGAAAGCTCGGCAGGATCGCGACGGCGAGCAGGAGCAACAGCCAGGCGTCGTAGGCCACGAGAGCGCCCGCGAGCGTGACGAGCGTCAGCGCGTCTTGGCCGAGGCCAAGCAACTGGGCAATGAGCGCAATGCGGCCGGTCGTTTGTTGGCGGGCGCGCTCGAGGTGATCATAGAATGCGGGATTCTCGAACTGCGCCAAGTCGAGCGTGGCCGCGTGCTCCATGAGCCGCACGCTGACATAGTTGGAGAAGAGATCGCCGAGCAGCGATTCGACCAGCGATGACGCCCGGGCCAGGAACTCGCCCGTGACGACGATGGCGAACTCCAGCGCGACGTATTGCCAGAGGCGCCCGACCCCATGCCCGGCGGCGGCGCGGATGACGCCGTCGATAATGAGCTTCGCGACCCACAGGGTAGCGACCGGCACGAACGCCCGCACGAGCCGGAGCAGGATCATCGCGGTCGTGTACGGCCGGTTCGTCTCCCAGACGAGCGCCAGGAGCTTAGGCAGGTAGCGGAGGACCTGGACCTTCTCGCGCCAGGTGGTCGGCCCCTCTTTCGACTTCGGTCTCACACGAGAAATCTAACCGGGCAGTAAACGCACCCGCGCTTGGCGGCAATACACGGGTGATGCGATTCGCTTGGGTGCTCGTGGTCGCCGGCTGCGCACAGAGCGCGCCGGCGGCTCCAACAGGGGCCGCCGTCGTTACCGCGCGCGAGGTTTCTCCGCGCGTGGTGGCGACCGGCAGCGTCCGACTCGTGGCCGGCGCGCGGGTCGACGTCGGGGCTCGGACATCTGGCGTCGTCCGGCGCCTCGCGGTCGCGCAAGGTATGCGCGTGCGGCGCGGCGATACGATCGCGGCGCTCGACGATCGCGAGGCGAGAGCACGGCTGGCATCGGCCGAGGCGCGGATCGCCGAGCTCGAAGCCACCCGTGATGCAGCCGATTCGGATCTCGCGCGGCTCAACGCCCTTCGTGCGATCAACGGCGCCTCCGGGCAGCAGCTCCAGGCCGCCGCCAGCGCGACCGCCGTCGCCCGCGCGCGGCTCGCGGCCGCGGCCGCCGACCGCGAGCTGGCGGCGCTCGCCCTCGATTATACGGTCGTCCGCGCGCCCATCGATGGCGTCGTCGCCTCGATCGCGACGCACGAGGGCGAGACCGTCGCGGCATCGCTCGCCGCACCGACGTTCGTAGTGCTCATCGACCCATCGCGCCTCGAATGCGTCGCGCTCGTCGACGAGACCGACATCGGGCGCGTGCGCGTCGGCGACTCGGCGTCGTTTACGGTCGACGCGTATCCGGATCGCGTCTTCGCCGGACGCGTCACCCGTATCGCGCCCGACGCCACGATCATCGGCGGTGTCGTCGACTACGAGGTCACGGTCCGCATCGACAAACCAGCCGGTCTTTTACTGCCGCAGATGACCACCACGGTGAGGATCCCATGATCGAGCTACAACATGTGTCAAAGACGTATACCGGCCGGGCTGCGCCCGTGACGGCGTTGTCCGACGTGTCGCTCCGTGTCGAGACCGGCGAGTTCGTCGCGATCGTCGGGGCGTCGGGATCTGGCAAGTCGACGTTGCTGCAGATCCTCGGCTGCCTGGATGCACCGACCACAGGGCGATACGTCCTCGACGGCACACCGGTCCAGGGCCTGGACGACGCCGAGCTGTCGCACCTCCGAAACCGCCGCGTCGGGTTCGTGTTTCAGAGCTTCAACTTGCTCCCGCGAGCGACGGCGATCGAGAACGTCGAACTGCCGCTGCTCTACGCGAACGGCGCAGCCCCGGACGCCTCGGCGGCACCACTACTCCTCGAGCGGGTCGGCGTTGCGCATCGCGCCCGCCATTATCCGGCCGAGCTCTCGGGCGGCGAGCAGCAGCGCGTGGCGATCGCGCGGGCGCTCGTCATGTCTCCGTCGCTGCTGTTGGCCGACGAGCCGACCGGAAATCTCGATGCGGCGACTGGCGCTCAGGTTCTGCAACTCATCCATGATCTCAATGACGATGGGCTGACGGTCGTCCTCGTGACTCACGACCCCGCGGTCGCCGCACAAGCCGATCGCCGTATCACGCTCGCCAACGGGAGGATCGCATGAGGCTAGGCACACTGGCCAGACTCTCGTGGCGGGCCATGTCGCGATCGCGGGTGCGCACGATTTTATCGGGTATGGGACTTGTGATCGGCGTGCTGGCGATCACGATCACGGTGGCAACGGGAGAAGGCGCGAGGAGGGCCGTGCGTGGGAGCTTCAAGGCCATGTTCGGGTCTATCGATGTGCTCTTTGTGCAACCCGGCGGGCCCGCTCAGCGCGGCATGTCGACCGCGGCCGACGCCGTTACGACATTGACGCCAGACGATGCCGCGGCCATCACCGCTCAGGTCAGCGGTATTCGAGAGGTCGGCCTGGCGCAGGATGCATCGAAAATCGTCGCCGAAGCCAACGGGCAGAACACCACGACATCGCTGTGGGGCGTGACCGCTAACTGGCGGTCGCTGCACGGCGACTCCGTCGCATCCGGGTCGTACTTCCAGGATACGGACGCTCGCGTGGCCGTTCTCGGATCGGGCGTCGCCGCCAGTCTCCGGGCATCCGTCGGACAGCGCGTCCGACTGAGCGGCATCGATTTCGACGTTGTCGGCGTGCTCGCCCCGAACGGCGCCGGACCAGGTGGCATCAGCCTCGACAACATCGTGTATATCCCACTTGGCACAGCGTCCAGGCGCGTGTTCAACAAGACGTCGTTGAATCTCATCGATGTGGCGCTGGCGAAGCCCGACGCATGGCAGGAAACACAGGGAGCAGTCGAGCGGGTGGTCAGGGCGAGACATGCCTTGGCCCCGGGCCAGATCGACGACTTCCGAGTCATCGCCCCACGCGCGATGCTCGCGCGAATGGAGTCCGTCGACTCCGGCCTCGCGAGAACGTTATGGTGGGTCGGCGCACTCGGCCTCGGACTCGGCGGCGTCATTGTCGCAGTCCTCGCCGTGACGGCAGCCCTGCAACGCCGCCACGAGATCGCGACCTGCCGGGCCTGCGGCGCCACGCGCCGGGACATCCTGCTCCAGTTCTGGGCCGAATCGGTGTGCACCGCGACGGCGGCGGCCGTACTCGGCGCACTCCTCGGTGTCGGTGTGACCGCACTCGGCGCGACCATGATGCGCGCGAACTTAGCCATCGACTGGCCGGTGACGCTCGGAGCGGTTCTGGCAACCACGCTGGTCGGCGTGATCGCCGGCTACGTGCCGGCACGGCGAGCCGCGTCCGTCGACCCCGCCATAGTCTTGCGCGAGGCCGCGCCGTAAGTGAGAGGCGCTCTCGATGTACTGAGAGCAGTCACGCGCCGGCCGGTCGTCGCGGGGCTCGGCGTGGCGGGCGTTGCGCTGCCGCTGGTCGCACTGGTGATTGCCGTAACGGTCGCCGAGCGTGGACGGCAGCGCACGCTGGAGTCGGTGCGGCAAATGGGCGCCGACGTTGTGATCGTGAGCGCGGTCGACGCCGGCAATCGCGGCGGGCAAGCACGCACGGGGGATATCGTGCGGACGCTCGCGCGAGCGGACGCCCAGGCGATGGCGAAAGAAGTCCCGGGAGTGCTTACCGTGGCGGCCGAATATGGAGAGAGCGAGCCGGTGACGGCGGGTAGCTTGGCGCGGCGCGTCAACGTCAATGGCGTCGACGCCACGTATGGGACGTTGCGCGACGCACCACTCGAGGGTGGCCGGTTCTTCACGGTGGAAGAAGCCAATGCGGCGGTGCGCGTCGCGGTGATCGGGTTTCGGGTGGCGCGCGACCTGTATGGGGACCGCGATCCCGTGGGAGACGTGCTGCGCATCCGGCGGATTCCGTTTACCGTTGTCGGTATGCTCGCCGAACGCGGGACGGGGCTGGATGCGTTCAACGAGGACGAGATCGTCTTCGTGCCGCTGACAACCGCGAACCGCCGGCTCTACTCGGTCACGTATGTGGCCCGGTTGTATGCGCGGGTGCGCGATCTGTCGGTGACGGTGGCTATTGGGGACCTGTTTCGGCGACGCCATCATTTCGGGGACGTCCGCATCGAGACCCAGGAGCGGCTCGTCTCGCTTCGGTCGACCGCAGCGAAACGGCTCAGGTGGTTTGCGATAACTGCCGCGTCGGCATTGCTCGCGGCAGCCGCCGGCGGAATCGCCGCTTGGACCGCGCTCGGCGTCCGTGCGCGCCGAGCCGAGATCGGAGTGCGGAGAGCGGTAGGCGCGACGAAGCCCAGGATCGTTGCGCAATTCCTCGCTGAGGCGGCGCTTGTGTGCGTCCCGGGCGCGGTGCTCGGCGCCGGGGTTGGCCTCGTCGCAGGGCCGCCGGGCGGAGCAACGATGGTCGCGGTGGCCGGCGCAGCTTGCGTGCTCGCTGGACTTGCCGCGGCGAGTTTTCCAGCTGTGCGCGCCGCGCGCATGCCGCCTGGCGCGGCGGTGCGGCCGCTCTGACGTGGGTGACGCGGATGACGGGCACCTTTTGCGTCGTGCGGCGTCCGGCGATGACGCGGCAACCGGGGAGATCGTGCGGCGGTATGTCCGGCGGGCCACGCTGTTCGCCCGGCAGTTGGTCGGTGATGCGGACGACGCGGAGGATATCGTGGCCGAAGCGTTCGTGATCGCGCTCGATCGGGCCGCGGCGTTTCGGGAGGGCGAATCCGCGGGGCCCTGGCTCTACGGGATCGTCCGGCGTGTGGCCGCGAAATATCGGCGGCGCGCCGCGCGTCGCCGCTGGTTGTTGCGGGCATGGCGGCCGGCGCACCCCGCGGCACCCGATCCGGCGCAGCTCGCCGCCGTGCGCGATACGCTCGATCGGGTAGCGGCTGTCGTCGGGGAGCTGCCCGACATGCAGCGCCAGTGCTTCGATCTCGTCGTCCAGAGTGGACTCGACATACAGGAGGTGGCAACCATGTTCGACATTGCGCCATCGACGGTGCGCCAACACGTCCATCGCGCGCGCGAGGCGATACGCGCCAAATTCGATGCGTGACGATCCGGAGTACTGGGAAGGGCTCTCGACGCGCATCGTGGCCGAGGTACGCGAGCGGCGCCAGTCGTCGTGGCTCCGCGTTGCGACCTGGGCTCCACCGCTGGCGACGGCGGCGGCGCTCACGCTGCTGTTGGCGAGTGGGCGTCGGCCCGTTGTCGCGGAGGATCGCCCGCCGAGCATCGCCGTTATGTTGACCGCACCAGGGCAAGCGCCGAGCATCGCCGCGATGATGGCCGGGCAACCGTGAGTCCCGGCGCGAGGCAGGCTTTGGCGTTGGTCGTCGCGACCATACTCGGTGTCGTCGCCGGCGCGGTCGGAGAGCACACTCGAATGTCCGCTCCAGCGGCTAACCCGATGGACGCGACCGTGTTATTGACGCAAATGGATAGGCGACTGGGACTCAGTACGGCGCAGCACGACGCGATCGCCCGTATCCTGGCCACGCACCAAGCCGCGCTTGATTCGGCGTGGCGCGCCACGCGGCCCGGGGTCGATAGCGCACAGATGGAAATTGTTTCAGTACTGACCCCGGACCAGCGCGAGCGCTATCTCAGTTGGATGCGCCTAGCGCATCGTCATTGAAAGAGGTAGACGGCGTACCCGACGGCAGCGATGCACGTCGAGGCGATGACGGCCCACCAGAGGGCCGTGCTGGCGCGTTCTCCCGCCGAACGATAGGCGTGCGCGGTCCGCCAGTGCCCGCGGTGTGATGACGATCTCAGTAGAGCCCACATGCTTGTCTCCTAAGTCAAGCATCGTGCCGAGCGTTGCTCGACAACCAGGCCCTACGATAGCATGCAACACACTTTAGAATGCGTGATCCAGATCACGCACGGCTTATGAGATTGTTCTCTACGAAGAGATGATCGATTCCCGTGTCGAGGAATGTCGCTATTGCCTCATCTGGCGTGTTGACGATCGGCTGACCTTTCACGTTGAAGCTCGTATTGAGCACCATCTCGCGTCCGGTGGTGCGGCCGACGGCGCGGAGCAACGCGTGAAAGGCCGGATTGTCTTCGTCGGACACGGTTTGCACGCGCGCTGAGCCGTTGACGTGCGTGATCGCGGGGAGCGAGGCGCGGTGCGCTTCACGGACGTCGACGACGGCGATCATGTAGGGGAAGACGGAGCCGGCCGCGACGTCGAACCACTTGTGGACTTCGCCGAGCGAGACCGCGGGAGCAAAGGGGCGGAAGGCTTCGCGTTTCTTGACCATGCTATTGATACGGTCGCGCATCTCCGGGTGGCCCGGGTCGGCGAGAATGCTGCGGTTGCCAAGTGCGCGCGGGCCGAATTCCATACGGCCGCGGTGCCAGGCGAGCACCTTGCCTTGGGCGATAAGCTGAGCCGCTGCTGTACACGTTTCAGCCAGCGATGCGAAACGCTGCACCTTGATCTTTGGCGCCGCCGCCGCGATGGCTCGGTCGACCGCGGCGGCATCGTGAGATGGACCGAGCAGTGGTGCCGGCATTCGCTTATTGGCAATGACGCCGCGCTTCGCGCTGGCGTAGAGCGCCGCACCGAGGGCCGTTCCATCGTCGCCGGCCGCAGGCTGGACGTAGATCTCGTCAAAGAGTCCGGCTTTGATAAGCCGGCCGTTCGCTGTGCAGTTCAGCGCCACGCCACCGGCTAGGGCGAGGCGCGATTGATTTGATGCTCGCTGGAAGCTTCCGCAGATGTGCTGCATGACGTTGTCCAGGCATTCCTGGAGAGCCGCGGCGACGTCGCGATGTTCGTCGGAGATATCGCCAGCGGGGTCGCGAGCGGGCAGCAGGTGTTGCGACAGATAGGAGAGCGTGGCTCCGTAGTTCTCGCGATCATCGCGCGTGGTGTTGAGCTGCAGCATCGGGATCTTGATGGTTCCGTCGTCGCGCAGCACGACTTCTTTCGCGAAGAACTCGCGATAGCGGGAGGGATCGCCGTATGGCGCGAGCCCCATGATCTTGTACTCGTCGGAGTTGAAGTCGAACCCCAGGTGGTACGTGACGAGCGAGTAGAAGACGCCGATCGAGTCTTGGGCGCCGATTGATCTGAGACGCGTGAGCTCGCCGCCACGTCCCTGAAAAATTGTGCTGCCGTGCGCTTCACCCATGGCGTCGACGACGATGACGAGGCACTCGTCCCACCCCGACGTCCAGTACGCGCTCGCGGCGTGCGCGACGTGGTGCGGCACCTGGCACACGCGCTCGACCGGAAATCCGGGCAGATCGCGCTCGACCAACTTGACGAGCGCGTCGCGCGAGAGGACGTCCTCGTAGAGCTTCCGGGTCGTCGGATCGGCCGAGTAGATCGTGCGATAGGGCCCGTAGTCGAAGCCGTGCGCGAGCATGTCGACGTCGTCGATCGACAAGCCGGCCTGCTCCAGGCACCAGCGGATCGCCTGGACGGGAAAGTGGGCCGAGTGCTTGTTCCGATCAAATCGCTCCTCGGCGGCTGCCGCGACAATCCGGCCGGAGGAAACAAGTGCGGCCGCCGCGTCATGACCCTGGGAGATCCTGTAGGCACGGGGGTCGAGCGATGGCCAGTGTCGGCGCTTGAACGGGACAGCGCCCTCGAACCCGCTAATGCCAATTACGTTCATGCGAACAGCTTAAGCGTTGAGCGTAACGAGCAACATTCTGATGCATTGGCGCAACGCAATCAGGGTGGTGCAACAGATGTTTATGTAGAAGACTACGTGTGACTTAGTCTTAGACGGACGTTTTCAACGCACAGATCGCGGCGCACTAGGTGCAACGATCCCAGAACGTGCAGATCTACGCGACGTGCCCGCAGTCGCGTGATATCGCTCGGGAGCTCTACACCCAGCGAGTCATCGACGTTGCGCGATGGAGTGAAGAGGCCGGTTGCCACGGGATGCTGGTCTACACAGACAACGGCATCGCGGACCCGTGGCTTGTATCCCAACTCGTTATCCAGCATACGAAACAGCTCGTGCCGCTGGTCGCGGTCCAGCCCGCTTACATGACCCCGCTGTCCGCGGCCAAGATGGTGGCATCCTTCGGCTGGATGCATGGGCGCGCCGTTGCGCTCAACATGGTCGCGGGTGGATTTCGGAACGATCTCCTCGCGCTTGGCGACCCCACCCCTCACGACGAGCGCTACGAGCGATTGATCGAGTACGTGGCGGTCATCAAGTCGCTGCTCGCCGATCAAGGGCCGGTGACGCACGAGGGGAAGCACTATCGGGTGCGGAATCTCCGGATGGCCCCGAGCCTTTCACCGGAGCTGCAGCCGGACATCCTGGTGTCCGGGTCCTCCCCGGCCGGCGAAGCCGCCGCGGTGACCATGGGCGCTATCAGCGTCACGTATCCCGAGCCCATCGGCGAGGATACGCGGCCGGCCCCGAATGATGGCAGACGGCGGGGCGTGAGGGTCGGCATCATTGCCCGCGATACCGCGGACGAAGCCTGGGACGTCGCGTATGAGCGCTTTCCGGACACGCGCGCCGGCCGCATCACCCACGGGCTGGCGATGAAAGTGTCCGACTCTCAGTGGCACAAGCAGCTCTCGTCGCTCGACGAGCGGCCCGCCTCGCCGGATCACCCGTACTGGCTGGGCCCGTTCCAGACCTCGGCGACGTTCTGTCCGTACTTGGTTGGTACGTATGAACGCGTCGCCGATGAGTTGGCGCGTTATGTTGGACTCGGCGCGAGTGTCTTCATTCTCGACATTCCGCCGTCACGAGAAGAGCTCGAACACACCGGCATCGCCATCCGCCGCGCTCAAACTACGACTCAGAGCACTCATGCCCATGCGTCTCGCTGAGGTCGTCGCCAACGCATTGCGGGTCGATCCCGCCGCGCTGAACGATGACCTCGAGTTCAACTCCATCCCGGAGTGGGACTCCGTCAATCACGTCGCGCTCATTCTGTCGCTCGAGGAGACCTACGGGCTCACGATCTCGGACGAGCAAATCGTCACGCTGACCCGCTATCGCACCATCCGCGAGTTCATCGAAGCCCACACATCGAACGCGCCCGCCCTCGTGTCGTGACGGAGGACACGCGGTCGCTGCGCACGGGAGTGCTGGCCAGCGCCGCGGTTCACCCGAATGCGCCGGCCGTAGTCGTCCGCGGCCAGATCCTCACATACGAAGCCCTCGCCCTCCGCGCCCGCGTCCTCGCCACGGCCATCGTGCGCGCGCTGGGCCGGCCCGCGGCGCGTGTCGGGGTGTTCGCAGCGCGATCCGAGGTCGCGTACGTCGGCACGCTCGGCGCCCTGTGCAGCGGGGCGGCATTCGTGCCGCTCAATCCCAAGCTGCCCATCGAGCGGACCCGCTTCATGGCCCGTCGCGCGGAGCTCGACGCGATCATTGTCGATCGCGACACGGCGCCCTTGCTCGATGCCGTGGCTGGAGACGTCCCGGTGCTCATCCACGGGGATCAGCCAGGGGAGCACGTTCCGCTCGACGATCTGCCGGCCGTGGATCCTGATAGCCTGGCCTATCTGCTCTTCACATCCGGAACGACCGGTGAGCCAAAGGGTGTCGGGATCACGCACCGGAACGTCCTGCATTATCTCGACGTCATGGGTGCCCGATACGGGCTGACCGCCGACGATCGGTGCTCGCAGACGTTCGATCAGACGTTCGATTTGTCGGTTCACGATCTCTTTATGACATGGAACGCCGGCGCGTGCCTCTATGCGATGGCACCGATCGAGATGCTGGCGCCGGCCAGGTTTGTGAACGCACACCAGCTCACGTCATGGTTCTCCGTGCCTTCAGCGGCCGTCCTGGCTCGCGATCGTATCCCGGCTGGGTCCATGCCGAGCCTACGGTGGAGTCTTTTCTGCGGCGAGCCATTGACCAACGAGACCGCCGAGCGATGGCAGGCGGCGGCGCCGAATTCGACGGTCGAGAATCTCTATGGACCGACCGAATTGACCATCGCCTGCTTCGTCTATCGTTGGGACGGCGTGGCGCACGAGTCTGTGAATGGCATCGTCCCCATTGGGCGGCCACTGAACGGGCTCGCCGCGCGGGTGGTCGATGAGGAGCTTTTGGTGGGCGGGCTGCAGACAGCACCCGGATACTGGCGCGATGCGGCCCAAACTGCGGGCCGATTCGTTGAGGGCTTCTACCGCACCGGCGACCGCGTGATGGAGCATCCGTCGGGGATCTACAGTTACCTCGGCCGGGTCGACCACCAACTCAAGATTCTGGGATTCCGGGTCGAGCCGGCCGAAATCGAGGGTGTACTCAGGCTGCAGCCTGGCGTGACCGGGGCCGTGGCTGTGGGGTACCCCATTGCGCAGGCGCAAGCGTTGGGCGTCGTTGCCTTCGTGACCGGCGCGGTCGAGTCGCTCGATGCGCTCCGGCGGGCGGCGGCCATGGTGCTGCCAACGTACATGGTGCCGAGTAAGATTGTTCGACTGGATCAGTTTCCCTTGAACGCGAACGGCAAGGTCGACCGCGCCGAGCTTCTCCGGCTCGCGGCGGCCGACGAGACTCGTGACCCAATCCCGGTTTCGTAGGATCTTCGCCGAACCCGGTCACGTCCTCCGGGTGGGGTTCGCGATATTCAAAGGCCACTTCTACAAGGCCTACTTGCCGTTGCGAGGTCGCCGGTTTCAGGCCGGCCGCAATCTGCGGGTCTTCGGCTCGCTGGTCGTCCGCGGGCCCGGCCGCGTGGTCTTCGGCGATGACGTCCGTGTCATCCACCGGACGACGCCGTTCACCCACAGCGTCGACGCCGTCATTACCGTCGGCAACAAGGTCGACCTCGTGGCCGTGCGGTTCGGGTGCATGGAGCGCATTTCGATCGGGAGCCTCTGCCAGGTGTCCGAGTGTCGGATCATGGATACCGATTTCCACTCGATCGCCATCAACCGGCGCGATCCCTCGGCGCCGGTTCGGACCGCGGCGATCACGATCGGCGAGAACGTCTGGATCGCGCCGGAGACGGCCATCATGCCCGGGACATCGATTGGCGATAACAGCGTCATCGCCTTCGGCGCCATCTGCTCGGGCGCCGTGCCCGCGAATGTCATCATGGTCGGCAATCCCGCCCGCGTCGCGGGCAAGGTACCGGGCGCGTCCACGTCTTAGCTTTCGGTAGTGAATACACGTCACGCCATGCTCTTGGTGTGCGTACTCGCCTGCGGCCACGCCGTCACGCCCGCGCCGTCGCCGGTGTCTGTCATTCTCGCCGGCCCCACGATCGCCGCTGACTCACTGCGTATTGCCGCGACCGACTCGTTCGGCGTCGCGCTCGCACGGCATCTCGCGCCCGGAGCGAACGTTCGCGTCGTGTCCAATCGCGGCGCGCTCGATTTGATCGACGGCGGGGGCGATGTGGTGGTGACCGATCGACCTTCGGTAATACGCTACGCGGCATCACGCTCCGACTTCGCGACGATCCCATTGCCGTGGGATCGACAATACGTCCTGGTGTCGCCCGGTACCCCGCCCACCCCCGACGTACTCAACGCCGTTCACGCCGAAGCCCGCATCCCGCGCGCGCAATGCGCTCAAGTGTTCGATGGCCCGATGCGTCCAATCACATACATGGCCGGCGACAGCATCGCCCGGTCGATTGCCGAGCGCTTCGTCGGCACCGGCCTCGCGACGAGCGCCATCCCGCTCGGGCATGCGGCATTCGACCGGGCGTTAGCGAGCGAGGACCACGGGTGGTATCTCGTGGCGCGGCCGGCGGGCAACGATACGTGCGCGTTCGGGGCATTGAAGGCGCAGCCGCTCATCGAGACACGCTCGGAGCTGATCGTTCGTCGGGGGGCCGTCGGCGTCGTGGCCGATACGACGGGGAGCATGCGGCTGGAGACCACGCCGTGAGTTTCCGCGCGCGGCTCTTCATCGCATTCGGGCTGATCGCGCTCGTGCCGCTGATCGGGCTCGCGATCGGCGTGCGGCGCGAGATGGACCAGCGGCTCACCGCACAATATCGCTCGCGTGTCGCGGCGCTGACGGCGGTCACGCGCACGGATCTCTCGCAGACCAGCGCGGCGGTCGGCGATCGGCTCGCGTCGTTGCGCGACGCAGTGCCCGATGACGAGCGCCTGCGCGCGGCACTGCGCGACCCCAGCGAGCGCGCGTACCTGCTCGATTACGCCGCTCAGGCGATGCGGATGACCGGGCTCGACATGCTCCAGTTGCAGGACGAGCACGGACGGATCCTGAGCTCCGGGCATTTTCGCAACGAGTACGACCGGCTCGACCCGGCGCTGCCACGCCTGTTGGCTGGAGGCGCGGCGCTCGTCCACGCGCGCACACCCGACGGCCCACGGCTCGTGCTGGCCCGTGCTGACAGCACGCGCGTCGGCGATCGCCGCGTCACGCTGGTCGGTGGCATCGCCGTCGACTCGGCGTTTCTCGGGCGGCTCCGCACGGACAGCACGCTGACCGTGTCGCTGCTCCTGCCAGGTGACTCGGCGCTCGATGACGTCGTCGCTGAGATCCCCTTCCCGTTTGTTGCGGCTGATTCGCTGGGGAAAGCGCTATTCGTCATCGCGCATCCAACTACCGACTTGACGGCACTGCGGCACAGCGTCGACCGCTGGTTCGCGGCCGCCGTTGCGCTGGTGGCGATTGCCGCGACGCTGGGGGCGGTCGCGCTCGCGGCCCGCATCGGGCAACCGTTGGCGGCGCTCGCGGCCGAAACGGAGCGGCTGGATCTCGATCGGCTCGACGTCCACTTCGCGACAAATCGGAACGACGAGATCGGCACGCTGAGCCGCGTGCTCGGCGCGCTCGTGCGCAGGTTGCGATCGAGCGCCGTGCGGTTGCGAGAGGCCGAGCGGCGGGCGACGGTCGGGGATCTGTCCCGGCAGGTGACGCACGACATCAAGAATGGCCTGGCGCCCCTCAGACATGTGCTCAGGCACTTCGACCAGGTCGCCCGCGAGGATCCGGGCGCGCTCGCGCCGGTGTTCGCCGAGCGGCGCGCCACGCTCGATGCCAGCGTGGCGTATCTCGATGCGCTCGCGCGCAATTATGCGTTGCTGACGCCGCGCGCCGAGCCCCAGCGAATCGACGTCAACGCCATCGCGCGATCCGTCGTCGTGCCGGACGGCATCACCCTCAGGCTGGCGCTCGATCCCGCTATGCCGCAGATCACAGCCGACCCCGTGGGTATGCGGCGCATTATCGAAAACATCGCGACGAACGCGGTCAACGCCATGGGCCAGGGAGGGACGTTGACGATCACGACGACCGCCACTGGACAGCTCACGATCGAGGATACCGGGAGCGGCATGACCGAGGAGCAGCTCGCGCAGGCGTTCGAAGGGCCCGGGCTCGGGCTGTCCATCGTGCGACGACTCGTCACCGACCTCGCGGCAACCCTGACGGTCGACACGGCGCCGGGCCGCGGCACTCGCGTCGCGGTCACGTTTCACTTATAACTCCGCACCCATGACGACCGTACTCGTCTGCGATGATAATCTCGCGTTGGCTGAGCAGTACGCGTATGATCTCAAGCGGCTGGCGCAGCACGAGGTGCTCATCGCCGGGTCTGGGAACGATGCGCTTGATATTCTCTCGCGGGAGACGGTCGACTGCGTGATCCTCGACCTCGAGATGCCGCGGATGGACGGCTTCGGGGTGTTGCGGGCCATGAAAGAGAAGGGCATCGACGTACCCGTGATTGTGTACACGGGCACGGGCAGCTATGACCGGTGTGTCCAGGCCGTGAAGCTCGGCGCGTACGGTTTTGTCAGCAAGGACGATCCCGTCGAACGCCTGGCGCAGGAGATCGAGAACGCCGTCGAGCGGCGCCAGATGATCGCCGAGGTGATGGCGTTGCGTCGGTACGCCGCGGACGAGAGCGCGTTACGCGGCTCGAGCCCGGCGATTGCGAGACTCAAAGACGCGATCGCACGCGTGGCACCGATCCCGAGTCCCGTCTTGATCATCGGCGAGAGCGGCTCGGGCAAAGAGCTCGTCGCGCGGGACGTGCACCGGTTGAGCGCCGGCCCTCGGGAGCCGTTCATCGCCGTCAACAGCGCGGCGCTGCCCGAGCAGCTCGTCGAGAGCGAGTTGTTCGGGCACGAGCGTGGCGCGTACACCGGCGCGGCTACGGCGCGGAAAGGGGCGTTCGAGGAAGCCGGTCGCGGCACGCTCTTCCTCGACGAGATCGGCGAGCTGCCGCTGCCGGCGCAGGCCAAGCTCCTGCGCGTCCTCGAAGAGCGCGCCATCGTTCGGCTCGGGTCGAACCGGCCGATTCAGGTGCCCGCGCGCGTGGTCGCCGCCACGCATCGGGATCTCGAGGCCGAGTCGAAAGACGGGCGGTTTCGGCGCGATCTCTTGTTTCGGCTCAACGTCCACGTCCTGCACGTGCCGCCGCTGCGCGATCGGCTGTCCGATCTGCCCGAGTTGGTCGACCATCTGCTCGCGCATATCGCCGATCGATTTCGGATGCGGCGGAAGCGGCTTGCGCCTGACGTACTGCCCATCTTGATGGGGTACGACTGGCGGCAGAACAACGTCCGCGAGTTGCGCAATGTCGTCGAGCGTATGGTCATCGCGGCCGACGGGGATATCATCGGCGCCGAGCACATTCCGCCCGAAATTCGCGACGCGTCGATGCCTATTTCGCCGTCGGCCCGCACCTTTGTCGAGCGGAAGGCCGAAGCCGAGCGGCGCATCGTGGTCGAGGCGCTGGAACGCAATGAGTGGCATATCACGCGTACGGCCGCCGACCTCGGTCTCGCGGATCATGCGAGCTTGCTCAAGATCATGCGGCGGCACGGCATCTCGCGGGACTGAAGCCGCGCTGAGTACACATGGACACACGGCCGCTTCGCGGCACGTGTCCATGCGAACACGATGCGGCACACGGGCGAACCGGGCAACCGGCGCAAGTTCAGGCAAGGCGGCGCTTTACGCGGACGCGAAGCGCCGCGTAATTCGTGGTCGCGCGATTGCCTTGGGTGGGGGCACAACCCCAACCCGAGGTCCTCTCTATGTACCGCGCCACGATCGCAGCACTCGCCCTCTCCGTCGCAGCTTGCGGCGGCCACGAAAAGCACCAACAGGTCTCAGCCGGTGAGCCGGTGACCACTCCTAAGGTCGAGGCCACCATCCCCACACCTCCCGTGATTCCGGAGAACATCTCGTACACCACGGCAGAATCGGCGTACACCGCGCACCGGTACTCCGACGCGGTGGGAATGTTCGATGTCTACACGAAGCACCGCCCCGACAATGCCTGGGGCTACTATATGCTCGGGCTCTCGTCC